>JARLHX010000384.1 GCA_031292035.1 Negativicutes bacterium | reverse complement strand
TTGTTGACCGGATCGGCAAAGACTGTTCCGGTGACGGCATGGACCCCAACATCACCGGTCGCTACCCCACGCCCTATGCGTCCGGCGGCCCGGAGATCGCCAAGCTTGTGGTGCTTGATCTCACCGAGGCGACCCATGGCAACGCCAACGGCATGGGCGCCGCCGATATGATCACCCGTGAATTGTTCAGCAAGATAGACTATCAGTCGACCTATGCCAACGCCATTACCTCCACGGTGTTTGGACCGGCGCGCATTCCGCCGATGTTTGATACCGATGAAGACGCCATCAAGGCCGCGGTAAAGACCTGCAACGCCCATGATATAGCCCAGGCGCGTGTGATCGTCATTCAGGACACCATGCATATGGGTGACATATATATTTCGGAAAGCCTGCTGGAGGAAGCCAAGGCCAACCCGAATATTGAAATTCTAAGCGGACCGATTGACATGCGGTTTGATGCTGAAGGCAATTTCTGCTTGTTTAAGAGCTAGTTTTACTCTGGTGCTACGCTGCCAAAGCCGAACTTCGGCTGGGGCGGATTTGATGGAAGGGGGTATGCGGCAGGCTTTGGATAGGGCGGGATGCCCTGCAATAGCCGCAAGGTAGTTGGAGGTAACTCAGTACCGAAACCATAAGGAAAGGGAGAGAAACGAATGCTATTAGGTATTGTCGCTGTAGCAGTAATATTGCTGCTCATCCTGATCACCAAGTTGAAAGTCAATCCATTTATCAGCTTGATTCTGGTCTGCTTCTTTGTCGGCATTGCTGCCGGAATGCCCCTTGATAAGCTGGTAGGATCGATCCAGACCGGTCTTGGCAACACCCTTGGCTTTATCGCCATCGTCGTCGGTTTGGGAGCAATGCTGGGCAAAATGCTCGAAGAGTCGGGCGGTGCCGAGCGGATCGCCAAGACGCTGATCAACCTCTTTGGCAAGGACAATGTTCACTGGGCTATGATGTGTGTTGGCTTTATTGTCGGTATTCCTGTATTTTTCCAGGTTGGCTTTGTTCTCATGATTCCCCTGGTCTACACCATTGCAAAAGAAACCGGGTTGTCGCTGATTAAAATCGGCCTGCCGCTGGTAGCTGGCTTGTCGGTCTGCCACGGCCTGATTCCGCCCCATCCCGCCGCTATGGCTGCCGTCCTTATTTTCAAAGCTGACGTAGGTAAAACCATCCTTTATGCTATTATCGTCGGTCTGCCTACCGCGATTATCTCTGGTCCTCTATTTGCAAATTACGCCTCCAAAAAGCTCTATAAAGGAGTGCCGGAAGGGTTTATCGACATTGCCCGGCCGGCTCGCAGCGATGCAGAGCTTCCCGACTTCACCATGACCGTTCTGACCATTCTGTCGCCGGTTCTGTTGATGCTGGCAGCAACCTTCGCCGACATCTATCTGCCGAAGGAGTCTTCTGTCCGCGTCTTCTGCGACTTTATCGGCAATCCTATTACTTCGCTGTTTATCTCGGTTCTCATCGGATCTTTTACCTTCGGACTGTGGCGCGGTTACAGCATGACCCAGGTCAGCAAATTCTGTGACCAATCGTTGGGACCCATCGCTGTCCTGATCCTGGTTATCGGCGCCGGTGGTGCGTTCAACCGCGTTCTGCTCGATAGCGGCGTAGGCGAGCAAGTAGCCAAAATGGCGACCGCCGCCCATGTCAATCTGATCGTGCTGGCTTGGCTGATCGCCGCCATGATCCGGGTCGCCGTCGGTTCAGCTACCGTTTCACTGATGACCGCCGCCGGCATCGTGGCTCCTATTCTGGCGATGACGCCTGGCGTCAGCCCAGAACTCTTGACCATCTCCGCTGGAGCGGGCTCCCTTGTCGCCTCCCATGTGAATGATGCCGGCTTCTGGCAGATCAAAGAATATTTCGGCATGTCCGTGCCGGAAACGCTGGCAACCTGGACGGTGCTGGAGACCATTCTTTCGGTTTGCGCCCTGGTATTTACCCTGATCTTGAGCATGTTTATCTAAGAACTGTCTTCTTTATAGGGAATTAGGTATACCTCGTTTAAAAATTAGCAAACTGTATAGGCGTTATTTAGCGTCCAGGCGCTTGATAGTTCCGCGTCTGGACGTCTAAATAAACGATCAGTGCAGAATAAGCTAAGGCGCAAAAAGGGGAGAATGGTGTGAAAGCAGCAATATATCAAGGAATCGGCAAAATGGTGATCGAGGATATCGCCAAGCCCCAGGTCGAGCCAGGCACTTTTTTGCTGAAAGTGAAAGCCTGCGCCATTTGCGGCGGGGATCTCAGGACCTTTCGCCACGGTCATGCGGCCATCAAGCCGCCGATTGTTCTCGGTCATGAAATCGCCGGAGAAATCGTGGAAGTGGCACCTGATGTAAAGAATTTTTCCGCCGGTGAGCGGGTGATTGTCGCGCCGGCCATCGGCTGCGGCGCCTGCAGCTATTGTCTGTCCGGCTGGCAGAATATGTGTTATACCCGAAAAACCATTGCCCACCATTACAATGGGGGCTTTGCCGAATATATGCTGGTTCCGGCCGGAGCCATCCGGGCGGGAAATGTCAATCGGATTCCTGAAGAAGTTTCGTATATTGAGGCCTCGCTGGCCGAGCCTCTGGCCTGTGTCTTGAACGCCCAGGAAGTGATGAACATCGGTCTGGGGGATTCGGTAGCCGTCATTGGCGCCGGACCGATCGGCCTGATGCACGCCGAGCTGGCGCGGGCACGCGGCGCCGGCAAGGTCTTCCTGATTAATCGGAGCGCAAAGCGTTTGGAGGAAGCAGCAAAGTTTGCTTTCGACGCTTACATAGATTTGAGTTCCACCGACGGTGTGAAAGCCGTCATGGAACTGACCGGTGGCCTGGGGGCCAATGTGGTCATTGTCACCGCCGGGACCCATGAGGCCCAGATCCTCGGGATTTCCATGACCAGCAAGATGGGCAAGGTATGTCTGTTCGCCGGTCTGCCGCAAAACCAGCCTACCATCGAAATGGACGCTAATTTTGTCCATTATCGCCAGATCGCCGTGTATGGCGCATTTTCCTCGGCGCCGCGCCACAACGCCTTGGCGCTTGAGATGATCCGGAGCGGCAAGATTGCGGCGAAAAAAATTCTTACTCATTTAGTATCTTTGAAAAACATCAGCGACGGGATGGATCTGGTGGGCCGGGGCGGTCTCAGGATCGCGGTGAGTCCTTGTATCGACGAATTGGGCGATGAAATTGCCCGAATCCCTGACCTGACTGTCATCAAATAGTGATCGGTGTGGAGTAAAGGAGTCTGAGAGATGGCCTGTTTAGTAGGCATCGATGTCGGCAGCACCAACTGTAAAGCAGCCGCCTATGCGGCCGACGGCAAGCTCAAAGCCACTGCGAGCCGTCAAATCAATACCCATTACCTCGAAAATAACTGGGCCGAATTTGACCCCGGGCAAATCTGGCAAGCCGTCCGGGAAACACTGAATGAAGTGGCCTGTCAACTGGATGGCGAAGCCATCGACGGCATCGCGGTAGCCAGTATGGGGGCGGCCGGAGTTCTGCTGGACGAAAACGACGAGTGGATTCATCGTTCCATCACCTGGTTTGATACCAGGACAGAGGAGGAGGCCCGCTGGTGGCGGGAAACGATGGGTTCTGAGCGAGTGTATTCGATCAGCGGCATCGTGCCCAATCCCATGGCCGGCATTACCAAGGTGCAGTGGATTCGCGACAAAATGCCGGAGAAATTCAGCCAGGTCAAGCACTGGCTTTCAATGCAGGACTATGTGTACTATTGTTTGACCGGGGAAGCGGCGGTCGATCTTTCGGTGGCCTGCCGGACGATGGCGGTCGACTTGCGTGAGCGGGCGTGGAGCAGGGAAATTCTGGCCCACGCAAATATTCCTCCAGGCATCTGCTCCACCCTCAAACCGTCGGGAGGACGGGTGGGGGCCGTTACCGCCAAAGCGGCGGCGGCAACCCGAATTTGCGAGGGGACACCGGTGTTTACCGGAGGTCTCGACTATGTCTGCGGCGCTTTTGCCAGCGGTTTGGTCGAAAGTGGCCAGGTGCTGAGCGCCATCGGCACCAGCGAGCAGATTCTGATGGTTGTCGATGAGCCGACCAACGAAGTGCGCCATATTGACACCAACTTTACCTGTGTCAATTATGTGGTGGATGATAAGTATTATCTCGGCGGACAGGTCATTTCGTCAGGCTGTATTCTCGACTGGTTCCGCAGTGAGCTGGCGAAAACCGATCTTGCCACCTTGGTGGCCGAGGCCGAGCAGTCGCCCCTCGGAGCAAAAGGAGTGTTGCTGCTGCCCCATTTTCGCGGCAAGCATTCCCCCGGCTCCGACCCGCTGTCGAAAGGGGCTTTCGTCGGTCTGACGACAGCCCATACCAGAGGGGACATTGCCCGGGCGATTTTAGAAGGACTTTGTTATGAAGCCAATAGCATTATCGAAGGTATGCAGGCAGTGGCCGGCCAGCCCATCCACTCTGTTCATGTGGTGGGAGGAGCTACACGGTCGCCTTTCTGGATGCAGATGAAGGCCGATATCCTCGGACGTCCCATTGTGTGCATGGATGTGCCGGAGGTGGTGACCCTGGGAGCGGCCATGCTGGCCGGCCTGGGAGCCGGAATTTACCGGGACTCGGCCGACGCCGTCCGTCAGATCAGGCGGGATGAGATCGTCTATCAGCCGGATGAGGGGCGGCAGCGGCAATACCGCGCCATCTACGAAGAGGCTTATAAATATCTTTACCCAGCCCTGCAGGCCATGAATCGCCGCATTGACAGCAGCCTGATTGCAATGAAGACCGGAAATTATCGCTGAGTCGTATTTACCGACATGAGGCTTCTGGCATGAAGCTGTGATGGAAAAATGTTTGATGATAAGGAGGTTCGCTGTGAAAAGACAAGCGATTATGGGTGTCGATATTGGGACTACCGGCTGTCGGGCGGTTATCTACAACCCGGATGGCAGTTCTCTTGCCAACCAGTCGATGGATTATCCGCTTTTTACTCCGCAGGCGGCTTGGGCGGAGCAGGATGCAGTCGAGATCTTCAAGGCATTTGTGCAGGTCGTAAACCGGGCGATGCAGCAAAGCGGCCTGGCGCCTGATGCCCTGGCCGGCATCTGTTTCAGTGCAGTGATGCATAGTCTCATGCCGGTGGACGCCGAAGGAATCCCGCTGCACAATATGCTGATTTGGGCTGATTCGCGTAGTCAGCTCTACACCGAAAAACTAAAAAATGAGCATGATGCCAAGGATATCTACTGGCGGACGGGCTGCCCGCTCCACCCCATGTATCCTTTGTCCAAGGTGCTGTGGTTCAGGCAGGAGCGGCCGGAGATCTTCACCCGCACCGCCAAGTTTATCGGCATTAAGGAATATATTTTTAACCGCCTGTTTGGCAAATATCTTGTCGATAAATCGATTGCTACCGCATCGGCTATGTATAATCCCCATATCATGGACTGGGACCCTGAACTGCTCAAGATTATGGGCATCTCCCGCGATATGCTGTCCGAGGTGGTACCTACCACCTTTATCGTGGAGAATATCTTTCCCGAGATGGCCGCAAGTCTCGGCGTTTCGTCAAAGACACCGATTATTATGGGTGCGGCGGACGGCATTTTGTCCAATATCGGATCTGGGGCGGTTAATCCGGGGCAGGTGACGGCGATGATCGGCACCAGCGGCGCCGCCCGTATTGTCACCGACAAGCCCAAGGTCGACGAAAAGGGCCGAACATGGTGCTATAATATGACTGAGGATTACTGGGTGATCGGCGGAGCCATCAGCAATGGCGGCATCGCTTTTCGCTGGGCCCGCGATAAATTCGCGGCCACCGAGCAGCGTGTGGCCGAAAAACTTGGTCTCGACACCTATGAGATTCTCAGCAGATACGCCGAGCAGAAACCGGCCGGCTCAGACGGGCTGATCATGCTGCCCTTCTTCTCCGGTGAACGGGCGCCCTATTATAACGCCAACGCCCGCGGCGTTCTCTTTGGACTCAACCTGAACCATGGCAAGCGCCATCTGGTCCGGGCCACCATGGAAGGGATCGTCTACCGCATGTTCAGCGTTTTCAACGCCCTGGAGGAAGTGGGCGGAAAATCGGGCGAGATTCGCGTCAGCGGCAGTTTTACCCGGTCGCGGCTCTGGGTGCAGATCATGGCCGATGTTTTCGGCCGGGTGATCACCGTGCCCGGCGAGCCGGAAGGTGCGGCCTTCGGAGCGGCAGTGCTGGGGATGTTCGCCTTGGGGATCATCGGCGACATCAAGGAAGTCGGCAATCTGATCAATATCAAAGAGCGCTATTTCCCCGACGAATTTAACCACGGGCGGTATCAGCAGCTTTTTGCCATCTATGAACGGATTTACTGGAATTTACAGCAAGAATTTGAGGCAATTGCCGAAATACAGCGCACCTGGGTGTGAGAAAGGGATGGAAATGGGGAAAAAATGTGATATCGGCCTCATCGGCCTCGCGGTCATGGGGGAAAATCTGGCCCTGAACATGGCAAGCAAAGGCCACAGTGTTGCGGTATTCAACCGCACAACCAGCAAAGTCAAAGACCTGGTGGAAGGCAGAGGCAAGGGTCTGCTGCACGGCGCTTTCTCCATGGCCGAGCTGGCTGGCATGCTGGAGAGGCCCCGCAAAATTATCATGATGGTCAAGGCCGGTAAGCCTGTCGATGATATGATCGCTGAAATATTGCCCTATCTGGAGGCTGGCGATATTTTGATCGATGGTGGAAATACCTACTTTCCTGACACCCGGCGGCGGAGCCAGGATCTGGAGGCCAAGGGCATCCACTTTCTCGGTGTGGGGATATCGGGCGGAGAAGAAGGAGCCCTCAAGGGACCGAGCGTCATGCCGGGCGGCAACCGCGCCGCCTATGAAAAAGTCGCCCCCATTTTGACCAGTATTGCGGCTCAGGTCGGGGGTGTACCCTGCTGCAGCTATGTCGGGCAGGATGGCGCCGGCCACTATGTCAAGATGGTTCACAACGGCATCGAATATGGCGATATGCAGTTGATTGCCGAAGCCTATACTGTCCTCAAAGAGGTTCTGGGCATGGATGCCGGAGCGATGCAGGCCGCTTTTGAGGGTTGGAACAAGGGCGATCTGGAATCCTATCTGATCGAAATTACTGCTGAAATCTTCGGTAAAAAAGATGAGCTCACCGGGCAGCCTCTGGTGGATGTCATTCTGGACAAGGCCAGTCAAAAGGGAACGGGGCGCTGGATGTCCCAGGATTCGCTGGAACTCAGTGTGCCCATTCCGACCATCACCGAAGCGGTCTTCGCCAGGAGCATGTCCGAGTATAAAACAGAGAGGGTTGCTGCCAGCGCCATTCTCCAGGGGCCGAAAGACAGCTTTGGCGGTGACCGCGCCGCTTTCCTAGGTGCTTTGGAAAATGCGCTTTATGCCGCTAAAATCTGCTCTTATGCCCAGGGCTTTGCCTTGCTGAGAGCTGCCAGCGAAAATTATAATTGGAATCTGCAGTTTGGCGAGACCGCTCTGTTGTGGAGAGGGGGCTGCATTATCAGGGCGCGGTTCCTGGAGAGCATCCGCGACGCCTATGCCCGCAACCCCGAACTCGCCAATCTCTTGATCGATCCCTTTTTCGCCGAGGTCTTGAACCGGACTCAGGCCGACCTGCGTCTGGTGGTGTCGACCTGCCAGCAACTGGGGATACCCATCCCGGCGTTCAGCGCTTCGCTGAGCTACTTTGACAGTTATCGCCGGGCCGTATTGCCAGCAAACCTCATCCAGGCCCAGCGTGATTATTTCGGCGCCCACACCTATGAACGGGTTGACCGCCCGGGTATCTTTCATACCGAATGGCTCATAAAGGCGTGACGCAAGTCAACGCCTTTTGGCGTTGGGGGAGAGCTGCGGTGTCGATGCCTGCCGGGGCTGTTTGATAATCGGGAAGAGGATGGGGGAAGGCAGGATGCTGCAGTCAGATATTCAGCTTGTGGCCATTGATTTGGATGGGACCTTACTTGACGACAACAAGCGGATTCCGTCGGAGACGGTCAGCGTGATCCATGAGATCATTCGCCAGGGCATACGGGTAACGGTGGCTTCGGCCCGGACCTTTGGTTCGGTGTTGCCATATGCGCGCCAATTGGGCACAGAGACTCCGCTGATAACCTTTGCCGGCGCCTATGTCGCCGATATCCGGCAAAAGCAGATTTTGGTGAAAAAACCGCTGAATCTGCCCAAGATGAAAGAGGTTGTTGCTCTCCTCCAGGAACGGGACTACTACATTAAGGTGTATGCCCCCGACCGCCTGCTGGTTCAGGAAGTAACAGAGGAGACTATCGAGTTTTCGCAAAGATATGGCGTGCCTTATGAAGCAGTGGGACGAGGCCGTTTATCGGCGTTAAAAGATGCGCCTTTTCGGATTGTCCTGTTGGACGAGCCGGAGCGGATTCAGGAGGCTCGCCGCATGCTCGAGCCGTGGGAAGAGGTCTTTTACTTTTCCCAGGATACCGACCGGGGACTGGAAATTACCGATGCTACAGTCAACAAAGGGGCGGCGCTGGGGGCCATTTGCCGGGAATTTGCCATCCCTTTTGCCAAGGTGATGGCCATCGGTAATGAAGGCAATGACATAGAGATGATCCGGCAGGCCGGCATCGGTGTCGCCATGGCCAACGCCTGCGAAGAACTGAAACAATGCGCCGACGTAGTCACCAAAAGTAATGAAGAGCGGGGAGTGGAATGGGCTCTGCGCCAATATGTTTTAAATAGTAATGGCTCAGTCGGGCAGTAATACAAGGGAGGAAGACCAATGCCACTAGTGACGTTGAAAGATATTTTGAGCAAGGCCGATCAGGCCGGCTACGGAGTTGGGGCGTTTAATGTCGCCAACATGGAGATGATTATAGGAACCATCAGAGCGGCTGAGGAAATGAATTCACCACTGATTTTGCAGATAGCCGAAGGGCGGCTGCAGCATTCTCCCCTGGAGCTGATTGGGCCGATGATGGTGACCGCTGCCAAACAGGCGAAAGTGCCGGTGGCTGTTCACTTTGACCACGGTTCGACCCTGCCAAAGATCACCCAGGCCCTCGAATGCGGCTTTACCTCAGTCATGTTCGACGGCTCGTCGCTGCCGCTGGCTGATAATATCGCCAAAACCAACGAAGTAGTCCGGCTGGCCAGAAGCTATGGTGCATCGGTGGAGGCGGAAATCGGCCGGGTGGGCGGCAGTGAATATAGCGCCGAAGATATCGAAATGCTCATTACCCAGGTCAAGGATGCCAAGACTTTTTACGAAGCTACCGGGGTCGACGCCCTGGCGGTGGCAATCGGCAATGTCCACGGGGTATATAAGCGGGAGCCGCAGCTGCAGTTCGCTCGCCTGAAGGAGATTGATGCTGCGGTGGCGGTGCCGCTGGTGCTGCACGGCGGTTCCGGCATCACAGTCAGTGATTTCCGGGAATGCATCAAATGCGGGATCAAAAAAATAAATGTCCAGACCGCTACTTTTATCACTGTGGTTGACAGGGTAAGAAGTCTGTTCGCCGAAAACGAGAAAGTGGACTACTTTACCCTGCATCATAGTGTCATCGGGGCGGCCTATGAGAATGTCAAGAACCATATGGAAGCCTTCCTGAGCAACAACCAGGCTTGACGGAAAAAATGGTTTTGGCAACGGCAAGGAGGTAGCTCGGTATGGCATATTTAATGGGCATCGATGTGGGAACCACCAGTTGCAAAGCGGCTGTATACGACCACCAGGGACAGCTTCTGGCGGTTTGCAGCCGGCCGACCATCACCCACTACCTGGAAAATAGCTGGGCGGAATTTAACCCTGATGAACTCTGGGAGGCAGTAGCAGGCTGCATCAAAGAAGTGGTGGGACAGTTGGGCGGCCAGGGGTGTGACGGCTTGGCGGTGGCCAGTATGGGCGGAACCGGCCTGCTGCTCGACAGCGAGGACCGCTGGCTGCATCCTATTATTGCCTGGTTTGACACCCGCACCGCCGATATCGCCCAGGCTTGGCGGGCGGGCTATGGTTCGCCGGCGGTTTTTCAGATCACCGGGATCAATCCCAATTCGGTGGCAGGCATTACCAAAATGCAGTGGATCAAGCAAAACTACCCGGAGTTATTTTCCCGGGCGGCCCGCTGGCTGCAGATCGAAGACTATATCACTTATAAATTGACCGGTCAGGCCGTCATCGGTTACTCGGTGGCCTGCCGGACCATGGCGTTTGATTTGAATACCTTGAATTGGTCGGAGGCCATCTTGCAGGAGGCGGGTATTCCGTCCTCGCTGCTGTCACGGCCGGTGCCATCCGGCACAAGGGTGGGTGGGGTAACGCCCCGGGTGGAGGCGCTCACAGGCCTAAAGGCCGGCACCCAGGTGTTTGCCGGGGGCATCGACTATGTCTGTGGCGCGTTTGCCACCGGGATCATCGATACCGGCCAGGCGCTTGACTCCACCGGAACCAGCGAGCAGGTGCTGGTCATCACCGACCGGCCGACCCTCGATCCCCAGTATCTTAAAGACAGTTTTACCTGTGTCACCCATGTGGTCAACAACAAGTTTTACATGATGGGGATGATCGTGTCTTCCGGCGCTATCATGGAATGGTTTAAACAGCAACTGGCCCATTGCCCCTTCGACGAGCTGATGGCCGAAGCCGCCGCCCAGCCGCTGGGCTCGAACGGCGCCCTCCTGCTGCCCCATTTTCGCGGCCGCTATACCCCGGGAGCCGATGCGGCTTCCAGAGGGGCCTTCGTTGGCCTGACCACCGCCATGACTCGGGGGGACCTCGTCCGGTCGGTGCTGGAAGGGCTGTGCTTCGAAATGAAGGCCAATATTGAAGGCATCCGGGCCATTTCCGGTACCGATATCCATTCGATCTGCGCCATTGGCGGCGCGACAAATTCGGATTTTTGGGTCCAGATGAAGGCCGACGTCACCGGCATCCCCATCAAGGGCCGGGATGTGCGGGAGGCTGCGACCTTGGGGGCTGCGCTGCTGGCAGGCCTCGGGGCAGGTGTTTATCCTGACGCGGCGGCGGCGGTGGGGGCTGTCCGGCACCCGGAGAAGATCTATTTGCCTGACGCCGCCAATCACGCCAAATACCGCCTGCTGTATGATACCCTCTATCAGCGGCTCTATCCGGCGCTGGCCGAGATCAATCACGCCATTACCGATTTGCAGACAAGTATGAATAAGGAGAGATGAGAGATGAAAGTATTAGTTGTCGGTGATCCGCTTTTAACATCGAAGAAGTTGACTGAGGCTGTAGTGTCAACCCTGGGCAATAGCGTCGAAGTGAGCTGCGTGGACTGGGTGCCTGCCAGCGAGGAAGAATTTTGGTATCTGCGCAGCCAGGTGGAAAAATTCGGTCCCGGAAAAGGCAAACCGCCGGAGGAGCTATTAACTGCGGTAGCTGACGTCGATATGATCGTCACCCAGCATACCCCCCTCAACGCCGAAATCATCAGCCGGGCCAAGCGCTGCACCATGATCGGCGTCTGCCGGGCCGGGGTCGAAAATGTCGATGTGGAGGCCGCTTCGGCCCAAGGCATCGCCGTCTTTCAGACCATGGGCCGCAACGCCCACGCCGTATCGGACTTCACCATCGGCATGATGCTGTCTGAGATGCGCAATATAGCCCGCTCCCACGCCGCCTTGATGCAGGGCAACTGGCAGAAAAAATACTCCAATACCGGCTTTATCGGTGACATGCCCGGCAAAGTGGTCGGCTTGGTCGGCTTTGGCTATATCGGTCGCCTGGTGGCCAAGAAATTGAGCTGCTTTGAAGTCGAAGTGGTCGCCTATGACCCTTTTACCTCAGAGCAGGATATTGCCGCCGCCGGGGCGCGCAAGGTTACCCTGGAAGAGCTTTGCCGTATTTCCGACTTTATCAGTGTCCATGCCCGCCTGTCCAAGGAGACCGAAGGACTGATCGGCAAGAAAGAGCTGGCGGTGATGAAGCCGACAGCCTATGTGATTAACACTGCCCGGGCAGGGCTTATCAACGAGCAGGCGCTGATGGAGAGCCTGGAGGGTGGCAAGATTGGCGGGGCCGCCCTGGACGTTTTCTGGGTCGAACCGCCGCCTGAAGGACATCCGCTGCTCCGGCTATCGAATGTTACCATTACACCTCACCTGGCAGGCTCCACCACCGATGCCTTCGGCCGCACTCCCTATCTGCTGTTGGCAGAAGTCAAGCGGGTACTGGAAGGTGGCGACATGCGCTGGGTCGTCAACCGGGACAAAGTTCCTGCGGTGAAGGGGCGGATTTAGATGGCTGGCCTCCCCGGCATTCTGGTATTGACTCACGGGGCTTTCGGGGCGGAACTTATCAGAAGCGCCGAAATGATCGTAGGTCCGATGGAAAAGGTAGTTGGCCTGTCACTGCTGCCAGAGATGGCACCAGAGGAATTTAGCGCGCAGGCGAAAAAAATCATTGATGATTTGCCGGCCGGATCGCTGATCCTGAGCGACCTTTTTGGCGGTACGCCAGCGAATGTGGCGGCGATGCTGGCCAATGGAAAAGAAATCGCCGCAGTGGCCGGCGTCAGTCTGGCCATGCTGCTGGAAGCCGTACTGTTACGCGAGGGGCTGTGCGGCGAGGAGCTGGCAGAGGCCGCTCTGGCCGCCGGCCGGGAGGGCTGCAGGAATGTCATGGCGGCCCTGCGGCAAAGTTGTTCCCAAACAGAGGAGGAGTAATATGGCAGAGATTGTCCTGGCCCGGATTGACAGCAGGCTGATTCATGGGCAGGTCGTTGCCAAGTGGATGAAGACGGTGAATGCCAACCAGATCGTTGTCATCGACGACAACCTGGCGAAGGATCCGGTCATGAGCAGCATTTACAGCATGGCTGCTCCGCCCGGCTGTAAGGTGAGCATCCTGTCGACCGAGAAGGCGGTGGCCGAGTGGAAAAAAGACGGCCTGGGGCCAAGCAGCAATTCGACCATTATCCTATTCAAAGATGTCAAGACCGCACTGGCTGCATGGGAGGCAGGTCTGATCCTGGATAGGCTGCAGGTCGGCGGCCTGGGGGGCGGCCCGAGCCGCAAGGCGGTGTTCAAGAATATTACTCTCGATGGACGCGACGCCGAAGAATTGACTGTACTACAAAATGGCGGCGTGAAAATATTTTTCCAGACCGTGCCGGAAGACACTCCCGGAGACCTGGAAAGCGCGCTGAAGGCGCTGGGTGTTAACAGCAAAATAGGGGAGGTGACGCCATGAGCGAACTTGCCCAGGCGACACTTTTGGGGCTGCTATACTGGGTGCCCTGGACCAGGGCAGGCTATACTTTTTCCCATATTTTCCGGCAGCCGATTTCGCTGGCAGCCATTATCGGCGTCATTGTCGGTGATCTTCCCGCCGCGGTGATGATCGGGGCGACGATGCAGCTGATGTATCTGGTGCTGATACCGGCCGGGTCGAATATCCCGGCAGACGAGGGGCTTTCAGCCTGTGTCGCCATCCCCATCGCCGTAAAACTGGGGTTGTCGCCGGCGCTGGCCCTTATGCTGGCCATCCCGATCGGGATGATGGGGCTCTACTTGGACAAAGTCCGCCGGACGAAAAACGTTATTTTTGCCGAATGGGCCGACAAGTATGCGGCAGCCGGAGACGATAAGGGGATTTTCCGCTGTGCCACCCTTTACCCAATGCTGCTGCAACTGCCGCTGCGAGTCATTCCTGTTTTTGTGGCTGTCCTCTTTGGGTCTGATGTGGTGATGCTTATTCTCAAGAATACGCCGGTCTGGCTGCTGCATGGCCTGGAGATTACCGGTATCTGCCTGCCGGCAGTGGGCTTTGCCCTGACCATCAACGTCATCGGGCGGAGAAATCTGTTGCCGTATTTCGTGATTGGATTTTTGCTGATCAAGTTTTTCAGCATCAGTATTGCTGTTGCCTTGTTTGTCGGCATTGGCGCGGCTGTTATCCATACCAACCATCAGTTTGGCAAGGGTGGTGATGCGGCGTGAACGCTTCGAATGCCCCTGACGGCGTACGGCGGATTCTGACGAAGTGGGATATTGTCCGGTCGTGGCTGCTCTGGTATGTCATCGCCGAGATGTCCAATTCCTTCGCACGGTTGCAAAGTGTATCCTTTTGCGCCTGTATGATCCCCATTCTCCGCAAACTCTACCCGGCCAAGGCGGACCTGACAGCGGGACTGAATCGCTATATCGGTTTTTTCAATACCCAGGCGACCTGGGGCAGCCTTGTGCATGGTATGGTGATCGATATGGAGGAGCGCCGGGCTACCGGCGAGGATATTGCGGCCGAAACTATTGACGCCATGAAGACCAATTTGATGGGGCCAATCGCCGGTATCGGCGATACCATCGACTGGGGTCTTTTAAAGCCGATCATCATCGGTCTTTTTATCCCCCTGGCCCTGACTGGCAGCATGTGGGGCTCGCTGTTGCCGTTCACTGTCTTTACGCTGGTGACCATGGTAGTGAGTTATCACCTGTGGCAACGGGGATACCGTGACGGTAGGGCGGCGATTGCCGAAATCCTGGCCAGCGGCCGGATACAAAAGTTTATTTTCGCAGCCGGGATTGTGGGACTCATGCTGATGGGGGCTCTTGCCGGCAGCTTTGTGATGATTGCCCTGCCGGAGACTTCGGGGACTTTTGGCGGGTTGGTTTCAGCAGTGGCGCCCCTGGCGCTGATTTTGGGCGCATATAGTTATATGGTAAAATACGGCCCGCGGTTTTCCCGGCTATTTCTGGTTTTGACCATAGTTTGCTGTGTGGCCTCGTTCTTTGGTGTCCTATAAAGGAGGAAGAAAAATGGCAAAGATGAAGGTTGTTGTCATCGAAGATGTTCATAAAGTCGCGGTGCGGGAAATGGATATTCCCACGGCGGGACCGGGAGAAGTACTGGCGAAGATTTATCAAAGCAATATTTGCACAACTGACTGGCAGACCTGGGCGGGTCTCAGGGCTTCCCAGGGCCGGAAGTTTCCCTGGCCGCCCGGCCACGAAATGGCGGGCGAAATTGTCGCTCTGGGTGAGGGTGCCCGGCCGGGGCTGAAGGTTGGTATGCGGGTGGGCTTTTTGCCCCAGGGTTCGCTGGGCTGCGGCGAATGTGAATATTGCCGCAGCGGCCATATCAGTCGCTGCCGCTATCGTCCGACCCAGATTACCCGGGACGGTCTAACCGGTTATTTTGGCATGGCCCAGTATGTCGTCTACCCGTCCAGTCGGATCTTTACCCTGGCTGACGACCTGCCTTTTGAAGAGGGCGGCTATCTGGAGCCGGTGGCGACGGCTGTACATGGCGTGCGGCGTCTCCGGGTATCGCCAGGGGAAAACGTGCTGGTGATCGGGGCCGGCAATCTGGGGCTGGTCAACGCCCAGGTGGCCCGGGTCTACGGCGGCCGGGTCATGGTGAGCGAAATCAGCCCGGTGCGCTGCCAATTGAGCGAATCGTTGGGCTTTTACACCGTCAATCCCGAAACCAAGGACCTTGAGGCGGAAATCGATCGTTTCACCGGGGGAAAAGGAATGGATGCGGTCATACTGGCGGTCGGGGTTACCAGTGCCAACGAACAGGCCATCAAGGTGCTTGCTCCCATGGGGCGGATACTGATGTTTGCCGCCGGCTATCCCGCCCCAGGCATGACCATTGACTCAAATACCATTCACTACAAGGAATATGAACTGATTGGCACCTATCTGGCCGATCTTCCCGATCTGCAGATCGCTGCCGAGCTATTGAGCACCCGGGCGGTGAAGGTTGACAAGCTTATTTCGCACAAAGTCCCGGTGAATGAGGTGGAAAAAGCCTTTGAGTTGGCTGCCACCCCGGGCAATTATCGCGTCTCCATTTCCATGTGGTAATCGAATGGTTGACAGTATAAAAAAGCAAGCCAAACCGGCTTGCTTTTTTCTTTCCGCCATCAACAACATGTAAATATATTATGTGGCGGGTCGAAGGAGAGCAAAATAAAATTATTTAGTTCGGCAAGACTATCAATGAGGGTCAAATAGAATTTCAGGAAGGGGAGATTGAGAGAATGTCAATAAATGATGTGGGGGTAGTCCGGCGGATGGATGAGCTAGGCCGTGTCGTCATCCCCAAGGAGGTCAGAAAGTCTTTCCATATCGGCAAAAATGAACCGCTGGAGATCTTTGTCGACGGTAACAATACAATCGTTTTACGCAAGTATCACACCCAGCCCAACATGGAGGCTCTGGCCCAAGAGTATGCGGAAACACTGTACAAGACCTTTAATCAGGCCGTGCTTGTCGATGATTCCCACAGCATTATCGCCGTGGCGGGTTTGCCGAAACGGGAATATTTGAACAAACCCATCCCAGATGAGCTCTTGCTGGAAGGTCTTTTTGGGTTGGTCGACCTTACCCCCAGCGAAGGATTACCTTTCGCCCAGGCCGCTATAGAAGCCGCACCATTACCTGCCGAAAACAAGGGCCGGTTTATTATGCTGGCCAAGAGCCGCGGCGAAATGGGAGCAGCCGAAAGTAAAAGCATCCAGGCAGCCACTCAGTTTCTCGCCAAGTGGGCCGAAAAAAAGTCGGGCAAATAAACTGGAGTTCGTGTGCTGCTTGCTAGCCAGAGTACGATAAAACCGCCCCCGTATTACGGGGGCGGTTTTGTGTTAAAGACGGTTGGACAAAGCGGCCATATGCTCGCAGATGCGGTTCTGGATGACGGTCAATGGCGGCGAGGGTGGCATGGCCGCAAAGAGGCGGTCGATATAACCCCGTCTGCCAATTTCCCGGATGGTCCAGGGAAAATTGACGTCATAGATCCAGCTGGCCATGATAAGTTTCCTGTCATCCGGTTTTTTGATATCTTCATAATAGAGAAGTTTGCCTGCCAGCATGTCGGCTATCAGCTCAGGTGAGCAGCCGTCGGCCGGAGGCTGGGGCGGCAACACGCGGTAGATGTCGAGCTTGTCGGCATCCCGGGCGATTCTGGCGAAGGTGAGATAGCGCTTATCCGGGTGAGGGGGCAGGATAGCCGCGTTATGCCAGGCGACGACAAAAGCGAGAAGGTCCCAATCTTCCGGCGCGAGCTGGCGGTCGATTCCCTCGGCTTTGAGTTGTTCGACACCGAACAGCCCGTGATTGACTGAATCGTGATCCTTGAAGGTGCGATAGAGGGTGACTTGTTTGAAGCGGCCGACGTCATGGCATAAGCCAACCGCCTCGGCCATCACGAGATCGGGGCCGGACAGCCCCAGCGCCTGGGCCAGGTCTTTGCAATGTTTTGCGACCAAAAGAGTATGTTCTTCTTTTTGCAGGATGCGGGGGTGGATCTCGGGATCGTCAGTGTAAAAGGTTTTTACATAGCCGTCGAACCAGTGATAGAGAAAATCTAATTGGGTTGATTCCATGGGGACGCAGCTCCTTGTAGAAAGGTTATTCGTGATAAGAACAGCAGTAGTCGGCAACTGTGCTGACTTTCAGCTTAAAGCGGGAGTTGGCCGGGACGGAGAAACTGGCGCCGGCGGCGAAGGTTTGCCATTTATCCTGCCCAGGCAGTAAAACGGTGAGTTCACCGGCCAGCATTTCCATTGTCTCGGCTGCGGCGGTGCCAAATTCATAGTCGCCAGGCAACATGATGCCCAGAGTTTTCTTGCTGCCGTCAGCAAAGACGACGGTGCGGCTGGTTACTTTGCCGTCAAAATAAATATTGGCCGGTTTTACTACTGTAACATTGACGAATTCATTCATTTTCATTCCTCCTGCCTTGTATGTAAGATGCTTTTTAGTGAATCAGCTTCTTTAACTGATCGGTGACTGCCTTTTGGAGAACATCGCGGGGGTTGACAGGGGCACCGACTTGTTTCAGCCGTACGATGGCGCCGTCAGAAAATCCTTCGGCGTGAAAACTGCCGCCCACGGTGCGGACAAGGATATTGCTGAAGCTGATTTTATCGCCTTGCTTGACAAATTCACCAGTCAGCGCCAGGAAGGGGATACCGGAAAAACTGCCTTCGCCCATGCGAAAACTGCCTGAAGCATGCCCCCCGGTTGTTCCCTGACCGGTCAGGTAAGCGTCGAAATCGACCCGGCCGGTGATGTCTTTTTCGGTCAACAGCGCGCTGTCCACCCCTTGGCCGGTAACCGCCATTTTATATTGCTGGGTCGTTGGGGTGATGTCGCCGTTGGCATATAATGTGCCGTTCCAGGCGTTGCCCTTGGTATCGCTGATGGTCAACACGCCGCCGTTATAAGAAAAGTTGCCGCTTGCGGCGGTGAAGGAGACAGCGCCGAAGGAACCCTGAGGTATGGAGAACTGCCCGGTGGCCAGAGGAGTGCTTGCCGGTCCTTCGATTTTGGCCTGAAAGGCGATGGGTCCTTGGAAGGAACTGCCGGTGAGTACCGCCGGGTCAAAATGGGTTGAGGCGGCGTTCAGAAGTATAGTAAAGCCGGATTTGGCCATGCTGATGGTCCCGTCCATCGTTACCTTTTGGCCGCTGACCAAAACTGACATATCGCTCAGATCGATTGTGGTATCGGTCAGCTTGAAATTGCCGCTTCCTTCGCTGAGGGCAAAGCCCGCTATGGTGGCGGCGACTTTTTCGACGCTGCCGTTCCCGCTGAACGAGAGATTGCCGGCTTGCTGACTGATGGTTACAGTCAGATTGCGTGCCATGCCGCTAGTCAAAACGAAATCGGTTTGCGGAAACTGGTCCAGGGGAAGATCGGTTAGCGATAATTGGTCGGCGGTGACAGTCATCGTGCCGGCTCCGTCAGAATCCCAGGTGCCTTTCGCCGTCAGCGGCGTATTGCCGCTTTTGCCGCTGAAGTCCAGGGCTAATACCGGATATTGGGCAAAGTCGATGGTGCCGTCCACCGGATCGAGCTTGTGGTTATCCAGGGAGCCGACCGCCACCACGCCGTGTTTGATCTGGACCTGGCCGCGGAAGGTCTGGGGCTGCGGGGAATTGCTTTTAATCAGGTCTTCGAAGTTCCAGTGGCCTTCCTTATTATCTGCCAAGAGCACTGGATTTTCCAGGGTGATGCTATGTAGTGACTGCAGGTCGATGTTGCCGGATAAAAGATCTCGGAGGCCGAAACGGATCGAAATCTGATCGCTTTTGGCGACCACGGCGTCGTGGCTATCGTAGAGGGTAATCTGATGGGCGACCAATGTTCCTGCAAAGGAGAAATCGATGCTTTCGACGGTCAACCGGCCGTTAATCTTTTCGTTCATTTTTGCGACAACCTGGGTGCTGGCGACGCTGACTGCCTTGGACATAAGGGAATTCCAGAAAACGCCGCACACCAGCAATAGCAGCACTGCTCCTGCCAACAGCATTTTGGTTCTCTTCGGCATCTGCTCCACCTCTTTGCATCCTTATTAATGCACTATTTATACGGCGGAGCCCAATGTTCCTGTATTGTCCCACTGGCAATACCTGATAGTTGATAAAAAAAGAAAGGGTCTGTGTTTACACACAGACAACAATGGGAAAAGAAAATTGATATGGCTTACAAAAATTGTAGTATACGAAGAGATATCTGTCAATACCATTCAGTACATTTTTTGTTATCGGCTTCCATGGGGATAATGTTCGCCGTGTCAGAGATTCGCGGTGATCACTCTTCGTCGTGATCAAAATATACCGTTACGGCCGGCCTGATATCGAGTTGCTCGATCCGCCGGATTCTTTCCTGTCTGGCCAAATCTTCATGAGAGTCGAGATCATGGCAGGTTGTATTCATTTCGTGATAAATAAGCTCATCCAACCCAGTCACCTCCTGCATCTTCCGCTGTCCTTGTCATGCGGATTCCAATCCTTGTTACTATTTTGCGCGGTTCTGAGTATCTTAGTCCGACTGACCGACAGGCAAATTTCGCCAGAACATTGGTATCACTGCTGGGATTGCTGACTGACCATCTCCAGCCTTTCCAGCGTTTGCCGCGCCATGGTTTACATTTGAAGGCCAACTAAGATATTATTTAAATAAGATGGGTTGTCGGCGGTTGAGCGGGCGTGCCACAAGGAGTGAAGGACGGAAAAGATTTGGAGGGGCTGGGATGAAAACTAAGGAAGTGTTTTATCCGCTGCTATTTCTGGCTGATTTGATTTCGAAAGCTGAAAGCTTCAACAATGACCAATTGTTTGATGGTAAAAATGTCGCTGAAGGTTTGAAAATAATTATGGAGGAATTGCGGCAGGCCCAGGATTTTGATTTTCGGGAGATTGGCGACCATCTTTATGACGGTATCTATATCGCTGACGGCGCCGGTAAGACTCTTTATGTGAATAAAGCCTATTCCAGAATCACCGGTATCAAGCCGGAAGAGGTTGTTGGCAAATCGGTGGCCGACTGTGAACAGGGTGGTTTATATAAGAACGCTGTAACTCCTCAGGTCATCAAAGATAAAAAGCAGGTCAACGCGATGGGGGAGAGTACGCGCAACGGAATAAAGATGCTGATCACCGGCAATCCGATTTTTGATGAAGCCGGCAATGTCAAAAAGGTAGTAGTCATTGACCGGGAGATAACCGATCTCTTGAAGATGAAAACCGAACTGGAAGACTCCCAGCAAAAAATGAAGGCTGTCGAGCAAGACAAGAATAAGAATAAGCTGGAAATCGAGCATTTGCGCAAGATGCATCTAAATAAAAATCTCATCGGACAAAGTCCGGAGATCCGGCAGATCATTCGTATGATCCAGCAAGTCGCCGACCTTGACATCACGGTGTTGATTACCGGCGAGACCGGTGTCGGCAAAGAAGTGGTCGCCAATGAAATCTATATCAACAGCACCCGCAAAGGCGGGCCATTTATCAAGGTTAACTGTGCAGCCATTCCCGGCAATCTGCTGGAGGCCGAACTCTTCGGCTATGATCGGGGGGCATTTACCGGTGCGGCCAGTGGCGGCAAGCTGGGGATGTTCGAGCTGGCGGACAAGGGGACCATTCTCTTGGACGAAATCGGCGAAATGCCGCTGGAACTGCAGTCAAAGTTGCTCCGTGTCATCCAGCACAAGGAAGTCACCCGGGTGGGCGGGCGAAGGCCGGTCCAGCTCGATGTCAGAATTTTGGCGGCGACCAACGGGGACTTGCGGGAACTGGTAAGGCAGGGGCGCTTCAGGGAAGATCTCTATTACCGCCTCAATGTGTTTCCGATCCATATGCCGCCGTTGCGTTTGCGGGTGGTGGATATCGAGCCGCTATCCCGGCATTTTCTTGCTGTCTATAACGCCAAGTACGGCAAGGTTGTCGAAATCGAACCCTCGGGCATCGAGATCTTGAAACGGTATGCCTGGCCGGGAAACATCAGAGAACTGCAGAATATTATTGAAAGACTGGTTATTATCGCTGATCAGAGTGCGCGGATCAGTGCCGAGCAGATCGGACCATTGCTCAATCTTGATCCTTATTATACTGAACTGCTCAATCAGGAACTGGGTCTTAAAGAAATGGTGGCCAGTGTCGAGAAGCGGACGATTGAAAAGGTGCTGGTTCTTTGCGGCAGTACCCGTAAAGCGGCGAAGATTCTGCGGATTGACCAGTCGACCATCGTGAAAAAGGCCAAAAAATTAGGTATTATCCTTAGTGATGAAAAACGGCATCAGCAGTGATGCTGTTTTTCATCACTAAGGAAGGGGCGAATACAGGCAGAATTTTCCGCCTTTTCTTTTTAGTGATGAAAAAAATCATCACTAAGTCGGGCGGTTAAAGCCGCGAAGCCTGTGGCGGCGGGCCTGAGCGGATTGGCACAATATTTGCAACAGAAGATAGCCGAGGTGATAACAATGGAAAATGTGATCATTAGTGTCGCAACAACAGGTGCCTTTCCCACCAAAGAGAACAATCCCAATGTTCCCTTGACGCCAAAAGAGATAGCCGACGATGTATATGCTTGCTGGCAGGCCGGAGCCGCTGTCGCCCATTTGCATATGCGCGACGATGCCGGCAGGGGTACCATGAACAAAGAAAAATTCAAGGAAACGGTGGGGCTGATCAGGGAGAAATGTGATATTGTCCTGAATCTCACCACATCCGGCGATCTGAATGCGACTGACGAAACCCGTATGGCCCACCTGATCGAGCTCAAGCCGGAACTGGCCTCATATGACGCCGGTACGATGAACTGGGGCCACACCAGTGTGTTTATGAACACCCCGCAATTTTTGGAAAAGCTGGGGCGAGTCATGCAGGAAAATAACGTGAAGCCTGAAATCGAGATCTTCGATTCCGGCATGGTCTACAATTCGCTGTATTACCTGAAAAAGGGCGTCTTGAAAGGACCGCTTCACTATCAGTTCGTTTTGGGTGCTCCCGGGGGGACGGCGGCGACGGTGGAAAATCTGGTTTATCTGAAAAGCCTGATTCCTGAAGATGCGACCTGGTCGGCGTTCGGAATCGGGGCAGGCCATCTGCCGCTGTTATTTGCGACACTGGCCCTGGGCGGACACGTGCGCGTCGGCATGGAAGACAATGTTTATTATGCCAGGAACCGGCTGGCAAAATCCAACGCCGAATTTGTAGAGCGGGCGGGCAGACTGATTCAAGAGGCCAACAAGACAATCGCTACTCCCGATCAGGCAAGGAAGATTCTGGGATTGAAACAATAGACCGACAAAGGAGGGGTTCGCGTTGATCAAAAAAATTGCTGTTTTGGGGGCAGGCACCATGGGCCATGGCATCGCCGAGGCGTTTGCCATGTACGGCTATGCAGTCAATCTCTATGACACTGACGAAAAAAGACTGAGCTCGGCGCTGGGGGAGATCAGGCAGGAGCTTGACCTTATGGTCGAGGAAAAATTTATTGCTCCTGAGGTCATCGGTGAAACACTGGGCCGGATTAATGTATTCAGCGATTTACAGGCGGCGGTGGCTGACCGGGACTATGTGATTGAGGCGGCCCCGGAAGTGATTGACCTCAAACAGAAGCTGTTTCAACAGTTGGACGCCATGTGTCCTGCGCATACCATTTTAGCCAGCAATACATCGAGTTTGCCGCTGAATGAAATGATGGCGCTGGTTTCGCCCGAGCGGCAAAAAAGGATGCTGGTCAACCATTGGTATAATCCCGGACATCTGATGCCGCTTGTTGAAATGTCCTTTTTCGGCAATATGCCGGAAGAACTTTATAACGAGGTGGCGGCGCTGTATCATTCCATCAAAAAGCAGACCGCCAAGGTGCTGAAGGATGTTCCCGGCCTGGTGGCCAATCGGATTCAGCAAGGGGTCGCCAGGGAGGCGTTTTCGATTATTGAGCAAGGCATTGCCGCCCCCGAGGATGTGGATAAAGCCTTGAAATTCGGCCCGGCCTTCCGCTATGCCACCACCGGTCAGCTTGAGGTGGCTGATTTTGGCGGCCTGGATATCTGGTGTATTGTCGGCGACAATCTGCTCAAGGTCATGGATAATTCGCCGGGCGCCAACGCGCTTCTCCGGCAGAAAGTGGAGGAGGGAAAGCTCGGCATCAAAAGTGGCGAAGGATTTTATAAGTACGAAAAAGACGAGATTCCGGCCATCAGGAAAAAATTTATGAAAAAGCTGATTACGCAATTGAAAGCGTCCGAGAATTATATTTAAGGCTGTCCAAGAGCACTGATTACAATAAGAAAAGGGAGATGGGGTGTACAGATGATTAACAGAATCCTGATGTTTTTCGTCAACCTGATGCAAAGGTATCTGCCTGACCCGTTTACAATCGCGTGGATTATTTCTTTGGTCGTGGTAGCTATGGCCCTTGGAATTACTCACACGCCGATCATGAAAATCGTCAACGACTGGGGCGCCGGCTTCTTTGGCATTCTGGCTTTCGCCATGCAGATGACGATGGTTATCGTGAGCGGTTATGCCCTGGCGGCGGCTCCCGTTGTCCGCCGGTTTCTCAGGGCGATCGCCGGTATCCCACGCACTCCCGGACAAACTGTAATTTTCATCGGTTTTGTCTCGATGGTGCTGTACTACCTCAACTGGGGCCTGGGATTGATAGCCGGCGGGCTGCTGGCCCGCGAAGCCGCCAAGCTGCATCCTGACGTCGATTTTCGTTTGCTGGTCACCGCCGCATTTTCCGGAATTATCATCACTCATGGCGGGATGTCGGCTTCGGTGCCGCTGTTAATCAATACCAAAGGTCACTTTCTGGAAAAGGAAATCGGGCTTGTCCCGCTGTCCCAGACCATTTTTCATCCCCAAGCACTCTTTATTACAATAACTCTGGCAATCGTCATTCCGCTGGTGCTGCTGATGATGATCCCGAAGAAAGAGGATACCGTGGTGGCTGATCCCAGCCTCTTTGAGGATGACGATGCCCCAGCGGTCGCCGCTCCAGCGCAGAAGCAGATTGCCGACCATCTCGACACCAGCTTGATTTTGAATTACTCTTTGGGATTGATGGGGCTTGCTTATGTCGTCTACTTTTTTGTGCAAGGCGGTTCCCTAAATCTGAACATCCTGATTTTCGCTTTCATCGTTTTGGGTATCTTGGCCCATGGTACACTGATCAATTATTCAAAAGCCATGTCTAAAGGTGCCACCACTGCAGCGGGGATCATTCTCCAGTATCCGTTTTACGCTGGCATCATGAGCATCATGCAGGGCAGCGGGCTGGTACTTTGGATCTCCGACCTGCTTTTGAAGATGTCTACCTATGATACTTTTGAGCTTTATTGTTATTTCTCGTCGCTGATTATCAGCGTTTTCGTTCCGTCGGCTGGCGGACACTGGGTGGTTCAGGCCCCCTTTATGCTGCCGGCTGCCGCCAAGCTGGGTGTGGAGCCCTGGAAGGTGGCCATGGGTGTGGCCTGGGGAGAAAGCATCTGGAATGTGGTCTGCCCGTTCTGGGCGCTGCCGCTGCTGGCAATCGCTAATATCAGCATCCGCGACCTGATCGGTTTCTCGGTGCTGCTGTTTCTCATCGGCAACGTGGTGGCCATTGCCGGCATTATGCTGATTCACTAGACTTCGTTCTTTTGTCCACAAAAACACCTGGCCCGTAACGGACCAGGTGTTTTTATTTTATTTATGATCTTTCATCCGTTCCCAGTTGGCTTTGACGATTTCGTCCTGTTCGGCCCGGGAGGCGTGCATGGCTTTTTTCGAGAAACCGTAGCCGATTTCAGCTTCTCCCTGATCAAGTCCTGCAAACATCGCGTCAGCAAATTGGTCCAGCGGCTCGCCAAAGGTATGCAGCCCCACCCCGCCGAGGTCGGTATTGACCGCCGGGGGGATGATTTCGATGATCTCAATCGGCGTTTCGGCGAGCTGCAGGCGGAGGCTGACAGTGAAGGAGTGCATCGCGGCCTTGGTGGCGCTGTAGATGGGGACCCAGCCGGCTGGGACGAAGGCCAGGCCGGAGGTCACATTGACGATGGCGGCGGCTTGTTTTTGCCGCAGGTGGGGGATAAGAAGCATGGTGAGATGAATGGGGGCCTCCTGATTGATCAGGAGTTCCTCGCGGTAATGACTCCAGGCGGCGGTGGCGTCAAGAAGATTGACCCGCTGCTGGATACCGGCGTTGTTGATGAGGACGTTGAGGTCCGGGAATTCGCTGCTGACCCAGTCGCACAGCGCCAGGCGATCGGCTTCAACGGCGATATCAGCGACTCGGATGTGAAGTGCAGGCAGCCTTTCTTTGGCCTGTTGCAGCTTGTCTGGTCGCCGGCCGCAGATGATGACTTGGTTGCCGCGGCTGAGAAAACGCTCGGCCAGCGCCAGCCCGATGCCAGATGCTCCGCCGGTGATTAAAATAGTATTTCCTGTTGTCTTCATAACTCGACCTCCCTGGATAAGTTGTCTATTTACAGTTTATTCCTAGTGGTACAGGATATTTCCTTTTTTCCGCGGAGGACAATTCCGTACGTAAAAATCAGAAAGGGAGAAAAATTGGCTTGACGGAGGGATGTGGCGAAGTGACGAATTTCTGGTATAATATAAGATGTAGTCCCAAAAACAAGGAGGTAAAACTGAGTGAACAAAACAGTATGGATTATTCTTGCCCTTGTGGCGGTATTAGTAATTGCCGGGATATCCAGTTACAATTCCCTGGTGAGCACCAATGAAAATGTCAACGGCAAGTGGAGTCAGATCGACAATCAGCTCCAGCGACGGGCCGACCTGATCCCCAACCTGGTGGCGACTGTCAAAGGGTATGCCGCTCATGAAACCCAGGCGATTCAGGCCGTAGCCGACGCCCGGGCAAAACTGGCAGGCGCCCAAGGGCCTGCAGCCAAAGCACAGGCAGATACCGAAATGACCGGTGCCCTGTCGCGGCTATTAGTTGTTGCCGAAAACTATCCTAACCTGAAGGCTGACCAAAATTTCCGGCAGTTGTCTGACGAGCTGTCCGGTACCGAAAATCGCATCGCCGTGGCCCGCAAGGACTACAATGACGCCGTTCAAGGCTTCAATACCAAGATCCGTTCTTTCCCGACCAATCTCTTTGCCGGAATGATGGGTTTTGGGCCGAAGGAATATTTCCGGGCTGAAGAGGGCGCGAAACAGGTTCCCCAAGTCAAGTTCTAAGCCGGGTAAAGCGAGGAATGTAGCATGAAAAAATGGCTGGCTTGCCTGGTGCTTGGGCTTTATTTAGCCCTTGGCGCTGTTGCCTGGGCCGAGCCTCAGGTTCCCCCGGCTCCTACCAGCGGCAGTGTCTTTGTTCAGGACTATGCCGGCGTGCTGAGCGGCGATACCAAAAACAGGATCGACAACCTGAGCAGCCAGCTGCGCGCCAAAACCAAAGCCCATGTGGTTGTGGTTACAGTCAAAACCCTGGACGGCAATCCCATCTCGGATTATGCCCTGACCATCCTCAGACAATGGGGTGTGGGGGATAAAAGCCTCAATAACGGGGTGGTTATGCTGATTGCGGTCAATGACCGGCAGTCGCGCATTGAGGTGGGTTATGGTCTGGAAGGGCGGTTGCCTGACGCCAAGACCGGGCGGATTCAAGATGAGTATATGTTGCCTTACTTTCAGCAGGGCGACTATGACCACGGCATTTTAAACGGTTACCTGGCAGTTGCTACTGAGGTGGCCAAGGAATATAATCTCGAACTGAAGACTGACGCCAAACCGGTGCAACACCGCCCGGCCGTCAAGCAGTCCTGGTGGGATATGATGCCCTGGTGGCTGCATCTTGCCGTCATTGCGGGTCTACTCCTTCTGGTGGCTATTGATTGGCTGTTTTTCGGCGGCACTTTCACCTTTTTGATTCTGTCCCTGTTCCGGGGCGGTGGTGGTGGTGGCGGTTCGGGCGGCGGAGGTTTCGGCGGCGGCTCGGGCGGCGGCGGCGGTTCGGAACGACGCTGGTAGTGATGCCGGCAAACCACCCTGGGTCAAAAGACTCGGGGTGGTTTATTTGCGCTCGGCGCATCTGGTACAACAAAAATCCTGGCGTCAAGGGCATAAAATGTATATAATAAAGATAATCCATTTGTAGAGATAATCCGTTTTGGCGGGAGGATATGATATGGAACTGCTGGCACTGATTGCTAAAGCCGAGAGCGCCCATCAGCTGGAAAAAGACGAGATTGTCGCCTTGCTGGAATCGAACGAATTCAACAGCGAGTTATTCGCGGCCGCCGACAGGGTCCGCCACTGTTATGTCGGCGATGAGGTCCATCTGAGGGGACTCATCGAGTTTTCGAATATTTGCAAGCAAAATTGTCTTTACTGCGGCCTGCGCCGCGATAACAACGTCCTGGAAAGGTATCGTCTCGAACCGGATGTTATTATTGAATTCGCCCGCAAGGCCCGGGAATATGGCTACCGTACGGTGGTCCTGCAGTCCGGCGAAGGACTCTGTTATTCTGTCGAAGAGATGGCGGATATCATCCGGAAGATCAAAGAACTGGATATGGCTGTTACCCTGAGCATCGGCGAGAAGACCCGCGAGGAATACCAGGCCTATAAGGAAGCGGGGGCCGACCGCTATCTGCTCCGAATTGAGACGACCGACAAGGGACTCTATGACGCCATGGACCCGGGAATGAGTTTTGACAATCGGATGCGTTGCCTGAAGGACCTGAAAGAGCTCGGATTTGAAGTGGGGAGCGGCTGCCTTGTCGGCCTGCCGGGCCAGACGTTGGCGTCGCTGGCCGATGATATTCTCTTTTTTAAAACAATCGATGCCGACATGATCGGCGTCGGGCCATTCATTCCCAATCCGGATACCCCCCTCAAGGCTGAGAATGGCGGCAGTTTTGATTTGAGCCTGAAGGTGATGGCGCTCATCCGGCTGCTATTGCCGGATATCAATATACCGGCCACCACGGCGATGGAGTCGCTCAATCCCAACGGCCGGGTGATTGCCTTGAAAAGCGGCGCTAATGTGGTGATGCCTAATGTCACCGAAGGTGATTATCGCCGGATGTATGCCCTCTATCCCGGCAAGATCTGCATCAATGACTCGCCGGCCCACTGCCGGTCCTGTATCACCGGTAAAATCAGCGGCATTGGCCGGAAAGTATCCCAGGACTATGGGTTCCGGCGCAAAAGCCGCGTCTCATCGGGAAATTGACGCCCTCTTGGCAAATAGGATATATTGTGATAAATAGCCGAATATAGGAGAGATGGCAGTGAAAGAAAAAATATTTGAATTTGGTCTCGGCGACGAGAAGCTGAAGCTGGCTCTGCCGGAGCAGCAGATTATTCATGAGATTGAGGGTCGGCCCTATGCGCCGGTCAGCGATGTCGCAGCCGCTGTCAAAGAAGCCCTCCACAATCCCATCGGCACGCCGCCGCTGCCTGAGGTGGTAAAGCCTGGCGACAAGGTGGCGATTATTGTCAGTGACATTACCCGGGCCTGGATTAAATTCGATCATTTCCTGCCTGTCCTGCTGGATGAATTGAACGCCGCCGGCATCCCCGACAGCGACATGTTTATCGTCATCGGTCTCGGGGCTCACCGGGCACATATCGCAGACGAGGACGTATTGGTATGCGGCCAGAATGTTTGCCACCGGGTGCCGATTTACCAGCATGATTGCCATGACCAGGAAAATCTGGTTTACACCGGGACCACCAGTCGCGGCGTCAAGTGCTATATCAATCGCAGGGTGGCGGAAGCCGACAAGGTCATTCTCACCGGCGGCATTGTCTACCACCTGATGTCCGGCTTTGGCGCCGGGCGCAAGGCCATCATGCCGGGCGTGAGCGCCTTTACCAGCATTCAGGGCAACCACCTGTACTGCATGAACAAGGAAATCGGTAAGGGCTTGAACCCCAACAGCACTTCCGGCAAGCTGGAAGGCAACGAAATGCATGAGGACATGAGTGAGGTGGCCGCGCTGGCCAACCCCGATTTCCTGCTGAATGCCGTATTTACGCCGGAAGGGAAATTTGCCAAGTTTTTTGCCGGTCACTGGTATAAAGCCTGGGAGGCGGGCACCAAGCTGGTGGAGCAAATTTACGGCATACCCATCAAGGCCAAAGCCGATCTGGTCATTGCCTCGGCCGGTGGATTCCCTAAAGACATCAACCTCTACCAAGGCGCCAAGACCATTGACAATGCCTATCTGGCCGTCAAGCCCGGCGGAGTCATCATCTGCTTCCTGGAATGCCGCGACATCTACGAGCCGCCAGAGTTCAGCGGCTGGTTCAAGCACAAGGATATGCTGGAACTGGAGCTGGCGGTGCGCAACCATTTCACAGTGCCCGGATTTGTCGCCTGCAAGATTTCACTCATTGCCAGGGAAAATACCCTGATATTTGTAACCAAGCCGGAAAACGCCGACTTCATCCGCAGCATTGGGATGATCCCGGTGACGACCGCTGAAGAAGCCTACGCCATCGCCAAGGAAAAGCTCGGCCGGGATGACTATACCATCACCGTAATGCCCCACGCCGCCAACACAGTGCCGCTCCTTCAGGGCTAGTTAAAATTCCAGCAATTACAATGTTGACATAGAGTGAAGAGATAGTTATAATATACAAGTGGACGTTGACCACAATGACTCCGTAGCTCAGCTGGATAGAGCGTTTGACTACGAATCAAAAGGTCGCAGGTTCGAATCCTGCCGGGGTCGCCATTTGAATGCAGTTACCACAAGGGCTTGTAGCCTTTGTGGTTTTTTGTTTTATGTTACTAGTGTCAAAGTTGGTGACAGTAGACTAAAAATTAGAGACCATTGAGGCCAATATTCACCAACAAAAAGAAGTGCAGGCCATCTATTGTTTGGACTGCTTTTCTTGTGTCTGTTTTGCTTTTTGTATTGTCTGCTGGACGAACTTATCCAAAGTGTTAGTGGTTTCCTGCTCTGTCGACTTCAGAAGGTGAGCGTATATGTTCATGGTGGTTGAGGTCTGCGCATGTCTTAATTCTCCAGATACGGTTCTAACATCAGTACTTTAAACCGAATATAGCTTTACTTGCCGTATTTTAATACCTCATGATTAAGAGAGTAGCCTTTTAATTAATGTGTTTACAGTAAATTATTGCAAAAATTGAAGGTTTTTACCATAAATTGGCGAAAATCTTTTATCAGCTTGTAGTTTCAGAAAAAGATGATTTGAGTCTTTATGGAGATGAATCACTCCGAAAGTCTTAGTCTGAGGTGAAATAATGTGTTTACTCTTGATATTCGTACGTTAATAACAGTGTTGATCGTGGGTCATGTTATTTCGCTGGTATTGCTGATTGCCGATTTTAGCGATAGCCGGAGCCAAAGAAGAGATTGGCTTTTTATTCTTGGCAGAGCATGCCAGCTCTTTGGTCTGGTTTTGGTTGGGCAGCGGGGGGAAATATCAGGCCTTTTATCAATCGTCGTCGGCAACTCCCTGGTTATGAGCGGACAGGCGCTGGAATCGATGGTCTGGGTATCTTTGAAGACAAAAATCACCAAGAGATGGTGGTTATTCTATGGAGTTTCCTTGATGGTCATTCTGGCCTGCCTGTGGAATACGCCATTTTCTTTAAGCCGGACAGTCAGAATTACGTTGCCGACCTTGCTGCAGAGCGTATTCCTCTTAATACCCGGGCTTCAACTTGCCTTTTCCCGGACGAAATCATCACAAATACAAAAAGTCATTGGAACTTTATATATAGTAGGTTTTCTGGCTGCTTTGTGGCGATATCAATATGTCATGGGTATCAATAATTTTAGCTTATTCATGCCAGGTCTTCCGAATACTGGCTTTTTTGTAATTCTGATTTTTTTGCTGATTGGCGGAAGCCTGGGATATATTTTGATAAAAAAAGAATTTCTCAATGACGAACTTGAAGAAAGCAACCGAAAGGTGCGTCAGGAAAAAGAGACGGTAGTTTACTATGAGGCCGAACTGAGAAAACATCAGGTGGAACGCGCAGAATTAAAGGTGCTGCAGGCCCAAATAAAGCCGCATTTTTTACAGAATACGCTTGGGGCGATTGGACACTTCTGCCGAGTCGACGCTGCAACGGCCCAGCAACTTTTACACGACCTGGCGACATACCTACGCGGCACCTTTGAATTGACGGCAGATTGTGTGCCGCTGGAGGAGGAAATGAAGATTGTCCGGGCTTACCTGGACATTGAGTCGGTTCGGTTAGGACCCCGACTCGACGTCAGGTACGAATTGGTGGGCGAACTGTCGGCCTGTATGATTCCCCCCTTCACACTTCAGCCGCTGGTGGAGAACGCCGTACGCCATGGCATTGCGGTCCGGCGACAGGGGGGTATCATCCAGATAAGTATTCGGGCGATAGAGGGCGGAGGCACCTTCCTGGTGGAAGACGACGGTGTCGGCATCCCCATTGAGCTTATGAACTATTTCAGTAGTGGCAGTAGCAAATCCAGACCGGGCGGACAAGGGCTCGGCTTGTTTAGTGTTGATCGGCGTCTTAGGAGTATGTTTGGCGAAGGGCTGAAGATTGAGGGGAGACCTGAGCAGGGAACCCGAGTTTCCTTTTTTATCCCAAACAGCTTGCCTGACGGACAGGAGGGTAAAAGGGCAAATGCTTAAAGTAATGATCATTGATGATGAGGCCTGGGCACTGGAAGAACTAAAGGCCATTTTGTTGGACCATTCTACCATTGTCGGCACGTTTGCTGATCCTGTTAAGGCTGTTGAAGCAGTGGACGAACTTGAGCCAGATGTGGTGTTCCTCGACATTGAGATGCCTGAGATGAATGGATTTCAGGCGGCTGGGGAGATATTGGCCCGTCGTCCCCGGATAGGCCTGGTCTTTGCCACCGCATACAGCCAGTATGCTGCGCAAGCTTTCGATTTGGAGGCCATCGACTACTTATTGAAACCGTTTGAGGACGCCAGGGTGATTCAATCCCTCAAACGGATCGAAAAACGCTTTATTGCCGAAGGCCGATATCAGCCATGTGGACTGTCGCTTTCGGTGCGCAAAGAATTGAAAAACATGAATCTATCCCAGGTATGGCTGTCAAGAAACGGTTTATTGGCGATGATTCCAGTCGCCAGTATCGACGCATGCTTTGTCAGAAAAGCCGACCGTTACACCACTGTCATCGCCGGGGGGATAGCTTATCAGAGCAGTCAAGGCTTGCAGGAATTTGTGACTCAATGTGGCGCACACCCCCTCAGCCGTTGCTATCGCAGCTGCTATATTCGCCCCGCGAGCGTGTATTCATTGAAGCCGGGAAAGGATCGGACGCTATGGCTGCGTCTTTTTGAATGGCCGGAGGAATTGCTGGTCAGTCGTCAGTACAGGCAGGAAATTCTGGGTGAACTGGAAGTGAAGAAAAGGCTGGGATCGCTTGTAAGCTTATCTTGACTCATGGCAACTCGCGACAAGAAAACGGGAACTCGCATAAACATGGTGGTGTAAACCACCATGTTTTTGTATTCTAATAAATGACAACAAAAGTCTATTTTACTCATTTATAGTAGAAATAGATAATTTTCACAAGAAATCGAAACAGCTAGCAGGTGGAGCAGACGAAAGGAAGCAACGTTTATGAGCGATATGCAAACCGAAACCCAAGACCGAAATCAGACCCAAAGCCAGACCCAGACTGAGGTCAAGGGCGGTCCAGCCGGTGACCAGGCCGGCAAGAAACCCTACTTTGTGATCGACCCCGGCCCGCTCACCTGCAAGACTGACATTGAGGGACTAGCGTTCGACTTCAACTACGGCGTTCGGGTCAAGGTGCCGGAGGGGGACTGGCGGGTGAAGTTCACCGACCGCGACGCTGGCGTCACTCTGTATGACGCCAGGGCCTCGAACGCTTTCGTCACTAGCACCAAGAAATACTATATCAACTTTGGCCTGGAAGTCTATCTGGCAGATAAGCTGATCTTCAGCCACGACTTTTCCCCGACCGGCAAGAGAATCCTGCTCAAGTTCCCCTCCGGCACCCTTGGCGACGTACTCGCCTGGTTCCCCTACGCCCAGGTTTTCAAGCATAACCACGACTGTGAGGTCTATGTGGCGATGGCGGACAATCTAACCGAGTTGTTCGCGCCGACCTATCCAGAGCTGCACTTCGTCGGCTCCGACGAGCGCCCGCCAGACATATACGCCACCTATTACATGGGAATCTTCTTCCCCAGCAGCGACCGCGTCCACCAGCCGGTGGATTTTCGAATCACCGGCCTGCAGAAGACCATCCCCTGCCTCCTCGGCCTCGAGGCCAAGGAAGTGCGGCCGAGGATTGCGCCACAGAACCTGGAGCGGGCTATTGAGCAGCCCTATGTCTGCATTGCCAGCCAGTCGACTACCCAGGCCAAGTACTGGAATAACCCCACCGGCTGGCTCAGCACCATCAAGCACCTCAAAGAAAAGGGCTACCGGGTGCTATGCATCGACCAGAAGATCTGCCACGGAGCAGGCAGCCGCTGGAACACCATCCCCTACGGGGCGGAGGACTTTACTGGCGACAGGCCTCTCCAGGAGCGGGTCGACCTCCTCTACCACGCCGATTTCTTCGTCGGGCTCTCCAGCGGCTTGTCCTGGCTGGCCTGGGCGGCAGGCAAGCCCATCGTCCTCGTCAGCGGCTTCACCCTGCCGATGAACGAGTTTTATACCCCGTACCGAGTCATCAACTATCATGTCTGCAACGGCTGCTGGAACGACGGGGCCATCGAGTTCGTCCACGACGATTTCGAGTGGTGCCCTCGCCACAAGCATACTGACCGTCAGTACGAATGCAGCCGGTTCATTACTCCGGAAAATGTAAACCGTGTCATTGACCGGCTGATGACCGACCACGGCTTTAAGCCAAAACGAAAGGGATGATTGCAATGACAAAAAAGAGCAATTTCACACCAGTGGTAAGCAGCGGGTCCACCGTTGTCGGCGAAACGGTCGACGGGACGCAGATTATTAACGGCGGCACAGCCATCGGGACGACAATCATCGGCGGCGGTGTCCAGAATGTGCTTTCCGGCAGTCTGGTGAGTGCGACGGTAATCATCAACGGGGGCATACAGGCTGTGTCCGGCGGAGCGGTGAGCGCGACAACAATCAGTAGCGGCGGTACTCAGCTCGTGTCTGGGGGAAAGGTGAGCGTGGCGACGGTCAGCAATGGTGGCTCACAGCATGTCAACAGCGGCTGCGCGGTGACCGCGATCACCGTGGGCAGCGCCGGCGTGCTGGAAATTGTCGCAGGCGGTACGGCGACTGGCGTCACCCTGAATTCGGGCTATTACCTTCACGCCGATACCAGCGCTACCCTCGCGGCCGGCAGCGTGACCATCAACGGGGGCACGGCGGCGAATATTATAATGACCGGTGACGACAATGAACAAAGCACTCTCTCGGTGTTGGCCGGCGGCACCGCTATCGATACGACCTTGAACAGTAACGGCTTGTTAGAAGTGTACTCTGGCGGCACTGCGATCTCGACGATCGCTTATTTTGGCGGCTTAGTGTTAGTTGAATCAGGCGGCACGGCGACCGGCGCTGAAGTTCATGGCGGCGCCTGCCTGTTCCCGCAGCCTGGCGCGCGAATTATCGGCGCCATTATGAGCGGCGGCGGCACAATCGATCTTACTCCTGGCGGCATCGGCAGTTACGTCATTGACAGCTTGACGGTAATAGGTGGCGGCGGGGTGGGACTAGAAGACTGCGACACCACCGTGGGCCACAACCTGACGATCAACAGCCTGACCGGCTCGGCCGAATTCTTCGTCAACACCGACCTGGCCAACGGCAAGGCCGACACCATCACGATAAAGAACGCCACCAGTTCGCCGGCCAACAGACTGCAGGTCAACAATGACCCGGTCTATTCCACCGGCCAAAGTGCGACCGGCTCGGCAAGCTTGGTGACTGTCGCAAAAGGCACTGCCGTCATTACTCCGGAGGCGACGCAAGGTTATACCCCGACAATCGTTATGGCCAAACCTGGCGTGACAACCTGGACGCTGACGAAACTTGCCCCCTCATCCGGCGGCGAGACCGGTGACAGCGCCCGCAGAGGCATCGGCGGAGGGCGCAAGGGGAAAGACAAGATTAAATGGATACATCATGACTGCCAGTGAGGCCGATAGACTACAGCTTTAGCAGGACGCGAAAGGAAAGAAAAGATGAAGAAAAAGCGGACAACGAGGCTGTGCCACCAACAGACGCTGTCTATCCTCATGGCCTGCGTCAACGGCTTCAACAGCGCGGCTCCCCTGCTCCCGCCGATTGCCGCCGTCCTGGGAGAAGCTCCCCTGCCCCGGCGGGAGACGGTGGATGACTATTTCACTACAAGCTTCAGCCGCACCGGCCAGGTGCTCGACCGGCTGCTGTTCACTACGGCCTATGCTTACACACCAACAGTAAACGGGGGCAGTAGTGTCACCGGTGAGACAATCACCGGCGGCGGGACCCAGGATGTGAACGGTGGCACGGTGACCTCGACCACAATTGCTGACGGCGGCGTCCAGAACGTATCCAGCGGCACAGTCACCGCGACCACGGTCTTAAACGGCGGAACACAGGTCGTGACCGCGGTAACAGACGCATCTTACAATATCCTGGCCAGACCCAGCGTTTCTACAACGACGGTCGAAGGCGGCGGCACACTGTACATGGCGAATCCGGTAACGATAACCGCCACTACGGTAAAAAGCGGCGGTATCCTGAATATATACGGAATCAACGGCGGCGGCGCCACCGGCACCATCCTGTCGGCCGGTTATGTGCTGCTGGCCGACACAAACAACACCCTGACTACCGTCGATGGCAGCGTGACCATTCAAAATGGGACCGCCACCAATGTCCAAGTGAACAACGGCGGCTTGCTTGAAGTGGTTGACCCCAGCCACCAGGCGGTCTCGACGACGGTAAATGCCGGGGGGACTGTGAATGTGTACTGCGGCACGGCGACCTCGACAACGGTGAACAGCGGCGGGAGGATAACGATATTTGAGCTGCCGATCGTTGATAGTAATACAGGGATAACACTATATACAGCTTTCGGTACGGCGACCTCGACGACGGTGAACGGAGGCAGTATGATTGTGTCCGCCGGCGGCATTGCCTCAGCGACCACAATAAATGCTGGCGGCACCCAGGAGGTGTACGGCAGCGCGTCAAATACCTCCATCACCAACAGCGGCACCCAAAACATCAAAAACGGAGGCACCGCCAGCTCCACCACCGTCACCAATGGCGGCGTCCAGAACGTCTCCGGCGGCGCCGTCGCCTTCGCGACCACGATAAGTTCAGGCGGCACTCAGAATGTGTTGAATGGAGGCACCGCCAGCTCCACCACCGTCACCAATGGCGGTCTCCAGTACGTCTATAGCGGTGGCACGGCCACAGGCACCAGTGTTAGCTCCGGCGGCCTCATGAATATCGAGTCCGGCGCCGCGATCGCCGGCGCCACTACCCTCAGCGGCGGCACCGCCGCGCTCATCGGCAATAGCGGCAGCTACGCCATCGCCAGTCTGACGGCGACTGGCGGCGGTACCGTCAAGCTGGCCAGCGGAACCACTACCGGCCGCAACCTGACGATAAACAGCCTTTCCGGCTCAGCCAACTTTGTTATCAACACCGACTTGGCCAATGGCAAAGCCGACACCATTACTGTCAACGGCGGCACCTCGCATAATACCCTGCAGGTGTTCTACGACCCGGCCTACCTCACCGGCAAAAGCGCAACAGGCTCAGCCACCTTCGCTACGGTATCAGGCGGCGGCGCCATCTTTACGGCGGCGGCCACCGAATACGGGGCATATCGCTACACCCCGGTGATCACCTCAGTAACGTCCGGTACGACCACCACCTGGGCGGTTACCAAGCTGGCCGCCGCGTCCGGCGCAAGCGCCAGCGAGACCGTTCACACCGCCTCCGATGTCATTGCCGGCAACCTTTTGGCCTGGCGAACCGAGAACAACAACCTGACAAAGCGGCTGGGCGAACTGCGCGCAACCAGCGGCGAAGCCGGCATGTGGCTTAGGACCTACCGGGGAGCCGAGGAGATAGCCAATGGTGACGGACGCACCACCAAGCAGCAGTACACAGCCCTCCAGGGCGGCTATGACAACAAAATCAGCCGCGACGACGGAGTATTATTTACAGGATTCGCTGCCGGCTACCTGGAAGGCAGCAGCACCTACAGCCGGGGCAACAGCGACGGCACCAGCTTCTCAACAGGAGCCTACGGCAGCTGGCTGGGCAACAAAGGCCACTTCATCGATGTTATCGCCAAGGTCGGCAAGCTCAGGAACAACTATGCCAGCTATCTGAACGACCCCTCCAACACCAGGGTGAATGGCAGCTACGCCAACTGGGGCGCCAGCCTGTCGGCCGAATACGGCTACCGCAAACAGCTTGAGAACAACTGGTATCTCGAGCCGCAGGCCGAGCTGACCTATAGCCGCGTCAACGGTGCAGACTACACCGCCAGCGACGGCACCAGCGTTCATAACGACGCCGTCAACTCCTTCACCGGCCGCCTCGGCCTGGCGGTAGGTCGCCATGTCGGCTCCACCCACTACTACGGCAAGGTATCGCTGGCCGGGGAATTTGCCGCCTGCTCGACCCTAAGTGCTTCCACTGGCACGCTCTCGCCGGTCGCCTTCCAACAGGACCTGAAGGAAAGCTGGCTGGAGTTCGCCCTAGGGCTGGCCACCAAGCTCGACAAGCGGGTCGACGGCTACCTGGAAATCACCCGCACTACCGGCGACAAGGCCAGGACCCCCTGGCAGGTTAACGTCGGAGCCAGGTGGAACTTCTAAAAGCATTCGGAGAAACAGGTGGATTTGCAATGCTGTGGATCAGCGAGTCGGACCACTGTCCAACTATTCACTGGTTATGATTGCATATGTAGTATTAACCGGTGTTTTCTTTTCGCACCTTTATTGACACCTCGATGAACAGGGAGTGGTGTCAATAATTTGTACAAAGTGTCACCATTGAAATAACCGACGAAACAAGAAAAATCAAGCGTTTGCCAATTTACATAAATGCTCACAAATGGCTTTTTTCAGACTACGAATCAAAAGGTCGCAGGTTCGAATTCTGCCGAGGTCGCCAGTTAAATGCAGTTGCCACAAGGGCTTGTAGCCTTTGTGGTTTTTTGTTTTATGACCATTGATTATTATGTGAAGGAATCGGGCTGTGCAGGATTTTTTTGTTTTTTCTCGGTTATTTTGAATGTGGTGAATTCATAAATCAACTTTTCACAGCATATTATTACACAAATCGATAGAGGAGTTGATGCTGTGAAAAAGATAATAGCCTGTTTGCTTGTTTTATTGCTAGTGGTTACGTTTACGATGCCGGCCTTTGCAAGCCCTACGCCTGCGGTAGTGGGCAAACAACATGTCAGCGGATGGATGAAATACGGTCGCTTCACTCTGGGTCTGGCAATATTCCTTTGCATTGTGGCAGAGTTATCCCATGATAAGGCGACGACAGGACATGTTCCAGGGCAAAAATAGTTTGCTAAACCGCCTGTTCGGCGGTCTTTTTTTAGCTTTTCTCCTTGTTTACACTGTTTCCGCGTTGATGCAGGCAGTTGCCTATGACAAAAGGCGCTGGTGTTCTATGCCCTGACCACTGGCGGCAGACGCAGTTTCTTGCTCACGCAAGAATTTTTTAAGCATAGGATAATCAGAGCGGTTAGTTAATTGAGGAGGCAATGGGTGATGGAGGACTGTGTTAGTTGCAAAAATGCTGCGGGTCAGTCCCCGGGAGGGACTGCGCCCTGTCCGAGAGGCTGTCCTGAGGCGTCAGTGGTGGCCATTCCTATCCAGCGCGAGTGCGCTAATATACAACAGCTGTGCAATGCACAGCCTGTCGTCTACTATGATTCATTCAATACAGCCTTTCCGCTAAGCGGGCTTGTAACCGTGCGCAATACAGGGGATTGCCAGATGTCGGTCGATGTGTTCCAATCAACGAATATCAGAATAACGCAGTTTGTGCCGCCAAACACAACTCGATTCCTGGATGTACCGAATATTGTGCGGATCGAAATTAGCTGTGCTGGGGATGGAACCACTTTGTGTGCCGGGATGATCACACTAGATTTATATCGGCTGATTAATTGTTAACAAAAATGCGCGCAATCTTTCTATTTAGGTAAAATAAAAAGCCCCTAGGTTAACCTAGGGGCTTGATTACTAAATTTGTGGGATCAATTACCGTCTTTGACTGCTGAAGCAGTCGCTGCAGTACACAGGGCGGTCGCCACTGGGACGGAAAGGAACCTGGGTTTCCTTGCCACATTCTGCACAGACGGCTGGATGCATTTCACGCTGCTGATAGCCACCGCCGCTTCCACCGCGGCTGTTGTAACCACCGGAATTCTGTTGTTTGCGGGCTGCTCTGCAACTCGGGCAGCGGCTGGGTTCGTTGGTGAATCCTTTTTCGGCAAAGAAATCTTGTTCTGAAGCGGTGAAAACGAATGCGGCGCCGCAGTCGCGGCATGACAGGTCTTTGTCTTGAGCCAAATTAGTAGCCTCCTCAAATGGATTGCCTCATAGCATATCCGGGAAAGTCATTCCCATCCCAGTATAATTGCGTCCAGGGAAAAAGTAAAGTCTTTGTGTTATTGTTGTGCATAATTGTGATGGCGAATTCATAATATTCCTATATTTCTGCCGTCAAATAGCAAATTATGAGGGATTTCATTGATGTTTAATGAGCCATTGCCTGTCAATCAGCTCGCGCCGCGAGCTATAGGCGAATTCGAAAAGAAAACCCCTGAATAAATCGATGAATGCCTGGGTGCTTTGGACAGGTATCGATCCTTATTCCAGGCCAGTCCGGCTTGGATAAACAGCGGATCAGCCAACGGTCGGCTAAGAAGGAACCATCCGCGTCGGCGGGACACCGATGCGGATGGTTCCCTTATACTGAATCAAACAGTAACCACCCTGAGTCATTTGCGGGGGGTTACTTTGTTTACAAGCCCGATTCTTGGTGAAAAGCTCGCGTAAATACTTGTGTTATGGGGCGAAGAGTTGCAGTGACTTCAACGCTTGACGCAAAAAGAAAAAAGTGGGAACATAGAACATGGCAAGACTTTCAGATGTGGAGATGACCAGGATGCGACAACGATATCGAGTCATTGCCATCTTATTGGCAATTAGCATAATTTCGACGGCACTGTTTGGGTTTTCCCACTTTGGGCTTTTCTCGCTACCGATTTTTTCACGACAACCGTTCACTGTGACCGTCACATCGGTCCGTATGATGAATAAAGACGTCGAGCTTCTGCTGCCCGGAACCGTCGAGGACCGTAATGCCGCCATCATCAGCGCGCAAATTTCCGGCCACGTCAGCGAAGTGCTGGTGACAGAGGGGCAGATCGTCCAAGCCGGACAGCCTTTGGTCAGTATTGATGGTGTCATCCCGGCTGAGGCCGGGCCGACAAGGCAAAATGAAGATATGAAGCGGCTGGCACAGAGCAATTATGACAATAGCCAGCAAGAATACAACCGTTATCAAAAGTTGTATACCCAGGGAGCTGTCGCGCGGCGACAACTAGACGCCGCAGCCGCGCGCCTGCAGGCTGCGCAGGACGCTCTATCCGCAGCACAGACCAGCAGGCAACCGATATTGACAGGACAACCCCAGCAGTCTGGGCGAGTCAGTCTTGTTGCGCCTGCTGGCGGGACAGTAACCGGGCTGAGCGCAGTCTCGGGCAAGGCGGTTCAAGCCGGGCAACAGCTGCTGGTGCTGCAAAACGGCGGCGAAGTGCGGGTTGTCATTTATCTGCAGCAAAAAGACCTGTCGCTTGTCCGGGCAGGAACTCTGGCTGATATAACCAGTGTTCAGGCTCCTGGACAGGGCTTTGCCGGTCGGGTTGAGGGCATCTACCCCGAAATCGCGCCAGACCGCTCATCGTTCCGTACCCACATCCAGATTGACAATGCCGATGGCTTTTTCAAAACGGGTATGGCTGTCAGGGTTCGGCTGAACACTGATCAGGCGGTAACGGTGCGAGTGGTACCGGCGACAGCGATTACTCAGGAGCAGGGAGCCAACTTCGTGTATCTGGCGGTCGATGGAAAAGCCGTCCGCCAGCCGGTGACAATCGGAGCCGCCATTGACGATTTCATCGAAATCACTTCCGACCTGCCGGCCGAAGCTCAAGTGATTACAAGTGGTGTCAACAACCTGAAAGACGGGACAGCCGTATCAATCAAATAGCGGCAGTCACCTTCACCATTTTTTTGCCGCTAGACTTGTCAGCCGATCCTGAAACATTCGATGCATTTTCGTATTTAAGCAGGCGAATGTAGCGGTGGACGCGAAGGTAAGTGGTAATAGTAGAAAGGGGTTAAATGACATGTTGTTCCGAGTGATTCAATTAGAACCCAAAGAACTCGTCATTTACATCGACACTGGTGATATTGCTGGTGCTGTCCTGGAAGCTGCTAAAGTTTTTGACGTATCCACTGACAAGATTAATAATCCCGATTTATACAGTATCAGACCTGTCGGCGGCGAAGATTTACCGCTTGTTTAGTTTATGGGGCCAATCGCTGAACTGAACGGACCCCCACAAGCTCAGCAAGTTTTGGAGGTTGTTATGACGCAGCAAGTACGGCTCACAAATCATGTAATGTCAAATAAAACAAGGAACACAAAAGAAGGGGCGATTGTCGACGATTTTTTCATTACCATGTTTCAAGGGATGGCTGGGGAAAAGTTTTATTTTGAAACAATCGATCAATTCACTTGTTTTCCCGGGCGCTTTCAGGTAGAGATTATCCTTGCAGATGCTTCTTCGGGCGTTGTGGTCGACAGCAAAGCTTTTGCTATCGACAGCACCATATTTGGCTATGTACATGGTGAAAAGACGGAATGGTACCCTAATTTGATGCCGGGATTTTATGAATACCAAATCTGGGTCGATGGTGCTCAGATTGCCGTATTTGGATTCGGTTGCCATTTGAGAACCGGGATCGTGTCTTAGTTTTCTCTCGTTTCGATGACTAATAATAGTAATTGAAAGTGCTTTGATCTGTGACTTGTGATTCGATCAATAGAAAAAGAAACAGGCTTGTACAGCCTGTTTCTTTTTTCTGTGTCCGCAAGAGTTTTTCGTGTGCTGCGGCAGAGCCGGAAGCCAAACCACGAAATAGGGGGTTACTCTGTAGCAAATTGAAATACCTTGACCGGGAAGGCAGCATCCAGGTCGATGGTCACAACCTGCCCGGGATGAAAATAGCTGGTGCCCCAGACGACCGGTTCGCTCAGCCCGGCGAAACCTGCCAGAACCTGGATCTTAATTTCGCCATTTTCCGGTTTGGGAATGTTGAACCGGTAGTCGGCAGGACCATTTTTGACAAATGCGTGCCACCCAATCGTTTTGGCGCCAGCTACCACCCTTACATCGAGCTGGGCCAGTTTGCGGACTGTGGCAGTTATTTCCTTAGAGGGGCCATTGGTACCTGGGGCGAACCAGGTACTCCATGTGGTTTCCGGTCTGATAATCTGTATGGTGACATCAATCATCGGCTGGGAGGATTCGGCCGCCGCAGCAGCAGGGAAAGCCAAAGCCAGCGTTATCATCAAGCATATCCAGAGAGATCTCACAAAATCAGTCCTTCGTATCATTTGATTGACTTACTGTCGGAATGAGTGCCCGAGCGCCAAGTGTCAAAGCCATTTCCGGGCCCGGAAAAACTTCAGTTGAGCAAGAAAGATGGTGATCATGACAAGCCAGACAGCGGGATAACCCCATTCCCAGTCCAGTTCAGGCATGACCTTGAAGTTCATGCCATATACGCCGACAATGAAGGTGAGGGGAATGAAGATGGTGGAAATGATGGTCAAAAGTTTCATGATCTGGTTCATTTTGTTGCTTACGCTGGAAAGGTAGATGTCGAGCATGCCGGAGACAATGTCGCGGTAGGTCTCCAGGGTATCGATAGCCTGGATGGTGTGATCATAGACGTCGCGAAGATAAAGTAGGGTGGAGTCCTGGATCAAGGTGGATTCTCCCCGGCTCAGGCAGCCGATTACTTCGCGGAGGGGCCAGAGGGCGCGGCGAAAAAACAGCATTTCCCGTTTCAAAACGTGAATTTGCTGTAGGGCATCGACGCCAGGCTGAACCACCAGCGTCTCTTCCAGGGTTTCAATTCTTTCGCCCAACGTCTCAAGGGCGACAAAGTAGTTGTCGACAATGGTATCGACCAAAGCGTAGGCTAGATAGTCGACTCCTTCTTTGCGAATGCGGCCTTTGCCGCTATTTATTCGGGAGCGAACTGACTCAAATAGGTCATAATCACTTTCCTGGAATGAAAGGAGAAAATTGGGTCCGACGATCAGGCTGACTTGTTCGCCGACCAGGACGTCGGTATCATTTTCGACCCGGACGGCTTTCAGGGCGATGAAAAGATAATCGCTGTAATCCTCCAGTTTGGGACGCTGTTCGGTATTCAGAATATCTTCCTGCACCAAAGGATGAATTGCGAAGGACTTGCAGAGGGCTTCGATTTGTTCCACCTCGTGCAGCCCGGTAACACGAATCCAGGTTATGGCATCGGCACTGCGGAAGTCAGCCAGGGCGTCCGCGGAAGATACTTCTTGTTCCTGGGCCTGGGAGGCGTTGTAATGATAAACAGCCATTTTGACAGAATTGACCTGCTGTTTGCCGATATGCAGCAATGACCCAGGCGGCAGACCGGCTTTATGAGCCATCCGGCTGTTTTTTTTTCGCATGCAATCCACTCCACGCCATTGCTATTGGAAGGTTTTCAAGTTCCTGATTTCTCCAATTTCGACATACTGGAAGATAACCCTCTTGTATCGCTGAAAATCCTGTCACTCCAGCTATTCTTAAATGCCGATGATAGGACGAACGGCGGTAAAAGTGTCTGGGATGGTCTGTTAACTTAATCTTTTAAAATGTAACTTAAGGGATAAATAGACATAGAGGTTGTTCATGTGGGGAGCTTGGAGAGTAAACGGGGCGGCCGCCCAAAGAGGCTGCGGCGAGCAGAGGACAGCGATGGTCAACGACGCGAGCGGGGAAAATAAATAGTAGGGGATTGTCGCAAGTAAAAGACGGGAATCTATCTCCATAACCAATAGTTCAGATCAAGGCACCAGGCGTAGTCCTGTCGCCTTTTTTCAGCAAGGTGAGGTGCTTTGGGAGATACACAAAAAATGTATTTGACAATATTCCGCTGTCAGAAAAACGCGTTGACGCCATCGGCCATCTAGTGATATACTCAATATTCCCAAGGACTAAGGCCTGTTTTTGAGTACCAATATTTAACCATAGCAACTGCCTTGACATGAAGATTGCAGCATGATACAATGTATTTCGTCGCAGGCGACATGCCTGCCGTATATGGTGGCTGTGGTGAAGTGGTTAACACGCCGGATTGTGGCTCCGGTATGCGAGGGTTCGAGCCCCTTCAGTCACCCCACATTAATCCTATAACACAGGGGCGTAGCCAAGTCGGTAAGGCAACGGACTTTGACTCCGTCATGCGTTGGTTCGAGTCCAGCCGCCCCTGCCATGTGACCCACTAGCTCAGTCGGTAGAGCACCTGACTTTTAATCAGGGTGTCGTTGGTTCGAGTCCAACGTGGGTCACCAATTTTTATCACAAATTGATTATGCGGGCGTGGCGGAATGGCAGACGCACCAGACTTAGGATCTGGCGGGGCAACTCGTGGAGGTTCAACTCCTCTCGCCCGCACCAAGATGAAATCAAGGCTTCTAGGATTTTTCCTGGAGGGCTTTTTTTGTTTGTGCAAGTGAATTGACGGCATTTTTGACAGTACTTTGCTACCAATTGCTTTGACTCGATGTACCCACAAGGAAAGATATTGTAATCTTAAATTTACTAACATAGGACCAGTCAAGGTCAATCCCCCAAAACTGAACTGAATAAATTGACATTGTTTCTCTTTGCGCTTGATTTATGAGCCATAAGATTCATGATACTCCATAATTTTCTAATTTATTACCGAATTTTGTAGGATTATTACTGAAAACCTTGAAATATACAATATATGAATAAATTTAAAGGGATACTGATAATTTTGTGCGCCCCAAGGAAAATCTTCAAAGTTTTATCGCTTATGCTTGTATTGTCATTATTGTCGGTCTCGGTCGGCTTGGCTGCATCAAAACCGGCAACATCTCAGGAGGCTACAAAAGCATCGGATAAAAGCCAAAGCAGCAAAGTTAAATCACCAACATCTCAGGAAACTTCGAAAGCGCCTGATAAAACCCAAAACAGCGAAGTTAAACCGCCAGCATCTCAAGAAGCTATAAAAGGGCCTGACCACATTCAAGGCAGCGAAGCGGAACCGCCAGTATCTCAGATTGCAAAAGAATATGACAAAATAATAAAAAGCGAACCATTACTCATTATCGTTGACAAGTCTAAATATAAATTGCATTTATTCAAAGAAGGAAAAGAAATAAAAAGCTACGATGTTGCAATTGGGAAAAATCCTGGTCAGAAGGAAAGAGTGGGTGATATGACTACTCCTACTGGCGATTTCCAAGTTGATGAAATTATTGATGCTAGTTACTGGACCCATGATTTTAATGATGGCAATGGTGAAATAGAAGGGGCCTATGGACCATGGTTCATCTCCTTAGAGACAGGATGGATTGGGATTGGGATTCATGGTACACATGATCCAAGCTCAATAAAAACCATGGCTTCAGAAGGCTGTATTCGGATGAATAATGACAAAGTAGCGGAGTTAAAGGCGTTAATTACCGTCGGGACTAAAGTTGTTGTTGTTACATCGTAAAGGGGACGCAGATGAAAATATGATTGTATTAAGATGCTGCCGAAATCTCAAAGAGTCAAAAGGAAATCAATGGTGGCAAAGAATTACTATATGATTGGCTGCGGCGGTCTATAGAGTATTCCTCTAATAGTTTTCGTCCCTGCAAATGATATGGAGCGCCTAACTAATCTTAAACGGCAACAGAAAAATATAGTGATGGCTCTTCGCATCAATTAAATCAGATCAGGGTCTACAGGATTATTTGTGAGTCTTTTTTGCTTGTGCAAGTGGTTTGACAGCACTTTTTAAAATTACCCTTGAGTTACTGCCTAGCTGTAGAAAATAAACCAAGCATTATAGCTGTTTGCCGGCATCTTTTTTCAGACCAACCAGACTTAGGATCTAGCGGGGCAACTCGTGGAGGTTCACTCCTCTCGCCTGCGCCAGCATAAAAGAAAAGTCTTTCAGCATATTTGCTGGAAGACTTTTTGTGGTATTTGCTCTATCCATAGAGTGGTTAAAATAATAAGCTAAATTAGGGTCTAATTGAAAAAGTACAATACGTAGAATGGAAATCCTTGTTCTGATGGGCTGGAGCTGGTTTCGCCGACCACTCAATATTCCTCTGATGGGCAATCGAGTGGGTGAAGTTATCTTGCTTCAAAAAGATTAGCATCTCGCAATTACCTGATAGCAGGTTCTTCTTCAGACGCTGGCTTGTTGTATCTTATTATTTTTCCAGGTATCCCTGCGACAAAGGCGTTATCAGGGACGTCTTTAGTGACAACGCAATTCGCGCCAATCATTACGTTGTTGCCAACCCGTATATTCCCGATGATTTTGGCGCCCGCCATAATGAAAACATCATCACCGATTATCGGTGTTCCTTTGGCAGTTTCACCGAGGACTACACCGGTGCTAATCGTGCAATTACGGCCAATTTTAGTGTGGCCATTGACTACTATGCCAAAGCCGTGATTTAAAAAAAGTCCTGGGCCAATATCGGCATGCTGTGAAATTTCAATTGCTTGCTGATTTTTATTTAGACTATACATCAAGCGGGCGAAAGGATATATCATTCGAATGAGCGGATTTCTATTGGTCTTCGTGAATTTGCATAATCTCAGATAGAAGACGAATTTAAAAACCTGAAGTTGCAGCATGGCACGTATGAAAGAAGATCGCTTTGCTCTATGTAAGTCAGCCAAAACAATTTTTTTAAATTCCTCCATTATAGCCTTCCTCCTAGTAACGCCTGTAGCGCTAACGATGTGCCCAAATATCTGCGGGGTGTTGAAAGTTCGTCCAGATGGGGAGCTTTCATTTATTAATTAAGGTTATTGTATGTAGTTTAGAAAAAATCTCGCATGCACACTGCTTTTGTATTTTGTGAGGCGATGAAGGGCAAAACTAGACATTTTAGGATTGTATGCTACTGTGATTATACACTATTTTTATATAATATCGTATATTAGTCTGTAGCTTTTCGATGTTATTTCAGATGGTTGAAGTTTAACTAATACAATCAGGTGGACCTGTGCTGATAAGACAGGATACCGACCAATGTTGAAGTGGGTGATAGCCATCAGAGTCATAATCATGGGCTAAAACGGTGTGAGCTTTGCTGGAAGACTTTTGTGGTATTCCGGGGCGTTTGCCCGCGGCATTGTCTGGGTGAAGGAAAAAGGTCAGGCTTCATGCCGGATGTCGGCAAGACAATCACAGAAGGTCGCTGTTTGACATAAGCTGATTATAGAAAGAATCCTTGTATTGAAAGGAGGGTGGTTATGAGTAACGACGAGTATTGGCGACAAATGCCTGCCGTTTATCCGCCGCTAGGAGTGGTGGCTCCACTCGGAGCCGCACCTTACGGCTATCCGGTTCCGGTGCCGACTCCCTATCCTATGCCATATCCATACCCGTATCCATATCCCCATCACTATTATCATTACTCGTGTTTTGGGTTGGGGTGCCTTTTCCATCCTTATCATCATTGGTGGTATTAAAGAGCCCTTAAGGAGGGCTCTTTTTTTGTAGGTGCAGGAACTTTCCTTTTTACTCTGTTCGGGTGATGATTCGCTTTCCGATTGCCAATATTGGTCTAATCTGGTATAAATGAAATAAATGTTATGCTGACCAGGAATTGTCGCCTATAGCATCGATAGAGGTTGGTAATGATCGGTCCGGAGAGTTGAGAGGCTTGCGCTTCAAGGGCAAGAAGAATGTGAGGAGAGATGGCATGTCAGGCAATGATGATCTGATCACTTCCGTCGATCGGGCGTTGGATATTATGCTGCTGCTGCAGCAGGAGGGCAAGGAAATGGGGGTCACTCAGATGAGCACCGCCCTTGGCATGTACAAAAGCACGGTGCACCGGACGCTGATGACCTTGGAACAGAAGGGCTTTGTTCAACAAAACCCTGATAATGGCAAGTATTGGCTGGGAATCCGGCTTTATTCCCTTGGTATGCTGATCCGGGAGCGATTGCCGCTGCGGAATATTGCCTATCCTCATGCCAAGGCGTTATCGGAAAAATTTGATGAGGTGGTGCATCTTTCGATCCTCGATCGCAATGCGGCTCCTTATCCTAAACATGTTATTATCGATAAAATCCAGGAACGGCAGCAGGTGCTCAGCCTCACCCCGCCGGTGGGATCGAGTGCTTTTTGCCACTCCTCGGCGGTGGGGAAATGCCTTCTGGCCTATAGCCCGCGCCAGTATCTAAAAAAATTCGCCGAGAGCCCGCTGCCGGTTTTCACGGAGAAAACGATTGGCAACTGGGATCAATTGGTTCAGGCGCTGGATCATATCAAACGGCAGGGCTATGCGGTGGATGACGAGGAACTCGAAATCGGCCTGACCTGTGTCGCCAGTCCGATTTTGGGGCGGGATAACGAAGTAATCGCTGCCCTTAGTCTGTCCGGGCCGACCTCCCGGATCAGGGCCCGGTTTGATGAGATTGTCCGGGAAGTTGTAAAATCCGCGGCGCTGATTTCGGCGAGCCTGGGATAACCGGCCGATTCCGGCGGGCGTCGTGGACGACCTTGTGACGGCAAATTATATTGCAGAGATAGGCGCAATCAGGTAGAATCGTAGTAGATGCGAAGAATAATAATCGAAAGCATATTTTGTTACTGAAAATAAGGAACAACGTTCTACTGTGCGGAACGATATAAGGAGGATGATTCATGGAACGGATTCTTGCAATTAATCCAGGAGCGACTTCAACGAAAATAGCAGTGTTCGACGGCGATGCGCCGGTCTTTCGCAAGACGGTGGAGCACGCCGGACAGGACCTGAAGCCTTTTGCCCGGGTGTTTGATCAATATCAATACCGGATGGAGCTGGTGCTCGCGGCGCTCAGCGAGGCGGGTGTCACCTTGGATTCGCTGGACGCTGTGGTCGGCAGGGGTGGATTGTTAAAGCCTTTGCCTGGCGGTACATATGAGGTTAACCAATTGATGCTTGAGGATCTGAGAAAGGCGGAGCAAGGCGAACACGCTTCTAACCTTGGGGCTGTTCTGGCGTATAATCTGGCGGAGAGATTGGCGGTGCCGGCCTTGATCGTCGATCCGGTTTCGGTGGATGAAATGGAACCAGTCGCCAGGGTGTCCGGCTCGCCCGAATTTGAGCGGGTCAGTATGTCTCATGCCCTGAACAGCAGGGCGGTGGCCCGCAAGGTGGCAAAATCGCTGGGGAGAACCTACCAGGAAATGAATTTGGTGACAGCCCACCTTGGTACCGGGGTGTCGGTGGCGGCTCACAGAAAGGGCCGGATGATCGATGTCAGCAGCGGCAAGGACGAAGGGGCCTTTTCGCCGGACCGTTGCGGCGGGTTGCCGACCTTTCCGCTGATGAAGCTGTGTTTTTCCGGTCAATATACGCAAAAAGAACTGAATGATAAATTTATGGGCTCTGGCGGCATTTTCGCTTATCTTGGCACTAAGGACATCCGTGAGGTGGAGCGACTGGCGGCGGAGGGCAATGAAAAGGCCGGTCTGATTCTCGCGGCGCTGGCTTACCAGGTGGCCAAGGAGATCGGCGCGATGGCAACGGTTTTGGCCGGGGCGGTGGACCGCATCGTCCTGACTGGGGGAATCGCCTTTGCGACGAACATTGTTAACGCCATCAGTGAACGGGTAAAATTCATTGCGCCGGTTGTGGTCATGCCGGGCGAGGAAGAACTGGAGTCGTTGGCCGCAGGAGCGGTCAGGGTGCTGCGGGGCGAAGAAGCCGCGAAAGTTTATCAGTGATAGGGAGGTAAGTTTTGTGCTCCGAGATTATGCTGAGGTTTTGACCAGGGCAAGGCAGCTGGGGCAGGTCACCATTAGTGTGGCTGTGGCTCAGGATAAAGATGTGCTGGAGGCGGTCAAGGCCGCGCAGGACGTCGGGCTGGCCAGGGCGCTGCTGGTGGGAGACGAGGCGGCGATCCGGCCGATGCTTGCCTTGGTGGGGCTGCCGGAGGATACGCCGGTGGTCCATGAGCCGGACAGCGCGCTGGCGGCGCTGGCGGCGGTTTCCCTGGTCAGGGAGGGACAGGCCGACATACTGATGAAGGGCTTACTCAATAGCAGTGAGTTTCTCCGGGCCGTACTCGACGCCGGGGTCGGTCTCAGAACCGGACGGCTGCTAAGCCATTTGGCGGCTTTCGAGATAGCAGGGGAAGAGAAAATGTTTTTTCATACCGACAGTGGGATGAACATCGCGCCGACACTGGAGGAAAAGAAGGATATCCTGATCAATGCTATGCTGGCCCTGAATGCGCTGGGCATAGAGCGCCCCAATGTGGCCGTACTCACCGCCAACGAGGTGGTTAATCCCAAGATGCCGGCTACTGTAGACGCCAAGGCACTGGTCGATATGAGCGCCGCCGGTGAGCTGCCGCCAGGTGTCGTGGAAGGGCCGATCGCCATGGATGTGGCCCTCAATCCCGAGGCTGCCCGCCACAAAGGACTGATCAGCGAGATTTCCGGCAAGGTGGACCTTTTTTTAATGCCGAATATCGAAACAGGAAATAGTGTTGGCAAAGCGCTGATGTATTATGCCAAAGCCAAGATGGCCGGGATTGTGCTGGGGGCAACCCATCCGGTGGTGATGACATCCCGGGCGGAGTCGGCGGAAGGAAAGCTCAACTCGATCGCCCTTGCCGCTCTGATGGCGGGCGGGGTGCGTAAGCGAGGGTAATATGGCAGGGAGCCCACAAAAAAAAGACCAGAATTCTGGTCTTTTTTTGTTGATGAGTTTCAGGATTGAATGAATTTCCAAGGTCAATAATTTTGCCGGAAGTTAGCGGTTGATGGATCGAAGCGGCGTTTACGCAATTTATTTTTTCAGATGATAAGGAATGGTTGTGACAATGACATTTTCTTTGAGAATGAGCAGTGTGCGGAGAATCCAGCCGGTCTGGTTATGGAGGAGACGATGCCACCATTTTTTGGTTTCAAATTCGGGAATGATGACAGTGATGTAATCATAGTTGCAGCGCTGCATTTCCAGTTCGCTGATGAAGTCAAGGACAGGCTGGATGACCAGCCGGAAGGGAGAGTAGACAGTGACAAGCTGGATACCGGGATTCCAGGAGTCCCATTTATCTTCGATTCGTTTGCCGGCTTCTTCGTCGGTTACGATATGCAGTGCAATGACGTCGTCGCTGATAGCCTTGGCATAACGCAGTGTCTCGGCCACCACCCGGGTGGGGCTGGCGATGGGCACCACCACGAGGTTGCGGGCTTTTGGCGCTTTGAAGCTTTCGGCGAAATTGACCGACGACAGGCTGAGTTGGTCGGCCATATCGTTATAGTGATGCTTGACGGCCCGGAAGATCGAGATCATGATCGGAATGAATATGATGACGATCCAGGCGCCGTACATGAATTTGGTGATGCCGATAATTAAAACGACAATGGCTGTGACCAGGGCACCAAGACCGTTCAGGAGAGCTCTGCCGTGCCAGCCGGGGCTCTTTTCCCGGAACCAGTGGACAACCAGACCGCTCTGGGCGATGGTGAAGGAGAGAAAAACGCCGATGGCGTAAAGCGAAATCAGATGTTCGACATTGCCGTCAAAGATGACAATCAGGATGGCGGCAAAGATGCTCAGGAGGACGATGCCGTTGGAAAAGCCCAGCCGTTCCCCCCGTGAACCGAGATACCGCGGCGCGTAGCCGTCACGGGCCAGGATGGAAAGCAGCGGCGGCAGGCCGTTGTAAGCGGTGTTGGCGGCCAAGTACAGTACCAGCATGGTGGTGATGTCAATATAGTAGAACATCGGTCCCCGGCCGAAGGTATTTTCTGCGACCACCGACAAGGCAGTGATGTCTTCCAGCGGGAGAAGGTGGAAATGCATGATAAGGAAGGAAATTCCAAGAAGCATAACGCCTAGAATGCCGGACATCCAATAGGTGGTTACAGCAGCGTTGTGTACTTCGGGTTTCCTGAACATCGGTACACCGTTGGAAATGGCTTCGACGCCGGTCATCGAACTACAGCCATTGGAAAATGCCCGCAGGCAGAGGAAGAGGATCGACCAGTCGAGCTGTTCGGCTGCCATCGATTCAGGCGGGAGGATGGGAGCCACCGGGTTGGTTATGGCGTTATAAGCCCCGGCGGCAATCAGGGCCAGGATGCCGGTAATGAAGGCGTAGGTGGGGATGACGAAGACGTTGGAGGATTCCCGGACGCCCCTTAGGTTGACAAGGGTCAAAATAATGAATATAACGGCTAAATCAATATGTACAGTATAAGGCAGAAAATCGGGAAATGCCGAGATGATGGCGGCGGTGCCGGCAGCAACGCTGACCGCTACGGTCAGGGTATAGTCGGCGAACAGTGACGCCGCAGCAGTGAGGGCCGGCAGTTCGCCCAGGTTGTTGATAGCCACCGAATAGGAGCCGCCGCCGCCGGGGTTGGCGCGGGCGACTTGGACATAGGATATGGTGATGAGGGCAAGCAATAACAGGATGCCGATGGCCACCGGTCCCATGTAACCATAGGCGATGATACCGGGAATGGCGAGTACCTTCATGATTTCTTCCGGGCCATACGCAACCGAAGAAAGGGCGTCAGACGAAAAGATCGCCAGCGCTTTCCATTTGGGCAGCTTCTCGTGGACGGCTTCTTGGTTGTGCAGCGGGCGGCCGATGATTAGCCGCCGGAGTATGTGCATCATTGAGTGAGAAGGCCTCCTTAAATAAATAATATTATGACCAAAAGTGAGCTCCAAAAAACAAATCCCCATTCAATTCCTGAAGCAGGGTTGACCAGGGATTGCATCATGGGGCTATAGACTCCATTATAATCTTTCTATTGTAGAAAGAAAGGGCGATATTTGGTAAATTGCGGGAGGATATTGGCACAGGAGCCCAAATTATGATAAAGTAGCCGTTTTCCGTGGTCAGAGAAGCGAAATCAAGCGCTAGCTCGGTCAGAGATCGATAAACAAATGAATAAAGAACGCCAGATGAATAGCTGGCGCTCTTTACCATGTGTCGATCTAGTGGGTTGAGGATGGAGGAGTGGTACCGGTTGGGGGTGTGCCACCTTGTGAGGTGCCGGACGGGCCGCCGGGGCTGGGCCGGCATGCAGGATAACAACTGGTGGGGGAACAGAAAGGCCGGCAGCTGGGGCGGCAACCCTGGGGCGGACAACCTTGCGGGGCACAACCCTGAGGCGGGCAACCATGCGGCGGACAGGGCTGAGGCGGACACAATCGCGGTGGGCAGGGCTGAGGCGGGCAAGGTTGTGGTGGGCCGGCTTGCGGATAACAAGATTGAGGACGGCAAGAGGCTGGATAACAGGTCATGGGAAAGCAGACCGGCGGACTGTATGGCCGGCAGCGGGGTTGACAATGTTCTTCAAAGGCGGGTCGGCAATTTGGCTCGCTGGACGGCCGGCAGTGCTGGCCAACAGTTGGCCGACAGTTGGGATTTGGCGCACAGACCGGATAGCAGCGGGGCTGGCAGTTGGGGTAACAGGGTGTGCCTGTGGGATAACAGCCGATTTGCCGCTCTTCTTCGTCGTCAGACCACCCGTCATTCCAGTCATTTACTTCGGGGGTTTCCCATTTGGGCCGTTTGAATTCGCCATCATCGGACATGTATGATCATCCTTCCATATTCCAGTATACGGGTTATACTGGCAATCCACCGAGCTGGACAACCAGCGTTTTTCGGAGTCGGAGCCTTGGGCCAGCGGCCGGCAGTCTCCGCAGGCATAGCGGTATTCGCAGTCTTTGCATTTTTCGACTTGATCCTTGGTTGTCTGCCAGCATTGCTGGAGCAATGCCCCGTTAAGTACGTCCTGGAGCGGGGAATTCAATATGTTGCCGCAGATTTGATTTCTGGCGAAGATGCAGGGGATGACATCGCCGCCTGCCGTCACCGCGATTTTCCCCGCCAGGCAGGAATGGTAGCGCTGGGCCCGGTAAAAGCTGGTCGGATCGGTAAAAAAAGGCGGTGTAATAGGTTTTTTGGCATAGGCGGTAGGCAAAAGTTTGCGATCATCGCCGCGGCCGGTCGGGCGTACGACATCAGGCGGGGTTGCCCCCAGACCGAGTTTTTCGCATAGATCCATGATATTTTGGACCTCATGTTCGTTGGCTTTCATAATAATGGAAGCCACCCTAAGGGGAATGCCTGCTGCCAGTATTTTTTCGATGGAGGCCATGGTGTTTTGAAAGCTGCCAGGATTGGCGGTTACCATATCGTGAGCAGCTGCATTGTCGGCATAGATGGTTGTGGCGATGTGCACTCCGGCTTCTTTGAAAAAAGCGATGCAAGCATCGTCAATCAGGGTCGCGTTGGTGAAAATTTCGATGTACTCGTAGCCTTCTTGTTTTGCCCTTTCCACCAGTTCCCGCCAGCCGGAGTACAAGAGCGGTTCGCCGCCGATAAGCTGGATGGCGGTGGCTCCGGCGGCACGGGCTTCGGTAATCAAAGACAGCCATCTCTCGTGCGGCACAGAGTCGGGTTCGACGCAGGGACCGCTGGTGGCATAGCAATGCAGGCAGCGATTGTTGCAGCAGGAGGTCAATTCCAGCCAGAGGAAATTCAGTTTAGCCTGTTCGTCCGAACTGTCCGGCAGTGATTTATCCTCTGGGCAATTAAGATAAAAGGACCCCAGACCCATATCGATAAGCTGGTGCAAAAAGTCGATGAACGCCTTGTCGTCCGGCGAGTCAATTTCCAGCACGTCTTCCAGACTGTTTTGCTGGCATGCCAGTAAAAGCTGCAGCGCCCCCCGATTGATGGAAGTGACTTTCCCGGTTTCAAGGTCATAGATAGCACCGCGATTGGCACCTTCCACCAGCTTGCAGCTGTTTCGCAGCCGGTAATACAACGTCAGCCCCCCTTATTGCCATTTTGATACACAATATGCCATGCGTCACTTCTTGGTGCATTGCGATTACCGAGTAACTGAAGAAGATGTCGAAACGATAACCGGCCAAGAAAAAACGTTTGCGTTATGTTGACAGTCTGAGGAAAATGTTTTATAATAACCAATGTCATTCATTACGGTATATGCGGAAGTAGCTCAGCGGTAGAGCATCGCCTTGCCAAGGCGAGGGTCGCGAGTTCGAATCTCGTTTTCCGCTCCATGACGACAATCCCCCCGGCAGGAAGAACCTGCCCGGGGGTTTTTGCGTAAATCTTGTTTTTGTAGCGCGATTATGGTATGATTTAATTCATGGCGTGCTGGGGATGACGAAAATTCGTCTTGACAATGGTAATACTAACATGGCGCGTGCGGCATAATTTAATAAGGGGGACACTACTTATAATGAAGGTTACGGCAGAAAAAATAGACGCACACAAGACGGTGCTGGTGATGGAAATTCCCCAGCCCGAGGTGGCCAAAGCAGTTGACAGGGCGTGTCAAAAACTGGCTGCCAAAGTGAATATTCCAGGTTTCCGCAAAGGCAAGGTGCCGCGCAAAATACTGGAGATGCGTCTTGGCAAAGAAGCAATCCTTGATGAAGCATTTGATCTTCTTGCTCCCGGCGCTTATGCCGAAGCGCTCAAAGAACATGCGATCGAACCTGTGAGCCGTCCGGAGATTGAACTTGTTACTCTCCAGGAGGACCAGCCGCTGGTATTCAAGGCGACGGTGATCGTCAAACCGGAAATCACGCTTGGCGAATACAAAGGGTTGAAAGTGAAAAAACCGGCGGTGGAAGTCTCGGCTGATGATGTCGCAAAACAGATCGAGAACTTGCGCAACCGTAACGCGAAAATGGTAGTAGTGGAAGACGCTGCCCTGCAAAGCGGCGACTTTGCCATTATCGATTTCGACGGGTTTGTCGACGGCGCTCCGTTTAAGGGCGGAGATGCCAAGGGTTATCCGCTGGAAGTCGGCTCCGGCAGTTTTATCCCGGGGTTTGAAGAGCAGCTTATCGGTGCCAAGTCCGGTGAGGAGCGCGAGGTCAAGGTGACCTTCCCGGCCGATTATTTTGTCGCCGAGCTGGCAGGCAAGGAAGCCCAGTTCAAAGTGAAAATCAACGATGTCAAACGCAAGGAATTGCCGGAGATTGACGATGAATTCGTCAAAGAGGTCAGCGAGGTCAACACGGTAGAGGAATTAAAGGCTGATCTTGAGAATAAATTAAAACAGTCCGCTGAACAAAAGACCGACCGAGAATTCCGCAACGGCGCAGTCAAGGCTGCTGTCGCCAATGTCACGGTCGATGTTCCTGATGTTATGGTGGAAAGCCAGATCGATAATATGCTGCAGGATATGGATGTCAATCTCCAGAACCGGGGAATGAGTCTGGCCAAGTATATGGAGTATGCCAAAACCGATATGGCCACCCTGCGTCAGAATTACCGTGAGTCGGCGCTGGACAACGTCAAAACCGATTTGATGCTGGCAGCCATCGCCAAGGCCGAGGGATTGGAAGTAACGCCCGAGGAGCTTGAGGCTGAGATCGCGGTTATGGCGGCAGGCTATCAGGCACCGGTGGAAGAGGTCCGTAAAATCATCATGCAGGAAGGCCGGCAGGATTCTTTGATTAAGAATGTGCTGACCAAGAAGGCTGCCGAACTGATTATTGACAGCGCGGTGGCGGAATAACCAACCAATTCTCATCCTTGCGAATAAATTGAATACCATTTTGGTATAACCGAGGTGTTTTCCATGAATTTTGTGCCAATTGTAGTTGAACAGTCCAATCGGGGCGAACGGGCCTACGATATTTACTCCCGTCTTTTAAAGGACCGGATCGTCTTTATCGGTGGGCCGATTGACGACAGTGTCGCCAATGTGGTTATCGCTCAGCTTTTGTTCCTGGAGTCGGAAGACCCGGACAAAGACATCCATATTTATATCAACAGCCCGGGGGGCGTGGTAACTGCCGGTTTGGCCATCTATGACACCATGCAGTATATCAAACCAGATGTATCGACTATTTGCCTGGGGCAGGCTGCCAGTATGGCATCTTTGCTGCTTGCGGCCGGTGCGAAAGGGAAACGGTATGCCCTTCCCTACGCCCGCATTATGATTCATCAGCCACATGGCGGGGCGCACGGTCAGGCTACCGATATCGAAATTCACGCCAGAGAAATTCTCAGGATGCGGGAGATCGGTAATGAAATGCTGGTGCGTCATACAGGTCAAACCCTAGCTAAGATTCAGCAGGACGTGGAACGCGATTTCTTTATGTCCAGTGAACAGGCCAAGGAATACGGCATCATCGACTCAGTCATTCTCCGGAGTGAAAGGCGTCAGGACAATCCCAAATAATGAGGTGTAAATATGTTGAAGTTTGGGGACGACAGAGGACAACTGAAATGCTCGTTTTGCGGTAAGCTGCAGGAACAGGTCAAGAAATTGGTCGCCGGTCCCGGCGTGTATATTTGTGACGAATGCATTGAGCTGTGCAACGAGATTATCGAAGAAGAGCTGAGCGAAGACGTTGAGCTGGAACTTCGGGATATCCCCAAGCCCAAGGACATAAGGGATATCCTTGATCAATATGTCATCGGCCAGGATGACGCCAAAAAATCGCTGGCGGTGGCGGTCTACAATCATTACAAACGAATTAATCTGGGGACGAAGATGGATGATGTCGAGCTGCAAAAGTCGAACATCGTCATGCTCGGACCAACCGGCAGCGGCAAGACGCTGCTAGCTCAAACCCTGGCCAAGATTCTCAACGTACCCTTCGCTATCGCTGACGCCACTTCGTTGACCGAAGCCGGCTATGTGGGCGAGGATGTGGAGAATATCTTGCTGAAGTTGATTCAGGCTGCCGATTATGATGTGGAGAAGGCCGAAAAAGGAATTGTCTACATCGATGAGGTGGATAAAATTGCCCGCAAGTCGGAAAATCCCTCGATTACCCGCGATGTTTCCGGCGAAGGGGTGCAGCAAGCTCTGCTCAAAATTCTGGAAGGTACGGTTGCCAGCGTTCCGCCCCAGGGCGGTCGCAAGCACCCCCATCAGGAATTTATCCAGATCGATACCACCAACATCTTGTTTATCTGCGGCGGTGCTTTCGACGGTGTCGATAAGATTATCAGCTCGCGTACCGGCAAGAAGACGATGGGCTTCGGCGCGGAGGTCAAGAGCAAGCAGCAGAAAAAACAGGTGGGCGAAGTCCTGCGGCAGATTCTGCCGGAAGATTTGCTGAAATTTGGTCTGATTCCCGAATTCGTCGGCCGTCTGCCGGTGATCGTGACCCTCGACGCTCTGGACGAAGAGGCGCTGATCCGGATTTTGACCGAGCCGAAGAACGCGCTGATCAAACAGTATCAGAAATTCCTTGAACTGGATAATGTGCAGCTCGAGTTCAAAGAAGAGGCGCTCAAGGCGATCGCCGACGAAGCCCTCAAACGCAACACCGGGGCACGGGGTCTCAGGGCGATTATTGAGGCCATCATGCGCAATGTCATGTACGAGGTGCCATCACGGGGCGATGTGGCCAAGTGCATTGTTACGAAAGAGGTTGTTTACAACAAGGAAGAACCGATTTTGGTGACAATCGACCGTAAAGTCAAGAAAAAAGAAGAGTCAGCGTAAGAAGAGGAGAATTTATTCTCCTCTCTTTTTTTATGCCATTATTCAAGTGTTTCTGGCTGTTTTTGCCGGGATAAAATAGGGTCGGCTGCCAATACTATAAGCACGGCCAAGTTGCTGGGGAAGGAGGTTTTCTGACAAGGTGGATTATGCTGTCAATATTATTACGGTGATCCAGTTTTTTTTCGCGATTGTGATCGGGCTGTATTTTTGGAATTTACTCCGCTCGCAGCAAGGTAACAGGGTCGCTGTGGAACGCGAATCGAAAAAAGAAATTGATAAATTGCAGCGTCTGCGCGAAATTGCACTGACCGAGCCCCTGGCGGAAAAGACCCGGCCCCGCACTTTCGGTGAAATCGTCGGTCAGGAAGAGGGGCTCAAGGCCCTCCGGGCTGCCCTCTGTGGACCAAATCCCCAACATGTGCTTATGTACGGACCCCCCGGTGTCGGCAAAACGGCGGTGGCCAGACTGGTGCTGGAGGAAGCCAAATGCTGTGGGCTCTCTCCTTTTGGTCAGTACGCCAAATTTGTGGAAATGGATGCTACGACCGCCCGGTTCGACGAAAGGGGCATTGCCGATCCACTGATCGGGACTGTACATGATCCTATTTATCAGGGGGCGGGGCCGCTTGGCATCGCCGGTATTCCCCAGCCCAAACCCGGTGCGGTAACCAAGGCTCATGGCGGCATCCTGTTTATCGACGAAATCGGCGAACTGCACAACATCCAACTGAATAAACTGCTCAAAGTGCTGGAGGACCGCAAGGTCTTTCTGGAGAGTTCCTATTATAACAGCGAAGACACCAATATTCCCAGCCACATTCACGATATCTTCCAAAATGGTCTGCCGGCCGACTTTCGCCTGATTGGCGCGACGACCCGCACGCCGCAGGATATCCCACCAGCCATTCGTTCCCGTTGCGTTGAGATTTTTTTCCGACCGCTGCTGCCGGATGAGATCGGACTGATCACCCGCAACGCGGCCCGCAAGGTCGAACTGCCGATGGAAGAGTCGGCGGTGGACGTAATCAAACGCTATGCCACTAATGGCCGGGAAGCGGTCAATATTGTCCAGATTGCCGCCGGCATCGCCCTCAACGAAAGCAAGAAGGCAATCACCTGCGCCGATATTGAGTGGGTAATCAATTTTGGCCAGTACAATCCGCGACCGGAAAAACGGGTGCCGAACCATCCCCAGGTTGGTTTTGTGAATGGCTTGGCAGTGTACGGGCCCAATATCGGCACCGTGATGGAGGTTGAGGTTTCAGCGCTGGCCAATCCTTCCGGCAACGGCCGGCTGATGATTACCGGCGTGGTGGACGAGGAGGAACTGACAGCCCCGGGGCGGACGATGCGCCGGAAAAGCATGGCCAAAGGGTCGCTGGATAATGTACTTACGGTGCTTGCCAACCACTTCAGCGTCGATTGGCACCAATATGATATCCATATTAATTTCCCCGGTAGCGGGCCTGTGGACGGGCCTTCGGCAGGACTGACGGTGGCGGTGGCGATTTATTCCGCCATTCACAATATCCCGGTGGACAACGCGGTAGCCATGACTGGCGAGGTGTCGATCCGTGGTCTGGTAAAACCTGTCGGCGGGGTCAGCGCTAAAATCGCAGCTGCAAAACAGGCTGGAGCACGGCGGGTTATCATTCCCAAGGAAAACTGGCAAGAGCTTTATAAAGACATCGGTATCGAAGTCATGGCGGTGGAAACGGTGGAGGAGGCGCTGAAAAGTGCGCTGATCAAAACAAATGACGTCTACCGTCTGGAATTATTCACGCCCCGGCATGATCTCTTGACTGCCGCCGGTGTGAAGATGTGAGAATTTCCCCTAACGCAAAGGCGTTGGGGGTTTTTCATTGGCTGCAAAACGGATGATGGATTAATTCCCTGGAGCGACTAGAGGATTTTTGCCGTTACGTGAGAATATTTATAAATAGGGGCGTTGAAACTAAACTGTCAGTCAAACTTAAGGAGGCAAAATTCATGTCTACACCAACGCGAAAAATGCCCTTATTGCCGCTGCGGGGCATTCTGGTTTTTCCATATATGATTATTCACCTTGACGTCGGCCGGGAAAAATCGATTAGTGCCCTGGAAGAATCGATGGTCCATGACCGGTTGATCATGCTGGCTACCCAGCGGGATGCCCAAAATGACAAGCCGACGCCGGAGGATATTTTCAGTGTCGGTACTGTGGTGGAAATAAAACAGCTGCTCAAACTGCCTGGCGGAACCATCCGGGTTCTGGTTGAAGGGTTGCACCGGGCTGAAATTCTGAACTACGCCGAGTTGGATCCCTTTTATATGGTCGAAATCAAAGAATATGGCGAACCGGAGACCAAAACACCGGAAATCGAAGCTCTAACCCGGACGGCTGTGCATCAGTTTGAACAATGGGTTAAACTGAGTAAGAAGATTCCGCCGGAGACTCTGGTCTCGGTGGTGACGGTTGAGGAGCCAGGCCGGTTGACCGATCTTGTCGCCAGCCATCTGGCGCTGAAGATCGAAGACAAGCAGACGCTGCTCGACGCCGTCGAGGTCAAAGATCGTTTGGAGCGGCTTTGCGATATTCTTGGCCGAGAAATGGAAATTCTCGAATTGGAGAAAAAAATCAACGTCCGTGTGCGCAAGCAGATGGAAAAAACCCAGAAAGAGTATTATCTCCGGGAACAGCTGAAAGCTATCCAGAAGGAGCTTGGCGACAAGGACGACCGCGCCGCCGAGGTGGATGAATACCGGCAGCGGATGAAAGAGCAGGATCTGCCGAAAGAGGTTGCCGAGAAGATCCAAAAAGAGATCGAGCGCCTGGAAAAAATGCCGCCGATGGTGGCTGAGAGCGCGGTAATCCGGACCTATCTTGACTGGCTGCTGGCGCTGCCGTGGTCCAAAGAAACCTCTGATCGCCTGGATATCACCATCGCCGAGCAGATCTTGGAAGAAGATCACTACGGCCTGGAAAAGGTGAAAGAACGGATCCTGGAATATTTGTCGATCCGTAAATTGACCGAAAAGATGAAAGGCCCGATTCTCTGCCTTGTGGGCCCGCCAGGTGTCGGTAAGACATCATTGGCCCGTTCGATCGCCCGGTCGATGGAACGGAAATTCGTCAGGGTGTCACTGGGTGGCGTTCGCGACGAAGCCGAGATTCGCGGTCATCGCCGGACCTATGTCGGCGCTTTGCCCGGCCGGGTCATCCAGGGAATGCGGACAGCGGCTTCGCGCAATCCTGTTTTTCTCCTGGACGAAATCGACAAGATGAGCTCCGATTTTCGCGGTGACCCTTCGGCTGCTTTGCTGGAGGTGCTTGATCCGGAGCAAAACAATACATTCAGCGACCATTATGTCGAGATTCCCTTCGACCTTTCGCGGGTGCTGTGGGTGGTCACAGCCAATGTGATGCACAATATTCCCCGCCCCCTGATGGACCGGATGGAGATCATCACCATCGCCGGCTACACCGAAGAGGAAAAGGTCCAGATCGCCAAGCGCTATCTGGTGCCCAAACAGACCCGTGACCATGGTCTGAATGACAAGAATATCATTTTTTCTGAAGGCACCATTCAGAAGGTCATCCGTGATTACACCCGGGAGGCCGGGGTGCGCAACCTGGAACGCAATATTGCCAACCTATGCCGCAAGGCGGCCCGGCAGATCGTCCAGAATAAGCGGGCGGTGGTCAAAATCACGGCCCAGAATCTGCATACCTTTCTCGGATCGCCCAAGTTCCGTCACGCCCAGGCCGAGCGCAACCAGCAGGTGGGTGTGGCTACAGGCCTTGCCTGGACCGAGGTCGGCGGGGATGTACTGGGGGTGGAAGTATCGGTCATGAAAGGCAAGGGCAAACTGACGCTGACCGGACAACTCGGCGAGGTCATGCAGGAGTCGGCTCAGGCAGGATTCAGCTATATTCGCAGCCGGGCCAAGGAGCTTGGCATCGAACCTGATTTTTACGAAGGCACCGATATTCACATTCATTTGCCGGAAGGCGCAATTCCCAAGGACGGGCCTTCGGCCGGGATCACGATGGCCACCGCAGTGGCATCGGCGTTGACCGGCAGGCCGGTCCGCAATGATATTGCCATGACCGGAGAAATCACGTTGCGCGGCCGCGTTTTGCCGGTGGGCGGCGTGAAAGAAAAGGTGCTGGCAGCCCATCGGGCCGGAATAAAGAAGATTATTATGCCGAAGGAAAATAAACGCGACATGGATGATATTCCGGTGAATGTCAAACGCAATCTGGAGTTTGTTTTGGTGGAGCACATGGACGACGTGTTGAAGACCGCGCTGGTGGATAAGGAATGACCGGCGAAGTGCCCTTGGATGTGATCAAGGCCCAGTATACCGCCTCGGCTGTCCGGGCCAACCAGTATCCGGAGGGCGATTTAACCGAAGTGGCGTTTGTCGGGCGGTCGAATGTCGGCAAATCATCATTGATCAATTCTCTCTGCCGGCACGGTGGTTTGGCCCGGGTGAGCGGTACGCCGGGCAAAACCCAAACCTTGAATTTCTATACCGTCACCCTCAAACTGGATGAAACCGAGCGGCAGGAATTTTTCCTGGTCGATTTGCCAGGTTATGGCTACGCTCGCGCCGGTCGGGAGAATCGTCAGCAGTGGTCCAAATTTATTGACGAATATTTGGCTAAGTCACCACGGCTGAAATTGGTTTGCCAGTTGATCGACAGCCGGCACCCGCCGATGGACAGCGACAAGCAGGTCTATCTCCGTCTTGCCGAACTTGGAGCGCCGGTTCAGGTGGTGGCTACCAAGACCGATAAACTTTCCCGCATGGCGATTAATAAGCAGCTTGCGGTAATCAAGGCAGGATTGGGCATGCCTTCGGGACAGACGGTGATCGCCTATTCTGTTCCAAAATCTGTCGGACGGACCGAGTTACTTGACGTGATTCAACCAATTTTGCTAAAATAAATGAGACAGAGGGGCGGCCGAAATGTGTCTGCCCCTTCTTAGCGAGCAGGGGGTAGCATGTTAAGCGAGTTTGATAAACAACTCCTCAATCAGATACAAGGCAATATTCCGTTTGACAAGCGCCCGTTTGCCGCTGTCGCCGAGCGCCTGGGCTCAGACGAAGACACGGTGATCAGCCGATTGCGCGACCTGAAGGAGCGGGGCTTCATCCGGCGCATCGGACCATTTTTTGATTCGGGGCGCCTGGGGTATGTGAGCACACTGGTGGCGTTAGAGGTTGCGGCGGAGGCGGTGGCGAAGGTCGCTGAGGCGGTCAACGCCTATGCCGGAGTGACCCACAATTACGAGCGTGAAGGCCGGTATAATTTATGGTTTGCCGTCTTGTCGCCTGACCGCGAAGAACAAGAAAAGATACTGGCTGAGGTTGCAGCTTTGCCGGGAGTGAAGCAATTGCTGAATCTGCCGGCCTCCAAGAAATTCAAGGTCAATGTGCAGTTCACGCTGGAGTAGTCTAAAGAGGTTGAACAAGGCCCGAGTATCCTTTGAAAACAAGGAACTCGGGCCTTTTGATTCTTTTTCCCTCTCAGTATTATTGTGTATTGGTCTATTTATATCGCTTTTGTGGACAAAATACGAGAGAGATTGACTTATCGGGAAATGAGCAAGAGAAAAGCCGCCCACATATTGCAGGAGGCTCTGTGCGTTTATTTACCGGGATAGTATCGCGTATAGCAGCACGATTCCTTCAATATCTCGGAGTGCTTGGTCGTGCCGTTCGTTTTCGATGCGTTGGCGTTCGTGCCAATCGCGTTCACTTTCATGGTGGCGGCGCTGCATTTCCCGTTCGTGACGATTGATTTCTTCTTGGTGCCGGTTGTCGCGCTCGTGCCGGTCTTGCTGTTGGCGTTCCCATTGCTGGCGGTCGTTTTCTTGGCGTTGTTGTTGCTGTGGCTGATGGTTATCTTGTCGGGGTGATGCCTCTAGAACGGCGGTGCCCAACCCAATCTGCATGAAACCAACCAGCGAGTAGATTACGATTTTTTTGGCCAGGCTTTTCATTATTTACAACCCCTTTGTTATTTTCTTATCTTGGTTTCAGTATAATCTGGAAGTGTGACAAAAATATGACTGCTCAGTCAATTTTTAAATAATATTTTTGCGGTGTGAAAAAATGAAGCGCTATATCGTTCTATTGCCATGGCACAAACGCAAAATAGGCCCTACGGGCCTATTGCGTCGTGGATTTTGCGCTTATAATACGGTGAAGAACGGGTTAGTCAAGATTTCGGTTCCAATGAGGGAAGCGTTGCTGTAGAGTGCTGCGCCAAGGGCTACTACCAATAGCGTTCCTAACACAATGTAAGTGCCTATATTGCTGCGGTTTTCACTATCATCTATACAGAAGCCTTCGTAACAAGCTACTGATCTTGCCATGAGGGTCGCCTTCTTTCAAATAATTCTTAGATTTGATTTTATTATACATCAACAATATTTATTTGTAAATAATAATAATTATAAATTAAGTAAAAGCATTTGGTTTTCACAGCTGTTGCTATCTGTTTTGGTAATAGTTAATATCTTATATATCTATTATACTTATGGTTGAATAAGAGTTACAATAAAATCAGAGTACAAATAGTCATTGGGTAAAACCAAAGGTAAAGGAGTAGTGTATAATGGCATATATAATTGAAGGCGACTTTGTTCGCATTAAGTCGACTGGACGGCGGGGACAGGTGATCTGGATAACGATGGATGGCTGCTACAAAATAGAATCCAGGGAAGAAGTGGGCGTGAATGTCCGCACCTATTCGCGGGATGAAATTGTTCAGCTGTATTAGTCTTTAGGGAAAGATACCTGGTAGGAAATCGATGATGGATCAGGGGTGAAAGTGTGCAGAGGTTAATTGTTGGTATTGGGATCATGGCATTCGTATCCATTGGATTATTTCTTCGGATGTATTCGATGATATAAAAAAAGCCCCTGGCCGACGCCAAGGGCTTTTTTATTTGGCGCTGTTGGTAGGTAAACAATGGGCCGGGGCTTTGCTCCGGTCTATTGGTATTGCAGGCGATGGCCGGCGACTATCGCCGGTGAACCAAAAGGAGGGGAGGAGACTATAATATTGCATATCCTATTCTTTCCGAGGAGTTGATAGGCATGGAAATAATGAAAGTCGAAGATAGGCAGGCTTTGGTGGATTTAGTGACAATGAATATCCCGGTCAATGCGGCGGTATTGCTGAGGAGGGCGCGCAGAATCGCACTGTGCAACAGTACATTGGCGGCGGCTGAGGCCAACGCCGTATCGCTGTTCGCCCTCTTTGTGCTGCAGGAAATATTGGTACAGCAAGCATTGAACCCGGTTACTAATATAAACAACATCATCAATCTGTCTAACGCCATTGCTGCCTTAAACATTGATATGAGCGTTCTTGCCATCACGAATACTAATCTGTGATGCGGCCAGTGGCAGCAGGGATGATTTACAACTGGACTGTGGTTAGCTGCTGTGGTAAAGTATACTTTATGTAAACTTCTAAGGGCGCTATGGAGATGCCCTGGAGAAAGGAAATAAACATGATGGCAATGCGCAGCAAGCTAATGTTTTTGTCGCCACTTTTTATCGCAGTGATCATGTTGACGGCGACAGTCATATCTACCGCAGCCGCGGCTGAGCGGCCCACGACGGAAATAGCCGAGGTGGCGCAGGAACTTCATCCTGACCGGGTGCCGCATGTCGACAGTGTAATAAGTCAGTTTTCTCCGTCGGCTGTGAAGCAGCGGATCGATATGTATCATGACTGGCAAACCCGGCCTGGCACGCAGAGTCCGGTGGACGCAGTCAGGGCTGCGGCAGGCAGCCTGGGTCTGGACGCCAGAAGCGACTCTTTCTATCTGGTTAGCGAAAGTCCGTCCATCGCCGTGGTCCGGGTGACGCACATGAAGAAGGCGTACACTGTAACCTTGGTTCCGGCAAGCGGCGGGGCCTGGATTGTAGCGGCGAAAAACTAATAGGATGATGTAACTGAGACGGTCCGTCCAACCCTTTCAAAAAGGTTTGGCGGACTTTTTTTATGGTCAGGGTGCGTGGTTGCTTATTATCGGCGATTATGCAGGATTTTGAGGGATGGAGAAAGAAATAAATAACAATATTTCGGTGTGGCAACCGGTGAAGTCCGGTGAAATTTGCTTGGCTGCTGGCAGAAGGGAAATGGTCGGCGGCGCTTGTAAGAGGAATCGGCTTGCTGGGAAGACTAAGGCAAGAAAGTAAAGCGATGGGATTGAGCGATACTGGAGAAGAAATTGATGTTTGATGCAGTGGATAAAAAAATAATTGCCGCCACCCAGGATGACTTCCCGCTGGTAAAGGAACCTTACCGCGAACTGGCAGAAAAAATCGGCGTCAGCGAAGACGAATTGCTGGCCCGACTGGAAAAATACCGGCGCGCAGGGGAAATGCGACGCATGGGAGCAGTACTCAGGCATCGGGAAGTGGGGTATTCGGCCAATGCGTTATGCGCCTGGCAGGTGCCGCCGGCGAGGATTACCGAGGTAGCCGCCTTAATGGTGGCTGACCCGGCGATTACTCATTGTTATGAACGGGCGTCCTATCCCCAGTGGCCCTATAATTTTTATATCATGTTGCACGGCCATTCCCGCGAAGAGTGCCGTGCCATTGCCGCCAGGCTGGCGGCAACTGTCGCTCTGGATGACTACATTATGTTGTTTAGCACTCGTGAATGGAAGAAGACTACGATGCGTTATTTTGGGAGGGCTGAGAAGTGATGATGAAGAATTTTGCACAAATTTTGGACGCGGTGCGCGGCCTGCCGCCGAAACGGGTAGCTGTAGCGGTGGCGCAGGACGACGCGGTGCTGGAGGCGGTAAAAGGGGCCAAGGAACGAGGCGTGGCCGATTTTATCCTGGTCGGGGACGCGGCGAAGATTGAGGCAGTCGCGAACAAGCTGGAGATGGATTTTGGCAGTCTGTCTGTTATTCATGAACCTGACGACCGTCAGGCGGCTTTGCGCGCCGTGGCCTTGGTTTCCGGCGGCGAAGCCGATATCCTGATGAAGGGCCTTGTGGGTACCGCTGATCTGCTCCGGGCAGTGCTGGACAAGCAGGTCGGTCTCCGTACCGGTCGCCTGCTGAGCCACGCCCTTGTCATGGAGCCGAAGGGCTATGACCGGCTGATTTTGCTTACTGACTGTGCGATGAATGTTGCCCCTACTCTAGCGCAGAAGGCCGAGATTCTGGAAAATTGTCTGGGCCTGGCCCGGGCGCTTGGAATCAATCCGCCCAAGGTTGCCGCCATCGCGGCAGTGGAGACGGTAAACCCCGACATGCCGGCGACGCTGGATGCCGCCGCTCTGTCGAAGATGGCTGAGCGGGGCCAGTTCAAAGGGGTAATGATTGACGGACCGTTGGCGCTGGATAACGCCATCAGCGTTGAGGCCGCCCGTCATAAGGGGATCAACAGCCCTGTGGCCGGTGTCGCCGATATTCTCCTGGCTCCTAATCTGGAAGTCGGCAATGTTCTCTTTAAAGCGATGGTATATTTCGGCGGGAGTCCGCTGGCCGGACTGGTGCTCGGTGCGGCCAAGCCGGTGGTGCTTACCTCCCGGGCCGATACTTTTGAAGCGAAAATCCAGTCTGTCGCTTTGGCGGCGCTGCTTGAAAAAAAGTGAAATTGCCTACCTGTTAAGGAGGATTTCATGTCCGCTGATCGAATAAATTGTTAGATAGTTGGTCAGACCACCTGTCCGCCACAGCCTTTTCTCTGCTGCCCAAGATCGCATGAATGGGCAGTCTTGTTGGGGAAAGACTATAGTTATCGCTGGAGGACAGGATTTTACCGTTATGGAGGGCCGGGGAAGTCCGTCCTTTATATTAATCTCAGCAGAGAATCTATTAGGAGGTGCCATTAATGGCCGAAGTTTCCCTTCAAGGTGAACAGAGAGTCTTCATGACAGGCAATGAAGTCGTTGCCTGGGGCTGCGTCGCAGCAAAGGCGGATATCATGTACGGTTACCCCATCACTCCGCAAAATGAGATCATGCACTATTGGACAAGACTTGCGCCGAAATACGGCAAAAAGTTTCTCCAGACAGAGGACGAGATTTCTGCGGGGTTCACCATGCTGGGCGGTGTAATGGTTGGACGCAAGGCCTTTACTGGAACGGCTGGACCGGGAAATACCCTGATGCAGGAATCGATCAGTATGGCGGAAATGATGCGTCTGCCAGGAGTGTTCTTTATTCAACAGCGTGGCGGTCCCTCGACGGCCACGGTTATTTATGCTCAACAGGAAACCCAGCTGACTTGCTTCGGCGGCAACGGCGAAGGCCACCGCCTGGTGTACTCGACCGCAAACCATCAGGAACTGTTTGACTATACCATCAAGGCTTTCAACATGGCCTGGACTTACCGTTTCCCGACCTTTATTCTGGCAGACGGCTACCAGGCGAAGATGCGTGAGCCGCTGACGATTTATGAACCGGAAGCCAGAGGGGTCAAGCTGGTCCCGACTGGTGCGATTGTCGGCGAGAATAAGCCTGGCAAACAGTTTAAACATTTGCGCAATACATACAACACCGAAGACGAATTGTACGAGGTGGTTATGGCCAACCAGCGTGACTGGGAAGCCATGGCGGCCGAGACGGTCGAGTGGCAGGAAAAAGGCTGTGAAGACGCCGACGTGATCCTGGTTACCCACGGCATTGTCTCCCGGGCGGCGATGGGCGCCTATGACCAACTGCGGGCCGAAGGCAAGAAGGTCGGCTTCTTCCGCCCGATTACCGTTCGCCCCTTCCCGGAAGAGCAGCTTCGTAAGGCTGCCCGAAATGCCAAGAAACTTCTTGTTGCCGAGTCGGCCTATGGGCAATTCCTGAAATTTGTTCAAACCGCTCTCTACGGCACGCCGGTCGAAATTGCTCCCATGTTGCGTCCCGGACTGGGGATTACCACCGAGGATCTCGTGGCAGAATACAACAAACTGTAAGGCAGGGGGAAGAAAAAATGCAAGAACTGAAAGAGAACAACGTTCTCCAGCCGGCGATGCCATCCTGCTGGAACGAAGATACTAAACCGCATAAATTTTGTCCCGGCTGCGGCCATGGGATTATCCTGAAGCTTCTGGGTGAGGCCATTGATGAGCTGGGGATTAAGGATCAACTGGTTTTCGGCTGCGACATCGGCTGTTCGCTGCTTTCCTGGGACTTTTTCGCCTCTGACAGCGTCCAGACCCATCACGGCAGGACTGCGCCGGTCATTACCGGGATGAAAAGAGCCAAACCCGATATTATCGGCATCGTCTATATGGGCGACGGCGGCGGTTATGCCATCGGTTCGCAGCATCTCTTCAATGCCGCGGTGCGCAACGAGAAGATCACTATCATTCTCTGCAACAACTGTAACTACGGCATGACTGGCGGTCAGATGGCCCCGACGACGCTGCCGGGAATGAAGACCGAGACTTCGCCTTATGGCCGTGATGTCGCCGAAACCGGCAATCCGACCAAGGGGCCGGAAATGGTGGCTGCGGTTGCTCCTGAAGGCGCCTATGTGGCCCGGGGAACTATCGCCAATGTTCGCCAGCTGAAAGGCTTTATCAAGAAAGCCCTGGAAAATCAGATAGCCGGCAACGGTCTGTCATTTGTTGAATGCCTGTCGTCCTGTCCGACCAACTGGCGGACCAACGCCAAGCAAACCTGGGAATTCGTTGAAAAGGATATGACTCAATATTTTAAGGTCGGAGAACTGCGTACACCGCAGGCGAAGGAGGGCTAAGCAATGGCAAAAGTCGTAAAAATTGCTCTGGCCGGTGAAGGCGGCCAAGGTGTTCAGTCGATCGCTGAGATATTAGCCGAAGCTGCGAATGAAGAAGGCAAGAATGCTTTATATATCCCCAATTTCGGCGTGGAGCAACGGGGCGGCGTTTCGATCGCGTATGTGCAAATCAGCGATGGACCGATCGGCGCACCAAAATTCCAAAAGGCCGACATTCTGATCCCTCTCAGCCCGCGAGCGGTAAAACGGACAAGATTGCACGCCGGCAAAGATACGATTTACATCTATGACAACTCGCTGGTTCAGGAAGCCGAAGTGGGCGACAATGTGGTCGGGATGCAGTATTTCGACGTCACTCCCCCCTGCCCGACAGCCGATGAACCGAATCAGGACATGCAGCAGGATATGATCGCGGGCGAAACTAAGACTTGTTCCTTTACCAGACCCGGACCGGGCGTCGATCCTGCCGACATCCCCACCGATGTGGCCAAAGTCATTCCGATTCCTGCCAATGATATCGCCAAGGACGAATTGCATCCGCGGGTATTCAATATCATCATTTTGGGTGCTGTGATCGCCGCTACCGAGGTTTTACCGCTGGAGGCCATCAAGAAGGCGCTTGAAACCAAGCTCGGCGATAAATTCAAAACCAATCCGCAGCTGCGTGAAATGAATTTCAAGGCACTTGAGCGCGGATATGAGCTGATCAAAAACGCGGTGGCGAGGTAAGGAGGGGATAACATGGCAACAGTGAATTGGGAATCAGCAGTTGGCGAAAATGCGAAAGGCCAGTGGGCTATTTTCCCCGGCCTGTGCAAAGGTTGTGGCCTATGTATCGAAAAATGCCCGGTAAAATGCATCAGCTGGTCTGAGGGGCTTGGCGTTTATGGCACACCGAGGGTTGAGGCAAATATGGAAAAATGCATCGTCTGCGGTATCTGTCAGATGGTTTGCCCCGATTGTGCTATCCGGGTAGAAAAGAAGAAATAAATTAGCAGCAAAGCATAGACTGTAGCGATATGTGTAGTATGATAGAAGCAGATTAAGGGTAGTTGGGTGATTATGTGAAACAACACGCCATGTTTGACCTAGTGAATAGTGAATTGGTGGCGGTCGAAGCTGAACTGGCTTCTGTGATACGCTCTCAGGTTGATTTGGTGACCGATATTGGGAGTCATTTACTCAGGGCGGGTGGTAAACGTCTTCGGCCCGCCCTGTACTTTTTATGCGCCAAAAGCGGTCAACCGAGCTTGTCGAAAATTTTGCCGGTAGCGATTGCCATTGAATTAATTCATATGGCAACTTTGGTTCATGACGATGTCATCGATAAGGCTGCCACCCGGCGGGGCTTGCCTACCGCGAACACCCGTTGGGGAAACCATTCGTCGGTGCTGGCTGGTGACTATCTTTTCGCCAAGGCTTTTTCGCTGATTGCCTGCGACGCCGGCAGCCGGACTCTGAAAGTACTGACCGAGACCATCTGCGGGATGTGTGAAGGCGAGATTATACAGATTCGCGATTGCTTCAACCCGGAGCAGGATGAGGCCAATTATTTGGACCGGATTGCTAAAAAGACGGCTATTTTCATTGCCGCCAGCTGTGAACTTGGCGCCTTTTCCGCAGGGCTGGATGAGGTGGATGTCAAAGCGCTACATCAGTACGGCCATGCCATCGGGATGGCTTTTCAGATTACAGATGACATTTTGGATGTCACTGCGTCGTCGGAACAAATTGGCAAGCCGGCTGGCAACGATTTAAAGCAGGGGGTACTGACCCTTCCAGTCATTTATGCCTTGCAGCATAGCAGGCGTGGTGACGAATTGCGACAATTGATTCTGGCCAAGGACATGTCGGACAGTAAATTAAAACAAAGTATGGCCATCATTCATGAGACTGACGCTGTCGAATACTCTTACCAGCGGGTAGGTGAGTATTTGAAACTGGCACAGAATAGTCTGCCGACTTCACTCGCAAAAGATGTGCGGGAAGCTCTCATTCAAGTTGCCGATTTCGTCGGCCTCCGCAAATTTTGATTCACGGAGGAAAACATGTTTAGGCCAGTGAAAACAAAAAAAGTCTACGAGGAAATCATAGAACAAATTAAAAAACTGATTGTTGACGGGAAGCTTCAGCCTGGCGACAAGCTTCTGTCTGAGCGAGAGCTGTCAGATAAGCTGAATGTAAGCAGGGCGTCTGTCCGCGAGGCATTTAGCGCTTTGGAGATGATGGGAATCATTGCCATTCGCCCCGGGGAAGGCAGTTTCGTCCGGCAGGTATCCTTCGAAGGAATGCTTGAACCGCTTTCCTTTTTGATACAGGTGGAAATCGACGATATTATGCAGCTGCTCGAGGTGCGTAAAATTCTCGAGGTGGAGACGGCGGCTTTAGCCGCCACCCGGGTTACTCCAGCCAATTTGGAGGCCATTCAGCGGGCCATCCAGAATATGATGAACGAGGTTCGACGCGGCGAAATCGGCGACAACGCCGACTCGGATTTTCATTTTGCGGTGGCGGCAGCGGCGAACAACCCGATATTGATCAAAATGATGGGCACTATTTCTGATTTGATGGCTCACACCTTCCGCAGTTCACGACAGAAATTGTTTATGGTGGAAAATATGCCGATGGTGTTATACAATTCTCATGTAGGGATCTATGAGGCTATCGCCGGTAAAAATCCAAATCTGGCCCGGCGCCGGATGCGCGAACATCTGAACATGGTCGAAGAGGCCATGAAGACGCTAAAAAGCGGTGGCATTAGTTCGCTAAAGAATTTGCGGGAAATTTCCCCAGAGTACAAGATTCGCGACGATTTTGGCTTCCCATCTTAGAACTATCTGCAATTAGTTGATAATTCTTGGCAGTGGGAAGCCTTATTTTTCGGTCGTGAATTTTCAGAATATACTGTAAGTTATAAATTTCACGATGTTATTTGCTTATAATTCCAGAAGAGAAAATGGTTTTCTGCGCCTGAAGGCTGGTTCGAAAAGGAGGTGAGGCTTGGGGAGAGGCGACAGCAACATGTGGACATTATCTTTCTTTTTGGCTAAATGAAAAAAAGGGGTGTGTACAGGTGAATTTTTCACAGGTGTATGATCCGATAATGCACAGTATCGGTCTTTCCGCGCTTGTGGCCGCAATTCCATTATTTATTTTGTTGTATATGTTGGGAATTAGACGTGCCAAGGGGCATCATGCCGCATTCTTCGGGGTGAGTTCGGCTGTCATTCTTGCTATTGTCGGCTGGGGATTGCCTGTTGGTCTGGCCATTAATGCCACCGTCCTTGGCGGACTGGTCGGGATTTTCCCGATCGTCTGGATTGTTATTACCGCTATCTGGGTTTACAATATGACGGTTGAGTCCGGTGAGTTCGAGATTATCAAAAACTCTCTGGCCTCTATCACTGATGACCGTCGTCTGCAGGCCCTGTTTATCGCCTTCGCTTTCGGATCGTTCATCGAGGGAACCGCCGGGTTCGGCACCCCGGTGGCTATTACCGCCGCCATGCTGGTGGGGCTAGGCTTTAATCCCGTATACGCCGCCGGTATCTGCCTGATTGCCAATACCGCTCCGGTGGCCTTCGGGGCCATCGGTATCCCCATTGTGGTCGCCGGTCAGGTCAGCGGCATCGATCCGATGACCATCAGTAAGATTGTCGGTCGTCAACTGCCCTTCCTGTCGGTCCTCGTGCCGCTGTGGCTGGTTGTGCTGATGTGCGGCTGGAAACGCTCGATGGAAGTGCTGCCTGCCGTATTGGTCTGCGGGGTCTTGTTCGCAGGTACTCAGTTCTTCACTTCGAACTATGTGAATCCGTATTTGCCGGATATCACTTCGGCTTTTGTTACCATTATCGGCCTCTTGGTCTTCCTGAAAATATGGAAACCCAGTCAGGTATGGCATTTCCCGGATGAACTGCCTGCCGCCACCGGCGCGGTGGAGCTCAAATACTCGCTGGGCGAAGTGCTCCGCGCCTGGGCTCCTTATCTCATCCTGGCGGCCTTGGTTTTCCTGTGGGCCGACGATAAATTTGTAGGTTTCAAAAATGTCCTGCTTGGTTGGGAGAAGGCTGTTGGCTTGACCTTTGTTGCCTGGCCGGGACTGCATAACGTCGTGATCAAGACAGTGCCTGTTGTCGCCAAAGCGGCTCCTTATGCGGCTACTTATGGGATCAACATTCTTTCGGCCGCTGGCACCGCCATCTTGTTTGCCGGCATCTTCTCGCTGGCGGTCATCCCGAATTATGGCGTCGGCCGGGCTGTAACCTGTTTCGGCAAAACCATTAAGCAGTTGGTTTTCCCGATCTGCACCATCGCCATGATTTTGGGTCTGGCGTATATCATGAATTACTCGGGTATGAGCTCGACTCTTGGTCTGGCGTTCACAGCCACCGGTTCGGCCTTCCCGTTCTTTGCGCCCTTCCTCGGCTGGCTCGGGGTATTCCTGACCGGTTCCGATACTTCGTCCAACGCCCTGTTCGGCGCCATGCAGAAAACGGCGGCTGAGCAGCTGAATATCGACCCGGCTCTGACTGTTGCCGCCAACTCCTCCGGCGGCGTCTGCGGCAAAATGATCTCGCCGCAGAGCATCTCAGTCGCTACTGCGGCTACCGGCCTGGTGGGCGAAGAGGGTACTATCTTCCGCTTCACTCTGGTCCACAGTATCGCGATGGTCTGCTTTATGGGTGTGTTGACTTATTTGCAGGCCTACGCGCTGCGCTGGATGCTGCCATAATCTAAAGGGCCCTGTAGCGGCGCGGGGGGTTCGACCCGCCGCGCCTTTCTCAGGGGGGAAAGCGTCGTTTTCCGTCCTGGGAAAGGCGGCTGGGACCGCCGCCGAATCTGCAATATTTTTTTGGGGATTAGAGGAGGAAGTGGAATGAAAGATAGCATAATCGGTGAACTGAAAGCCATTGTCGGCGAGCAATGGGTATCTGCCGAGAAGGAAGATCTTATCTGTTACGGCTATGACGCCACCCCCGGTTTTTTCAATCTCCCTGAGGTCGTGGTGCAGCCGGCTGATGCGCTGCAGACAGCCGCCATACTCAAGCTGGCCAACCGGGAAAAGATTCCGGTGTATACCAGAGGCTCCGGCACCAACCTGAGCGCCGGAACTGTGCCGATGGAGGGCGGTATCGTGCTTTATACCACCCGGATGAATCGGATTCTGGAAATCGATCCTGACAATCTGGTGGCGGTAGTCGAACCAGGCGTGATTGTCGCCGAGCTCAACGCCGGCGTGGAACCATTCGGGCTGATCTATCCGCCCGACCCCGGCACTGTCACTACAGCCAGTATCGGCGGCACGGTGGCGGAAAACTCCGGCGGCCTGAGGGGCCTCAAATATGGGGTTACGAAGCATTATGTGACCGGGATGGAAGTGGTATTGCCGGACGGACAGATTGCCGAATTCGGCGGCAGGACGGCGAGGGCGCCTGGCTATGATATGGTGATGCTGATGACCGGTTCGGAGGGGACGCTGGGGGTCATTACCAAGGTGACGCTGCGGCTTGTCGCTGCACCCACCCACCGCAAAAGCATGATTGCCGTCTTTAAGGATTTAAACGGCGCCGGCCAGGCCATTGCCGACATTATCAGCAACAAAATTATTCCGGCGACCCTGGAGATCATGGATAATTATACTATTCGTGCGGTGGAAACGTTCGCTAAGCTGGGACTGCCGGTGGAAGCGGAGGCTATCATTTTGGCTGAGGTGGACGGCGACGCCGCTACGGTGGAGAATGATGCCGCGAAGATGGAAAAAGTGCTCAGAGACAACGGCGGCGAGGTCCGGGTGGCCGGCAGCGCCCAGGAACGCGACCAGATATGGGCGGCCCGGCGGGCAGCACTGCCTTCGTTGGCCAAGCTCCGGCCGTCGACCTTCTGCGAAGACGCCACTGTACCGCGGGACAAGGTGCCGGATATGGTGCGCCGCGTGACCGAGATCGCCGCCCGCTACGATGTGGCGATCGGCACCTTTGGCCACGCCGGCGACGGCAATCTGCATCCTACACTGGTGACCGATCTGAGAAATCCTGAGGAAATGAAGCGGGTCTATCAGGCAATGGACGAGATCTTTACGACGGCGCTGGATCTTGGCGGAACCTTGTCTGGCGAGCACGGGATCGGGCTGGGCAAACTCAAATACATGCCGAAGCAGTTTGGCGAAGAGGGGTTGGCAGTCATGCGGGGCATTAAAATGGCCCTTGACCCCAACAACATCCTCAATCCAGGCAAGTTGCTCGGACAGGTGGGATAATTTTTGGCGGCGGTGATTGGGTTTAAAAACCTGATGGCCGCCGTTTTGATTTTGCCGGTGTGTCGTGAGCAGGCCGCATGTCCATTGTCTTTTTGCGGTCAGACAAGTATAATAATAAATGGAGTAGCGGGAAGGGACGTGGAACTGATGCTGAACTTTAGTATGCCGGAATTGATTCTGATCCTGGTGATCGCGCTTGTCGTGTTCGGGCCAGGCAAGCTTCCTGAAGTGGGCAAAGCCGTGGGCAAAGGGCTGAATGAATTTCGCCGGGCCATGAGCAATGACCATACCAAGGATGAGACGATCAATATTGAGGCGAAACCGGTAGAACACAAGGACGACGAGAAGAAAACCGACGAAGAGAAAAAAGTCGACGCGAAAAAGGCCGAAGAAACAAAGTGAGGAACAGCGATGTCTGATATAAAACCGCAAGAGGAGCTTGAGCAAGAGGAAAAGACGACTACCGGCGCAGAAATGTCGCTGGTCGATCATTTGCAGGAACTCAGGCGGCGCTTGATTACCTGTATTGTGGCCATTCTCATTACCAGCTCAGGCTGCTATTTTTACGCGGCCGAGCTGATCCACCTCATAACTGCCCCAGCCGGCAAACTGTATTATATGAATCCGGCGGAAGCATTTTTTGCCTATTTGAAGGTATCAGTTTTTGCCGGTTTCTTGCTGGCATTGCCGCTGGTTCTCTATCAAACCTGGGCGTTTGTCGTGCCGGCCCTGACCAGGCAGGAACGGAAGACGTCGATATTTTTGGTGCCTGCTTCGGTTATCCTGTTTTTTGTGGGGCTGGCATTTTCCTATGTGCTGGTCTTGCCGGCCGGCATCAAATTTTTCATGGGCTTTGCGACTGATGAGCTGCAGCCGCTTTTCTCCCTGGGGGAGTATCTGTCCTTTGTCATATCCTTTTTGCTGCCGTTTGGTTTTGTATTCGAATTGCCGCTGGTGATCCTGGTGGGGGCCAAATTGGGGCTGGTCAGCTCTAAATTTCTTGCTGGCAAGCGTAAGGTGATGCTGGTGCTGTCCTTTGTGGTCGGCGCGGTCATCGCCCCATCCCCTGATGTGGTTTCTCAAACCATGGTGGCTGTTCCTTTGCTCATTTTGTACGAATCCAGTCTTTTGATTGTAAAATATGTTTTGCGTAAATAGGCGTTGGCGGAAGGGAGTCAGTGCGCTTGGCGTATAACGATCTTAGAGAATTTATCGCCGCCCTGGAGAGCCGGGGGTGGCTGAAACGGATTAGCCACCAGGTGGACTGTGAACTGGAAATCACCGAGATCACCGATCGGGTGTCGAAAATGCAGGGCGACAAGAATGTCGCCCTGCTGTTTGAGAACGTAAAAGGCTATGATATCCCGGTACTGATGAATGCCTTCGGCAGCATGGAGCGGATGGCGCTGGCACTGGGAGTGGATAAGATCGACGATATCGCCGCCGAGATCAGGGAGATATTGAAGCTTCCTTATATCTCGGTGCAGCGAAAAATGGATTTGCTGCAGATTATTCCCACTGCCCGCAAGGCGATTCATTTCCCGAAATACGTCAAAACCGGCCCCTGTAAAGAGGTGATCATCAAGGATGCACCCTCACTGGCCAAATTTCCGGTATTGAAGTGCTGGCCTGATGATGCGGGGCGGTTTATCACCCTGCCGCTGGTATTTACCAAAAATCCGCAAAACGGCAAGCGTAATGTCGGCATGTACCGGCTGCAGGTTTATGATGAAAAGACCACAGGCATGCACTGGCATATTCATAAAGGCGGCGCCGAAAATTATCGGGCTCATCGCGACCTCGGCCGGGACCGTATCGAGGTGGCGGTGGCCATCGGCGGCGATCCGGCGGTGACGTATGCGGCTACCGCACCTCTGCCGCCAGGGATCGATGAGATTGTCTTTGCCGGTTTTCTTCGCCACAAGGCGGTGGAAATGGTCAAGTGTGAGACGGTGGATGTCGAGGTACCTGCTCAGTCGGAGATCATTCTCGAAGGCTATGTGCTGACAGAGGAACTGCGGCGGGAGGGGCCGTTCGGCGACCATACCGGCTATTATTCCCTGGCAGAAGACTATCCGGTCTTTCATCTGACCTGCGTTACCCACCGGAAAAATCCGATCTATCCGGCCACCATTGTGGGCAAGCCGCCGATGGAGGATTGTTTCCTGGCCAAGGCCAGTGAGCGGATTTTCTTGCCGCTGCTGCAGCATCAGCTGCCGGAGATCGTGGATATCAACCTGCCGCTGGAAGGGGTATTTCATAACTGTGCCGTGATTTCGATCAAGAAAAGCTATCCCCAGCAGGCCAAAAAAATCATGCATGCCATCTGGGGGATGGGGCAGATGATGTTCACCAAGATGATTATTGTCGTGGATGCCCACGTCAATGTCCAGGATATGAATGAGGTCTGGTGGCGGGTCTTTAACAACATCGACGCCCGCCGCGACATGGTGATGGTGGACGGTCCGCTGGACGCTCTGGATCATTCTTCACCCCAGCCCAAATGGGGGACCAAGGTCGGCATTGATGCCACCAAAACCTGGCCGGAAGAAGGAAATACCAGAGAATGGCCGGACGAGATCACGATGTCGGCTGATATCAAAAAACTGGTTGACATGAAATGGAAGGAACTGAATCTTGACTAAGCTAAAAGCACATCTGGACAATATCGTTTTTTCCCATTCTATTTTCGCTTTGCCATTTGCCTATCTCGGCGCCATCCTGGCGGCCGGTGGTCTGCCGGCCTGGCGTGATCTATTATGGGTCACTGTGGCGATGGTGGGAGCGAGGAGCGCGGCACTAGCCCTCAATAATTTCATCGATTTAAAATACGACCGCCTGCACCCGCGGTTCACCCAGCGGCCGATGGTTACCGGCGCGATAAAGCCTCATGAGGCGCTCGCGTTTATCGCCTTCAGCCTGGCTGTCTTCTTGCTGGCGGCGTTTCAATTGCATCCCCTTGCCCGGGTGTTATGGCCCTTGGCAGTCATCCCTTTTGTCGTTTATCCTTATATGAAACGCTTTTCCTGGACCTGTCACCTGGTGCTCGGAGTGGCTCTGGCCGCGGCGCCAGTCGGTGCATGGATCGCCATCCGGGGGGCGATTACGCCGCCGGTGGCGCTGCTCGGGCTGGCGGTGGGCATTTGGATCGCGGCCTTTGATGTCATTTACGGCTGTCAGGACGTTGCTTTCGATAAAGATCATGGACTGCATTCCATGCCGGTACGGTTTGGTGTTGCCAGGGCTTTGCTGTTGGCCAAAGGGATGCATGTTGTGAGCATTGCCGCATTCGCCGCGGCCGGGGTGATCTATGGACTAGGCTCTTTTTACTATGTCGGCGTGGCGGCGGCGGGGGGACTTCTCCTCTATCAGCACACCATTGTCAACCCAGGCGACTTTAGCCGGGTCAACCAGCGCTATTTCATGCGGAACGGGCTGGTGGGGGTTATGATTTTTTTGTTTACCTTGGCCGCCATATAGGAAGGCAAACCAGAAAATGCAAAGACGGCAGACACTTTTTCGGTTGCGAAAAGGTGTCTTTTTATTTTTTGCCGCTTTACCACTGTGGCACGCCGGCCGGATCGACCACATAAGATGTAACAGGACGTTGGAAAGGAGGGGCGGCAATGGCCCGTAAATGCACAGAAAATGGTCTTGACCCTTCCCGGCAAATGATCGTCGCCGGCGCGGCCAGACCGTGGGGAGGCGGCTGGGGCTATCATCCTTATCATCCCTGGCACCCTTGGCATCCGTGGGGATGGGGTGGGGGCTGGGGCTACCATCACTGGCGTGATCCGGATGAGAGTGACTGGTAGATTGCCAGTCATCAGGTACTTAATGGCTGAAAATGATAGGCGGTCCAAATGATCCCAACATAAGGAACGGTGGCAGGTCCTTTTCGCGTTGCAGGGTGCCTGCACCGTACATAAAAAGCCCCCCAGATGAATGGGGGGCTGCGCTATTTGGGTGGCTAGAGTTCTTTTTCCAGGTAGATTGCCCCTTGCACAGGATTGTACCGATAGGCTGGGATGGGGGTAAAGCCCATTGACTGATAAAGGGTAATGGCGGCGCTCATGCTGGCCAGGCTGTCGAGGCGCATAGTCCGGTACCCGGCTGCGATCGCCTCCTGGATGATTGCCTGGGCTAACAGCTGCCCATACCCCCGGCCGCGACAGGATGGTTGCAGATATAAGCGTTTCATTTCAGCGATGCCGGCGTCGAGACGACGGAGGGCCACACAGCCGACCGGTTTGCCATCCTGGAGCAGCAGTAACAGCCGACCGTAGGGTGGGGCGTATTCTCCCGGTAGATTGGCGAGTTCCTCTTCGAAGCCCTGGAACGACAGGTCGAAGCCAAGGGAAGCGGCGTACTCCCGAAACAGGGAGGCAACGGCGTCAAGCAACTTGTCATTGTCGGCAGATATGATTTGTGGCATGGGCGGCCACTTCCTTATCTCTTTTTACTCGGCAGGTATCTTTTTCACTTTGACGGCGCAGACTTTGTACTCGTAGGTTTTGGTCACCCGGTCGTAGGCGCCGCTGGTCACCTGGTTGGTGGGGCAGGCCGGGAAGTGAAAGGACATCCACACCACCCCGGGCGGCACTGCGTCGGTCAGCCAGACCGCAGCCTTGACGTCGCCCCGCCGGGAGGTAACATTGACCCAGTCGCTGTCAGCTAGGCCAAGCTGGGCGGCGTCCTGGGGATGGACCATCACCCGTTCTTCCGGCCGGTAGGCGGTAAGGTGGCGCGAATGGCGATGGGTGCTGACATTGTAATGATAGAGGATACGGCCGGTGGTGAGGAGGAAGGGATATTCGTCATCCGGGACTTCGGCCGGCGGCTGGTATTCCACCGCCATGAAGTAACCCAGCCCGCAGGTGAAGTTGCCGTCGGCGTGAAGATAGCGGGTGCCGGGGTGGGCGGGATCGGGCACCGGCCACTGCAGTCCCGCCTCCTCCAGGCGATCATAGGTTATGCCTGTGTAAACCGGGGTGAGGGCGGCGATTTCGGCCATGACGGCCGCCGGATTAGCATAGTCCATAGGGTAGCCGAGCCGGTTGGCGAGGTCGACAATGATCTGCCAGTCGGGGCGGCTGTCGCCGATGGGCTCAATGGCCTGGCGCACCAGTTGCACTCGGCGTTCGGTGTTGGTGAAGGTACCCGATTTTTCGGCAAAGCTGGCTGCCGGCAGAACGACGTCCGCCAGTTTGGCGGTTTCGGTCAGGAAGAGATTCTGAACCACCAGGAATTCGAGGTTTTCCAATCCTCGCCGGACGTGATGGGCGTCGGCGTCAGACAGCACTGGGTCTTCGCCCATGATATACATGGCCTTGAGGTCGCCACGGACCGCCGCGTCAAACATATCAGGCAGCATCAGTCCCGGATTTCCCGGCAGGGGCACTCCCCAGGCCTGGGAGAATTTTTGACGAATGTCAGGGTATTTGACTTGCTGGTAGCCTGGCAGGAAATTGGGCAGCGCCCCCATGTCACAGGCCCCCTGGACATTGTTTTGGCCCCGCAGCGGGTTGACGCCGGCGGACGGTTTGCCGACGTTGCCTGTCAGCATGGCCAGGTTGGCCAGGCTCATGACGTTGTCGGTGCCGGAGGTGTGCTCGGTAATCCCGAGGGTGTAGAAGATCGACGCCCGGCCAGCGGTGGCGTAAAGTTTGGCTGCCGAATAGAGGGTCTCGGGTGCGACACCAGTAATTTTCGCGACATAGGCGGGGGTGTATTTTTTCACGGTTTGCGCCACAGTTTCAAAACCGGTGGTGCAGTGGGCGATGAACTCTTCATCGTGCCAACTGTTGGCGATGATCAGGTGGAGCAGGCCATTGATCAGGGCGACGTCGCTGCCAGGTTTTAAGCGCAGCCAGATGGAGGCTCGCTGGGCCAGCTCGGTTTTGCGCGGGTCGGCGACGATGAGCTTGGCTCCTTTGGCCAACGCCTGGCGCATTTTTGCGCCGATAACCGGGTGGGCTTCCGGCGGGTTGGCGCCGATGACAAACATGACTTCGCTGTCAGGGATTTCGTTGATGGAATTGGTCATTGCCCCGGAACCGAATGATGTGGCCAGACCGGCCACGGTGGGGCTGTGTCAGGTTCGGGCGCAGTGATCGACATTGTTGGTGCCGATGACCGCGCGCATGAATTTTTGCAGCAGGTAGTTTTCCTCATTGACGCAGCGGGCCGAGCTCAGCGCCGCGATGGCATCGCCGCCGTAGGTCTCTTTAATGGCCCCCAGCTTGTCGGCTACCAGGGACAGAGCTTCGTCCCAGGTGGCTTCGATAAAATGGCCATCTTTTTTTATGAGAGGGGTGGTCAGCCGGTCCGGGCTGTGGACGAAGTCGGTGCCGAAGCGTCCCTTCACACACAGCAGGCGGCCGTTGACCGGGCTGTCCACATGGGAGGTGACGCCGATGATTTTGCCGTTTTTTACGTTTAGGTCGAAATTACAACCCACCCCGCAGAAGGGACAGGTAGTGGTTACTTTTTTATCAGGCAGGCCGGTGCCGAAAAGGGGCTTTTCGGTCAGCGCGCCCACCGGGCAGGCGGAAACGCAGGTGCCGCAGAAGACGCAGTCCGATTCGGCCATGTCATTATCAAAGGCAGGTGTGACCTTGCTGTTGAAGCCGCGCTCCGACCAATCCAGAACGTTGCAGCACTGGAGTTCTTTGCAGGCCCGGACACAGCGGCCGCACAGGATACATTTGGTGTTGTCCCGGATGATAAAGGGATTGGAGTCGTCCAGCGGATATTCGCGAATGGCGCCTTTGAGCCGGACTGTTCTTACCCCGAGATCCTGGGCCAGACGTTGCAGTTCGCAGTCGAGGCTTTTCTGGCAGGTCAGACAGTCGGCCGGGTGATTGGCAAGCAGCATTTCAACCACCAAGCGGCGGGCGTCCTCAATGGCCGGAGAGTTGGTGCGCACCACCAGGCCTTCGCTGACTGGGTGGGTACAGGCTGACACCAAGCTGCGAAGACCGGCCACTTCGACGACGCAAATCCGGCAACTGCCTTCAGGCGTCAGGTCGGCGAGGTGGCAGAGGGTGGGGATATGAATATCCAGCAGGCGGGCGGCGTTGAGTATGGATGTTTGGTGGTTGACGGTTATCTGACGGCCGTCGATGGTGAGGACTATTTGCTTCATGGATACGCTCCTATCGCCAGACTGGTAGAATGGATTTATCCTAAATTCGCTATAAATCGAAGAAATCCTGCGGAATTATTCGACAACGTTGCCTTGACCAACCAGCGGCGACGCTGGGACGACTGGGGTTGCCAGGCGAGTGATGTGCAGCTGGAGCCAGGCAAAGAGCAGAAAATGAAACCCAAGGCCGAGGGCAGATGATAAATAGATGGCCATCTTGATATTGGTGATCATCAGATGACTAAACTGGGAGCCGGCGACGAGGGACAAGAGAACGATGGCTCCGAAATAGAGGAGGGTGAGGCGGATGAGTAGCGGCACCTGGAGGCAGATGTAGCGTTCGAAGAAATCTTTGCCGTCGCCCCTGCTATTGCTGACATAGCACCAGACGGTACCGCCGAGGATGACTAGGAGCTGGGAGAGAGGATATATCGCCAGAGCGGTCGGCGGGCGCAAGGCAGGCGCGACTACGACGGTCAGCAGCAAGTAAGCCAGCAGGTACTTCAGCTTGTCGAGCTGGCAGACACTGTCGGTGCGGAGATCTTCCCTCAGGGAGTCGACTTTCCAAAAATACATTTGGCACCCCCGATTTGTAATATTTTTACACATTTCGCCTTATAATAACCAATTCCTGCATTTTCCAAACAAGAGCTGAAGGCGGTGAAGGGCAAACTTGACAATTGACATAGCTCGAAGTATATTGTAGCTATATCAGTTACAATCCATGTAGAGTACAGGCTGCGAAGGGAAGAGTACGCCGCATCCGGCCGGTCCAGAGAAGAGGCCCTCAGGCTGCAAGGCTTCACGGCAAATTCGGCGGAAAGTCATCCTGGAGCCGTCATGCTGAAAAGAGTAGGCATGACCGTTTCGTCGCGTTACTGACGGTAAGCCGGTGAGCCTTTAAGGGGTGACCGGAAAGCAAGGTGGTACCGCGGAAGCAGTTCTTTCGTCCTTCGATGGATGGAAGGACTTTTTTGTTCACGGAAATCAGTTTGAGGAGGAGCCCAATGGAAGAAAAAAATATCCCGACAGTGTACGATCCTCAGGCCCAGGAGAGCAAGTGGTACGAATTTTGGGAGAAGAACGGCCTGTTTCACGCCGAGGTCGATCAGGAGAAGACCCCTTACAGTATTGTCATTCCGCCCCCCAACGTGACCGGGCAGCTGCATATGGGGCATGCCCTGGACAATACTCTGCAGGATATTCTCATCCGTGCCAAACGGATGCAGGGGTATAATACGTTGTGGATGCCGGGCTGCGACCATGCCGGTATCGCCACCCAGATCAAAGTGGAGGAAATGCTGGCCAAAGACGGGATATCCCGTTATGACCTTGGTCGGGGGAAATTTATCGAAAAGGTATGGGACTGGAAAGAACAATATGGTGACCGCATCACCAACCAGTTGAAAAGGCTGGGAGCCTCCTGCGACTGGCAGCGGGAACGCTTCACCATGGACGAGGGCTGCTCACAGGCGGTGCGGGAAGTTTTTGTGTCGCTGTATGAGAAAGGCCTGATCTACCAGGGCAACCGGATCACCAACTGGTGTCCGCGCTGCAACACCGCCCTCAGTGATATCGAGGTGGAGCACGAGGAAAAACCGGGCAACCTTTTTTATGTGCGCTACCAAGTGGAAGGCAGTCCTGACCAATCTGTCACCGTGGCGACAACCAGGCCGGAAACCATTCTCGGGGATACCGGGGTGGCGGTTCATCCCGACGACAGCCGCTACCGCCACCTGATCGGCAAACAGCTGGTTCTGCCGCTGATCGGCCGCCTTTTGCCGATTGTCGGCGATGATTATGTCGATCCGTCTTTCGGTACCGGGGCGGTGAAGGTCACGCCGGCCCACGACCCCAATGACTTCGAAATGGGGCTTCGTCATAAATTGCCGGAAATGGTGGTGATCAGTCCTGACGGCACCATGTCCGCCGAGGCTGGCCGCTATGCCGGCCTGGACCGCTATGAATGTCGCAAGGCTCTGGTGAACGACCTCAAGGAGCAGGGCTATCTGGTGAAAATCGACGAACATGTCCATTCCGTCGGCCATTGTCAGCGCTGCAGCACAGTGATTGAGCCATTGGTGTCCCAGCAGTGGTTTGTTCAAATGAAGCCGCTGGCCGAACCGGCCCTGGCGGCAGTATTGTCAGGAAAAACCGAATTCGTGCCTGACCGGTTCACCAAGGTCTACTCCAACTGGCTGGACAATATCCGCGATTGGTGTATTTCCCGCCAGATCTGGTGGGGCCACCGTATTCCCGCCTGGTATTGCGAGTGCGGCGAGACCACTGTTTCCCGCACCGATATTACCGCCTGTCCCAAATGCGGCGGCAAGGTGGAGCAGGACCCGGATGTGCTGGATACCTGGTTCAGTTCGGCTCTTTGGCCGTTTTCGACTATGGGTTGGCCGGAGAAAACGCCGGAATTGGCGCAGTTTTACCCGACGAGTGTGCTGGTGACTGGCTATGATATCATCTTCTTCTGGGTGGCCAGGATGATGTTTATGGGCCTGGAGTTCCAGAAAGAAATTCCCTTCCGCCATGTGTTTATCCACGGGCTGGTGCGGGACGGTGAGGGCCGCAAGATGTCGAAGTCGCTGGGCAACGGCATTGATCCGCTGGAGGTCATCGAAAAATATGGCGCCGATACCCTCCGCTTTACGCTGATCACCGGTAATACACCTGGCAACGATATGCGGTTTTACTGGGAACGGGTGGAATCCAGCCGTAATTTTGCCAATAAAATCTGGAACGCTTCGCGGTTTGTGCTGATGAACCTCGAAGGCTTCGATCCCCAAAATCAAGTCGGTGAGTATACTCTGGCTGACCGCTGGATTCTCAGCCGCTATGCGAGGACGGTGGCCGACGTGACCGCCAGCCTTGATCGGTTCGAGCTGGGCGAGGCGGCGCGGGGGCTATATGAATTTATATGGAATGAATACTGCGATTGGTACATCGAGACCGCCAAGGCCCGTCTTTACGCCAAGGACGACAGCGCCGGCCGGGGGACGGCCCAGTATGTGCTCTGGTATGTGCTGAGCAATACCCTGAAGCTGCTCCATCCTTTTATGCCGTTCATCACCGAGGCCATCTGGCAGCATCTGCCCCACGAGGGGACCAGCATTGTTGTCGCCGCCTGGCCCCAAGAAGAGCCAGAGCTAAGTGATGCAACCGCCGAGGGTGATATGACTCTGCTGATGGAAAGCATCAAGGCGATTCGTAACATGCGGGCCGAGGTCAATGTGCCGCCCGGCAAAAAGAGCGAGGTCATCCTTCTGGCGGCCAGCCCCACCCTGGAAAAGATGCTGGGGGAAAACAGCCAATATCTGAAAAGCCTGGCTGCCGCCGAAACAGTCAGCGTTTTACCGGCAAGCGCCGCAAAACCGGAAAATGCCATGACGGCAGTGGTGAGCGGGGTGGAAATTTATCTGCCGCTCAAGGGGCTGATCGATGTGGAAAAGGAAGTGGCGCGGCTGGCCAAGGAAGTGGCCAACCTAGAAAACGAGATTTCCCGGATTGGCGGCAAGCTGGCCAACGAGAGCTTCGTAGCCAAGGCACCGGCCGAAGTTATTGAGAAGGAGCGGGCCAAAGCGCAAGATTACCGCGATAAATTAACGACCATCCAGGAAAGACTGGTTTTCTATAAAAATCTGTAAATAGGCTGTTAAACAAACTAATTAGGAAGTGACTGGCATGACCTACGACCAGGCCCTCGAATACCTGGCTTCGCTAAATAAATTCGGCATGAATTTCGGGTTGGCGCGGATTGAAAAATTATTGGAACTGATGCGTCATCCCGAACGCCGCTTTAAGACCATCCATGTCGCTGGCACCAACGGCAAAGGCTCGACCACGGCGATGCTGGCAGCTATTTTGGCGGCGGCCGGTATCAAGGCCGCGATGTATACTTCACCCCATCTCAGCGATTATACCGAGCGGATGACGGTTAACGGCCAGCCGGCCGGACGATCGGAATTTGCTGCGGCCATTGCCTATACCAGCCGGTTTGTCAGCGAAATGACGGCAGCCGGCTGGGAGCACCCGACCGAGTTCGAGGTGCTGACGGCGGCATCGTTTCATTACTTCGCCGCCGCCGGGGTGGAATATGCCGTCATCGAAGCCGGACTGGGGGGCTTGCTCGACTCCACCAATGTGATTGTCCCGGTGGTGGCGGTGATTACCAACGTCAGCCTGGAGCACACCGATCGCTGCGGCGATACGGTGGCGGCCATCGCCCAGCATAAAGCCGGCATTATCAAGCCGGGCGTTCCGGTAATCACCGCCGCCCAAGGTGACGCGCTGGCGGTGATTGAGGCGACGGCCGCCGATCGGTCGGCACAACTTTACGTTTTCGGACAAGATTTTCATGGCGTGAGCGCCGGTCTGGACGGCTACCGTCAATTGGTGGCCATCACGACCAGGCAACACGGCGATTTGGGGCGGTTTTGCCTCAATCTCCTGGGGCGCCATCAGGCGCAAAACGCTGCCCTGGCGGTCATGACGGCACTGGTTCTCGCCGAATGGGAGCCCCGCATTACATTGCCTGTCATCGATGACGCTTTGGCAGCTGTCCGCTGGCCTGGCCGGTTTGAGGTTGTGAACGAGCATCCGGTGGTGGTGGTCGACGGTGCCCATAATCCGGATGGTGCTGAGGCCCTGCGGGCGACTCTGGATGAAATATTTCCCGGGAAAGAGATTGCTTTTCTCCTCGGTATTCTTGCCGACAAGGATATTGCCGGGATTACCGCGGCGCTTATCCGGGCGGAGGACGCCGCCATCATCGTCCGGCCCCAGTCTGATCGGGCCGCCGATCCAGAGGTGGTGGCCCGGACTCTGACAACAGCGCGCGTCGGGACAGCGGCTTCTATCGAGGACGGATATGCAAAGGCTCGCTTGGCGGCAGGCCCGGACGGAGTGATCTGTGTGGCTGGATCGCTCTATCTCATCGGGGCGGCCAGGGAGATCTTCTCCAAGTGGACAAAACCCGGTGACTGGGATATAATATAAAAGGTTGATTTGCCCGGAATTATATTGATACAATTAGGTGAAACGGTGAATATTAGTTATCAGGTGACCCCACTTCAATATCGCCTGAAGTATTGTATCGAACACTGTATTTTGGCGATAGCCTTTTTTTTACCCCTCTCTCTAACTATCACCAGTCTGTTTTTGGCTGGCGGAACTGTCCTGTGGTTCGGAAAAATGATTGCCGCCCGCAGAATGGAACTTCGCCGTTCGCCTTTTGACATACTGGTGATTTTGCTGGTGGTGTTTTCGGCGGCGTCCATCTGGGGATCGCCGGACCGGGGCTTTAGTTTTTATAACTATTATCATTTGATGGGGCGGTATGTGCTGCTCTACTATTTGGTTATCAATAACGTTCAGTCGCCGCAGCAGGTCAGGCGACTGGTTCTGACGGTGCTTTTTTCCGCCGGGGTGGTGGCGGCTTACGGGTTTTACCAGTATGTTCATGGTGTGGATATGGCCTTTGGGTGGGTGGACGGCGACCAGTTTCCCGATCTCAAAGTCCGGGTATTTTCCACCCTGCAAAACCCCAACCTGCTGGCCGGATACTTGGTTGTCATGATCGCCGTTGCCGCCGGAATCGGCTGTAATGCCAACCATAGAGGCGAAAAGGCGCTGTTTTTTGCTCTCGTGCTGGCCCTCGGCGTCTGCTTGGTGCTGACCTATTCCCGTGGGGCCTGGATCAGCGTGCTGGCCCTCATCATTGCCTTCGGGGTGCTGAAAAACCGCAAAATTCTCTGGCTGCTGGCGCTGATCCCGGTGACAATGGTGATTGGGCACGAGCTTGTCATGGACCGGCTGCTGTCGATTATGAACCCCACCGATACGTCGTCAACCCTCCGGTTGGCTCTATGGGAGAGCACCATTGCCATGATCACCGGACACCCCTGGCTGGGAATCGGTTGGGGCGCCTATTGGATGGTTTATCCGGAGTACGACTTTTTTGTGCTGAATGCCAATACAAAAATCCTTCACGCCCATAATATGTATCTTCATATCGCCGCAGAAATCGGTTTGCCTGGTTTTTTGACCTTTTTAGGGATACTGTGTGGCCACGCTTATAGCGCTTATCGTTTGGCCGCACGGGCCACCGACCGCTGGTCGGCAGGATTGATGCTGGGGGTTGTCGGGGCGATGGTGAGCATCGCGGTCGGCGGGCTTACCGACTACGTTTTGTTTAGTATTCAAATGTCGATGCTTTTCTGGCTGCTCAATTCGCTGGTTATTGTGCTTTATCTTGCCGAGGGTCACCGGCAGCCACTAAATTTGGTAAATAAAAATCATAAAATGTAGCAGGATTATCGAAAAATAAGAGCGAATATAGTTTCCGATGTTTTTATAATTAGCTAGGCCAATAGTAGGCCTTTATTTTTTGACCAAAACATTGTGAAATAATTAACAAAATTAGCAGCCTAATATCGTATTATGGGGGGAATTTTGGTGAAACTGACTGAGGTGCAAAATGTGCTCCAGTCTGAGGTGATTTGCGGGTTAGAGGATTTGGATAGCGAGGTCGTGACCGCTTGCGGGGCCGATCTGATGAGCGATGTACTGGTGTTTAGCAAGGAACGAACGCTGCTTTTAACCGGCTTGACGAATATTCAGGTGATTCGCACCGCTGAAGTGGGTGATCTGGCGGCCATTGTATTTGTCCGCGGCAAGCGACCCGGCCCTGAGGTCGTTCAGATGGCCCGGGCCAAAGGGATTCCGCTGATGGTGACCGAGTTTTCTATGTATGAGGCGTGTGGGTTGATTTTTAGCGGTGGAGTAAGAGGCTGCTCGAGACAGGTGAAGTCAAGTGAAAGCTGACCAGGGGATTCATTTGGATTTTGTGTTGAAAGGCGCCGATTTTGAAACTGCCGGCGAGGCATCAAGCAAGATAAAACGCGTCTTACAGCAAATTGGGGTGCCATCAGATATTATCAGGCGAATCGCCATCAGTTCCTACGAGGCGGAAATGAATGTCATAATCCACGCCTACCGCGGTAACGTGCGGGCAGACATTTTTCCCGACCGTACCGAACTCGAAGTGGAGGATGAGGGGCCTGGTATAGCTGATATTGATCAGGCGATGCAGGAAGGGTTTTCCACCGCCCCTGACCACATTAGAGAGATGGGGTTCGGGGCCGGGATGGGGCTGCCTAATATGGCCCGCTGCTCGGATGAGTTTGCCATTTTCTCGGAAGTGGGAACCGGGACCAGAATACGGATGGTTGTCCGTCACTGTTGAATGTGTGGTGAAGATGATGCCGGAATATTTTCATTCTGTCAGATTGGCCGCAGACAAGTGTAAAGGTTGCGTCAATTGCGCCAAGCGTTGCCCTACGGAAGCCATTCGCATCCGGGGGGGCAAGGCGAAGATCACTGAGGCCCGGTGTATTGACTGTGGAGAGTGTATTCGCCGCTGTGTTCATCATGCCAAAACCGCTGTTACCGATAGCTTGGAAGACCTGAAGGGTTACAAGTACAATGTGGCGTTACCAGCCCCTTCGCTGTATTCCCAGTTTGGTCTCGATACGCCGGTTGACGCTATTTTATGCGGCTTGATGAGCTTGGGGTTTGATGAGGTTTTCGAGGTCGCCCAGGGTGCCGAGATTGTCTCGGCAGCCCTCAGGGAATACATAAAACGCAAAGATATCAAGCGACCGGCCATTTCTTCGGCCTGCCCAACGGTGGTGCGGCTGGTCCAGGTTAAGTTTCCCGAACTGATTGATCATCTCATTCCGATCGACGCCCCGGTGGAAGTCGCGGCAAGGGTTGTCCGGGCTTCGAGGAGCAAGGAACTGGCAACGGCGCCGGAGGATATCGGCGTCTGGTTTATCACCCCTTGTCCGGCTAAGATGACGGCGGTCAAGCAGCCGCTGGGTACTGAAAAATCCAATATTACCGGAGCAATTGCCATATCCCAGATCTATGGTGATCTTCTCAAGGCCATCACCACTGCTCCGCGCGACAAGACATGCCGCAAGGCAACTTCGGAAGGGATCGGTTGGGCGGTTTCCGGCGGAGAGATCTCGGCGCTGCACGCCAAAAATGCCTTGATTGTCGATGAAATTCACAATGTGAATGAGATATTTGAACAGGTTGCTCTGGGCAAACTGAATAAAGTAGATTATATTGAAGCGCTGGCCTGCAGCGGCGGCTGTATCGGCGGCCCCCTTATGGTAGAAAATCGTTTTGTGGCTGAACACCGGATGCGCAAGCGGCTGGAGAAATTTAAAACAGATGATGTCGTCCGCAGCTCGGCACCGCCGCAACGATATCCCGAACTTGAAGCGAATAGCCGCAGGGCCATCGAGCCCCGGCCGATCATGCGTCTGGACGAGGATATTTTTAAGGCGATGTACAAGGTGGAAGTGATGGAAAAGACGCTGGAAAAATTGCCTGGACTGGATTGCGGGTCGTGTGGCTCCCCAGGCTGTAAGGCGCTGGCGGAGGACATCGCCCAAGGGTTCGCCCGGGAAACCGACTGCGTCTTCATCCTGCGGGAACGGGTTCGCGACCTGGCGCAGGAAATGGTTGATCTTGCCGAAAAGCTGCCTCCGCCACTGGAAAAAGAGACTGTTGACGGAGAGAAGGAAAATAAGGGGGTAAACGAGACTTGACGGTAGGAGATATTGTAAAGGCTCTGCCACTGACCGTGGTTGGATCATCAGGCAGTATGGACAGCCTGGTGAAGGGTGGCTATACCTCTGATTTATTGAGTAATGTGATGGGTTTTGCCGGAGCCGGAAGTATTTGGGTAACCATGCAGGCCCATCAGAATATTATTGCCGTGGCTTCGTTGGCCGGTCTAGCGGCAGTCGTCATAGCCGGTGGTGTGGCGCCTGAGCAGGACACCATCCACAAGGCAGAGACCGAAGGCGTGACCCTGTTGACAACCGATCTACCCAGTTTTGAGCTGGTCGGGCGTCTCTATCAGCTTGGCTTGACTGGCGTCTGATGCGGCGATTCGTTGCCGATCTTCATGTTCACTCCCTTTTGTCACCCTGCGCTGCGGTGGAAATGACCCCGCGCAATATCGTCTGGCATGCCGCGCAGCATGGCATTGATATTGTTGCGATCACCGACCATAATGCCTGTGACAATGTCCAGGCCGCCATGGTGGCGGCCAAAGGCTCGAATGTTACGATACTCCCGGCGATGGAAGTCGAGACAAAGGAAGAAATCCATCTGATTATATTGTTTGAAAAAATGCGGCAACTCCGGGAGTGGGAGGGTATTGTCAAGAGTCATATGTCTGGGCGGCTCAATAACGCAGATAAGTTTGGCGGCCAATTTGTGGTGGATGCCGAGGATAATCTGATCGCGGTGAAGGAAGAAATGCTTTTGACTTCTCTGACTCTCGGCTTGTCGGAGATCGCAGCAAGAGCTGCGGCTGCGGGCGGTCTTTGCATCGCCAGCCATATTGACAGGCCGGTATACAGTGTTTTGTCGCAGCTGGGCTTTATCCCGCCTGGCATCGATTTGGCGGCACTGGAGATATCGCCGCGGACCAACCGGCAGGATATTGTCCGGAAGATGCCGGCGCTGGCGGCCTGGCCGATTGTTACATCGTCAGATGCTCATACCATCGAAGACTTTATTGGCGGGCCCAAAACAGTCTTTAATATGGAAGAACCAACCCTGGCGGAAATCCGTCAGGCACTCAGAAGTGAAAATCAACGAGGGGTGGTGGTTTAATTCTCCGTGGGTGATTTTTAAAAAGTATGTGAATTTTTTCATAAAAGGAGGAAAAACATGAACAGCAATCCTGCCAACAAATGCTGCTGCGGCGGCGATTCCAGCCATATGGCTCAAATGGATGAAATTTTAGCAAAATATCAGGGAGTGAAAGGCGCACTCATTCCAGTCCTTCAGGAAGCACAAAATGCTTATGGTTATCTTTCCAAAGAGGTCATTATTCGGATTGGCGAAAAGATGAATATTCCCACCAGCCAGATCTACGGGGTGACCACTTTTTATTCCCAGTTCCACCTGAACCCACGCGGCCGGAACATTATCCGGGTATGCCAGGGGACAGCCTGTCACGTTCGCGGGGCGAAGGCCATCCTGCAGGCGATAGAGGACAATCTGAAGGTTGTTGCCGGCAAGACCACCCCGGATTTGAAATTTACTGTAGAAACGGTGGCCTGTATTGGGGCTTGCGGCTTAGCTCCGGTATTGATGGTCAATGACGACACCCACGGGCGTTTGACGCCAGAAGCCATTCCCGGCATTCTAGCCAAATATTCCTGATTCTGATGCGGGAGTTAGCGCTGCATATCCTGGATTTGGTGCAAAATTCCATCGAAGCGGGTTCAACCAGTGTCCTGTTGGAAATTATCGAGAATGACGTAGCGGATACCATGACCATCCGGGTCACCGACAACGGGCGGGGCATGGACGAAGAGACGCAAAAACGCGTTCTTGATCCGTTTGTGACAACCCGGACAACTCGCCGGGTGGGACTGGGACTGCCGCTTATCGATATGTCCACGCAGCGATGCGAAGGCTACCTCAAAATCAGCTCCCAGCCTGGGCGGGGAACAGTGGTGGAGGCCGTCTACCGGCACAGCCATCTTGACCGGCCGCCACTGGGAAATATTATCGAGACGCTGAAGACGCTGGTGATAGCCAATCCAGAACTGGATTTTGCTTATAGCCATGAAGTGAATGGAACGCATTTTTCGCTGGCGACAAAGGAGCTTACCGCAATATTGGGCGATATGCCCTTGACCCATCCGGATGTTATCCTTTGGCTCCAGGAGTATTTGTCAGCCAATCTGGCTAATTTGTATGGAGGTGTAAAGCATGAAAACCATTGAAGATTTAAAGCGTATGCGTGAAGAGTTCCAGTCACAAAACAATTTGCGCCACGCTGGCGGGATTCAGGTCATCGTCGGAATGGGTACCTGCGGGATTGCCGCCGGGGCGCGTGAAGTCATGTCCGCGATTTTGGACGAGATTGCCAAACGCAAGTTGCAGGACGTCACCGTAAGGCAGACCGGCTGTATCGGGATGTGCGAAAAAGAAGTGCTGGTGGATGTGGTCCGTCCGGGTGAACCACGGATTACTTACGGCGGTGTGACGCCGGCATCGGTGGCCAAAATCATTGCCGAGCATGTTGTCAACGGACGGATTGTGGAAGAATTGGCTGTCGGCAAAATCGCAGACTAATCAGGCGTGAAAAAAGGAGGGAAGAACCATGCAACATGTTAGAGCGCATGTATTGATTTGCGCTGGTACCGGCTGTACCGCCTCAGGGGCAAAAAAGGTGGAGGCGGCGCTGCAGGCGGAACTGGCGAAAAAAGGACTGGATAAAGAAATTAAAATAGTGGAGACTGGTTGTCACGGTTTTTGTGAAGCCGGCCCACTGGTGATTGTATATCCGGAAGGAACCTTCTATGTCCGGGTCCAGGAAGAAGATGTTCCTGAACTGGTGGAAAGCCATCTTTACAAGGGGCGGATTGTCGAGCGCCTGCTGTATAAAGAGCCGGTTACCCATGCCAGCATTCCTAATTATAATGATCTCGGTTTTTACAAGAAGCAAATGCGAATGGTGCTTGCCAACTGCGGCCATATCAACCCGGAAATTATCGGGGAATATGTCGCCAACGGTGGTTATGAGGCGCTGGCGAAAGTTCTTACCCAGATGAAGCCGGCTGAAGTGATCGCCGACATGAAGAAATCGGGTCTGCGTGGCCGTGGGGGCGGCGGTTTCCCGACCGGGATGAAATGGGAGTTTACCCGTAACGCTCCCGGCGAGAAAAAATATGTGGTCTGTAACGCCGACGAGGGCGACCCGGGGGCATTTATGGATCGCAGCGTGCTGGAAGGCGACCCGCATCGGGTTATCGAGGGCATGGCGGTCTGCGGTTACGCCATCGGTGCCGATGAAGGCTATCTATATGTCCGGGCCGAGTACCCTCTGGCTATTAAACGTTTGAGAATTGCTATCCAGCAGGCCGAAGAACTGGGCCTCCTGGGGGACAATATTTTCGGTTCTGGTTTCAATTTCCGGCTGAAGATCAAAGAAGGAGCCGGTGCCTTCGTCTGTGGTGAAGAGACCGCTCTCTTGGCTTCCATTGAAGGAAAACGCGGTATGCCGCGTCCTCGTCCGCCCTTCCCGGCCATATCCGGCTTGTGGGGCAAACCAACCAATATTAATAATGTAGAAACCTTTGCCAATGTTCCTCAGATTATTACCAAAGGCGCTGACTGGTATGCCAGTATCGGCACCGAGCGCAGCAAGGGCACCAAGGTATTCGCCCTGACCGGCCGTATCAATCACACCGGCCTGGCGGAAGTACCGATGGGCATCACGCTGCGGGAAATCATTTTTGACATTGGCGGCGGTATTCTTGGCGGCAAAAAGTATAAGGCGGTGCAAATCGGTGGACCGTCCGGCGGCTGTATTCCTGAGCAGCTTCTCGACTTGCCGATCGACTACGATTCTTTGATTCAGGCCGGGGCGATGATGGGTTCCGGCGGCCTTGTCGTCATGGACGAGACCACCTGTATGGTCGATTTGGCCAAGTTCTTCCTGACCTTTACCCAGTCCGAATCCTGCGGTAAATGCACTCCTTGCCGGGAGGGCACCAAGCGGATGCTGGAAATCCTCACCCGCATCACCGAGGGCGAAGGTAAGGAAGGCGATATCGAACTTTTGGAAGATCTGGCGAAAAACATTAAGGTTACCGCGCTCTGCGGCCTCGGGCAGACGGCGCCGAATCCGGTGCTCAGCACGCTGCGCTATTTCCGGTCGGAATACGAAGCCCACATCAAGGATAAATGCTGCCCGGCAGGCGCCTGTGCAAAACTCAGCGGCTACAACATCACCGAGCTATGCAAGGGCTGCGGTCTTTGCAAAAAGGCATGCCCGGTGGAAGCCATCAGCGGTGAAGTAAAAGGGCTGCATGCCATCGATCAGGCCGTGTGCATCAAGTGTGGCGCCTGTATGAGCAAATGCCCGTTCAAAGCCATTACCAAGGGCTAACTCGAGGAAAAGGAGCGTGATATTGTGGATATGGTAAATATAACAATCGACGGTCGCAAAATCCAGGTGCCGAAGACCGCTTCGGTTTTGGAAGCAGCCCTGCAGGCGGGCGTCAAGGTACCGACGCTGTGTTATCATCCCGAGCTAAGGCCGGAAGGGGCCTGCCGGGTCTGTATGGTTGAGGTCGAGGGTGCTCGAACTCTCGTGGCTTCCTGCGTTTATCCAGTAAATGAGGGCATGGTGGTCCGCACCAATACTCCGGCGGTACGCGAAGGACGGAAAATGGTGGTGGAATTGCTTTTAGCCAACCATCCCCAGGACTGTTTCACCTGCCAGCGCAATCTCAACTGTGAACTGCAAACCATCGCCGCCGAGCTCGGCCTACGGGATGTCCGGTTTGTCGGCGAGAAAAAGAATATCGCCCTGGATGCCAACAACCCTTCTTTGGTGCGGGACCAGAACAAGTGCATTTTGTGTGGCCGCTGCATCCGTGCTTGCAGTGAGCGCCAAGGTGTACATGTCTACAGCTTTATCAACCGCGGGTTTGGCACATCAGTGGCTCCGGCCTTTGACCAGGGCCTGGATGAAGCCCCTTGCACCTATTGCGGCCAATGCGCCAGCGTTTGCCCCACAGCGGCGATTGTCGAAAAAGATGACATCCCGGCGGTGTGGCGGGCCATCGGCGACAGGAAAAAGCATGTTGTCGTCCAAACCGCACCGGCAGTCAGGGTTGCGCTGGGCGAAGCCCTCGGCATGGGACCTGGCAGTGTGGTTACCGGTAAGATGGTGGCGGCCCTCCGGCGGCTTGGCTTTGACAAGGTGTTTGACACCGATTTTTCCGCCGACCTGACTATTCTGGAAGAAGGCAGCGAGTTCATCGACCGCCTGACAAATGGCGGCAAGCTGCCGATGATCACTTCCTGTAGCCCAGGCTGGGTCAATTTTATCGAGATTATGTACCCCGATCTTCTAGACCATCTTTCCACCGCCAAGTCGCCGCAGCAGATGTTCGGCGCTTTGGCCAAGACCTATTATCCCGAGAAGAACGGCATCGATCCTAAAGACATTGTCTCGGTATCGATTATGCCCTGCACCGCCAAGAAGGCCGAAGCCGTCAGACCGGAGATGAAATCCAGCGGTTATCAGGACGTGGATTATGTGTTGACCACCCGTGAACTCGGCCGCATGATCCAAGAAGCAGGTATCGACTTTGATCATCTGGAGTCGGAAGAATTTGACGCACCTCTCGGTATCTCCACCGGCGCTGCCGTCATTTTCGGCGCTACCGGCGGGGTTATGGAGGCTGCGCTCAGGACGGTGGCCGAAGTGGTTACCGGCAAGACGCTGGAGTGCATCGATTTCCATAACGTCCGTGGTCTCACTGGTCTAAAAGAAGCCGTAGTTCCTGTCGGCGATCTCCAGGTCAAAGTGGCGGTGGCACATACTCTGGCCAACGCCCGGATCATCCTCGACAAAATCCGCGCCGGCGAAGCCGATTATCATTTCATCGAAGTGATGGCCTGTCCCGGCGGCTGTATCGGCGGCGGCGGCCAGCCCTTCGTCAGCTGTGGCGATATCCGTCAAAAACGGATTGACGCCATCTATGAGTGCGATTCATGCAGCACCCTGCGGAAATCGCACGAGAATCCGGCGATCAAAGAGCTTTATGATACTTGGCTGGGCAAGCCGCTGGGCGAGAAATCGCATCATCTGCTGCATACCCATTATCATCCGCAAAAACGCGGTTAAGCCAATCACCTTGAAGATAGCAGAACCGGGGTTCACCCGGTTCTGTCATCTTCCAATGGTAACGACGACTGATAGGGGAATTGCAATCCCTTATGACGAGCAGAGTCGTTTCTTGCGGGACGGTGTAGACATATATGGTGAATTTGGTTTATAATAATCTGAGCAAACAGATGCTAGTAAGATATTACCAGTGGATTTTCGTCCGCTATGTCGAATCTGTGCCGGGGGCAGTGGCTTTTGCGAAGCGGTAAGTGCCCGAACGCCGGATTTTTACCATGCGAGGAGGCTTTCATTTGAAGGACCCTGGTGTCATCTCAAAGGCCACTATTGATCGCTTGCCGGTATATTTTCGGACATTGAGACAGGTGCAACAAGAAGGCGTGGAGATTATTTCCTCGGAGGAACTTGGACGGCGTATCGGCGTTACTCCTGAGCAAATCCGCAAAGATCTGGCTTCTTTCGGGGAGTTTGGCAAAAAAGGCGTCGGCTATTTCGTCCGGGAGTTGATCCGGAATATTAGCGAGATTCTCGGTCTGCACCGGAATTGGAATATTGCTATCATCGGCGTCGGCCATCTTGGCTGGGCGCTTGCCAATTATCGCAATTTTTCTTCGATCGGCTTCAATTTGGTTGCTGTTTTTGATATCGACCCTGCCAAGATCGGTCAGTATATAAACGGCGTTGAAATTTACAGCATAGACAAGCTAGAGGAAATGGTGAAAATGCGTAATATCCACATCGGTGTCATTACGGTACCGGCCTATTACGCGCAAGATCTTGCCGACCGAATGGTGGCCGCCGGAGTTCGCGGCATCTGGAATTTTGCCCCGGTTAAAGTCAATGTGCCGGATAATATCCATATTGTGAGTGAAGATTTGTCCATTGGACTGGCCAGCATATAGCCGCAGGCAATAATGGTGACATCCTTGCCAGGACGGACGACGATGGCTTTACCGATTTCAAAAGCCATGTCG
>JARLHX010000043.1 GCA_031292035.1 Negativicutes bacterium | reverse complement strand
CCGGCGAACATCCCTGCGTCAAACGCAACATTCCAAAGATGTGGATTGCCAGGCCCAACCCGCAGAAGAGGACGAAGAAAAGACCACTATTCCAGAGGGTCGGCCATGCAGCTGATATTAGCTGCTTAACCATTATTCGAAGCTGCTCAGCCGGGGGTGACGCCCAACTGACTGCCGAGACGTAGTGAGGGAATGTCGATATCTCGGTGAAATCAGTGAACGGTGCACTCAACTCGAACAGCGGAGCTCGCGAAGGCAATATATCGGTATGCACATTGAGCATGCTAGCCAACCGTCTTGGAAGCTCGAGAGAGCTGTAACTCCAAGCCAGGAGGTCCCAGACCGCGAGCGTCAGGGAAACCATCGCTATCCGTCGGTCTATGTCGTCGCGCCAAATCGACCTTGCGAGCAGTCTAAGACTTGACCCCAACGCGCTGATCAAAACCCCCAATATAACGACTGAAACTATCAACAGCGACCAGTAGATCGATTTTCCGAACCAGAATGAACCGACATCTGAAACGTCCACCCTAACGTCGCTGATATCCCCGCGAAATACGCGCTCCTCATTGAAACCCACACCGATCTTAAAATCGTCTGTCTTGAAGGCGACGTGGCTCCCCGATATGGATACCAGATCGTGATCCTCTAAACGAACGCGAACAAAGCCTCTATTGAGTGCTTCAATCGTGAGATTGTACCATTGCCCCAGTTTGATCGAGTTTGATATCCTCGCTGAAGCTGGCGATTGAGGCTGGTCAGTGCCCACGACAACTCCGAGCACCCCACTGCTATCAAGTTCGGCGCGAATCCCGTCGTTGGTTTCGCTTGTCTGGAAAATGTTTGGATGGCCGTCCATGGAGCTGGCGCGAAATTCCAACGATAGGCGAAAGTATTGATCCTTGCCTTTCGGTATGCCGCCAATTTTGGGAAATTCCACAGGTGTTTTGGCGTTATTGACTTGAATTGAGACTGTCGTTGAGTTCCAAAGCCGGACGTAATCTACCACGACCTCCTCGTTCCTCCAAAGCAGGACGACAGCAGAAAAGATGATCAATGCAGCCGCAAAACGCAACCAGGAGAAAGCTTGGTGGGACGGTCTGTCGACTCCCCGGATTGGATTTCTATAAATTGCGAAATATTTACCGAACAAAGACTTCCTCCTCCCCACTTATCACATCACGGCCCTCCGAGTCTTTAACTGCTCGACCCCTTATGTCAATAGAGAGGACGCTGCGCTGATCTGAACAGTTTGGGCCGGCCCCATAAGTGAATTTCCGCCTCGTTCATGCTGCCGCGAGAAGCGGCGTACGAACTTGCCGGAGCAAGGTCATACTGATACACCATCCATTGTGACATCAAACGCCGCCGCAGACGTCCTGATCGTACGGCCAGAGAAGCTTTGCGAAAAATTAACTTGGGATCAATAATGAACTGCTTTAACGCTCATTCCGAGGGGCGCTTTTCTCCCCGATTTCGCAGATCATTTACGGATATACTTGCTTGCGTTATCTCACTTTTCCCAAATGCCATATATCAATTCATTTACTTTAAGTCATATTTCCCAATTACCGAAGGCTGGTTTTCTGCTTATGCATCTCTTATTTCTTCAGGAAGCATCCCTTATAAAGATTTCTACCTTCTGCTCCCGCCTCTTTATCCATTTCATATTGCGGCACTGCAGGCGCTGTTCGGAGATTCGATATTTGTGCTACGTGTGTTCGGATTCCTAATCACATTGTTGATTGGAATATTGCTATTCTGCATTTTGAGGCAGTTTTTCAACAGATGGATCGCCGCTTTCACGGCGGCAGTCGGTCTAATTTACTATCAAGCGGGGAATGCATACATTGGATATGACTTTACTCAGCTTCTCACACTCTATGCGTTGATCGCCTTGTACTGCATGCTTAGGTACATAGAAAATGTTGGCGTCACCGACGATACGAGGCACACGTCAAAGGCTCGATCTTTTCTATTTCTTTCCGGCTTTTTCCTTGCGAATGCGGCCCTAATCAAGCAGTCAAACGGCGGCTTCGTGAGCTTGGGTGTAAGCCTCTGGTTGTTGTTATTCCTAGCTCGATCGCAAAGCTTACGTCGCGCTACAGGAGACCTCTTGCATTTCGGTTTCGGGGCACTCGTTCCGCCCGCAGCCATCGCGATCTGGCTGGCTATGAACAGCGCGATCGCCCCGTTCCTAAACCAAGTGATTTTCGATGCGTTGGCGGCCAAAGGCGGTGAGCATGCGATCCTCACCGGGTGGGTTTACCGACTTTTTGGACCGAGCGGGTTCGACGGAGTGAGCTATAAATTGGCTATCCACTGCACCGTGTTGTTCGGAACGGTCGCTATCACCTCAATGGCAATTATTGCGCTGTCTAATGTTTTCGTCGATCGCCGGCGGTCGGCGAAGGATCACATTGTTGGAGGAGCGAATATCCTCGGGGTTTCTGAAAGTTGGAGGAACAAATCGGCACTGGTGGTCTGCCTGACAGGGCTACTACTGCTCTGTGTAATCATAATTTACGTATATCTCTATTCACCGTTGTGGTCTTCTGGATGGAATGTCTTTTACATAAATATAGTGGTAATAATGTATGACGACGTTAAGCAACTCTCTTTATATTGCTACATAGTAATGTTTTTGATATATTCTATCATCTTTGTATTCAGACCGCATATTTGCAATTCAAAATGGATGCTGCTCTTCAGCTTTTGCCTTATCCTGACGGCAGGCAATGGCACATCGGCAGGACTGTCGGAGATCAGCGCGTTTCTTGGCTTCTCCGTCATCGCCGGCTATCTGATTTCGCTGAGTGCGCCGGCATTGTTACCGAGCCTGATTCCTATTGGCTTATGTTTGCTATGGTCCGCATTCTTGATCGAACAGAAATTCGAGTCGCCCTATGCGTGGTGGTCGGTAACCAGCGGAGACGTTCGTAAGACTCAATGTGCAGCCACCTCGGGGATACTAAAATATGTCTGCGTTGATCCCGACAACTATTCCAACATTCAACGGCTGGTCAACGCGGTTGATCAGAATTCTACGAAATCCGACCCGATCTTGGTGTTCCCGCACGAACCGATCCTGTACCTGCTGAGCGACAGGCCACCATTTGCCAAGGCCGTCGTGACGTGGTTCGATTTCATCAGTGCGGATCAGGGCGAGGTCTTGATCAAGAACCTGAACGACCATCCTCCGCGCGTGATGGTAATCTCTCGCCTGCCGGCCTCCGTGTTTGACGCGCACGAACACCTCTTCAACGGCGGAAAGCTCGGCGTCCAACGACAGATTATGACCACCATCGACGCCCAATCACGTTCCGGTCAGATAAAGCTCGTGGAGGCCCGCGAAATCGATGGGATCCTAATGGAAGTTTATGTGCGCACAGACACGGATATAGAGTAAATCGTCCCTATCCGGTTGATGCGTGCACCCGCTACATATAGATGGAGGCGCGCGATCCAGGCACCGGAAGCAATGCGCCAGAAGCGTATCCCTCCGGATCCGCTACAATGCACCTGTCGGCAATTGCAGGGTGACGCCTTGCAGGCCGAGGATGAGTGATATAGATTACAGCTCGTTGGGAGACTCCGCAGGGTTTGTCACTAGAAACTCTACACATTGGCTTTGAAAGCTTGGAGGCGGCACGAGGTTTACAATTCATGAAGTATATACGGGAGCTAACGATCTGTTGTAATCGTCATCTAGGATGCGCTGATGGGGGCGGGGTTTCGGGCCAGTGATCTTTAAGGCAATAGGTGATGCGCTATTTTTGATAGCGACCGGAGTGGTTTTCATCTCGCGAAGAGTGCAGATCGCTACTTACATTTTGATTGACCGAGCAGCGCGGGTGCTCGCGTCGGGGTTACGACATCGCTGGAAGTATCTGCTTGCGCTGCAAATCGGCAATTTTGTGTTCTATATTGTTTTTGGAGCCTCATTCGGTTTTTTACCTTCGCCGTTTGTTCAGGACAAGAATGACACCTTTATGGATTTTTACCACACGGCCTTTTGGAGCGCAGATTCCGGCCGGTTCAGCATCTGGCATTCCGTCTATCCTCCCTTTGTCTTCGTACTTCTTCGCTCGCTTATGTATCCGTTTCCGGCAACTGAACTCGCGCACGACGGGTTTTCGCTGCGAGCGTTGTGGCCGCAGGCCATACCCATAATCGTCGCAAGCTACGTCGTCGCGATTTCAGCTGCTGCAGCCCTTTGGCCTGGCAGGACAATCCGTTTAACAGGACGTGTGTACTGGGCCGTCTTCTTTGCGCTTTCCCCCCCAGCGCTGTTCGCCTTGGAGCGTGGCAATCTCGTCTTCCTGTTGCCGCCGCTGGTCGTTCTGACGCTTCGCGACAACAAGATCCTACGCGCGATCGCCGAGGCGATCATGATCAACATCAAACCCTACATGGCGCTGATGCTTCTCGTCTATATCGTGAAGGGTGACTTCCGCGGGTTTGTCCAGTCTGCTTCCTTGAATCTTGCCGTCTTCCTCCTAAGCGGGCTGATTATCGATCCGAATTTCCTTGACTTCCTTCAAAGCTTCATGACTTTTAGCCAGGTTACCTATCCGTGGCAGCCCAATGCTCTGATGTCGATGGTCGCATCCCCTGGGCTACTGGGCTATGCGGCAGCCTATCGTTACGAAGTGCGCGACTTCGAACTCAGCCTTTCGCCGTTGTACGTCGGCCTTTCTCGGATCCCACTTTTCGTATGTTACGCCATGTGCCTATATGGTATTGTCTATGCTTTCGTCAGGAGATGGACGATTTCCGAAGAGATGATAAGGCTATTTATTGTCGCGCTGGTCACTAATTGTGTGCTGTCAGCTGGGGGATATTCACTGATTTTCTACGTCGGATGCTTTGGATGCATTCTCAACGGCGGCACTGAGAAAAGATTGTGGTTTGTGACCATCATCGCGATTTTTGCGCCGATCGACTTGATCGTTACACACATCGACCACGGCTACGATGTGTCATCCTACATTGGCGGTTCGCAAGTCCGCGTGGTCGACTTTCGGATGGCCGCCTCATATTTGCGACCCGCGCTGAATATGTTTCTGCTCGGTCTTATTGTAAGAGAGATTGCGCGCGATCCGACGGGCGACCTCAGCAGACGCCAGTTTAGGCAATGACCGCAATGACTCCTAACGCATACCTCTAGCGACCTACGCTACAGGTGACTTGCCGACCTTACGAGCCAAATGCAAGATCAGGGCAATCTCCGATGTCGATTAGATCATTCGTATCACTTCTTGGCGGGTTGGGCTTCGTCCGCTCGGCTTTACTGGCTGTCTTTGCGGTGGTGCTCGGCTACTGCGGTGGGTGGTTATTCTTTTCCACCGTCAAGATGACTGAAGCGAAGGCCATCTTGGTGTATCCTCCCCTCCAACACGAAACCGAAGCCGAAGCCGAACGAGCGCTTGGTCCGACATTTGCCGCCGATTACGTACAGTTGCCGGATTTTGCCAGGGAGGTTGCCAAGGTGGTTGGCGATTCAACGTTAGGAGCCCGCCTGCCGGCACGAATTTACGGAGGCCGCGGACTAATCGCGAGCCGAGTTGGTGGCTCCGGCAACACGCTTGAGGTTAGAGTGTCCGCCGACACACAGGGAGAGGCAGTCGTGCTTGCCCAGGCCATTGCCGACACAATTGTCAAGCAAGAAGAGACATCAGTCCGTCCACAAATCGCCAGTCTGAAGGCAAGTCGAGATCGGATCACCAGCTCGACTGTTGTTTTGAGGGATCTGACTCCATACCTGGTGTCAAAGCTTAAGGTGCTTGTCGACAAGATGATCGAGGGAGCAAACGACTCTGACACCGCTCCTAATGTGTCATCTTTGCTTGACCATGTCGTCAAAGCCGATTACACTCTGGAAAATGAATTGTTCCAAATCGATCGCAAGATAGCAACTATATCTCGTACCGTTCCGAAGATCTTCGCGGTCACGCCGTTGCGTGGCGTGATCGAGACGCCGCTCAGTGCTGGACTACTGGGAGCTCTCGCTGGGCTGGCCATTTTCCTCGGATGTTTCGCATTTTTCGGACGCCGGGTAATCCGTCGACCAGTCTAGCCCGGCTTATCCATGAGGCGGGAGTTTTCGGGCTGGCGGATGTAGCTTAAGCGATTGATGTGTCGTAGGATTTTGTTGTCGAAGCCAACCCTTTCCACCTCGCACGCTGCGCCACACCCGCCATGACCGTTGATACCGCCCGCATATTCGAATACCAAGGGCCTCCCGTATCCCTCCGGTGACGGCCGCCTTGTCTGATGCAGTCGTCTCGCCCAGTTTCGCCGTGGACTGATCCGGCACTGGTGCCGGCAGCCGTGCTGGAGGCTGGTCGGTGGATCAGGATGAAGAGTACGTCCGTCGCCGGCGCTGGAGCCGGGATGAGAAACGGGCCATCGTCGAAGAAGCGGCGG
>JARLHX010000383.1 GCA_031292035.1 Negativicutes bacterium | reverse complement strand
GCGGTGGCAGGGTCGCGTCAAGCTACAGCGATTGTTCCGTGTCGCTGGTGGAGCCCCTGCACTGCGGCATGGGGTGAGGCCGGGCGCTGGGCAGATTGTTGGAAATAACCGTCCGGTTTCGGCCATTGGCTTTGGCGACGTAGAGGGCTTTGTCAGCGATATCGATCAGTTGTTCGGGGGTGTCGGCTTTTGATCCGGATAAAGCACTGATACCAAGGCTGATGGTGACGACGTTGGCCGGTGATTCGCAGTGTTGAATGGCACTGCGCTCCACGTCTGTTCGGATTTTCTCGGCGATGATAAAAGCGCCGACATAATCGGTGCCCGGGAGGACAATGGCAAATTCCTCTCCGCCATACCTGGCCGCAAGATCATGTTCCCGAGTGATATTTTTCTTGATCAGGGTGCTCACGGATTTCAGGCATTCATCGCCTTGTACGTGACCGTAATGGTCGTTGTACTTCTTGAACAGGTCAATATCAATCAGGATGAGGGCGAGGTCATCGGGTTTACGCTTGGCTTTGTTTATTTCCGAGCGGATAAACAGGTCGAACTTGCGACGATTCGAGAGCCCGGTCAATCCATCTTCGAGTGCCAGTTGCCCGAGCGCCTTGTTCGCCTCTATATAGATTTTTTCGGAGTGCTGCAGTTCTTTTTGTGCTTGAATCTGCTGGCTCATGATTTTTATGAGGCGATAGCCCAGCACACTGAGGATGAGCAGCAATATGGAGGATATGATAAGGCTCGCAAAGGCGTCGCGACGCCAGTCCGCCAATATTTCATCTTTGTCAAAAGCCGCGATGACCACAAGGGGATAGCCATCAACGCGGTGGAAGCTGATGATCCGTACGACATTGTCAATAATAGATCTTTTAGTCGCAGTGCCCGAGGCGACTCCGGGCACCAATAAGGCGAATACCTCCCCGCTTGAAATATCCGTACCCACTTCTGCGTCATGGAAGGGTTGGCGTACGATGATGTGCCCTGTCGAGGAGGCCAGGTTGATGATGCCATGCTTGCCGATGTCGATGTTGTTGTAGAGGTTGAGGAAGTATTTAAGATAGAGGGTGGCCATTGTCACACCGGCAAAGCTGCCGTCAGGATGATTGATCCTGCGCGATAGGGTGATGACCCATTCGTTTGTTAATCGGCTGCGAATGGGCGGGCCCAGGAATGGAGCGGAATCGGTATGGTCGCGATGGTAGATGAAATAGTCGCGGTCCGAGTTGTTCAGGTTGGACTGGTTTCTATCGTTTGAGTTTAATAGCCAACGTCCTTGTTCGTCGTAAATGGAAAAGCCATAGATTTGTGGCAGGTGTTTTTGTTGGAGCTTTAATATCATCTTCAGCTTTTTCAATTCTTCCGGTCCGGTACCTTCACCATTTAACTGTGACTGGACCCCGAGTATGACGGTGTCGGCTTGGGTGAGGGTGGCCGCTATACTTGACGACAAGGCCTTGGAAAGGTTTGACATCTCGACTTTTTTATCGTGCAAGTGATACGCCAGGGAGTTGAAGGCCCCCCAGATGCTGATGCCGATCAATGAGATGCAGACCGCTGCCACAAAAAGAATTACATGACCGATCTTGAGCGTGCTGTCCGCCCATTTGGCGCTGAAAGCCGAGGTCGTTTTTGTAAACATCTACAACGCATCCATATGGCTGAAATGGCTCTGTGTAGCTTAGTTTTTTTTTACCAAAGTCAAATCATCTTTTTGAATGTTATTGGTTGTTGTTTTTGTCTTTTCGAGTGTAATTGAGAGGATCTGCGAGATGTCCGGCAAGGCCGACTCGAAATCGTTGACGGCCTGGCGGGTGCCTGAGCGCCTATGCCTGACGTCACTGCGCATACTGCCGCGTCAGCGCTGCAAAGTCCTGCGGATCGGGGAACCCCTCGAGGCCATGCATGGCCCCGGTAGCGACCTCCTGGATTCACAATAAAATTATACAAAATAATTTTTTATTCCTTATGGAATAAATTGGTTTTCCGGGGGACTTCTTGCAAACCGTGGGCTAGAGCGTTACCAGCCGCTGGCTGAGACCTATGCTTCTACACTGAAAGCGGCAGCTATCAGGGTTATCCCGTCGAGGGCAGCATGAAAATCTCACTTCGCTTGGCGTTTTTCAGCATTGCGGCGACGCTGGGCTATCTCTGGCTCGCGGTCTGGGGCTTCGGCGGCTGGGCGGCATTTGCTGCCCAGCCGGCGTTGCTGGTGATCGCCGTGGTGACCCTGCTGTTGGCGGCGACGGCGCTGTTCACCGAAGGCAATCTCAGCCCCGGCGTGCGTGAAGATCGCGGCAATCGCTGGGTGATCCCGGTCATTGGCGTCCTCGGCTTGATGCTGGTGGGGCTGGCGCCCTGGACGGCTCGCCTGGGCTGGTGGACCTTTGGCGGTGAGGGCGTGCGTTGGCTCGGTGTGCTGCTGTTTGCCGTTGGCGGGGTGTTGCGGATGTGGCCGGTGTTCGTGTTGGGCAAGCGCTTCAGCGGGCTGGTGGCGATTCAGCCGGGGCACCGGCTGGTGACTACCGGTCTCTATCGTTTCTTGCGCAACCCGAGTTACCTCGGATTGCTGGTCAATTCACTCGGTTGGGCGCTGGCTTTTCGCTCCGGCGTCGGGGTGTTGCTGACGGCGTTGACGCTGGTCCCGTTGATAGCGCGCATGCACTCGGAGGAAGCCTTGCTCAAGGCCGAGTTTGGCGAGGAGTACGAGGCTTATCGCTCACGTACCTGGCGCCTGTTGCCCTGGGTCTATTGAGCCGGACGTCTGATGCCGAGCCGCCTGGTCAGGCAT
>JARLHX010000382.1 GCA_031292035.1 Negativicutes bacterium | reverse complement strand
TCGTGAAGACCTACTACAAAAACCAGGAAATCGGTTCGGTGGACCTGGTAGCCGCGGACTCGGCCGAACGCAAGTCCTTCTTCGGTTTGATCTGGGGTTCGCTCTGGAGCTTCTTCACCTATATCGTCAAAAACTTCGCCTAGCCGGCTGACCCGGAAAAATCTGCCTGAACGCCCTTTTTAGGGCGTTTTTTTTGTTCACCAGGAAGGGGATCAATGACAATAATCGGGAGCAATGTTAAATTGGAAACTATTGACTTGTCGCAATATTGTGATAGAGTTGAATTGATATATCAGACATCAGTTATTGGCGAAAGATGTAAGAATAACAAGGGAGGATGAATACCATGGAATCAAGATGGCTCAGAATCGGCGGTACACTGATGGTTGGACTGTTCGTCGCCTATATCGACAGGACCAACCTTTCAGTGGCATTGCCGTCATTGGCCAGGGATCTGGGATTTGCCGGAAATAATTTTGCAGTTACATCAAGCTGGGCCTTGACGACCTTCTTGATCGGTTATGCTTTTGCCAACGTATTTGGCGGTATTCTCACACAGCGTTATGATCCTAAATGGGTTGCCATTTGGATGATGACAATCTGGTCGCTGGCCACGCTCGCGACAGGGGTTGTCACAAGCGTGGCTTCATTGCTGGTGTGCCGGCTTGTCCTGGCGGTGACCGAAGGCATATACTGGCCGCAGCAGTCGCGCTTTGCCAGGGCCTGGTTCGCGCCGCAGGAGCTCACCCGGGCCAACAGCTTGATCCAGTACTACGGCCAATATTTGGCACTGGCCCTGGGTTTTGTCATCCTAACGCCCATCTTCGACGCCTTTGGCTGGAAAGTTTTGTTCTATATTACTGGTGGAGTTGGCCTTGTCATCATGGTTCCGCTATATATTTCGATGCTGCGGCGAGAATCCGAAGCCCCCTATTCGGTGCCGAATCCAGGCCCCAAAGAAAAACTTACCCTCAAGGCCCTGGGCGGTCCGGCATTTATGCTGCTGGTTTTTACCTACATAACTCAGGGGATGCTGTTTTGGGGCATTACCCTCTGGATTCCAATGGCGGTGAAATCGCTGGGGTTTACCGGCGTATATCAGGCAGTGGGCAGTGCTCTGCCTTATCTCACTGCGGTGGTTCTGGCTGTTCCGATATCGATTATTAGCGACAGAACCGGAAAACGGATACTGGTTGCATCCCTCGGACTTTTTATTCCCGGAATATTACTGATGTTATTGCCGCAGGTCGACAGCGGCTATCTTAAAATGGCTCTGATCACCCTTGCTCTTGGCTACTACGCAAGCAGTTTTACTCCCAATATCTGGTCAATTCTCCAGTCCACGGTGGAACCGCAGGCCATTGGCTCGGCCTCAGGAATAATCAACGGGCTGGGGGCTGGCGGCGGCGGAACCATCGCCGGCTTCTTGGTGGGCCTGCTGTATCAGTCCACAGGGTCGTATATGACAGGCTTTATGGCGCTGGGATTCATCGTCATCCTGGGAGGAATCTCGCTGGTCGTCTACGGAAAAATCAAAGAAAGGCCAACGATCGTTACTGAGAAGTCCGGTCAACCGACTCCGGTACAATAAAACAAGGGAGGAAGGACAATGAAACAGACTATCCTTATCAGCGGCGGACGGGTCATTGATCCGGCCAGAGGCATCAATGAAAAAAGCGATATCTTGGTGGAAGGCGGCCGAATCGTCGCATCCGTCAAAAACGGTTCGACTCCCGGGTCGGTGATCAGGGCGGAAGGCTGTCTGGTCTTGCCGGGGCTGATCGACTATCATACCCATGTCTTTTCCGGCGCCACCGAGAACGGCTGCCCGCCGGACATCGGCGCCCTGCCCTACGGTGTCACCACCGTGGTCGACGCCGGATCCGCCGGAACAGCGAACTACGAAATATTCCACGGCAGCGTGATCGCCGGCAGCGCGGTTAGGATCAAAAGTTTCCTCAGTGTTTCACCTACTGGTCAGACTACCATGAAATACGATGAAAACCATGATCCGAAATTCTTTGATGAAGACGCCATGGAACAGCTTTTTCACCGGTATCCGGACGAACTGCTCGGCCTGAAACTAAGGCTGAGCAGCGAAGTCGTCGGGGACCTCGGTTTCAGTCCGCTCATCAGGGCGAAGGAGATTGCCGAACAGCTGAAATGCCGAATCGCGGTGCATACCACAAATCCACCGGGCGAAACCGCTGAGCTGGCAGGATTATTTCGTCCCGGCGACATATTTGCCCACATGTATCACGGCAAAGGCAGCACCATCATAGGCAGCGATCAGCGGGTGCTGCCGTCGGTCAAAGATGCGCGGCGACGGGGCGTTATTTTCGACGCCGCCAACGGCAGAAGCCACTTTGCTTTCAAGACCGCCGAGGCAGCCCTGGCCGACGGTTTCGCCCCCGACGTCATCAGCACCGATCTGGGCTGGGTGACCGCCTTCAAGCAGCCGGTCTTCGGGCTGCCCTGGCTGATGTCCAAGTATCTGGCTCTCGACATGGCTTTAGATGATATTGTGGCGGCCTGCACATCCGCCCCCGCGCGACTGCTGGCGATGGAAACGGAAATAGGGACCCTGGCGCCGGGGGCCTGTGCCGACATAGCGATCCTGAAGCCGGTCGAGCATACTTGCGAATTTTTCGACGCCCTGGGGGA
>JARLHX010000042.1 GCA_031292035.1 Negativicutes bacterium | reverse complement strand
GGCTGGACAGGCCCTAAGCTTACCTGCAGGGTGCGCGCGGACGTCACCCACGTCGCGTCCATGCGCCGGGGGTGACTGCTTCGGCATCGTGCCTCAGCCCGCCTTACCCTTACGCAGTCTTCACTAAGGGCCTGCTACCAGCCTCCACAACGTCGCGGCACGCCCAAATTTCACCTCAGGAGAGTACCCAGTCGAAGACACAAGCCTAACCGCGCCTTGATCTGAAACTCCGTCGTCCGGCACTTTTGTGGCCGGAAATGATACAAAAGAACCATCTCGTTGTATCTATCTTCACGAGAACACCTTCCAATCACGTGAGGCTTTCGATTTGATTCCAAAAATTCCTTTTATCGGTTTTATTTGCTAAATAATGCAGGAATTTGTTATAGAGAATCGAAAGCAATTCAAATGAAAATCAAATAATAATTCATACTATCCATAGCTTTGTAGCAACAAGATTCACGGCACATGATCAATATGTCGGACTAACGGTCGAAAGCCCTGAGGGCCAACTTACGGCGATATAATCATATGTAGTTTGCGGATTTTACATAGCGAAGGGGGCAATCTCATCTGAGACAATGAAGGGCTGTAGCTGCTGGAGAAATATGAGTCGAATCGGCTCATAGGGGGTGGCCAAAAAGTACAGATGAAACTCTGAAACAAATCGAAGAAAATTAGGAGGTCAAAATGAAAAGTGCAAAAGTTTTTGTTTTATTTTCTTTGATTCTACTAATGCTTTCCTTCCCTGTTTACGCCGCTGAACAATCAAACACACCGGTAACTCCCGATCAGAAAAGTACAATTCAGCTAGGCGACATCAACAGCGCCAGCAACAAAGACAACCAGGTTCCGTTGACCGGGATGGCCGGCCAGATTATTTCAAGTCAAGGCACCCTCACAACAACCGGAGTGGGTAATGCTTTGATTTCCGATCAAATCAACAATCTCACGAAAAGTAAAAACACTCCCGACTGGCTGAAAAGAACCGATCTCGGCTTCCAGCTCCAGGACGGCATCAAGCCCTTATACTTCATTCAGACCATCCAGCCACTGGGCCCAATGACCAACAAGGTCACGAATTTCTGGCAGTTCCGTTACGGCGATGACCTGAGCGCCGGTACTGTGATGAACCTTGGCTTTGGCAACCGCGTGTTGTCCAATGACAAAAAATCGATGTTCGGTGAAAATGTTTTCTATGACCGCGGTTTTCGGTATGGCCATGAGCGCGTCGGCGCCGGCCTGGAATATTTCCAGGGCCTTGGTGAATATCGCGTGAATTACTACCGGGCCATCTCCGGCGAAAAGTTGATCGATGCGACCAACCAGATCTACGAACAGGCTCTGAGCGGCTATGATCTTGAAGTCGGGACTTCCATCGCCAATGCACCCTGGGCCAAGATCTATATTCGAGGCTACCACTGGAATGGTGTTGTAGGCTTACCTGGAATCAATGGTTGGCAAGAACGTATGGTTCTTCAGGTCTTCCCGCAGCTCCAGCTTGAATTCGGTTATATCGGCGCCAACGAGGGGAACGGTGTCGATACTTTCGGCGGCCGCTACGTCAAACTGATGTACAATCTCGGCGCCAAGGCTCAGGCTATGTTCGAACACAACAAACCGGTATTCCGTACTGGTGACGATGTCACTGTCGAAGGCAAGCGCCTTGAAAAAGTAGAACGCCAGAACGACATCATCGTCGAGGACTATCAGAAGCGGGCGACTCCATCTGGTTCCTACAATCTGACAGTAAAATTCAGCCACATTTAGTAGCGGACCAACATACACCTAGGGAGGGAATTTTCGTGAAAAAATTGATTTTTTCGTTAATCATCCTGCTGATGGTTTCGTTGATTTCAGTTCCGGCTTATGCAGCTAATACACCGGCAATTGTCAACGCTTATCAAGTAAATATCGTGGCGATGGTCATTCACAACAGTACTACCGGCAAATGGTACATGTTGAATGCTGCTCAACAGAATATCGATTTCAACATTCCGTTTACCGACATGCAGCAGAACTGGCTGTCATCTCGTCAACTGACGGCCGGCACCTATGACAAAGTTGCTTTTTGTATTACCAGTCAGGTTAGCTTTAGCGCTTCCTATACGGATGGTTCTGGGACATATAATACTGGCGATTTAAATCATCTGATGATTGGCGGTCTTGTGACTGCAAATGTCGGGCCTACACCATACACCGATACTACCGGGTTCACCGCTCCTACAATTGACTACGCCAACGCGGTAAAGGCCAACAGAGTGACCAGCTATGTTCCAAACACTGCCGGCGGCCTTGAGATTATTCAAAATATCAATCTGACCCTTGGCGCCAATTCGTCAATCAGCGTCATGTGGGATACGACCAACTGTGTCCAGGTTGACCCCACGACAGAAGCTGGTGGTCTGATTACGATTACCGGCCTGTCCGTACCGCACATAACTGTTAATGTTCAGTCCTAACGAGGTATAGACTAATAAGGGCGACCTCGCCAAAACTAGAGCGGGGCCGCCTTTATATTTGACCGTATTTCCTTTGTCTCTGGCCCAGAGAAAGAGGAACGGTTCTCCCGCCTCATTGTAATCCGTGCTACTTGGACACAGTTTCTGTAAGACAGAGTGTCCCAAAATAGCAACCAATAACCTCGCTGAGTGGCTTATAGCCTTTTCAACGAGGTTTTATTTCTTTCAGGGTTAGTCCATTTCTCTTGAAATTTAGGCTGCGCGAGCGGAGCTCCGGCTGTACAGGCCCTAAGCTTGCCTGCAAGGTGCGCGCGGACGTCACCCACGTCGCGTCCATGCGCCGGGGGTGACACAAAATAACCGTCCGTTGTATCTGGTTTTATTGATTTTGTGCGGCTAGTATAGTAAGAAATTCATCACGCGATAATGCTTTTCGATCTATAAGTGCTAATATTATAGGTTTAATAAAGGTTTTTATATCCAAACGCTTAAAGGTTTCAATGTTATTTAATACCGCCCTATAAATATAGTCATTTACAGCATTTTCTTTATATTTAGTGTCAACTTTCTTTAAAAAATCATGTATATTTTTTCGGTCACATTGTGCTGAGCTAATAGCTGACAATTCATCATAAATCATATGAGTAATAGCTTCACCAGCAGTTTTAAATAGTAAATATTTTTCAATATTATCTTCAGTTTCTTCAATTTCATCATATCGAATGTATCCAGCTGTCCTTTCTCCCATTCCAATAGAAATCACAGACCACTTTACACCTAATTCTTCTGCAATTATCGCATGACCAATTTCATGAGTTGCCCTAAACCGTTCATTTTTGGTTAGTTCAACAAAATACATATTTACCTCATATTAAAATTTCTCTGCCCAATTATCTAATCTTTTCCTATGAATTCGCCACTGTTTTTCTATCTTCCTTGCAGGAAATGTCCCATCAATATACAGTAATTCAAAAAAAGCAGGACAGAGGAACGGTTCTCCCGCCTCATAGTAATCCGTGCTACTTGGACACAATTTATGGAAGCCAGAGGTTCCCCAAATGGCACCAAAAACCTCGCTGATAGGCTTGACGCCTTTTCAACGAGGTTTTATTTCGTTTCATAATCAATCCAATTCTCTTGAAATTTAGGCTGCGCGAGCGGAGCTCCGGCTGTACAGGCCCTAAGCTTGCCTGCAAGGTGCGCGCGGACGTCACCCACGTCGCGTCCATGCGCCGGGGGTGACTGCTTCGGCATCGTGCCTCAGCCCGCCTTACCCTTACGCAGTCTTCACTAAGGGCCTGCTACCAGCCTCCACAACGTCGCGGCACACCCAAATTTCACTTCGCCGCATAACCTTGTTCGCAGCCATGTAGCTAGAAAAGTCTCATTTAGACGAAGATCAGGCCGCAAAGGTGTCCGGCGGCGTTGTAGAAGATCGTAGGCGCTGTTGGCGTAGCTGGCAAGACCGCCGCACGCGCGATCAGGACGATCGCGCGCGGAGCCCTTGAGCATGGACGCTCATGGGCGCCCGGTGCTCGCGGGTCGAAGCCACAAGCCTTACAGCGCCTTGATCTGGAACTCCGCCGTCCGGCACTTTTGCGGCCGGAGAAAAAGCATTCACTCAGACATTGTCGAACTCTTGGCAAACTTATTCATGCATGGTATGCAACCACATATTAAGGCCCCGTTAATTCTTTTTGGGTTAATTTGTATTCTCGGAAAGGATTGGCTTTCCAACTGGAGAAATCTTTCAAAAAGGCTTAGCATGGAGGTGCGTTCTGTGTTCTATAAGTATGACTCTGCCCAGATTTGTGAGAACGGGCATATAGTCAACCTTGTCGCGGAATATCAACCCGAAAGAAATCAAGATTATTGCCTTCACTGTGGGGCCTCTACAATAACAAACTGCCCAAGTTGCTCTTCGCCAATACAAGGAGCGAGGTTACTCATGCGACAAACATGGATAAGTGTACGTAATAAAGGTACAGAGATTCATGTAGATCCTAATAATTTTGCCTTCCCAAAGTTCTGTATACAATGCGGCATTGCATTTCCCTGGACTAAGAAAAAGGAACAGATGCTGCGAGAATATATTGTCAATGTCTCGGATTTGAGCGAAGAAGATAAACAGCTCCTCTTAACCAACCTTGGAGACCTTATAAAAGCAACTCCCAGAGCTGACTTGGCCGTAGGTATCTGGAAATCGGTCCTGGCAAACAAGAAGAATATCGCCACAATTCTGTGGGAAGTTGGAAAGGACTATCTACCCGTTGCGCTACACAGCATGACTAAATAACGCAGGTAAAACTAAAAGAAGCCTTTCAATGGGACCTGCTGTTCAAAAACAAGAGGACTGTTCTCCCGTCCCATTTTACCTCGCACACAAACGCAAAAAACCCCGGGGGCGTTCACCCTCGGGGTTTATCTTTACTATGGAGCCGATATGGAGACTCGAACTCCAGACCTGCGCATTACGAATGCGCTGCTCTACCAACTGAGCTATATCGGCAATTAAACCATCCTTATTTTAGCCGTTAGCGGGCAAAAAGTCAACACCATGGATGCGGTAAACTATGGGAAGGCTTATTGGGCGGCTGTTTCCAGGCGATGGAGGAACCAGGTCACAGCCAGAAGATCCGCGGCTCCGCCGGGGCTGACGTTGTGGGCGATGAACTCCGCGTCCAGCGCGGTGACCATCGCCCGCCCGGGCGCACTGTGCATCCCGCCGGCGGCCAGGGCGACCTCGGCCCGCCCCCTCACCCACACCCGCATCTTGTCCGGGTCGTGGCGATGCATCACTGTGGTATCCTCGACACAGGTCATCAGCACCAGCAGCGTCTGCACCAGGGCGTCGTTGACCGGCAGACCCGCCGCCAGCGCCTGGCGCAGCGCCGGAAGGGACCGCTGCCGGACGCAGGGCAGCCCCTTTTCCATCTCGCCCCGGATCCCGCTGATACCGTACTGGCGATACAGCCGTTCGCCGGCGGTCAGCGGCCGCCCGGGTTCCCCGGTCGCGTCGAAATCCCGGGCCACAATGCCGGCCACGACGCCGGCCATGGCCTCCAGTACCCTGTCCGGGGTAAGGGTCTGGCCGCTTTGTTTCAGCCAGCCTGCCGCGCCTGCCGCCACCCCCAGGGAAAAAATCGCTCCCTTCTGGGTGTTGACCCCGGCGGTGGCTGCCAGCATCGCCTGCTCACCGTCCCGGCCGATCCAACGCAGCACCGGCAACAAGGCCTCAAGGTCCGCCGCGTGATCCAGCCCGGCCTGAGCGCAGCGGGCCATCGTCGCCGCCAGCGCCGCCGAACTGGCCATGAAGCTATAAAAATCCATGTCCCGGTGGGCACCGGCGTTGACCCGGTCCACCAGGCCCGGCGCCGGGGTGCAGGTCACTTCAAACAGCATCGCCTCCAGTGCCAGGGCGCCGATTCCCTCTGCCACGCTCGTGAGCCTGCGGCTGCGGTGGGCGCTGAACCGGTCCAGCAGCCGCCGGGTGGCCTGGCCGATTTCCGCCTGGCTGTGGCGCCGCTCGCGCATGCACACCACCGCCGGTTCCCGGCACACCAGGCAAGACCTCAGCCGCCCTTCCTCCTGCCGCGAGACCAACTGGCCGGCGGCGTCGAATACGTCAAGATCCAGCAGCCGGCCAAAAGGCTGCTCCTCTTCAATTCTCATGCAGGTCGCCTTCACCGTCCGGGCGTCACCGGCCACCGCCGCCACAGCCTCCGGCCCGGTGGCAACGTTCACGCTCTCCAGCGCGAGGACCGCCAACCGCTGCCCGATCTCTTCCACGGCGTAGTCCCGCAGCTGCCTTGTCAGCGACGTGTCCTTGACCGCCCCGGCCATATTGACCGTCACGCTGACTATCGGAGTTTCCTGCCGCCTCCGCAGGCTGTCCTGCCTGGCCTTGCGGGCTTCCTTCGCTGCCAGGACCTCTTCCAGTGTAACCATTTTTTTCTCCGTTTCCCGCAAAAGCGCCGCCCTCTCCCGGCAGGCCTGTCCCCCCGGACCGCCCGCCGCCCGCCTGCCCCTGATGCCAACTATTACTACAAGACAAACCCCGGCAAGTCTGGTAGACTGTAGATACCATAGAGAGGGGAGAACGCCTTGACCGTATATGATGTACTTAACCGCATAGACAAAGATCTTGCCTCCTGTGAAGAAACAATGAGCCGTTCTCGCCGCAGGAAGACCCTGTTCAATCTCGTGAAAATCACCGAGCGGAAAAAGACTCTTGCCGAGATCAAAAACTACATCCTGGCAAACCACTAACAACCGGCTTCATCTTATTGTAATACGGCAGAAGGCCCCAGTCAAAACTGGAGCCTTTTCTTTGTTTTTATACCTGACCTATTCTCACATCAAGGCTGTTCAAAAAGGCCGAGATACTAGGCAGGCGCTTCGGGAGGGCTCGCAGACAGTACGAAATAGTACGGCAAGAGCCCTCCTGAGTGACAAGTGCGTGGCTCTTTGCGCTTTAAGCAGGCACACGACGCTTCAGCGGCGATGTGATCGCTTATGCCTGTAAGGCGAAGCGCCTAGAGCTGTGGCCTGCCCCTTGCGGGTACGACGCAGATTGGCCTTTTTCAATAGCCGGAACCTATCCAGCGCAGGAGTATCACCGTCGTCAGCCCCAGCACCATCGTCAGCGCTGTGTTGCGGAAGCGGTAGGCGACCAGCGCCGCCAGCAGTCCGG
>JARLHX010000381.1 GCA_031292035.1 Negativicutes bacterium | reverse complement strand
TGAGGCGAAAGTCGACTCCCGGTTTGGGCGGGCCGACTATTTTATCCTCTATGACCAAGAGCAGGATACCTGGGACTGTCTAGCCAACACGCAAAACCTGGAAGCGGCACATGGGGCGGGAATTCAAGCGGGGCAAGCCTTGTTACAGACTGGTGCTGACGTGCTCGTCACTGGCCATGTAGGCCCGAAGGCGTTTAGGGTACTGGAAACCGGAAGCGTCAAGATGTACTCATTTGGTGATATGAACGGCACCGTAAACGACGTGCTGGCAGCTTTTCTGGCTGGGAAACTGAATGTTATCGACGTAGCAGGCGCGATGGGCGCCGGCAAGTAGCTAATCTTTACAGCATAATTAAAGGAGATGGATTGCCAAATGGCCTGTAACTCAACAGCCAATGACCCGGAATTTGAAGCACAAAGCCAAAAAATTGACCAATTTCTCCAAAATGTCGCTCACAAGATAGTGGTAATGAGCGGTAAGGGCGGCGTCGGTAAAAGCACGGTTGCCACCAACTTAGCCGTATTTTTGAGCAGCCAAGGTCATATGGTCGGCCTGCTCGACGTGGATGTACACGGTCCGAGTATTGCCGGACTTTTGGGACTTACAGGCTTTAAACTTAATATTGTAGATAATCAGCTTCAACCTTATCAGTATACTGAGAATTTGAAAGTGTTGTCCATTCAGGGGCTGCTGGACCATCCAGATGATCCTCTTATCTGGCGGGGTCCGCTGAAGATCGGTATTATTCGTCAGTTCCTGGCTGATGTGGATTGGGGTCCGCTGGATTATCTTATTATCGACAGTCCGCCCGGAACTGGCGACGAACCGCTGACGGTGGCCCAAACTATTTCCGGCTGCCAAGCTGTCATTGTGACCACACCCCAGGAAATCGCTTTGGCGGATGTACGCAAATCGATCAAGTTTTGTCAGCAGGTAAATATGCCGATCCTGGGTATGATTGAAAACATGAGCGGCTTTGTCTGTCCCACTTGCGGCAGTACGCACGCTATATTTAAAAGCGGCGGTGGCGAAAAAACCGCTACCGCAATGGGCATCCCTTTCTTGGGGCGATTGCCGATCGATCCAAGTGTTGTGACCGCTGGCGATGCCGGTCAGGCTATGGACAGTTTGACCAGTAATACCAAAGAAGAGATGGAGCATATTGTTGAACGAATGATTGACCAACTCCCAAAACTACAGAAAGGTGCTGATCGAGCCATGAAAATGAAAGTTGCTATTCCCTTAGTCGGAGGAAAACTTTGTACCCATTTTGGCCACTGCGAACAATTCGCTATCATGACAGTAACCGACGGAAAAACCACCCAGCACGAGACCCTGACCCCGCCGCCCCACGCACCTGGCGTCATCCCTAACTGGGTGGCAGATCAGGGCTGTACGGACATTTTAGTCGGCGGTATGGGTGAAGCAGCCCAGGCAATCTTCCGCCAACGTGGTATCAAGGTTCTTTGCGGTGCACCTTCAGATACTCCGGAAAATCTTGTCGCTCTCTATCTGCGCGGCGACCTTACCGATGCCGGCAATGCCTGTGATCATGATGAACATGAAGGTCATGGTTGCGGTCATTAAGTAGATCAATAAGGCGTATCAGGGATAATGGCAATTCACCCTGGGTACGCCTTATCCATTCAAAAGCAAAGACAAAAGGTGTGGCAAAGCTAGGATAAGGAGACGAAACTGTTTTTGCGGACGATGAATTTATAAATACATAGTACGAATAATGCAATTCAATTTGCCAAATAAAAGGTGAAACAAGGAGAGAGATAAATGAGTGAGGTTGTCAAAGTAGGCATCGTTATATGCGATCGTTACAAGACTTGCGCGGGGGGCAAATGTTTCCGGGCCCTGCAGAAAAAGGAGGGGGCCTTTTCGCGTTACCAAGACCGGGAGATTGAGATAGTCGCCTATACCAGTTGTGGAGGCTGCCCCGGAGGCAATATCGAATACGCGCCTGATGAGATGAAAAAGAACGGTGCCCAGGTTATCCATCTTGCGACTGGCATGGTTGTAGGCTATCCTCCCTGTCCCCATATCGGGCAGTTTCGCGATTTTATCAGTAAGAAATACGGCCTGGAAGTCGTGGTTGGAACCCATCCCATACCGCAAAAATATTTTCTAACCCACGAAAGCTTGGGAACCTGGCATTCGCCGGAATGGCAAGATTATATTGACTCAACCCTGACGGACGAAAAGATCCGACTTACTTATGATTGATTGACTACATGACACGAGAGAAATTCCAACGCAGTCATTGCACGCAATGCCTTTTAGCAATACGCTTTGGTGTTGTAGTTAAACGGAAAGTTAATGCTAGGAACACTGATTACATTGTTGAGGGCTAATCTTTTCTATTGTTTCTTGAACGGATAGGCTTGGACGCTGGATCAATCCAGGTGAAGGAGCAATAAGCATAAAACCTATTGTTGACTTTAAGCATATGGGCTATAATTATTTCATAGCCCCCTCCCCTATGGGATGGGAAAGAGCTGATCGAAATGATAGATTGCAATTCGCCGCAAGCCCCAATCGGCGAGGCAACACGTATGGTGGGAGTGAGAGTCATTGATCAAATATCGAACCGAGGGAGTCTGTTCCTCAGAGATCCTGTTTGAGGTGCTGGACGGCAAGGTCACTAAGGTCCAATTCGTGGGAGGCTGTCCGGGAAATCTGAGTGCTATCTGCAAATTGGTGGAAGGTATGCCGGTCGAGGAGGTCATTGAGAAATTCAGGGGAACCCTTTGCCAAAACGGCACATCCTGTGTGGATCAATTTGCCAAAGCGCTGGTGGATTTTTTGAAGAAGATATAAAGAGGAGGATCCGACGTGATAGTTTCCCATATTGACAAAGTTGAACTGAAACCACTGCAAGGCCCTGGCGTAGAGAAGGCTTTTAAAAAGGTTTGTATTACCCCGGCAGAAGGCTGGGAGGGCTATGTGATGCGGGTTTTTGATCTGGAAGCTGGCGGCAAAGCGCCGCAACATAAGCATCCCTGGCCCCATATCAACTACATTCTAAAGGGAGAGGGAGTTATTCATCTGGATGGTGTCGACAATGAAGTGGAAGAAGGATCATTCGCATATATTCCCGCCGACACCCTTCATCAGATTCGTAATCGTGGCAACGGGATCTTTCAATTTATTTGTATAGTGCCGGAAGCTGGAGAAATGTAAAACAATTTTCTTATCAGGGGGTAATTTTACAGGGAGGGATACATATGAAATTAGGTAGGGTGAGGATAATTTGTTTTTCTCCGACCGGATCTAGCCGGAAGATTGCCGAGGCGGTGGCTAGTGCTGTCAGTAACACATACGAGCTAAATGATTTGACTTTGCCATCGGCTCGCAACCAGTATGAAGTTGATTTCACCGACGAGCTAGTAATTTTGGCTGCTCCGGTCTATTTTGGACGGGTAGCTCGTACCGCTGTAGAGATTTTTACCGGACTACAGGGCGAGAAGACCCCCGTGGTTTTGCTTGCCGTATACGGAAACCGACACTTCGATGACGCCCTTGTAGAACTCAATGACATTGCTGTTTCGGGTGGTTTTATGCCCATAGCGGCGGCAGCCTTTGTTGCTACCCATTCTTTCGACTCACCTGAGTATCCCATTGCGTCAGGCCGCCCGGATATTGAAGACCTTGCCCAAGCCAAGGCTTTCGCCGATATGGTTTTGGGGAAAATAAAAACCGCTGGCAATTTCAAGGCGATTGAATCCATCACTGTTCCAGGCAATATACCCTACAAAGAATATGGTGGGTACCCCGTGGCACCTGTCAGCACTGACGCCTGTATGCAATGCGGTACATGTGTGAGGGTCTGTCCCAAAGGTGCTATTAGTATAAATGATAAGATCGTTACGACAGACCAGCCAGCCTGCATACTTTGTCACGCCTGTGTAAAGGAATGCCCTGCTGAGGCCCGCGTTTTCGTGTCACCCCAGTTACTTAGTGCGTATCAACGTCTGAACACTTTGCTGGTGGCAAGACGTGAACCCGAATTTTTCGTTTGACACCGTACTTCCGCAAACTACTAAAGTATGTGAAGGGGGATTTTGTGATGGAACTTTTACAGGCTATCAAAGAACGCCGCAGTATTAGAAAATATAGGCCAGAACCAATCCCGGACGAGCTTCTGGAGACACTGGTGAAAAATGCGATGTGGGCGCCGTCGGGTATGAATACTCAACCCTGGAAGTTCGTTGTGCTGACAGGGACAAAAAAACAGCAGTTTCTCGATGTTGCCGGCAAAGCGATCGAACAGATGGATGTGCGGCTGAAAGAACTATTTAATGACAAGATGCGAAGTTTTATTCATGGTTATTTTAAGGACCTAGGCGGCGCGCCGGCCGTTGTGGTGGTTTTGACTGCCATTCATGAACAAGAGGTCTACATGCAGAGCAGTTATCAGTCTTCGGCGGCGGCGATGTACAACCTATTGCTTCTCGCCCACCAAGCCGGTCTGGGGACTTGTTGGATGACCGGGCAGCTGTGGGTGGAAAAGGAAATACTGAGCTTTCTAGGGTATCCCAATTGGCGTCTTTTAGGTATGACCCCTATCGGTTACCCGGATCAAACTCCGCCGGTGCCACCCAGAAAGGATGAGACGATTATCTGGATGAGAGACTAGAATAGATGGAGGCGGTTGGGAATGAAAGTAACTGTTGTGATGGATAATTCGGTATCCATTGGTCTCGGGAGTTCGTTTAGGGCAGAACATGGGTTTTCCATGTTGCTGGAGCATGCGTCACAAAAGATTCTCTTTGATACAGGGCAAACCGATGCAGTGATCCATAACTTGAGCCTACTGCAGGTGCATCCTTCAGAGATTGATGCTCTTGTACTGAGCCATGGGCATTATGATCATTCCGGTGGGTTATTTCATATATTGCAGCATGGACGCAAGCAGTATCCGCTCTACGCCCATAGCGACATATTTACGCCACGATTTTCGGTGACCAAAGACAGCCGCCATTTCGTCGGCATTCCTTATGTTAAAGATCAACTGACCACGCTTGGCGTCGACTGGCAATTAGGAAAGGAACCGCGGGAGATTGCCCCGAACCTTTGGTTCAGCGGCCAAATTCCTCGCAGGACCGATTTTGAGACAGGCGATACCCGACTTGTAACCTGCTGCGATGAGGAGGACAGCCCCGACCGGATAATCGATGACATATCTCTCTACTATGTCTGCGCTAAAGGCCTGGTGGTGATCGGTGGCTGCACTCATTCCGGGCTGGTCAACACTGTCAGCTATGGATTGGAATTGACAGGTTCCAAACGTCTGTATGGCTGGATCGGCGGCACTCACCTCGGTCCGGTGGGCACAGAGCAGCAAACCAAAACACTGGATACACTGGAGAGTTTTCAGCCGGAATTCGTCCTGGCGGGACACTGCACAGGCTTTCCCATGATGGCCGAACTGAGCCGGAGATTTGGCAGCCGTTTTACCCCGGCATTTGTTAGTGCATCCCTTGAATTTTAGTGATTTATCGACAGATTTAATTGCTTCAGCGAATTTCTTTGCATTAGGGAGTGGCAGGTAATGGGTTCTGCAACAAAGCCGACAGAAGTCTCTGAAGACTTTTTCACCAGTACTGTCGATGAGAGTGTGGTTACTCTGGAAGCCAATATTAACAATGGTTTGACTGCCGCTGAAGCTAAAAGTCGTTTGTCCCGATGGGGTTATAACGAAGTTGCTGTACCTAAGACCAATCCTCTGCTACAGTTTGCCGGCAAGTTCTGGGGTGTTTCTGCCTGGATGCTGGAATTAGTCATCGGCCTCTCCTGGTATTTACAAAAGTACTCTGATATGGTGATTGTGGCGGCTCTCCTGGTGGTTAACGCCCTTATTGCTTTCTATGAAGACAGACAAGCTGAGAAAGCATTGGCGGAACTAAAGAGTAAACTGCATATCAGGGCGAAGGTGTTGCGCGAGGGCGTATGGGGCACTGTCCCGGCAAAAGAACTTGTACCTGGGGATATTATCAGGGTTCGTTCCGGCGACTTCGTGCCGGCTGACATAAAGGTCGTCGAAGGGGAAGTGAAGGTCGACCAATCAGCCCTGACCGGAGAATCGGCTGAAGTTAAAATGACAATAGCCAGCAACCTTTATAGTGGTTCTATCGTTAAACGGGGTGAAGCAAACGGCCTTGTTCTGACCACCGGGGCAGCCACTTTTTTCGGCAGGACGACCCAGTTGGTGCAAATGGCGCATCATGGCGAGCATATCGAAGAATTAATTTCAAAGGTTGTTAGCAGACTGTTGACGGTGGTATCCATTCTGGTGGCGGTAACATTGGTTATCGCGGCATATCGGGACTTGCCGCTGCTTGAAGTGCTTCCTTTGGCTTTAGTAGTCCTTTTGTCCGCCATCCCAGTGGCGCTGCCGGTCATGTTGACGGTAACAACGGCATACGGGGCCAAGGAACTGACCGGGGAAGGGGTGCTTGTCACCAGGCTGAGCGCATCGCAAGAAGCGGCGATGGTTAATGTCATTTGCATTGATAAAACCGGCACCATCACCCTAAATAAGCTGACCCTTACAGCGGTTGTTCCGGTGGCCCCATTTGATGAGGCGTCGGTGCTGAAATACGCGGCGATGGCGTCGGAGGCCGCTGATCAGGATGCAATCGATAGCGCCATTCTTGCAGCCATACAAGACAGGAGACTTGATAGGGGCTCTTATCACGTCCAGGAATTTTTGCCGTTTAGTCCTGAAGCCCGCCGGACCGAGGCCACTGTAGTCGAGGCGGGGGCAAATTACCGGGTGACAAAAGGGGCGGCAAGAAAAATACTGGACATATGCCAGACAGGAGCCGGGCAGCGCGAATTGGTTCAAGGTAGTATGAACGCGCTTGCCGGTGAGGGAGCCAAGGTACTGGCTGTTGCCAAAACCGGTGACGACGGACAATTTCTGCTGGTCGGTTTGGTTGGATTAAAAGATGTGCTTCGGCCGGATTCCAGAAGGCTGGTGGCAGAAGCGAAGGCCCTTGGAATCGCCGTAAAAATGCTCACCGGTGACGCCCTGGCCACCGCCCAAAATATTGCGGCAGAGATTGGTATCGGTCAGCGAATCGTCGTGGCGAAAGAAGCGCGGGACCTTTTGCGCGACAATCCGCAAGCCGCTGCTCAATTGGTGGAGTCGTGTGATGTGTTTGCCGAAGTATATCCGGAAGACAAGTTCATGATTGTGCAAAGCTTACAATTGGCGGGAAAAGTTGTTTGTATGACCGGCGACGGAGTAAATGACGCACCGGCGTTAAAGCAGGCTGAAGTCGGTATTGCAGTCAGTAGCGCCACCGACGTAGCCAAGGGGGCGGCCAGTGTGGTTCTGACCGGCGAAGGCCTTGGCGGGATTATTTCGCTGATCAAAATCGGCAGGATGGTTCACCGAAGAATCTATATTTGGGTATTCAACAAGATATCGCGGACTGTACTAAAGTCTGCGTTTGTGGTCGGAACCTTTCTTTTTACCGGCAAATTCTTTATATCAGCATTTGCGATGCTGCTACTGGTCTTTCTCACCGACTTTGTCAAGATCGCGCTGGCCACTGACAATGTCAAAGGATCGTCTGGCCCCAGCAAACTGGAAATTACAGCACTCGCGCGAAGAGGGACTGCTTTAGGCTGCCTGATGTTTTTCGAAGCCGCCGGACTTCTCTATATCGGCATCAATTACCTGCATTTGGCAGTCAGCCAAACAGATACATTTTCTTTTGAGATCTTATTTTTCCTGGCGATCTTTTCGCTATTCGTTGTGCGGGAAGAGGACCATTTTTGGAAGACACGACCCAGTATCACCTTAAGTTTGGCCATCATGGCCGATGTTCTGCTGGTGGCGGTTTTTAGTTTGATCGGACTACCAGGGCTGACGAGTATTACTCTGGGTCAATTTGTTGCGGTTGTCCTGTATTGCCTGGTCTTCGGCTTACTTGTAAATGACTATTTCAAGGTAAGAATGATCAGGTAGGCGATAATATTG
>JARLHX010000041.1 GCA_031292035.1 Negativicutes bacterium | reverse complement strand
CATGCCAGAGGCGCTGCCGGGTTTCTGCCTGGCCACCCACCAGACGGTGAATAACGAGAAAACCATCGATGCGATGCTGAAGGCAGCCGCGGCAGGGCTGCCAAAGATTTCAGCAATCCCTGCCAGCTCCAGCGATCTGCCGGCCTGGCAGGCAGAAATCAGAGGCCGGATCCAGGATATCCTGGGGCCGTTTCCGGAAAAAAGCGCGCTGCGCACGCGATTATTCAACCAGGTCTGGGAAAATGGGATGCTGGCGGAACGGATCACTTTCCAGAGCGAGGAGGGTATCTCCATTCCGGGCCTGTTTATCATGCCTGAAGAATGGAAGCGCCCGGTGCCTTTTGTGATCTACGCCGGTGAGTGGGGCAAAAATCAAGGTATCCAGTCCGGTCTGATCGAGGAGATGGTACAGGCAGGCTACGGTGTATTAGCGGTGGATGTGCGCGGGGTAGGAGAAACAGCCACAACAGACTTTGAAGCTGCTACCAATTTATTGATGATGGACCGTCCTTTGTTCGGACAGCGCGTGCTGGACGTCATCCGGGCGGTGGATTTTATTTGGGAGCGCTGCTATATTGCCCCCCAGATCGACAAAGGGCGGTTGGTGGTTGCCGGCAGCGGTGTGGGCGGGTTGTGGGCATTGTATGCCGCTGCCCTGGATAGGCGTGTGGCAGCCGCGGTGGTGGAAGAGGCGCCCTATTCTTATACTTGTTTGCTCGAGCATGGCGCTCGTTTTCCTGCCAGTGTATATTTGTTTGACGTGCTTAAACACTTTGACCTGGCCCACGTCATGGCGTCGTGCGCCCCGCGCCCGGTGTATCTCCGCCCGGTAGACGGCTGGCGACGCGCTTGCAGCGCAGGCGAGGTTGAGCAGGCGCTCCAAGCGGCAAAAGGCGCATTTTCTCTGGCAGGCGCTCGTCCCGACTGTTTGCGGGTCGTTTCAACGGAGAATGAGCAGAGTATTTCCAGCTGGCTAGATGCAGTATTAAACCATTAATGAAGAAGGACAGGATGAAACCAATTTTTGAAACCAAGAAGAACGCTTTACCGATCAGTGTCTATCAAACCGATAAGGACATGGGTTTGGCGGCTGCCCAAGATGCCAGAGAGGTGATACAGAAAGCAATCGAGGCGCACGGGCAGGCTAACATCATCATTGCCACGGGCAACTCACAACTTGCTTTTCTGGAGGCTGTCAGCGCGCTGGACGGGATCGATTGGGCGAAAGTGAACATCTTTCACATGGACGAATATGTGGGGATCGCCCCGAACCACCCGGCCAGCTTTCCTAAATTTTTGCACGAGCACATTGTCGATATCGTTAAGCCACGGAATTTTTATCCAGTTCCAGGGGCGGCGGGAAATATCGAGGAAGCATGCGACGAGTATGAAAAGCTGCTGCGGGAAAACCCGGCCGACCTATGCGTGCTGGGTATTGGCGAGAACGGTCACCTGGCATTCAATGACCCGCCGCTGGCCCGCTTTGACGAAACCCGCTGGGTCAAAGTCGTGCAGCTGACTGAATCTTGCAAGCGCCAACAAGTTGGAGAAGGGCACTTTAAATCGATCGACGAAGTACCCAAGTCCGCCATTACCCTGACGATCCCGGCGCTGCTGGCCGCCAAACGGGTGCTGGCGATTGTGCCCGAGGCTCGCAAGGCGGAGATCGTTTACCAAACCTTGAACGGGCCGATCGATCCACTTTGCCCGGCTTCCATCCTGCGCCAGACCAGCCACTGCCACCTTTACCTGGATGCAAATTCCGGAGCCAGGGTAATGGGCCTATCCTAAGAGGCGGTATTAGAGTATTTATTGTTCATTTGCTACAACCTGCCTGACCAAAATACAGCAGGCAGATAAGAAACGTGGATAAAGGCATGAATTCAAAAGAGCGCATGTTGGCAGTTTTCAACGGGGAAGTCCCCGACCAAATCCCTACCGGAGAGCTGGGCATCGATTATCCGATCACTGAAGCAGTGCTGGGCCACCGGACTTTTTATCGAGCCAAATTGAACGAGAAAAAGGCCTTATGGGATGGCCGGCGTGATGAGGTGGTAACGAGCCAGAAGCAAGACCTGGTGGCATTAGTTAGAAAACTGAAATGGGATTTTGTACCGGTATTTTTTACCTACTCGGCCGGTCGAAATTACGCACCGGCCAAAATGATCGATGCAACCACCTGGCTGGACGCCTTTGGCCGCACCTGGAAATATTCTGAAATTACGGAAGATATCCTGTGCGTGGACATGCCCAGCATGGACGATGCGGCGATCGATGCATTGCAGAAACCTTTTAGCCCGGATGAGAGCGGGCTTGAGCTGGTAAAGTACGTGGTGGAGACTTTGGGCGAGAGCCATTTTATTGTAGGAAGAACGTCGATTGAGCTGCGGGATGCCGAGCCGTTCATCGGCGGAGCCCCAGCAGATGGCACCTTCCCGGAAGCTTACGGCGGTTTGATGATGGACATGGTGGACTTTTCGCTGCGCTTGATGGACGATAAGCCTTTCATCCAGCGCTTGCTGGCTGCGGCTACCGAACGGAGCATCCAGGTTACCCAACGGCTGGTGCAGGCCGGTGTGGACGCGGTTGTGATGGATACGGATTACTGCCATCAGAAAGGCCCCTGGGTTTCACCCAACAGTTTTCGAGAGATTGTCTTTCCTTTATTGAAGAAACAGGTGGATGCGATCCATGCCGCCGGAGCGTATGCCATCAAACATACGGATGGGAACATCTGGCCGATCCTGGATATGCTGGTGGATGCCGGCATCGATGGGCTGCACGGCATACAACCCAGCGCCGGGGTGACGCTCAAATCTCTTAAGGAGCGCTATGGCACGCGCCTGGTGCTGTTCGGCGCCATGGAAGGCGAACACCTGATCAAAGACCAGCCCGCCGCTATCAAGAATCTGGTGCGGGATCAGATCATGGAAGCCGGCCAGGGCGGGCGCTATGTCCTCACCAGCAGCAACTCCATCCAGTTTGGCACACCCCCTCAGCACTACCTGGCCATGCTGGAAGCTCTAGCAGAATACGGAAAATATCCGTTAGGATAAAAGCCCTCGGCGAGGTGTTTCTTTATGCTGACTACTCTGGCCCTTCTGCCCTCCTTTGGCTTTGGCGACCGCCTCGGTCTTGCCACCGCCGGTCACATCGCGGCAGTCAAAGATACGAAGTTTGCCCCGATATT
>JARLHX010000380.1 GCA_031292035.1 Negativicutes bacterium | reverse complement strand
GTTTTTAGTTTGATCGGACTACCAGGGCTGACGAGTATTACTCTGGGTCAATTTGTTGCGGTTGTCCTGTATTGCCTGGTCTTCGGCTTACTTGTAAATGACTATTTCAAGGTAAGAATGATCAGGTAGGCGATAATATTGACCAGTCGCGACGCGAAGTACGTATTTTTAAGTAGATACTGCTGCTCTGCGGTGGAAATAATAAGCGGGTAAATTTCATGAGACTTATGGAGCAAAGGATGGAGGATAATCCGTGAACTTACCTCTGCGTTACGGAACAGAAAACTTTGGCAGGCTCAAAACTGTAATGCTGCATAGACCGACTCATTCGGTGCGAGAGATTAACCCGATAACGATGGGTTACTATCTTTTCGACGCCATACCCGACTCGGACCGATACCTTGATGAGCATGAGCAGTATAGTAAACTGCTTCAAGCACAAGGTGTTTCCACCTTGGAACTGAGTGACTTTGTACAAGACAATAGGACGCTTATGGAAACCCTGGCCAGTTTAGCTTATCTTCATGATAGTTCAGTCATATCACAACACGGGGCGATTTTATCGCAGATGGGCGGCGGGCGTCAAGGTGAGGAAGTCGTCGTCAGAGAGGCGTTGACAAATATTGGAGTGCCAATTGCGTATCAGTTTTCGGCAACAGACCATTTTGAAGGCTGTCTCATTTTACCGGGAAATACCTTGCTGATTGCCTGCACTGAGCGCCACCGTCGAGCATCAGTCGAGAAGTTCTTACCCACGGCGGTGTCATTGTTCGACGAAGTAATCTATGTTGAATGTCCAAAGGCCCGGCGCTTCATGCATGCCGACATGGTTTACGGCCAAATAAGCGAAGGTCTTGCACTGGCTTTTCTGCCAGCCTTTCTCGAAACGTTTCTCGTTTCTTCTACAGAAACAAAAGCAGTCGATTTTGTCAAACACATGTCTGAACGAGGCATAGAAATAGTAAACATTTCGGATCAGGAACAAAAGACCTGGGGATGCTCTTTCGTTCCGCTTGAACCTAATGTAATCATACACTACGATATTGCCCTTTCGGCGCAAACTCACAAAGTGCTTCAGGCAAAAGGGGTAGAGATAATAGAATTTCACCCGAACGCTCTTTTGGCAGGTGGCGGGAGTCTACGCTGTTTGACGTTACAACTGTTTAGAGATTAGGACGAGTTTTACAACTGTACGTCGTGTGGTTTCGGTTCATATCGAATTTTGTATATGAGGATATTGTACCGGCGAGATTTTTTGTGTAAAAGATAAGATGCTTGCAGTTAAAATATTGTCATATTATAATATTATAAAAATATAATATAAGGAGGATGAACATGGAGATCTGTATTGAGCCAGCCGCTCGTGAATATATCGCGGCAAAATCATCCGATAAAATCATCACGCTGGATATGGTGGAACGTCCGGGAAGTACTTGAAGCGGCGGTAAATGCGGGCAATCGCCCCGCTACCCGTCCGTGCGACTGGGTAAACCAAAGTTTCCGGAGAACCATGAACGACTTGAGCTAGAGGGGATTGTTATCTATTTCAAGCAGAGTTTGAATGATTCATTTAGTAAGATAACGGTGAAAATCGAGAAACTGTTGTTTATCAAGTCCCTAGTAGCCACAGGAAATAAATAGTCAATTTCAAGGAGGTACCATTATGCTGCAGGAATTTGCAGACCTCATTGTGTATCAATGGATGGGGATAGCGGCAGGCAGCAGACTGGGCGACGCGCTCGATTTCTTTGTCTATGATACAATGAAAATCTTTTTGCTTTTGGTTACCATTATCTTTGTAGTAGCCATCATCCGCAGCTACTTTCCCCCGGAAAGAGCCAAGAAATTGCTCAGCCACAAGCGGGAATATGTAGGTAACTTTCTGGCGGCGCTCCTCGGTATCGTTACTCCCTTTTGTTCTTGCTCTGCTGTGCCGTTGTTTATCGGCTTTTTAGAATCCGGCCTGCCTCTTGGTGTGACATTTTCATTTCTTATCTCTTCGCCGACGGTGAATGAAGTGGCCTTGGTTATGTTATGGGGTTTGTTCGGCTGGAAGATTGCGGTTATCTATGTAGTGACCGGTGTGACCATCGCTTTTTTCAGTGGCATCGTCATTGGTAAGCTGCACCTGGAAAATCAGGTAGAAGAATATGTGTATCAGATTCATATGGGCGAAAACGAAATTGCCGAACTTACTTGGGGCGAGCGGACACGGTATGCCAAAGAATATACCATTGATATTATCAAACGGGTATGGATTTATGTTCTGGTTGGCATCGGCATCGGCGGCTGGATCCACGGCTATGCGCCGATTGATTTTGTAGTGAAATACGCCGGGCCGGATAATCCCTTCGCCGTTATTATCGCCGTACTTATTGCTATCCCCTTGTATTCTAATGCTGCTGGAACCATTCCCATCGTGCAGGCGTTGGTGGAAAAAGGGATGCCGATGGGGACAGCCTTGGCGTTCATGATGGCCGTTGTTGCAATATCGACCCCGGAGATGATTATCCTGCGCAAGGTGATCAAATCGAAGCTGATTGCGATATTTACCGGAGTAGTGTCTATATCGATTATTATCATCGGTTATCTGTTTAACGCGATTTTATAGGAGGATGAAATGGCGGAAGACATTGTTATCAAGCTTACTTCAGACTTTTTTAAAACCCTTTCTCATCCTGTGCGGCTCAACATCCTGCGTCTTCTGAAAGACGGCGAACGCTGCGTGTGTGAGATCATCGACGAACTGGATATCGAGCAGTCGAATCTGTCGCAACATTTGGGATTGATGAAAAAACAAGGGCTTCTGGATTAGAGAAAAGACGGGCAGAAGGTAATCTACCGTATTGCGTACCCATCGGTCCTCGAAGTGGTCACTGCGGCGGCGAAGACGCTGAGTGAGCAGATCGCTCACAGCCAAGGCCTGTTAAAGTTTCTGAAATAAGTTGCTCCAGCGGTCCATCGAGGAAGCGGTGGTTTTTGGTCCTAGTAAAATGACAGGAGGTAAAAACAATGAAGATTGAAATCCTTGGCATGGGCTGCCAAAAGTGCAGCAACCTCTATGAAACGGCGAAGCAAGCAGCGGTGGAGCTGGGCTTGAACCCGCAGATCGTAAAAGTCGAAGATATTAAAGAGATCATGAAATACGGGGTGATGAATACGCCGGCCTTGGTTGTGGACGGTGTCGTGAAGGTTGCCGGCAAAGTGCCTGGTAAAGACGAAATCAAGGCTTATCTTACATGAAAAGTCCTATTCGTACATGCTGGGGATTTTCGGCTTCCTCCGAACATGTATAGCTTACGACGGGAGTGATTATTATCAGCGAGTGTTGTTCATTACCCTGTTGCGCTGCGGATATGGTGCAGTGTCCCGACTGCGGATCTCCGGGCCAAGCGGTGCCGCGTGAAACCGTCAGGAGGCTGGTAGGGGCCGATATACCGGAGACGGAGAATTTTGGTGTCTGTTTGACTTCTAGTTGCGATGTCGTTTATTTCAGCCTGGATCGTACATTTCGTCAAGCCGAAGTGAGGGTTCCGATTGCCTGGAAAGATGGGGCGAGTCCCAAATACGTCTGCTACTGTAACCGCGTGACCGAGGATGAAATTATTCGCGCCGTTACCGAGCACGGAGCCAAAACCGTGGCCGAAGTCGCCAAGGCTACAGGGGCGATGAAGAACGGCAACTGCCTAGTCAACAATCCCAAGGGAACCTGCTGCCACACAGACATCGAATTAATCATCAAGCGTGGTTAGAGAGACTCTAACCACGCTTGATGATTTTGCTATATAAACAGACTTAATAAAAGAGAAGAGGCGGCATTCGAGAGCCAACGAGAGTAGCGCACGCTCTTGCAATAGATACTGCTACCAGCCGCGCGAATACTCTTCATTGCAGGACAGGCAGGCGACTTTGCCGTCTTTTAGGCGGGCCCGGGGTTCCATCATCGATTCGCCGCAGAAGTCACAAGTTACCGATTTGAATATTATTGCAGGTTTCGGCAACGGCATTTCCACGAAATCTACTTTGAACAGTTTAGCGGTATCGGTTGTCAGCAACTGCTTTATCCTTGCTTGTTGCAGCTCCTTGAATTCCTTTTGCTGATCGACAGAGGCTTGTCCCCCGAAAACAGCCGACCGCAGTTTTTCCTGGGCTGGTGTTTGGGTAAATACATTCGCCCTCATGACGACCCGTACTGCTTTAATTTGTTTGCGGCTGGCGATGGTATAAGCCTGCTTGCCATAGTCCTTATAGATGAGATTGCCTTTTCCCATGGTACAGCCAAGCAGTGACTGCACCGCGTCGATACCGCAGGCGTCGGTTTCAACGATGGCGATTAATTCTTCATCCTCGGAACGCTCTACCTGCAGTTTCTCTATGGCTGCCTTGGCCGCCCGGTAGCCGATAGCCAAGCCCGGACAGAAATGTCCATGAAAATCGATGACCTTTTGCAACTCCAGGGGATAGTCTTGATTCATTTTACTGCCTCCTGACTTCCTTATTCGATCTCTTTCTTTATGCGTTGGTAGTCCTCGCTGGAGATCTCCCCCTTGGCATATCGGCTTTTCAATATTTCCAAAGCCGTTGATTCTTGGTGTTGGCGTGAACGGGAAATGGCTTTGAAAAACCAAAAAACGCCGCAGATTGCCAGAATCAAGAATACGACATGGGAAATCATTCCGAATCCGAAGCCTAGCCAATGAAAAGGACCGCTATAGCCCCAATACCCCATCATTTTCGTCACCTCCCGGTTAATCTTATTGTACGTCAAAAATGGAATCAGATTGTGACAAAGCTTTGAACACTTTGTGAAAATAAGCGCCCCGCCTTACGACCGGAAAGAGTTCACATTTAATTCATACTTTTTTCACGGAATTGCCGATTATTTCGTGTATACTTAAATGACAGGTCTGTATTATACGTAACCGACGGGTGACAAAGATAAAAGGGATGTGGGGTGGCGAAGGAATGAAGGCGTGGCTGATCAAATGGAAGCGACCTTTACTATGGGGCTGTGTACTAACCATGGTAGGCGGGGGCATATTTATGTTATTTCAAAAAGGCCCGCTTGGTCCGCCAAAAGTGTCGGTGGCAAAAGTGCAAAAGGAGAATCTGAAGCCAAGCGTATTTGGCATCGGTACGGTGGAAGCGCGGTTATCTTATGCGATCGGCCCTACCCAGGCAGGGCGGGTTCTCACCGCGCTTGCTGACCAGGGGGATAGGGTGCAGGTCGGTCAAGTGCTGGGCGACATCGATCCGGTCGATATCGACCAGCGACTGCAGAGTGCGTCGGCTGCCGCGTCCAGGGCACAAAACGCTGTCATGGTCAGCGAGGCCCAGGTCCGTGATGCAGTGAGCAGAAACGCCTTGGCCCAAACCAGCGCCAAACGGTATACTGATTTATTTGCAGCTCAGGCCATAAGCCGTGAATTGACAGACGCCAAACAAAATGAAGCCACGTCGGCCCAAGCTTCGCTGGATGCAGCCCGGGCAACGCTTGCAGCGGCGCAGGAAGACTTCTCCAGAGCTTCTTTTGATCGCAATGCCGTTATGAGTCAGCGCACCAATTTGCAGCTCATCAGTCCGTCCAACGGCATTATCGTGTCCCGTGACGCCGAACCAGGGACAACGGTTGTGGCCGGCCAATCGGTATTCCATTTGATCGATCCACAGACGCTTTGGGTCAGGACGCGGATCGACCAGTCCCGGTTTTACGGTATTATGGTTGGGCAGACTGCCAGCATTGTGCTCCGTTCCCGGCCGGATGCGCCGATCCCTGGAAAAGTGGTGCGACTCGAAGTACAGGGGGACAACGTGACCGAGGAACGGTTCGTAAATGTCATGTTTAATGAAGTGCCGAATATCATCCCTCTTGGTGAGTTGGCGGAAGTTACTATCGACCTGCCGCCTGTTTCCGATGCGTTGGTGGTGCCGGCGGCTGCAGTTAAGCGGCTAAACAAGCAGTATGGAGTCTGGATTGCGGAAAACGGATTGATTCACTTTCAGCCGGTAACCGTGGGTGTCCAGACTCTTGACGGAAAAGTTCAAATTCTCGAAGGCTTAAAACAAGGCGAATCAATTGTAACGCATAGCCCTAAACAACTAACTGAAGGTCTGCGTGTCCGGGTGGAGCCGGTGTTATGATTAATCTTGCTCTCAAGGAGATTTCCCACACCTGGGTTCGCTATGTTTTGACGGCGGTGGGACTGGGCCTACTGATCGGGGTCACATTGACCATGACCGGCCTTGTCCGTGGCCTGATGGATGACGCTGTGGCCCTCGTCCGCGGTACCCATGCCGATCTTTGGGTCGTCCAGGATGAAACCCAGGGGCCGTATGCGGAAAATTCAACCCTTTATGATGATGTATACAGGAGTATAGCTGGTTTGCCTGGAGTGGCTGATGTCAGCAATGTCGCCTACCTCACAGTTCAGGCACGACACGGCGATACCGACGTGCGGGTGTTGATCGCCGGCTTTGAGCGGGATCACCTCGGTGAGCCGCCATTTTTGCTGGCCGGACGCCCTATCGTCAAAGACCACTATGAGGCGATTGCCGACGTGAAGACCGGCTTTAAAGTAGGCGACAAAATCGGTATCCGCCGTGATGAATACACCGTCGTAGGCCTTACCGACCGCATGGTGTCGTCCGGAGGCGATCCAGTGGTGTTCATCACGATGAAGGACGCGCAGATCGTCCAGTTTCAAAAAGACAATACATCCATCTACAATGACCGTAACCGTCTGGCCGCAAATCCACAGTTAAACCGTCCCGGGGTGCCCGGCCTGCTAAACGCGGTGACCGAGAATCAACAATTGAACAACAAGGTCAACGCCGTACTGGTACAGGTGGCACCCGGCTATGAGCCTGCAGCGGTAGCAGACACCATCCGGCGTTGGAAGCATCTTCAGGTGTATACATACGACCAGGTGACGCAGATACTGCTGGTCAAGGTCATTGTCAACGCGCTTCGTCAGTTGGGTTTCTTCATGGCGATACTGGCGCTTGTCAGTACAGCCATCATCGCCCTGATTATCTATACCATGACCATGGGGAAGATCAAGGAGATAGCAGTGCTGAAACTGATAGGCGCGAAAAACAGCACCATTGCCGGAATGATACTTCAGCAGGCCTGGGGGCTGGGACTGATCGGGTTTGCTGTCGGCAAGGCAGCGTCCACGCTGTGGGCGCCGTTTTTTCCGAAGCATATCGAATTTATGCTTATCGATACGTCGGTCGCTTTTGTAATCACCATGATAATCTGCACTCTGGCCAGTCTCGTCGGGATTAGGGCCGCCCTGAAAGTACAGCCGGCGTCGGCGATTGGAGGGTGAAGAATATGGACCATAAACCCCAAGCTGCTTCTTTGCCGGCGCCTGCCATTATCATGGAGAATGTGGTCAAGACATATGGCGTAGGTCCCAACGCGGTGCATGCGGTAAAAGGTGTCAACCTGCAGGTCTGGCCGGGGGAAGTGGTAGGTCTTCTCGGTCCCAGCGGCTCAGGCAAGACGACGCTGTTGCAGTGCCTCGGCGCCGTAATCGATCCTACGGGAGGAAAAATCACCCTCGGCGGCGAGACAATCTACGATGACGGCTGGAAGATCAACGACCTAAGAGCCCTTAGACGGGATAAAATCGGTTTTGTTTTTCAGGCTTCTTATCTGATGCCTTTTATTTCGGTGCTTGATAATGTTGCCATATTACCGATGCTCGCAGGTAAATCAAACCGGGAGTCGCGGGAACGAGCCATGGAGCTTTTGACCGTCTTGGAAGTAAACCACCGATCACACGCCAAACCGGCGGAGCTTTCCGGGGGAGAGCAGCAGCGAGTTGCCATCGCCCGCGCTCTGGCCAACAAGCCGCCGTTCATCCTGGCCGACGAACCGACAGCGCCACTGGACAGTGATCGCTCGCTTATCGTCATGAAGCTGTTGACAAAAATCGCAGAGCAATATCAAACCGCAATCATCTTGATCACCCATGACGATATCATCATACCCCGTCTGAAACGATTGTACCGTCTGCGGGATGGAGTAGCCCATGAGGAAGAAGGAAAAGGACTGCCGTTTCCTGACTAGAGTGATAGAAAAACGGTACATAGTCATGCGACTTCTTACCTTTGTAGCTTGTCCACCATTACTATTTTATCGCCTGCTTTAATAATACCACCGTTGAGAACGACGCCAAAGCGACCTTCACGACTGACAATATAAGGCCGGCCATATTCTTTAACATCTTCTTTACCAACATGCTTGATTTGAATTGCAATCTCCTCGCCGATTTGGACGATTCCGTTGACTGATAACTGTTCAAGAGGAATGCCGGAAATGGTAATATTTTCAGTGTATCCGCCATTTATTACTTCATCATATTTTTCTGGAGGTACCTTAATGAGAGCCTCAACCGGGAAAATGCTTACCTGGCGGTCCCAGTCCCCACCATGAGAGTCGTTTTCTAACCCCCAACCTTCAATCACATTCGCGTCAATAACACTATGTTTTTCAGTGCCTTTAGTCGAGCTTATATTAACAGAAAGAACTGTGCCCATACCTTTATTCTCCCTTATTTTTTTTTACACAGAAATGACCAGCCGAAACAATATTTTCTGGTTGAATATTATATTGCTTTAATAACAATTTCGGTCTAAGGCATAAAGAGTGCTTGTCATAATGTAAATCGACGTACAAAATGGCACACCGCGAAACCCTGTTCTACCCACCCGGGGGAGAGGGGCGGTTTCATTCTACTAACTTTCGATGATGTTGTAAATAGACTAATACAAGTTATTTAAATGACAATTTATATATGACATGGCAACCCTATTTTAACGGATGTGTTATCAGCAGAAGGTCGGGCGGTCTGAGTTATTTCGATGACTCAGGTGAGAGCAAATCGTAATGGCATATGGATTTTTTCTTAGGGTTGCAAAAAGGGTGTACATATGAATATGGCTGCGATATAATAAAATTAATCCCGTCCCGTGGGGGTGGGGTAATTGGCTGGTGACTTCCGCTTTTTGATAATAATTGACTTATGATTACTACTCGTATAAACGGTGACCCTTACTTAAGTCTATAATCCATCAGGATAAAAAAGAAATAAACTATAAGGAGGATCATTATGCGTATTGTAGTCATTGGCGGGGTGGCCGCCGGGTTGAAAGCTGCTTCTAAAGCCAGGCGTTCCGATCCCACGGCCCAGATTACGGTAATCGAGCGGGGAGAACTCATTTCTTACGGGGCCTGCGGTATGCCCTATTATGTTTCGGGTGATGTGAATGAACTGGAAGATTTGATGAAAACTCCTGTCGGCGCGCTCCGAAACCCCGGATTTTTCAAGAACGTCAAAGACATCACCGTGCTTACTAGAACGTTGGCAACTGAGATTGACAGAACGGCCAAGACGGTTGCTGTCAGGAATTTAACAAATGGTGAAGAGTCGCTTATCCCTTATGACAAGCTGGTGATAGCCACCGGCGCGTCTCCGGTCGTGCCGAATATTCCGGGGATTGATCTTAAAAACGTTTGCCAGTTCTGGCATCCGGAAGACGCAAAAATGATCCGTCAAGGACTGGAGGCAAAGAAATTCAGCAATGTCGTAATCGTCGGCGCCGGTCTTGTCGGCATGGAAATGGCGGAGGCCTTTCGTCAATGGTCGATCCCTGTTACAGTGGTTGAAATGAAAGACCATGTTTTCCCAGTCTTCCTGGATATCGAAGTCGCCGGAGTGGTAGAGAAGTACGCCCGGGAAAAGGGGATTCAGCTATTGACAGGCGAGACTGTGGTTCGCTTTGATGGAGATTCGGCGGTAGCTTCTGTCGTGACCGACAAGCGGGCACTTGCGGCAGATTTGGTGGTTCTTGCTATCGGCGTACGTCCCAATGTAGATCTGGCGCGAGCCGCCGGGTTGGTTCTGGGCACAACCGGAGCCATCGCGGTGGATTCAAGCCTCAGGACCAGCGATCCAGATATCTTCGCCGGCGGTGACTGCGTGGAAAATACCAATATTCTGTCCGGCAAAAAGGTGTTTGCCCCGATGGGATCCACCGCCAATAAGCATGGACGGATCATCGGCGACAATCTTTGCGGCGGGGACGTTAAGTTCCGGGGGGTACTCAACACTTCGGTGGTGAGGGTGATCGATTTTAATGTCGGGAAAACCGGCTTGACCGAGCGGGAGGCCAGAGAACTTGGCTATGATTTTGTCACGGTGATGACTGCCGGGCACGACAAGCCGCATTATATGCCAGGCGCCAAGCTGATAACAATCAAGTTGATCGTTGATGCCAAGAACCGTAAAGTTCTCGGGATACAGGCCGTAGGTGAGGGCGAAGTGGCCAAACGTATCGATGTGGTGGCGTCGGTTCTGACGCTCGGCGGCACGATCACGGATCTTTTCGATATCGACCTTTCTTACGCGCCGCCGTATAATTCGCCCATCGACAACGTCGCTGTCGCCGCCAATTCAATGATGAATAAATTGGCTGGCAAACTGAAGGGAATTTCGTCGCTGGCAGCCAAGGAACTCCTGACTTCTGACAAGACAGTATTTCTCGATGTCCGCACGCCGGATGAATGCAAGCAGGTCAGGCTGGCCAATTGCAAGAATATAACATATATACCGCTTGGCCAACTGCGAAGCCGCTGTGGCGAGCTGAATAAGGAGGACGAGATTGTGGCATTCTGCAAAATATCGCTGCGCGGTTATGAAGCGGAAGGCATATTGGAAGGCCAAGATTTCAAAAACGTCAGGGTGCTTGAAGGCGGTATTTTCGCCTGGCCTTTTGAGTGCGAAAAATAACGGCAAAGTGAAAGAATAACCAAACCAAACCTACACCGTAAAGTTAAAAGCATTATCCGCCTGATTATAGTGCGGATAATGCTTTTTTAAGTCTTACAACGATTAGAAGGGAACTCTATCAGGGAAGGGCGACATGACCCGGATTGGCTGCTTTATAGAGCCTCCGCTTTTATATTCTGGCTAATAATGCCGATATACTCATTTTTATCTCGGGATATTCAACCAGGGTAAAGCCTCTGCTTTGGGCCAGTAAAATGGTATTCTGAAAATCCTTTCTGGACACGTGAAAACTAGGTTCGGAGATCAGTAGGCGCCCCGCCGGCTTCAACGCACTATAAATTTCACGCAGGAGCCTATCCTGGTCAGGCACCTCATGGATGACAGCAAAGGCGAGGGCAAAATCGATCTTTTCCGCAAACTCGCTGATTTGCAGTGACCCGTTGGAACAAACCCGAGCTTCGATTCTATTGGCAAGCCCATGATTGGCAGCTCTTTTCCGCAGCGCTGCTATCATTTTATCCTGGAGATCAATGGCAATAACCCGTCCGGTCTCGCCGGCAAGCCTGGCCAGAGGTAAGGTGAAATAACCCATGCCGGAGCCGATATCCATCACGCTCATGCCTTCCTGGACATACTTGGCCAGTAATTTTTCAGGGTTCTGAAGGATGCCCCGGAGTGGGTTCAGCAGATAATAGCCCAACCACCAGGGGCAGACGGCGTGACTCATGAAGAACCTCCTTACTCCAGTTGCAATATCTGTAAAAACTGGAATCATTGCTCGCATTCGCCAAACGGGAGTGGGTTTCCTTTAATACAATGTTAACCCCGGATGTTCTCACTCGACTCGTCACCATCAAGATGTATACTAGAGAACGATAAAAAGCCAGCGTGACCAGGAAAAGCGCTGCGATTTGTCGAAATAGCAGGTGATTGCTAGGCAGCGGCGGATGAGGGGGAAGCATATG
>JARLHX010000379.1 GCA_031292035.1 Negativicutes bacterium | reverse complement strand
GGCTGCATCTAGCATACCGACGCCTACAAATCCCCCATGCATAGGTTCGTGTCCGGATCCTCCGCCGGAAAGGACACCAACTTTTCCTTTTATAGGCGCATCTGCACGAACGATATAGTTGGGATTATAGTGGACCTTGACCAGGTCCGGATGAGCCAGGGCGATGCCTTCTAGCTCTTCCACCACGACGTCTTCTGGTTTGTTAATCAGCTTTTTCATGCCACTTCCTTTCTACCTAAAACTCAAATCTAGTTTTTTGCCGCGTTTGCCGGGTTGTTTGCTAACTATGCTTCCTTGGTTTTGAGGGCATCGGTGACGAACCAGTCGTACAGGAAAGGTGCCACAGCGCCGCCGATGAGCGGAGCGATGATGGGGGACATGATCCAATAGGCTCCGTTGAAGAGACCCGTGGTGCCGACCAACGTACCGAACAGGCGAGGGCCGAAGTCACGGGCAGGATTGATGGCATAACCGGAGGGGCCGCCGAGGGAGAGGCCGATTGCCAAAACGGTACCGCCGACCAGGAATGGGCCCATGTTATGCATCAAACCCAAATTCTTGGAGTCGCCGCTGGCCAGGATGCCCCACATCAGGACCATCGTGCCAAAGAACTCTGCTACCATTGCATTCGTCAGGCTGTAGGGCCCAATTGCTGTCGCCGTCGCAGAGCCCGTTCCGCCCCAGAAAGATGCGCCAAATACAGATCCGGGTCCGGTGCACCAGACGTTGGGCATACCCGCTCCAACCAAGCCGTCATGATAGACCAGATAGACGCCCAAGGCTCCCAGAAATGCACCGATGATCTGGGCTACCCAGAAGGGGACTACCTTACCCCAGGAGAAACCGCGCTTGACCGCCAGCATCAAGGTGACTGCCGGGTTGAGATGGGCGCCGGACACGCCGCCGGAGATGTATACAGCGACGATGACCGCAAAACACCAGCCAATGACTATGGTGTTCCAGTTGTAGGCTGCGGAAGCCAGGCGGGCCGCAAGGCCAACCTGTGCGACAACGCCATCACCCAAGAGGATGAGGACAAACGTGCCAAAAACTTCACCGATCAATTCTCTGGTTAAACTCATTTGCTTCATTGTAACTCTCTCCTTATTGAATTAAGTTGGATGAATATAAATTTATTTACAATGAACGCTTTGAAGGGGAAACCCAGCCCAAAAACGGCTAACAGTATCTCCGATAGTCAATCTCCTTTCGTATAAAGTATTTGGTAAAGTAACAGGACGCACAGGCGCCAGTTACCTATTCCCTCAGAAAAAAAAGCCAATCAGTGCGAGTTGACTGATTGGCCGAAAACAATAATCTTACGTTAGCCAGGAACCGTTCTTTTGCATGCTCATACGTGTTTGCAACCCACAAACATCATCCAGCATATCCGATCCCTTTCTAAAATTAATTAGGAAGTAAAGACCTATTTATTATATGAAATATCGATGATCTTGTCAAACATATCCATCTAAACGTTTAGTAATGAAACAAATAAAAAATATAAATGTTGCACAATGTAACGAGTTGAATTTTGAATCAAAAAGGACGCCGAGGATAAATTGGTAGATTAATCCACCGCTTTGTAGCGGCCACTGTCAGACCATGGGATGATGCTTATTGCTTTTTTGTCAAGCAGGTTGACATAATACCCAACGGTTTAGTGTCGGCGTACTTTTTTATGTAGATGCCATTCAAAACGATTTACCTGCCAGAGCAGGTTATTCTTGAACGGTTAGTTATGCTTCCTTGGTCTTGAGGGCATCGGTGACGAACCAGTCGTACAGGAAAGGTGCCACAGCGCCGCCGATGAGTGGAGCGATGATGGGGGACATGATCCAATAGGCTCCGTTGAAGAGACCCGTGGTGCCGACCAACGTACCGAACAGGCGAGGGCCGAAGTCACGGGCAGGATTGATGGCGTAACCGGAGGGG
>JARLHX010000378.1 GCA_031292035.1 Negativicutes bacterium | reverse complement strand
CCGCGATGTCCTCGGCAATCAACCTTTCCCCGGTGCGGTAACGCCCCTTGCAAATGGCTTCCAGGAGAAAGTTGTAGGCCTCCTCCTCGGCGGTGATGGGATGACGCTCGGTATAGGCAGGGGCAAATTTCATGGGTGACACCTTTTGAATTTTTGTATCCATTTATCCATATAGCCAAATAAAGCACATCGCATGCCAGTTTTAATTGGCTGCTTTCAGGCAATTGATTCAATTGATTTATTGCTGATTCGAAGGACTGGCGGAGAAAACTGCTCACATGAGAAGCGGGTTAAAATGACCCAGAATGTGGTCTACAGACCCGACAAAGATGCTCGTGGTAACACGGGCTCACATTATGCCGGCGACTCAATCCCTTACAGCAGCCTGCTTTCGGTCCAGGCCCAGGCTGTGTGAGATTCGCTGTATTGCCACGATGGTCTCGCTGGCCTGTGCCATGGGATGTTTACGACACTACTTTTCGTACAGAGCCTAGGCTCCTGATTCGTCAGGTTTTGATCACCGAGACTTGCGTACAACAACAGTAGGCTACGCTTTCAGCAGCTCATTGCTTACGATGCTCGCTCCTGCAGGTTTTGGGTTTTTCTGAAGAGCGTCTGCAACAGCTATTTCAAGCAGGCCCAAACATTTCGCGCAGGACTGACGTAATGACCGAGCCCATCCTCAGCTTCGAAGAACTCAAGCGCGCTGCTGCCGCAGGTGAGATCGATACCGTGCTGGTTTGCATGGTCGATATGCAGGGGCGACTGGTCGGAAAACGATTCCAGGTCGAATTTTTCATCGACAGCGGCCATGAAGAAACCCACTGCTGCAATTACCTGCTGGCCGACGATATCGACATGGAGCCGGTGCCGGGGTACGCCGCTGCCAGCTGGAGCAAAGGCTATGGCGATTTTGTGCTCAAACCTGACATGGCCACGTTGCGGCGCGTGCCTTGGCTGGAGTGCACGGCGCTGGTGCTCTGCGACGTGCTCGATCATCACCATAGGCAGGACCTGCCACACAGCCCGCGGGCGATCCTGAAAAAGCAGGTCGAGCGACTGCGCGAGCGCGGCTATATCGGCATGTTCGCCTCTGAGCTGGAGTTCTATCTCT
>JARLHX010000377.1 GCA_031292035.1 Negativicutes bacterium | reverse complement strand
GTCGAGTTCGACGAAGGTTCCCGGATCAAGGAGTTTTTCGATCCGCTCGCGTGCGGTGAGTTTACCGCTGGCGTGCTGTTTGTCGATCCGCTTTGCCCCGCCGCCCAGGATAACTTTTTCTTGCATTTGTTTCAATAGGTCAATTTTTTCCGAAATAGTAGCCATAACACACCTCCATCTTTAGACACTTACTAGACTGAAACTACTTCCGCTCGGAGATCTCGAGCAGGATGCCGCCGGTAGCTTTGGGATGGACAAAGGCGATGCTGGCGCCGCCGGCGCCGTAACGCGGCACTTCGTCAATGAGGCGAACTCCCTTGGCTTTCAGATCAGCCAAAGCGGCTTCAACATTGTCAACTCTGAGGGCCAGATGCTGGATGCCTTCGCCGTTCTTTTCGATAAACTTGGCGATAGGACCTTCGGGAGAAGTCGATTCCAGAAGCTCTACTTCGCTGTCGCCGCAGGGAATGAAGCAAACTTTTACTTTTTGCTGCTCAACGGTTTCTTCGCCAAGGGCAGGCATACCGAGCATTTCAGTGTAGAACTTTTTGGCCTGTTCCAGATCTTTCACCGCGATACCGATATGGTCCACTTTCAGAACTTTAAACATACTATTTCCTCCTTTTTCTTTAACGCAAAATTTCCGTTAGAAGAGTATCCACTATGGTGTAAGGATCTTTTGTCCGCTCCTCGATACTAATCACCAGAGAGTCAAGCTGACCGGATGCTGTAATCTTCTGAAAAACATGCCGGCCGATTTGTTCTTCAAGGAGTGCCAGTAGTTCGTTTCTCGTGCGTTTCTGGCGGCGGTTGCCCAGTTCTCCCGTACTCGTGAGAAAACTCACATGATTATCAATGGCGGCCAACAGTTCATCAATACCAGTGCCATCATAGGCGATCGTCCGTTTAATCGGCGGTCGCCAGGCGACTGCACTCTGGTTCAGGTCAAGCATCATCTCAATCTCGGTGTTAAGCCGCTCCACGCCGTCGCGATCTGCTTTGTTGATCGCAAAGACGTCGCCGATTTCGAGAATCCCTGCTTTGATGGCCTGAATATCGTCGCCCATACCGGGAATAAGCACAACCAACGTAGTGTCGGCGGCTTTGACGATATCCACTTCCGATTGCCCTACCCCAACTGTCTCGATAAAGATGATATCTTTACCAGATGCATCGAGGATTTTGACCACCTCTGCCGTCTTGCGCGACAAGCCGCCGAGGCTGCCTCTGGTACCCATACTGCGAATGAACACCCCTTCATCAAGGGTCAGTTCGTTCATCCGGATCCGGTCACCGAGAATAGCTCCCCCGGAAAAAGGGCTTGTCGGGTCCACAGCGACAATGCCGACTGTCTTCCCCTGCCGACGGTATTCTTTGGCCAATTTGTCGGTCAGCGTACTTTTTCCTGCTCCCGGCGGTCCGGTAATGCCGATCACGTGGGCCCTGCCGGTATGCGGGTAAAGCTGCTGCATAATGGTAACCGCTTCACTATATTCGTTTTCTACTGCTGTTATAGCTCGCGACAGCGCAAGCCGGGAACCAGCCAAGAGCTCTTCCACTATATCCAATTGATTGCACCGCCTTGTGACCGCAAGCTACGGTCCTTGCTTTACCGGCAGCCGGGTGAACCCCGGCTGCCTGCCTTATTACCTTATTTCACGTTGGCTTTAATAAACTCTACAATGCTTGAAGTGGGAGTGCCAGGGGTGAAGATCTCGGCTACTCCGGCAGCTTTCAGACCAGGGATGTCGGCGTCAGGGATGACGCCACCGCCGATAAGCAGTACATCTTTCAAGCCTTTTTCTTTGAGTTGAGCAACCACCTTCGGGAAGATGGTGTTGTGGGCTCCGGAGAGCAGGCTGAGCGCCACTACGTTTACGTCTTCCTGCAGCGCGGATTCTGTGATCAGTTCGGGAGTTTGACGGAGTCCGGTGTAACTTACCTCAAAGCCGGCGTCGCGAAGAGCGCGGGCTACGACTTTGGCGCCTCGGTCATGACCGTCAAGACCAGGCTTAGCTACCAATACTCTAATACGTTTTTCCATCGTTGTCCCTCCTATCTCTTTCGCTTACAGGCTTACTGTCGCTTTGTATTCACCGAATACTTTGCGCAGTACGCCGCAGATTTCGCCCAGGGTTGCATAGGACTTGACCGCTTCGAGAATAAGCGGCATAAGATTTGCATTCTCGTCTTTGGCGCCGGCTTCCAAAGCAGCCAAATTGGCTTTGACAGCCGCATTGTCGCGTTTGGCGCGCAGGTCAGCCAGTTTCTTCTTCTGCATTTCGCCAACCGATGCGTCTACGCGCAGCAGACCTTCGACCGGTTTTTCTTTGATCTGGAACTGGTTAACACCAACGATAACGCGCAGTTTGGACTCGACTTCCATTTGCCATTTATAGGCGCTGTCTTGAATCTCTCTTTGGATGTAGCCTTTTTCGATGGCCTCCGGCGCACCGCCGAGGTCGTCGATTTTCTTGATATACTCCCAGCATTCAGCTTCGATTTTGTTGGTCAAAGCTTCGATGAAGTACGAACCTGCCAACGGATCGACAGTGTCGGCCAGACCGCTTTCATAAGCCACGATCTGCTGGGTTCTGAGAGCCACGCGCACCGAGTCTTCAGTCGGCAGAGCCATGGCTTCGTCTTTGGAGTTGGTATGGAGCGACTGGGTTCCGCCCATGATAGCAGCTGCAGTTTGCAGGGCTACGCGGACGATGTTATTTTCCGGTTGCTGGGCGGTAAGCATCGAGCCAGCGGTCTGGGTGTGCACCCGCAGCATCCAGGATTTCGGATTGGTTGCGCCAAAACGCTCTTTCATGACTTTGGCCCAAACCCGGCGGGAAGCACGGAATTTGGCGACTTCTTCCAGTACGTTGTTATGAGCGTTCCAGAAGAAGGAGAGGCGTCCGGCGAAGTCATCGACGTTGAGACCGGCTTTGATGGCGGCGTCAACATAGGCGATACCGTCGGCGATGGTAAAAGCGATTTCCTGGGAAGCAGTCGAACCGGCTTCACGAATATGGTAGCCCGAGATCGAGATGGTGTTCCAATGGGGAACGTTTTTCGAGCAATAGGCGAAGATGTTCGTGATCAGCCGCATCGAGGGCTTGGGCGGAAAAATGTAGGTACCGCGGGCGGAGTATTCTTTGAGGATATCATTTTGAATGGTGCCGTTGAGCTTGTCAGGGGTTACGCCTTGTTTTTCGGCAACGGCGATGTACATCGCCAGCAATACCGACGCCGGGGCGTTGATGGTCATCGAAGTCGATACTTTGCCAAGATCGATGCCGTCGAAGAGGATTTCCATGTCAGCCAGGGAGTCGATGGCTACACCGACTTTACCAACTTCCCCTTCGGAAATCGCATCATCAGAGTCATAACCGATCTGGGTCGGCAGGTCGAAGGCGCAGGACAGGCCGGTTTGGCCTTGCTCCAAAAGGTACTTGTAGCGTTTGTTGGATTCTTCCGCGGTGGCAAAGCCGGCGTACTGGCGCATGGTCCAGAAACGGCCCCGGTACATAGTCGGCTGTACGCCCCTGGTGAAGGGATATTCCCCCGGAAACCCCAGGTCGCGCTCATAATCGAAACCTTCGATGTCGAGCGGGGTATACAGTCTTTCGTACGGCAGGTTTTTACGTTCGGGACCTTTTGCCAGGACTTTTTCCACTTTGGCGTTGTACGCTTCTTTTTTGGCCTTTAAAGATTCATTAGCCATGCTTGTATCCTCCTTTACATTACTTCTTTTTCATTGATCCGGTTTCTAAAAACCGGCTATGCCAGGAAAGGGCCTCATCCAACAGATGCGGGGTATGTACCGGACCTTGTTTCTGAATGGCTCTATCCAGGTAATCGGTGAGCATGGGCTGATAGTCGGGGTGGGCGCAGTTCTCAATAATGACCCGGGCGCGCTCTTTCGGGCTCAGCCCTCTTACGTCAGCCACACCGCGCTCGGTGATGAAGATATCGACGTCGTGTTCGGTGCTGTCGATATGGGAACACATCGGGACGATCGACGAAATGTCGCCGTTTTTGGCTACCGAGTTGCTGAAGAAGATGGTCAGATACCCGTTGCGGGCGAAGTCGCCCGAGCCGCCGATGCCGTTCATCATTTTGCTGCCCATAATATGGGTGGAGTTGACATGGCCATAAATGTCGAATTCAATGGCCGTATTCATAGCGATGATACCGAGGCGCCGAGCTGTTTCCGGCCCGTTGGCTATTTCCTGGGGCCGCAGCATCAGTTTTTTACGGTATTCGCCAAGGTTGGCATAAAGGCGCTTGGCTCCGTCCGGTGACGGGGTCAGCGAGGTACCGGAGGCGAAGTCGAGTTTGCCGGCGTCGATCAGGTCAAACATGCCGTCTTGGATAACTTCAGTAAAAACAGTCAGGTTTTTATACGGCGAATCGACTAACCCGGCGACTACGGCGTTGGCTACCGAACCGACGCCTGACTGCAGCGGCAACAAGTTCTTGGGCATCCGGCCTTCTTTTATTTCATTGTTGAAGAATTTGATTAAGTGCCCGCTCATTGCTTTGGCGTCGTCATCGATGGCGGCAAGTGGCCGCTGGGCGTCAGGAATGTTACAGGGGACGATGTAAGTGATCTTATCCGGTCCAGCAGGTATGTAAGTAGTGCCGATACGGTCGTCCACTTTGGTGATCATGATGGGCTGACGATGGGGGGGATCTAGAGGAATATAAACGTCATGGATCCCTTCAAGTTCCAGCGGTTGGGCAACATTGACTTCGACAATGACGATATCGGCGCTTTGTACATAGGAGGCTGCGTTGCCAAGCGAAGTGGTGGGAACAATATGGCCTTCCTCCGTAATGGCGCAGGCTTCGACAATAGCGACGTTGACCTTGCCGCCGAGATACCCGTAGCGGGACATCTGCGCCACATGGCTGAGATGGAGGTCGGTGTAGGCGATCTTGCCGGCGTTGATTTGTTTGCGGATACCATCATTAGTTTGGTAAGGAAGTCGTCTGGCGATTCCACCCACTTCGGCCAAAGCGCCATCCAGCTCCTTGCCTACCGAGGCGCCGGTCCAGAGGTTAATCTGGAAATTCTCTTTTTTCATTCTTTCTGCCAGGGCGAGCGGCACAGCTTTGGGATAACCAGCCGGCGTAAAGCCGCTGGTGCCAACATTCATTCCTGGCTTGATCAGGGCTGCCGCTTCCTCGGCTGTGACAATCTTGGCGTGCAGAGCTTTGCAGCGCACGCGGTCCCGAATGTCAATCATGTACATTCCCCTCTCCTTAATTATTCCTTATTTTGAATGTTTGAACAACCTAAAATATTGTCGGCCAAAACTCTTTGCCGCCTCCGGATCTCGGTCTGACAGACAAATAAAAACACCAAGGTTGAACTAACCTTGGTGTTACCGCCTCAATCACTCACCGCCGAAAAGGCGATAAGCCGTTGGTCACACTAGTTCGTTGCGCTTCCGGTTCGGCATAAAACCTCCCCGTCTGCCCAATATACAGTTGCGTTAATGACTGGCGTTGATTCCGTTCATCGAAAACAAAATGCCTCTCACCGCAGCGGCAACCATTCCAACCTGGCCAGCGTACTATGTAACCATTGTCCGACTTTGTGATAATGCAAAATAAAAATGCTTGATTGTTAAACAACCAAGCATTGGCTTCTCTCTATCTGCTACCGGAAAGGCAACAGACCGTGCGCCATAGCGGCTTGCTAAACGCTTTCAGAAAAGCCGCAGCTTTTCCGTCTGCAATGATATTCAATTGATCACGTTCAAACTATCACTTACTTCTGTAACTTATAGTACCATATCAAAAACAGGTTGGCAATAGCTTCAATAAGAAATTTTCATTCTATTTTCACTTTTCTTGCTATTCATTCCCAGCAGCAGCTGCTAGCGCATATTGCGCGATAAATGATAGGATATGCTGGCCAGTCCAATGGACAAATCTTCACTCACAATATGGATATTATCCGGCGGAATGCCTACAGTAATATGCACATCAGATGCGCCGCGTGC
>JARLHX010000376.1 GCA_031292035.1 Negativicutes bacterium | reverse complement strand
CCCAGGGGGTGGCCTTCAGCCAACACCCGCCCCGGTAACCCGACCCCTGAAGCGAAGTATTGCTCTTCACTGGCTTGACGGAAGACGCTGAGGCGACCGCCCGCGATGCTTTCATCGATATGCCAGATGCCGGCCGAATAAAGGCTATCCCCTTTTCTTTTCAGCGCGTGCCCCACGGGCTAACCGGTGGAGCGACAAATGCTTTGCAGTATCAAGAGCAGCGCGGCATCCACACTGATGGCTTCATTGGCCGCGATGGCGACTTCTTTAAGGAGGTGAATATAAGTTGTGGCGAGACTGTCACAGCTGCGCGGCATGGCGATACCTTGTCTGTCATTTTTTTAGTTGCTCGACACCCCTTCAGCGCGATAGTTGACGTGTGTTTACGGCCACGTGAATTGCGCAAGGCGTCATGAGCTGAACCTTGCGGGAATAGTATCAGGACTTTTGAGTTATTCATCTGGAGTAAATTAGTGTTTCGGGTACGCCGCGGTGGCAAACTCGTTACGCCGGAGAACCCCGAGGGGCACCGCACGCAAAGTGCACCGCCCGACAGGCCACCGAGTAAGCCGCTTATTTTTTCATAAAGCCCTTTTGCATTTGCAAGACCAGGTTCGCGAAAGGCATGTCCAGATCGGTGTAAACCTGATGCGCCAGCGGATCATCATTACTGCGCAGCATCTCTACAGCGGCGGTTGCATAGTCTGTGACCGGTACCCCTGCCCCCTGCAAACGCTGTAAACCTGTTGTGCGCTTGGCATCGTTGAATGTTCCAGAGGCATCCAGCACCACGCGGGTGTCATAACCTTCGGCCTTTGCCGACAGCGCCGGGAACGCGGCACAGACTTCCAGGGATACCCCGGCGATCAGTACTTGTGTGCGGCCTGTTTTTTCAATGGCGGCCTTGACTGCCGGGTCGTCCCAGGCGTTGATCATGGTGCGGTTGAGGACCTGGACGCCAGGCAGGGCATCGGTAAGCTCTGGCATGGTAGGCCCCCACATACCTTCAGGCATGGTTGCTGTAATGATGACGGGGATACCCAGGGTTTTCGCGGCCTTGGCCAATGCCACCACATTGTGTTTCAAGTCGCCGACGGTGGTGTCGCGTACGCCACTGATCAAACCGACTTGATGGTCCACCAGCAGTAGCACTGCATTGTCACGCGACAGCATGCTCAAGTATTTGTTTTCGGCCTGGCTGACCTGGAT
>JARLHX010000375.1 GCA_031292035.1 Negativicutes bacterium | reverse complement strand
GACCTGAAGCTCAAGGAAACCGAGCTGGACGACCGTATCATCGCTCTTTTCAAGAAGGTCTCCGAATCAGGCAAGCAGGCCCAGGGCAAATATGTCTTTGTCGATGGCGTTTCCCGGGTGGCAGTATATACACCTATTGATCTGCCGGGCGGTCAGCGCTGGATTATGATCGTCTCCGCACCAGAGGCTGAAGTGACCCGCGAAGCGGCCACTCTTGGCAAAACGGCCCTCAGCATCTCGCTGGTACTCCTTCTCTTGGCGATGGTCTTCATCGTCGTCATCAGCCGGCGGTTCGCCAAACCCATCGCGCTCATCCGCGACGAATGCCTGCTCTTGACCCAGGGCGATTTTCGCGAACGCGAGGCCAAGGTGCATTCCGAAGATGAAATCGGCCAATTGGCTGGGGGCTTCCGTCAAATGCGGACCAACCTGAGAGGTCTCGTCACCCAGGTGCAGTCCCAGGCCGACCAGGTCGCCGCCGCGGCCGAAGAACTTACCGCCAGCGCCCAGCAGTCTGCCGACGCCGCCAACCAGGTGGCCGGCTCGATTACCGAAATCGCCCAAGGCACCGATAAACAGGCGGCTGCAGCCAACAAGATCACCGAAGTGGCTGAAGAAATGTCGGCCAGCACCGAGCAGATCACAGCCACCGCGCGGGAGGTCTCGGGGATCGCCGGCAGCACCTCCCAGGAAGCCGAACAGGGGCGGCGGGCGGTAGAAGAAGCCATCGGGCAGATGACCCAGATCGGACAGGGCTCAGAAGCGGTGCAAAGCGCCATCGCCGAACTGGCTCACGGCTCGCAGGAAATCAGCGAAATTGTCACCCTCATCGCCACCATCGCCGGGCAGACCAACCTCCTTGCCCTCAACGCCGCCATCGAAGCCGCCCGGGCGGGCGAACACGGCCGGGGTTTTGCCGTAGTGGCCGAAGAAGTGAGGAAATTGGCCGAACAGTCCAATCAGGCCGCCCAGCAGATCGAGGCCCTGATCCGGCGGAACCAGACCAACATGGATCAGGCGGTGGTTGCCACCCAGGCGGGCACGTCAGGAGTCAAGGCTGGGGTGACGGTAGTCAACACCGCCGGGGAAACCTTCCGGAAGATTGCCGGGTCGGTTATTCAGCTGTCGACCCAGATCAAAGATATCTCCGAGTCGATGGAACAGATGGCGTCTGCCAGTCAGACGCTGGTCAGCTCCATCCAGGACGTCGACAAGGTGAGCCGGGAAAACGCCGCCGAGGCGCAGATGGTATCGGCAGCGACCGAAGAGCAGTCGGCATCGATGGAGGAGATTGCCTCATCCAGCCAGGGTCTGGCCAAACTGGCCGGCGACCTGCAGGCTGCAGTGGCCAAATTCAGGGTCTAAATCCGAGTCATTTATAGGAGGGGGGCCCCAAAAGCACTCCCTCCTATAGTTCGGCGATCAGGCGCCAGAGAATTAGGAACATTTAATTCACTTTACATTTTGTTCAGGCAGGAATACAATCAACATTGGAAGCAAAATGAATAGTTTGCTAGGGGTGCCCCTCCGGGCTGAGAGGATTAACATCCGACCCTTGGAACCTGACGTGGTTAGTACCACCGTAGGGAAGCTGGATTTTAGGGAGCAAGCTTTACTACGTTTGCTTCTTTTAATTTTTATAGGAGGCGATTTGAATGAGTTTTACAACCCAAATGGATGCTGCCAGAAAAGGAATCATCACCGAGCAAATGCGGGCTGTGGCCGCCAAGGAAAAAATGGATGTCGACCGCCTGCGTCAACTGGTGGCCGAGGGACAGATCGTTATTCCAGCCAACAAGAATCACAAGAATTTGAATCCTGAAGGGGTCGGAGCCGGACTACGAACGAAAATAAACGTCAATCTGGGTGTGTCCAAAGATTGCTGCGACGTGGACTTGGAATTGGAAAAGGCGATGAGGGCAGTCGAACTCAAAGCCGAGGCTATCATGGATTTGAGTTGCTACGGCAAGACCAGGGAGTTTCGACGCCGGCTTGTTGAGACTTGTCCGGTGATGTTGGGAACGGTGCCGATGTACGACGCTGTCGGCCACCTGGACAAAGAGCTTAAGGACATCACTGTTGAGGAATTCTTCAAGGTAGTGGAGACCCATGCCGAGGATGGTGTGGATTTCATGACCATCCACTGCGGCCTCAACCGGGCCACCGCCGAGAAGGTAAAACGGAACAAGCGCCTGACCAATATCGTCTCTCGCGGCGGTTCCCTGCTTTTCGCCTGGATGGAACTAAACGGCAAGGAAAACCCTTTCTACGAACACTATGACCGGCTGCTGGATATTTGCCAGAAATATGATGTAACCATCAGCCTCGGCGATGCCTGCCGGCCTGGGTCGATCAACGACTCCACCGACGCCGCGCAGATCGAAGAACTGATTGTCCTCGGAGAGCTGACCAAACGTGCCTGGGAGAAAAATGTCCAGGTCATGATCGAGGGGCCTGGTCATATGGCGCTCAATGAAATCGCCGGCAACATGATGCTGCAGAAGCGGCTGTGTCACGGCGCCCCCTTCTATGTACTGGGGCCGCTGGTGACCGACATTGCTCCCGGTTATGATCACATCACCAGCGCCATCGGCGGCGCCATCGCCGCAGCCAACGGCGCCGACTTCCTCTGCTATGTCACGCCGGCCGAACATCTTCGTCTGCCTGACCTGGATGATATGAAGGAACGTATTATTGCCGCGCGGATCGCGGCCCATGCCGCCGATATCGCCAAGGGGATACCGGGAGCCCGGGATTGGGATAACCAAATGAGTGCCGCCAGGGCTGATATTGACTTTCCGCGGATGATCGAGCTGGCCATCGATCCGGACAAGGCCAGAAAATATCGGAACGAGTCGGAACCCGAGAGCGAGGACACCTGTACGATGTGCGGTAAAATGTGTGCCATGAAAAACATGAAGGCGATTTTGAATGGCGAGGACATCTGCCTGAAATAGGCAGTTGACGCGACAGGAAAAGAGGGATACCGCGAGGGTATCCCTTTTCTTTTTTTGCCGGTTCGGGTAGCATTGTCAACCGTTTCTTGTTTGGGTGGCGCTTTGACTAAACTCTTTTTGCAGTAAAATAGCGAGATACTGGTCGAAGATTGCCATACTTTCCATCGCGCTAGCTTTAGGGTATTTGTGAGTAAGCTTGTAGAAAACGCGTTCAGGGGGAGCTTCTGCGAGCTGAAATATACGAAAATTGCCTGTTGTTAGCGCTGTTGTGGCTACAGATTGGGGGACGATGGCCCACTGATTGGCTTTTGACAAAAAGGACAAAACCAGCTGAGCGGTATCAAGCCATGTTCTTCCGGGACACAGCGGGTCCCAGATGCTGTCGTGCCACAGCTCGTAGCTTGGACCCCAGCGTACGTATAATTCATAATTGGGGTCCAATTCGCGGGAGTGGACAACTTTAAAATCATGACGGCCGATAGCGGCGATTTGCAAACCTACCAACGGTTCGGTGTAGCATTTCTCTATCACGACGTTGGGCTGGGCTCTTTCCCGGAGAACAAAAGCGATATCAACCTGCCGACCTTCCACCGCGTCGTAAAGATTTTGGGAATGGGAAGTGATTACCCGCAGACTGATTTTTGGCCGGTGCTCATCAAGTGCTCTGTACAGTGAGGGAAAGACGGCGTAATTGAGGCTGTCTGTGGTTCCTATCGAGAGCGCAAGCTGCGGTCCGTGAGATTTCAGGCGTTGTGTTTCCCGCCAAACATTTTCCCAACGTTCCGCTAGATCGATGAAGGCGGTGCCGGCCGGGGTCAGACGTACCATCCGTAACCCTTTGCCCCGTTCAATCAAGACAGAGCCTATTTCCTGCTCCAGTACCCGCAGCCTTTTGCTGAGGGCCGACTGGGTTAAGTTTAACTGTTCGGCGGCCCGGCTGACGTTCTGAGCTCTAACGACCGCCAGAAAGGCTTCTACTCCCAAGACATACATCTTGATACCCTCCCTCCTCTAAAATAGTCGTAATACTACTATTTATAAGTAAATAAATTCACTTTTTTTCATTAATGTCCTGCTATAGAATTAGCAGTAGACAGACAGTTCTGTCAAATGAAAGCTGAGTTCTATTCCCCCAAAAAAAAGGAGGTATTACCTATGGAGATGATTGCCCTCGTGGGACCGTATGATCCCGCCGTCAAAGCGCAGCTATATAAAACGGTTCCGAGCGGATTCGAAATCAGAGAAATAACCAGCGAGAGTGAATACGAGCGATTGCAGGAGGCCAACTATGTCATCTTGAGGACCCTCAAGTTGAAAGAGCAGGTGATCAATTCCATTCCTAATCTTAAACTGATTCAAAGATGGGGAGTGGGGTATGACACTGTCGACATTAAGGCGGCAGGCAAGAGAAATATCCCGGTGGCCATTACCTCCGGCATGAATGCAGCGCCGGTTTCTGAGATGGCGGTACTGTTGATGCTGGCAGTGTATCGGAACCTGCCTCGCTTGTATGACAATGTGCTGGCCGGAAAATGGCGGGAAGGTATTAATGTAGGCTCCTTGTTCACGATTGAAGGAAAGACGGTCGGCCTGGTTGGCTTTGGCAGCATCGGACGACAGGTTGCACAGAAGGTGAAAGCCTTTGGCGCGAAAGTGCAGTATCACGATGCATTCCGGTTATCCCCGGAAGACGAAACAAAATTAGGCGTAAGCTATGCCGGGTTCGAGGAACTGCTCCAGACCTCGGACATAATCAGCCTGCATGTCCCACTGGCCGACAATACCAGGCAGATGATCCGCACAGAAACGATTGCCCTGATGAAACCTACGGCGATCATTATTAATACAGCCAGGGGCGAGATTATCAAGGAAGACGACCTGGTTGAAGCGCTGGCAAGCAAGCGTATTTTGGGGGCCGGCATGGACGTGGTAGAGCGTGAACCCGCCGACAAGAACAGTCCGTTGCTGAGTCTGCAGAATGTCGTCGTGACGCCTCACATGGGCGGCAGCACGATGGATATCAGCGTCAATATGGCCAAACGCTGCATTGAGAACATTGTTAAGGTAAGCAGCGGCGAAAGCCTGTTGCCGGCTGATGTTGTGAATGCCCAGTATTTTGGTCGAACTAGTGGTCTGCTGTAACGTCTGTGATTACCAAATGGGCATAAAAACGTTGGCGGCGTGATTTAGGAGTGGGGATAAATATGGGGTTAAACGTTTTTGGAAAATTGGTTCAGTCGCACATGGTTTCAGGAAAGATGCAAGCCGGGACGGAAATAAGTATTTCCATCGACCAGACATTGACGCAGGACCCGCTGGGGACAATGGCCTATCTACAGTTCGAGGCGATGGGTCTGCCGCAGGTGAAGACCAAGCTTTCGGTATCGTATGTTGATCATTGTATGCTGCAAGAGGGGTTCGAGAATTCGGACGACCACTTATACTTGCAGACCGTCGCCGCAAAGCATGGCATTTTGTTTTCCAAACCGGGAAACGGGATATGCCACCAAGTCCATCTGGAGCGGTTCAGCCGGCCGGGGTGGACACTGATCGGGGCGGACAGTCATACCCCGACTTGCGGGGCGGTGGGTATGCTGGCCATCGGTGCTGGCGGTCTTGATGTGGCGGTGGCAATGGCCGGCGGAGCCTTTTACTTTACCTATCCCAAAGTGGTCAGGGTTAATTTGAATGGGCAGCTCAGGCCGTGGGCGACAGCCAAAGACATTATCCTGGAGATATTGAAAAAGTTGACCACTAAGGGCAACGTGGGCAAGGTCCTGGAATATGGCGGATCAGGAATCAAAGCGTTAACCGTCCCCGAACGTTCAACCATCACGAACATGGGAGCTGAGCTCGGGGTAACAACGTCGGTCTTTCCCAGCGACGAGGTGACGCGGACCTTTTTCGCAGCCCAAGATCGCGAGGCCGACTGGCTGGAAGTGTTGCCTGACGCTGATTCCTGCTATGATGAAATAATCGAGATCGAGCTGGATACCATCGAACCCAACGTGGCTTTGCCGCACTCTCCGGAAAATGTGTGCACAGTTAGGGAAGCAGGTGGCGTGAAAGTTCAGCAGGTGCTGATCGGCAGCTGTACCAATTCGTCTTATCAGGATTTGATGATCGTGGCGAGCATGCTTAAGGGAAAACGGGTTCAGCCGGATATCAGTTTCGGCGTGGTGGCCGGCAGTCGGCAGGTTCTGCGAATGATCGCCGAAAATGGCGCGCTGAATACAATTATCGATTCCGGGGCTCGAATATTGGAATCATCGTGCGGTTTCTGCGCCGGCTATGGGCAATCTCCCCCGTCGGGATCGGTGTCAGTTCGTACCAACAACCGCAATTTTGAAGGTAGAAGCGGGACCAAGGATGCGAAAGTATGTCTTGTAAGTCCGCAGGTTGCCGTGGCCACTGCTTTGACCGGAAAATTGACCGACCCCCGCGATCTCGCTATGGACCAGCCAAGAATTGTCCTTCCGCCAAGATTTCATATTGATGACAGCATGGTCATCAGGCCAGCCGGCGATGTAGAGGTTTTTCGCGGTCCCAACATTGGCGAGCCGCCCCGCAACACGCCGATGCCCGCCGATTTAAGAGCCGGAGTCACCATCAAGGTGGGCGACAAGATAACAACAGACCACATCATACCCACCGGACCGGTGAGCAAGTACCGTTCCAACATCCCGATGTCGAGCGAGTTCATTTTCCGCGATGTTGATCCTCAGTTTGTTCCTCGCTGCAAGGACAATAAGAAGAGCGGAACCGGGTCGGTGATTGTTGCCGGGGTGAGTTACGGCCAGGGTTCCTCGCGGGAACATGCCGCCCTGTGCCCGATGTACCTAGGGGTGCGGGCGGTAATCGCCAAAAGCATCGAGCGCATCCATATGGCAAATTTGGTCAATTTTGGTATTGCGCCGCTGATTTTTAAAGACGAGGCAGATTATGCCAGGATCGCGGTTGAGGATGAACTGGTTATTGCCGACACGGCAGAAGCATTATGCCAGGGAACAATTATGGTGCGAAATCTAACCCGGGATTATGAGTTCTTTGTGTCCCACACGCTGACGCCGCGGCAGGTAGCCATTGTTCTGAGCGGCGGACTGCTCAATTACGCCAAAGGCTAGTCAGCTGTGGGGAATGCAATATAAAATAAGAACGGGGGGTTATGGATGGCCGGGTCTAGTATTAAAAAGAGCGACTTGAAAAAGCTATATTGGTTGATTATTGCCGCGGTATTGGGCGTCGTTACGACAATGATTGCCCCGCAGACGGGGCTGCCGCTGACCGGACAGCGATTTTTGGGAGTAGCAGTATTTACAGTGATTATCTGGGCCACCGAAGCTGTTTCGTATCCTGTTTCTGCCTTATTACTAATTGTCTTAATGACTTTGGTTGGCGTTGATCAAAAGACTACATTCCATCAATCCTTTAGCAGCTCACTCAGCGGATTTGGCGGAACGGTTCCGATAGCCGTTATGGCTGGGACCGCTTTTGCCAGAGTGGTAGAAACAACAGGGCTTGGCCAAAGAATTATTTACACCATCATGAAAGTTGTCGCCGGAACAAAAGCTACCGCCAAGGCAAGCAGAGTTCTTGCCGCCATGTTCATTGCCGAAATTCCGCTCAGTTTTATGGTGCCGACCTCTAACGGGCGAAATGGTATCTACCTTTCCTTGGCGGAAGGCCTGAAAAGCATTTTTCAATTTCACCAGCTTGAAAGCAACCACAAGGTCAACCCATTTCAAAAAGCGGCCTACATTGCCTGCGGCGTCATTCCGGCGATTATGGGCGCAGCCTTTTTGACAGCTGGAGAAGCGACCCTCCTTGCCGGGCGACTGATCGAAGAAGGAACCAAGGTGCCTCAGTATTGGACGAATACAGCAACTTTTCTTTTTGTCCCTACACTATTTATGCTGGTGGCCGGTTGGTACATTTTGGTGCGTGCTTTCCCTTCCAACGTCGACAACATCCCGCTCGGTTTTATCAATGAGAAATTAGCGGAATTGGGTCCGATGACAAGAGACGAAAAATATGTTCTGATTGCCCTGTCTGGTGCGATAGTATTGTGGTTGACCGACAAGCTTCATCACTTTCCCGCCGAGTGCGTGTTAGTACTGTTGGCGGTAACCTGCTTTATTCCCGGGGTTGGTCCCGGAAACTGGAAACGGGACAGCAAGGGCATCGCATGGTCGGCGGTGCTGGTAATCGCTGTCGCGACCAGTTTCGCAACCTTGCTCATCAAACACGGAGTAATCAAACTGCTGGCCGATTGGATCGGGCGGTTTGGTATCTCAAGCTTCGTTGGCCTAATGATTTTGATGGCGGTGGTCATGATGTTTATGCGGCTGGGGGTGGCGTCCATCGGCGGGGCAACTGCCCTTTTCATTCCATTGTCGATTGTAATCGGGCAAAATGCCGGACTGCATGTTAACCAGGTGGTGGCGCTCGCCTGGGTAACCTATGTATTTTGCCGGGCCGGTTATCTATTGCCCCAGCAAGGGGCACCATTGATTACCTCCTATTCCTATGACTTTTTTTCGCGGGGTGATCTTTTCCGGGTAGGAGTGCCGCTGACCTTGGCCACCCTGTTTATCTATGGATTGTGGGCGATCTTTGTAATCCCGGCACTGGTTTAAGGACTTAGTGTCAGGTCGATTATGAAGTCGATGATATAAATGCAAATTTGAAAGGGGATTACATTCATGGCAAACGTAGGCTTTCGTATTATCACCAAAATTAACCGTCCCAGCAAAGAATTGGTGGAGTCTTTTAGAGGGCTGCCTGTAGCCAACATCGCTGACGAAATGAACCGGTTTTATTGTGTTGACGCAAAAATAAAGCCATTCAACGACACGCCGCTGTTGGGCACAGCCTTTACGGTGAAAGCCCGTACGGCGGACAACCTGATGTTTCACAAAGCCATCGATTTGGCTCAACCGGGGGATATCATTGTCGTCGATGTCCAGGGAGATTTGACCAACTCGGTGGTCGGCGAAATCATGATGCGGCAGGTTCTCAAGAGGGGCATTTCCGGGATAGTGGTCGATGGGGCGATCCGCGACGTGGAGGCACTGAGGGAGATGAATGTGGCAATATACGCTGCAGGTGTTACTCCTAAGGGGCCCTATAAGGATGGGCCTGGCGAGATCAATGTCCCGATCTGCTGTGGCGGCATAGTGGTAAAACCAGGTGATATTCTCGTCGGTGATGCCGACGGTATTGTCGTAATCGATCCCCAGGACGCTCCGGAACTTCTGGAAAAAGCAAAATCCAAGCTTAAAAAGGAACAAGCGACTTTCAAGGCGATCGAAGAAGGCACTGTAGATCGGTCGATGTACTCAGATGAGGCTTTCATTAAGAAGGGCTGCGAGATTATCGGCTAGATCATTTCGCGGGGTAACACGAAGTTGAGATAATAGTGGCCAGAGCGTAGCCGGAATAGCGCTATATCAACTACCAAAGGGATACCTTATCGGTATCCCTTTGGGTTCTACACCGTCTTAATCCAAACTTCCAGTTTGGTGATGAGGTCCTCACGGGCCTCACTTACCATCTCGCCAGACTACTCATGGCCGGTTTGCAAATGAAAGTGGCTTCAAAGTCAATAGCTATATGGCTTTTTAGTGCTACACTATTACAACGTGGTCATATCCTCGCCGCCGCTTTTATTGAGGGATATTACCTTCTTCGGATAAAGTGAAGTAAAATGTGTAATCGAATAGCGAAAAGATGAGCCGGTTGGGGTGGATGGTCACCTTGACCGGCTCATTTTTTAGTAAGTAAGAGGGCATAATGTTACGAAATATTTTTTAGTATTGACTTAGAGTGGACTCCAGGTAGTAAAGTGATTGCAAGAAGATGAACCATAATGAAAGTTACAGTCCCGTCAGCACGTTATATTTGTAACCGGGATAAAAAGATGGTTGTTTGAGAAAGGGGCACGCATAGCTGAAAAAATCAATTTGATACCATAGACGAGGGGATATATAAATGGAAAAACGTAAATTGGGAAATGGTGGACTGGAAGTATCAACAATCGGACTCGGTTGTATGGGCATGAGCCACGGTTACGGTCCGGCTGTCGCCAAAAAGGAATCTATCGCGGTCATCCACCGAGCGATAGAATTAGGTGTGACTTTTTTTGATACGGCAGAAATTTATGACGATAACGAACTGCTGGTAGGCGAGGTTTTGGCTCCCTATCGTAATCAAGTAGTTATTGCGACGAAGTGCGGTATAAAAAGTATCAACGGCAAACAGGTAGTGGATGGACGTCCGGAAGAAATCAGAAAGTCAGCAGAAAAATCGCTTAAACGCCTAGGAATTGATACAATCGATCTTTACTATCTCCATCGAGTGGATGTTAACGTTCCCATCGAAGAAGTGGCTGGAGCCATGCAGGAATTGATTAAACAAGGGAAAATTCGCCACTGGGGCCTTTCGGAAGCCGGAGTGCAGACGATTCGCCGTGCCCATGCAGTCTGTCCTGTAACGGCCATTCAAAGTGAATATTCAATGATGTGGCGAGAGCCGGAGGAAGAGTTGCTGCCTGCCTTGGAAGAGCTGGGAATTGGTTTCGTCCCCTTCAGCCCGTTAGGAAAAGGATTCCTGACAGGCACTATTCAAAAGAATGCGAGTTTCGGTAATTCAGATTTTCGTAGCATTGTTCCACTCTTTACGCCGGAAAATATCGAGGCGAACCAAGTGCTTGTCAACCTTATAAAAGAAGTGGCGGTTAATAAGCGGGCAACGCCGGCGCAGATCGCGCTTGCGTGGGTACTCGCGCAGAAATCGTGGATTGTTCCAATTCCCGGAACTCGCAACATGGAACGTTTGGAGGAAAATTTAGGGGCGGCTAACGTGTATCTGTCCGAACAAGATCTTGCCGCTTTAAGTGCAGTTCTTGATAAAATCAAGGTGTCCGGCGATCGCTATCCAGCAGGCTCTGATGCGGCTAAGCGGGTAGGTAAATAATATAGACTAAAAGCATTTTGATAACGAGGTGGGACAAAAGCCTGAGAAATAGTTTAATTGCAATATGCATTGATTTCAATGCAGCTTGCAAACGCTAAGGAGGCGTTATTGTGGCAATTACCAAAAAAGCACAGGCGTATCACGAAAAGATGTTTCCCAGCTATGTGTCCAGCTTCCTCACCACAGACCCGGAGTTTATCGAACGGTTTGATAATTTCGCCTTTGACGAGGTGGTACATAGTGATGATTTGGACGACAAAACCAGATTTATAGCGATTGTCGCCACGTTGCTGGGGTGCCAGGGAACAGATGAGTTCCGCGCAATTCTCCCTGCGGCTATGAACTTTGGGGTAACACCGGTGGAAATCAAGGAAGTCGTCTATCAGGCGACAGCTTATATGGGCATTGGGCGAGTGTTTCCATTTCTGAAAATCACAAATGAGGTATTGGCTGAACAAGGAATCTCTTTGCCGCTGGAAGGTCAGGCAACTACTACGACGGGAAATCGCCTGGAGGCGGGCATTCAGGCGCAGATGGATATTTTCGGTGAGAATATGCGGGAGTTTTATAAATCCGGCCCCGAGGAGAGCCGCCACATCCATTACTGGCTGGCGGATAACTGCTTTGGCGATTACTATACCCGCAAGGGGCTGGACTACAGGCAGCGGGAGATGATCACATTTTGTTTCCTTGCGGCCCAGGGCGGCTGTGAGCCACAACTTACCAGCCATGCGGCGGCAAACATGAGAATCGGCAATGACAAAGCGTTTCTGATAAAAATCATCTCCCAGTGCCTGCCCTATATCGGCTATCCCCGCAGTCTGAACGCCCTGCGGTGCGTCAGTGACGCCTGCAAATAAAAGGAGGAAATGGTATGCAGTACACAAAGTTTGGTAACACAGGTATGGATGTATCGAGGATTTGCCTTGGTATGATGAGTTTTGGTAAACCGGGAAAAGAAAATGGTGTTTTTCCATGGGCTAAGACATTTGATGAAGGAAAGGAAATATTTAAAAGGGCGATCGATCTTGGCATCAACTATTTTGATACCGCCAATGTCTATCAGATGGGAACGAGTGAGGAAATCACGGGCAAGTTGGTTCGTGAATATGATCTTAATCGTGATGAAATCTATTTTTGCATGGCAGCTTGAACGCATGCAGAATATTGCTGAAAAGCATGGCTGGACAAAGTTTGTATCTCTGCAGCCTCAGTATAACTTAATTTATCGTGAGGAAGAACGGGAGATCATGCCGCTCTGTCAGGACCGTAAAATGGCAGTAGTTCCATGGAGCCCATTGGCTGGTGGCCGCTGTGCACATCCATGGGGAGCTGTTACTGCCCGTAATAAGATTGACGAAGTTTCCCCGATGGTATGGGGTGCTACCGAAAAAGAGGACAAGGCAGTGATTGATAATCTTGAAAAGATCGCTAAAGAACATGGTCGTTCTATGGCGCAGGAATCTTTGGCCTGGATGTTGAGTAAGCCTTATATCACGGCTCCTATCGTGGGAACAACTACTGTAAAGCATATTGAAGAAGCCGTATCAGCTCTTGATATTCATCTTGACGAGGATGAGATGAAGAAACTTGAAGCTCCGTATATTCCACATATTAAGACAGGGGTATTCTAATAATGATATTTAAATATATAGGGAGAAATGTTAAATGAACAACGAAAGAAAAGAGATTTTTAAGACAGGTGCGCAGCTGCCTGAAATGTTTTCCCAATACTTCATCGGGCAGGCTTACCTACAGCCTTTGACTGATAAGGGCGGTCCCACTTTCAACGTGACTTTTGAGCCGGGCTGCCGCAACAACTGGCATGTCCATCACAAGGGCGGGCAGATTTTGCTTTGCACCGAGGGGCGCGGTTGGTTTCAGGCGTGGGGGGAGCAGCCGCAAGAACTGCATCCTGGTGATGTGGTTAATATCCCGCCTGAAGTTAAGCACTGGCATGGCGCGGCAAAAGATAGCTGGTTTGCTCATCTGGCGGTGGAAATCCCTGCCGAGGGTGCTTCTAACGAATGGCTGGAACCGGTTGATGACGAAGCATACGGCAAGCTGAAATAATCAAGAGGTGCGTTCATGGATAGACCGTATATTATATGCCATATGGTGACATCGCTAGACGGAAAGGTCACTGGCGACTTTTTAGGAAACAACCAATACAGCGGACTCATTGAAGCCTATTACAGGATTCACAGGGAATATGGCGCAGACGGCTTTCTCTGCGGCAGAGTCACGATGGAGGGCAGCTTTCCCCAGCCGCCCGTTTTTTCAGCGGCGTACGACGGACCGCTCATTGCACGGAATGATTATATTGCTGAGAAGGCGGCGTTTTATGCGGTTGCCATCGATGCGCAGGGCAAGCTTTGGTGGGACGACCGCGCTATTGCCGACACGGATGTAGGTTACGATGGCGCACACATCATCGAAGTGTTGACAGAGAGCGTTTCTGATGCTTTATTAGCACATTTGCGCAAAAAGGGAGTTTCTTATCTCTTCGGCGGTAAAACCGAGCTGAACCTCGCCCTTGTAGCGCAAAAGCTCAAACATCTGTTTGACATCGAAAGGCTGCTGCTGGAGGGTGGCGGCATCGTCAATGGTTCCTTTCTGCAAGCTGGGCTGGTTGATGAAGTCAGCCTTGTAGTAGTACCTGTAGCCAAGTGTTCGGAAAGGGCGGTTTCACTCTTTGAAACAGGCAAATATCAACCCGGCGACACGGCACGAACTTCCTTTCGGCTGAAAGAAGCAAGGCGGCTAAACGACGACGGACTTTGGCTGACCTATCAAAAATGATGAAGGAGTAAACAATATGATGAAAATATTAATGATAAGGGGCTGTGTCTAATGAGCAAAAAGAAAAAAGATGTTGTAGTATTGGTTGGTGCCGGTTCTATTGGACAGGCCATTGCTCGCCGAGTGGGAGCTGGCAGGCATGTAGTTTTGGCTGATTTGCATCAGGAAAATGCAGATGCGGCAGCAAAGGTCCTTGTAGACGCAGGATTTGAGGTTAGTACAATATCTGTGGATATTTCCTCTCGCGAGTCAATTCTGAAGCTTATCGAACATGCGCAGGCGTTTGGGCCTATCACGAATCTTATCAATGCAGCTGGTGTATCGCCATCCCAGGCTCCGGTAGCAGTCATCTTGAAAGTTGATCTCTATGGCACGGCAGTGTTACTGGAGGAGTTTAGCAAGGTCATCGCTGATGGTGGCTCGGGAATCATCATATCATCGCAGTCGGGTCATCGTCTCGGTGCGCTTTCCGAAGAGGAGAATATGCAGTTGGCAACTACGCCGACAGAAGAACTTCTGGAGCTTCCGTTTATCAAGGACATCACCGATACCCTCAAGGCATATCAGTATTCGAAGCGTTGTAATGGGCTGCGCGTTATGTATGAAGCAACGCGCTGGGGCAAGCGGGGAGCAACGATTAATTCTATCAGTCCAGGGGTCATCATTACACCACTGGCAAATGATGAACTGAATGGCCCACGCGGTGAAGGCTATCGCAAGATGCTTTCCCTTTGCCCAGCAGGACGTGCCGGCACGCCAGATGAAGTGGGTGAGCTTGCTGAATTTCTTATGAGTAAACGTGGTCGCTTCATTACAGGAGCGGATTACCTTCTCGATGGAGGTACGACGGCGTCCTATTGGTACGGTGATCTTCAGTACCTGAAGAATACCCATTGATTGTAATTCGGATTGGGAGAATGAAGTTATGAACAAGTTGTTTATTACCCTACTGTCCCTTGGTGTGATGATGCTATTTGCAGCCTGTGGCAGTACGCTGGAAAGTAGCAGTAGCTCTTCGAACCAGAAAGTTTCTATTTCAACGCAGGCTTCGCCAGCGAGCAGCGCGCAGGCGGCTGCTCCAGAAAAAGTGCAGGGTAAGAAAATTCTTGTAGCATACTTTTCCCGTACGGGCGATAATTTTGCGGTAGGCAATATTTCTAAGGGCAATACACATATTGTTGCCGACATGATTGCTGAAGCGACGGGAGCAGATACATTTGAGATTAAAACCGTAAAGACTTATCCAGAAAACTATAGGGATCAGTTCGTCTGTCTATCAAATGACACGTTGAGACAATGACGTGACCCCATATTGCTCGTCATTAACCTTCTCCAGCCATTCAGCGCTTTTCCCATCGAGCACTCCCGCGAGGGAGATATGCGTCAATTGATGTAGTACCAGCTAAGATTAACCAGCCTTAGCCGTTTTTTTATCCTGCCCCCAATTGAAGTGAGACTATTGACTGCCTGAGAGTCATTAAGACGGAGCAAAAATAGCATAATTTTAAGAATTAAGGTTTTGAGTAAAAATATACTTTGGTAGTCGTAGGGATAAAGAGAATATTGTCGAAACCTTTGCTAAAGGATAATTGTAGGGAACGGGACCATTTTAACCTTAAGGAGATCGCGAAGGTTACCCTTAAGAAAAATGGCGACGCTCAGTTTGAATGGGGGTAAACAATGAAAGTAATCGATTCGACAGACATCAGGGAATATCGCCTAGTCGCCAAGGGCAAGGTGCGGGACATTTATGAAATCGACGCGGAAACGCTGCTGCTTGTGACCACGGACCGTATGTCGGCCTTTGACGTGATCATGGGCAGGCCCATCCCGTACAAGGGGGTGGTGCTCAACCAGATAACCCTGTTCTGGATGGAAAAGTTCCGGGACGTGGTTCCCAACCACATCATTTCTGCCGACGCAAAGGATCTGCCTGCCAATCTTGCGCCTTACGCCGACGAGTTGGAAGGGCGGTTCGTGCTGGCCAGAAAAGCTAGGCCCCTGCCCCTGGAATGCATCGTACGCGGGCACATCACCGGGTCCGGCTGGAAAGACTATTTAGCCACGGGTAAGGTCTGCGGCCACGTGCTGCCTAGGGACCTCCTGGAATCTGCCAAGCTGGAGAAGGTTCTCTTTACCCCCTCCACCAAGGCGGAATTGGGCACCCACGACGAAAACATCACCGAAGAAGAGGGCGCGAAACTCGTCGGCAACGAGCTGTATGCGAAGGTCCGCGACATTTCCGTCAATATCTTCAGACAGGCGCGCGCATATGCCGAGACACGGGGCATCATCATCGCGGACACCAAGTTCGAGTTCGGCCTTCTTAACGGAAACCTGATCTGGATCGACGAGGCCCTGACCCCGGATTCCTCCCGCTTCTGGCCGCTGGAAGGGTATGAGCCCGGCAGGACCCAGCCGAGCTTCGACAAGCAGATCCTGCGCAACTGGTTGCTTAAACAGCCCTGGGACCAGACGCCGCCGCCCCCGGCCTTGCCGGACGATCTAGTCCGTAATACCGCCGAGCGCTACATTGAAGCGTACCGGCTGCTCACGGGGAAAGCACTGGGCGTGAAGCCGTAGATCTTCGGTTTAGAGAGACAATAGAACGGTTCTGTTGTCTTATAAATGGACGGCTATCTTTTCAGCCTTTATCATCACTCCATGCACACGGAATGTGTGGCAACGGAAAAAGGTGGAGTTGCAAGGTTGCGGTTCGCTTGGCCGAACCTGTCCAGATTGACTTGAAGGCGCGCAATCTTGGCTTTAAAAAAAACGGTCCCCGTCAAATGAGGGGACCGTTTTTGCGTTTGATAAAACCATTAAAAGACTCTCTATACCGTTTTTATCCAGGCTTCGAGCTTTTCTATTATCTCTTCGTGCGAATCGTGTACAATCTCGCCGAACCATTCATGGCCGGTTCGTAAATAAAAGTGACTTCAAAGCCACGACTATCAGGCTTTTTAGTGCTACGCTATTACAACGTGGTCGTATCCTTGCCGCCGCTTTTATTGAGGTATATTACCTTCTAGATTAATCTTTGTATAGCTTGCTGAAAATAGCGGTTAAAAATATCCAGGCATTGTAACGCATGACTTGTTGGCTGCTTGTGGGTTAGTTTATAACATGAATAGTCTGGAGGTGGGTCTGTAAGGTGATATATAAAATAGTTGCCGCGTTTTAAAGCCTCAATAGCAATCCACAAGGGGATAATTGTCCATTGTTTATAGTCTTGAATAAGGCTAAGAAGTAAAGTTATACTATCGAGCCTAACGCATGAAGGAGAATAAGGATCCCACCAGTACTCATGCCAAGAATCAAATCCTGGTCCCCAAGGCATAAAAAGGCCATAATTGACGTCCAGCTCCGATGGGTGAACGGTTGGGGATTTTGGTTGGGCACTTGTAGCTAGACGAAGAACCACCATTGGTGACGAAAAACATTTCGTGACATGAACATTAGGGTAGATTAGCTCACGGAGAACTAAAGCGACATCGACTTGCCTTCTTTCAACTTCGGTGTAAAGATCTACCGAATGGGATGTGCGGATCGACAGTCTTATCGGTCGATCATGGTTAGTTAAGGAGCGATATACCGTTGGCAAAAGAAAAGTATTAAGACTGTCAACTGAACCGAGCAATAAAGAGCGCGTAGGACCTTGTTTCTGTAAAATTCTCGCTTGTCGTTCGATGTGACTCCATTGTTCGGCCAGCTTAAAGAACTCCTCGCCAGCCGGGGTCAGACGAATTTGTCTGATTCCCTTGCCGCGTTCAATTAGAGTCATACCAAATTCTCTTTCTATGATCTTGAGTCTCTGGCTGACCGAAGTTTGAGCTAGATTTAATTCTTTTGCCGCTTTACTTATACTTTGCGAGCGAACTACCGCTAAGAAGGTTTCTATACCGGCTGTGAACATGAAGCTATCTCCCAACATAATAGCGTTAATACTGCTATTATATAGTGGGTTAATTCGTTTTACTATAAATTACTTCTATTATATAGTCAGTTTATAGATTATTTAGTTAATTAGAAATCTTCGGATGTCAATGTGGGAAATGAAGTCCGATCCTAAAGTAAGGCCATGACCTGTTTGAAAAAAGTTTGTGCTGCTTATATTGGAATTAAGTAAGCAAAAAAAATTAAAAGAAAAGAACGGAGTGAGTAACGTGAGTAAAAATTTTAAAGGAATTTATACCCCGATCGTGACCCCTTTTGATGCTGATGAGCAGGTAAACTATGATTATATGAAGTATAATCTGGACCGGTGGGGGAAAACCGACCTGGATGGTATTGTCGTGCTGGGTTCCAATGGTGAATTTGTTTACTTGACTAAGGAAGAAAAATTAGAGGTCGTGAAATTTGTTAAGGATAATTTTAATCCGGCAAAGAAAATCATTGTCGGCACATCGTGTGAATCTACGAAAGAAACCATTGAGTATTCAAAAAAAGTTGCCGAAATTGGCATTGATGCCATATTGCTATTGCCTCCCAATTACTTTAAAGGCGGAATGAAAGAAGATATTTTATACAAGTATTTCACGGATGTAGCAGATGCAGTACCAGTACCTGTAATGATATATAATATGCCGGGTAATACAGGGATAAATCTTTCAGCCGCATTGATTGCAAAATTAGCAAAACACCCAAACATTGTTGGAATTAAGGATACCTCGGGGAATATTGTTCAAATTGCAGAGATTGTAAGAGATACCGATGATGATTTTGCGGTGTTTGCCGGAAATGCAGGATACCTATTGCCTGCTCTGGCAGTAGGTGCAAGGGGAGCTACGTTAGCTTTGGCAAACATACTGCCTGAGGAATGCTGCAAATTGGTAGCATTATTCAAGGAAGGCAAATGGGAGGAAGCGAAACAACTGCAGTTGAATTTAATCGAGGTCAATTTTACAGTGACTGGGCGCTTTGGAATATCCGGACTAAAGGTAGCTTTAGACATGCTGGGATATAAAGGCGGCCTGCCAAGAAGACCTCTACTGCCACTCAATGGGGAGAGTAGAACCATTGTGGAGAAGGTACTGAAAGATTGTGGAGCTTTAAGCTAATACGCCAATACTATATTGTTGATGCTTTTGTTAAGCTGTTTCCTTCTTGCTCCTATCATTTGGCGCAAGAAGGAAACATTAATTTATGAGACCAAAAGAAAGTATTCGTGACTTGTTGTCATCCCAAGTACTACGGAAGAGGTATCCGCAGCTATTTCGGTAGGTGGAACTTTGGAACATGTCATACAGTATGGCCACCTTTTTTCACGCCACGGACTCATAATTACTGCAGAAAAAGTCAGGGGGGGTACACGAATGGAACAAGTAAATGAAAAGCATATTATGCGGAAGCTTTTTGTCCGAATCACGCCGATAGTGCTGGCGCTGTATGTCATCGCTTATCTCGATCGGGTCAACGTTAGCTTCGCGGCGTTGACCATGAATAAGGATATCGGTCTTGATCCTTACACCTACGGCTTGGGTGCCGGCATTTTCTTCTGGGGCTATTTTATTTTCGGGATTCCCAGCAATCTGATGCTCGCTCGCGTAGGCGCCCGGCCATGGATTTCCCTAATATTGTTCGTTTGGGGGCTGGTTGCCACTGGGATGGCATGGGTCCAAGGCCCTAATAGTTTTTTGATGATGCGTTTCATCCTCGGCGCAGCCGAAGCCGGATTTTTCCCTGGCATTATTCTGTATCTGACCTATTGGTTTCCGGCTCGCTATCGGGGGCGCATTATTTCCCAGTTTATGCTGGCGATCCCATTGGCGTTGGCGATAGGTTCGCCATTTAGCACTTGGTTGATGGAGCTCGACGGTATCTGGAGCCTAAAGGGATGGCAGTGGCTCTTTTTCCTGCAGGGACTTCCAGCCGTGTTAGCCCCGATCGCCATATGGAAACTATTGCCGAGCAATCCCGGTGAAGCTTCCTGGCTCAGTGATGCTGAGAAGCGCTGGCTTCAGAAAGAACTGGAGTCGGATCGCGAAGCCGTCGTGGTGAAGAAAGTTGAATCCGGTGTCCTCAAGGCATTAACAAATCCAGTTATCTGGGCGTTCAGCATTATTTACTTGACGACATCAGCCACTAATTACGGTTTGTCCATGTTCTTGCCTCAGATCATCAAGCAAATTGGATATAGCACCATGCAAACAGGTATGATCATGTCGATACCCTATATCGCAGGCTGCGCCGGCATGTTGTTTGTCGGGTATTCTTCCGACAAACGCAAAGAACGAAAATGGCATTTGTTCACAGGAAGTATGATTGTTGCCGCCGGGTTAGGGACTGCAGGTTTACTCGGAAATACCAACGGGGCAATCGTGGCAATCTGTTTCGGGGCGATCGGTATCATGAGTGCCAAGATTCCCCTGTGGCCGGTAGTGACGGCTTATACAAGCGGGGCTGGCGCGGCTGGCGCGGCTGCAGGGATTGGACTTGTCAACGCAGTGGGCAATCTCGGCGGTTTCGTTGGGCCATGGTCAGTCGGCTTGGCCAAACAGGTGACTGGCAATTTCTCAAGTGGGCTATACGCTCTTGCGGCTATAGGCCTTCTAGGGGCCTTCCTAACAGTCATCAGTATAAAAGTCCGTAAAAATGAAGCCTCATAAGGCGTCGCTTAATAAAACCCCATCCTTAAACAGATTCCCGGTTTGCCTGCGGGCCATCGAAGGAGGCCGATGAGCTGTTGATTATAAATACAAAGGCGGCAAAGGCAAGATTATTAATAGCGGCTATGTTGAGTTTTAAATAGGTCTGTCAACAATTTATTTTGCACGAGATTTTCTTGCTTACTAAATCGGAGCTTGTTATTTCTGATAGTTCCCATAGTGGTGTTTTGCCGGTGTTTTCTTTACGTCCTTTAAAACTCCTCGATGCACATGGAATGTGTGGCAACGGAAAAAGGTGGAGTTGCAAGGTTGCGGTTCGCTTGGCCGAACCTTTCCAGATTGACTCGAAGGCGAGTAATCTTGGCTTAAAAAAAACGGTCCCCGGCAAATGAGGGGACCGTTTTTGCATTTGATAAAACATTAAGACTCTCTATACCGTTTTTATCCAAACTTCCAGTTTGGTGATGAGTTCCTCACGCGCATCACTGACCATCTCGCCAGACCACTCATGGCCGGTTCATAAATGAAAGTGACTGAACATATTAGTCAACATCGTTTTTTATGAATTGCAATTTAACAGTAAAATCTTGTTCTCCGTGCCTCCACCAAAAGTAATTGGTTTATTTAGGATAAATTCAAATTTATCATGTTCTCACCTTTATGGAAACAGATTGGTTTAAAAACAAAAGACATTGATGTCTTTTGTTTTTTTGTTTAAATTCAGAAGTGTTCTGTAGTCCGTGGAAATAGGCTTGACGAAAGACTTGACAGCATATTAAAATTAATCTGTACCAACCGGTCGGTAAAGGGGGGGGAGAAATGACAGATAAGCGTCGAGATATAATCGCATTGGCTGCGACCTTGATGCATTCCAAAGGATATGAGAGCACCAAACTTGCCGATATATTGGATGCTGCTCAAATCGGCAAAGGACAGTTTTACCACTATTTTTCTTCAAAGCATGAATTGGGATTAGCTGTGCTTAACCATTGTTTCGAGAATTGGAATCAGCGACTGTTGGAGAATATCCTGGGTTCGGATAAGAATGCCGGGACCAAGATTAACGAAATGCTCGACTTTGTAATCGAGCAGCAGCGGCGCAATCAGGCTAAATGCGGTTGCGTATTCGGCAATCTCGCTGTTGAAATGAGTGAACACGACGAGGCTTTCCGCAGAAAGCTGGAGTCGGTCTTTGAGAGCTGGGTGAACAAGATCAAGCCGGTACTGGTCGAAATGGTGTCTCCGGCTCAGTCAGATCCGGACGAGATCGATAAAATGGCTCAGACGATTGTGGCGATGCTCGAAGGCGGAATTCTGTTGATGAAAAGCAAGCAGGATTTAAACGTCCTTATCAATATTACCAGTCAGATAAAGCTTATGATCAATCATTTTGTCCAAAGTCTGCGGAGTAAAGCCAATGCCGACTCGAATATATAGCATTGGATGACTGGATATTACAAGCCATAAAAAATAAGGAGGAGTATGTTGTGAAACAAGACGTAAAGCCAGAGGATTCCGGTGAACTGTTTGTACTATGGACTAGCGGAGACCGTGAAACCGCACTAAGCATGGTCTTCATGTACACACACAACTCAAAACTAAGAGGTTGGTGGGAAGATGTCACTCTGATCGTATGGGGAGCGTCGACGAAGCTTCTGATTCAGGATGAGGAACTGCAGGGGCGCATCCGTCAGATGATCGAGGCTGGAGTGGATGTGGTAGCCTGCATTGCCTGTGCCGAAATGTTTGGTGCAACCAAACTGCTGGAGGATCTCGGCATCGAGGTCAAGCCTATGGGTCACCCGCTGACCCAGTTGCTGAAAGCCGGAAAGACTGTACTATCCGTCTAGCAAGCTGTGAAAAAATGTAAGGTTCTATCTTGTGAAATCGCATTTACTGTTCTAGGTGGGGCTCATCATTACAGCGAACCAAAATGCAACATGGATCTATAAAGGGGGAAACCGAAATGCCGTATGTTAACATCAAAATCACCAAAGAAGGCGCGACCAAGGAGCAAAAAGAGCAGCTTATAAAAGGGGCAACCCAGCTGCTGAAGGACGTCTTAGGCAAACCCCCGATAACTACGGTTGTCGTGATTGACGAAGTCGATGTAGACAACTGGGGGATGGGCGGAGAGACGATTACGGAATTCAGGAAAAAGAACCTGTAAGTTAGTGAACGAAGTTATGAGGAGGACACATATGGACGCCATCGAGGCATTATTGAACCGGCGGAGTTGCCGCAAGTTTACCTCCCAACCGGTTGAAAAAGAAAAGCTCATGAAAATATTGGAGTGCGCCAATTTTGCCCCTTCTCCTGCCAACAAGCAGCCCTGGGAATTTATCGTCACAACGAACCCCAAATATAATATGGAACTGCAGAAAAGGGTCGAGACGACAAAAGGAAAGATTGCCGAAAAGAGCGGCTGGAAGTGGCTGCCTACCTTTCGGGTGGACTTTATAACCGAAGCACCGGTGCTTATCGTTGTGACTGGTGACCCGGACCGTAATGGCGCGGAACAATTTTTGGACGAACCAAGCCAGGGCTATGAGCATGGCTGTTGTGCTGCGATCGAGAATATTCTGCTGGCTGCACACAGCTTGGGGCTGGCAACTCTGTGGCTATCACTTTTTGAAAAAAGAGATGCCAGAGATATTTTCGGAATCGACGAGAAGCGAGACCCTGTCGCGATTATTTGCTTGGGATATGCGGAAGGACCGATCACGGCCCCCGCACGAAAGGACCTCAGTACCAAAGTGAAGTTTCTGGACTAATTCCATATGCCGAAGACTAGGAAATGAGCAAGGGGCGGTGATTGTTCTGATACTGGGGATAAGCGCAAGCGGCCGGAAAGACGGGGTGACTGGCGAAGCGGTAAAAGCAGTATTGGAGGCTAGTGGGCTAGAATACGACTTCGTCTCGCTGGCCGGGAAAAGAATCGGCGGGTGTATCGGTTGTACCCGCTGCGCGGCGGATAACACCTGCAAAGTCCAGGACGACTGGAACGAAATCGGCGATAAGATGCTCAAAGCTGATGCCATCGTATTTGGAGCACCGAATTATTTTGGCCGGATGAATGCTTTGGGGCATGCCTTTTGGGAGAGGGCTTTTTGCTTTAGGCATCGCGAGGTATTTTCATTGGCTGGCAAACTGGGCGTGATCGTCGCTGTCGAGTATGAAGGGCACAACAAGGTAAGGTCTGAGATTGAGGATTTTATGCTGAGAAATAAAATGGTGGTGGTGGAATCGGTATCTGCAAAGGGGTATTCCCAGTGCTTCACTTGTGGATACGGTCAGGACTGCAGCGTAGGAAACGTGGTAAGAATCCATGGATTTATCGAAAAAATCGAAGACAAGCATCTACCTCCCCACTTCAACCACCAAGAAGAAGCAAAGCTTCAGACATATAAGGCAGGCAAAATCCTGGGCTCCATCCTCGGCGGCAGAAAATAGACTGGCCTTTACGGGCCAGAGGAAAGTAATTCTTTTGACCAGCGGAAATTAGAAAATCAAAGAAAAACCACCGTGAATCGGTGGTTTTTCTTTTGGATTAATATTGTTAAAACAAAGAATATACTAATTAGATTTTATTCTCAACGATAGGCTAATCGTGGATACTAAAAGCAGGAGGTATTGGGACTTTAATCCAGTTAAATAAGGGGAAGATCACGGTGGATTCACCTCGTGAGGTTCACAAATGAGATGGATTCATCGTCAAAAATAAATTCCCGAATTCAACAATAGGAAAGGGTGAATGCAATGAACAGGAAAATAGTTGTGTGTCTAACGGTATGCCTTGTGATCGTTTTTGCCGGTACAGTTGCTTTTGCAGAATCTATGATGAGTGACAATGACAAAGGTATGATGATGGCAAGCGACAAAAACGTAATGATGGCGGCGGACAACTTTCTCAAGATGACTCCTGCCAACGGTTTTTTCCGGGTTGCAGTGCAAGATCTCAAAATGAAATGGGAGTCTGCTTCGATGAAGGGCCGCATGCAAGACTTCGTGATAGTCGACGTAAGAGGGCCTAAGGATTTTGCCGTTGAGCATATCCCCATGGCAGTGAATGTGCCGCTCCCTACGCTGATCGATAAATTGGGCATGATCCCGAAAGACAAGCCTATCTATGTGGTTTGCGCGTTGGACAGCAATTCTTCGTACGCCACCGCGGTTCTCAGGATGCTTGGTTATGATGCCTACATGGTCCCCGGCGGGGAAGGCGCCTGGAAAATGGCCGGATATCCGTTAACATCCGGAATGTAGACAGACTCGTATAGATTCACAGGAAGACCGGTTGATCACGCCAACCGGTCTTCTTTTCGTATTATCGCCGCAAAGCATTAAGAGAACATATTATTAAAACGAAGAATTCACTAATGCCATTTTATTCTTTAATAATTATAAATAGTGGATAATGAGACCACAAGGTAAATTAGGCAAAGGAGGGGTAAGATATGGCGGCATTCGATGCAGTTTTTCTGGCAGGGGTACTGTCTTTCTTCTCCCCCTGCATCCTGCCGCTTCTTCCGGTATATCTTGCGCAGCTCGCCAGAGGAGATGGCGCTCAAGGGGTGAGAGCGGATGGCATTGTGACAAGTAGACTGAACTGGCCCTTGATAGCTAGGACTGCAGTGTTTGTGACAGGGATTTCAACCAGTTTTGTACTGCTCGGTTTCGGGGCAGGTTTAGCCGGACTGGTATTGAGTAGCCAGGAGTTCCTTGCAGCCTGCGGGATAGTAGCAATTTTACTTGGCGTGCACCAGACAGGGTTATTTCGGTTACGGATGCTCGAAAGGGAGAAAAGGCTTCACTTGCCTAGAATATTTCGTCTCGGGATATTCGGCGCCTTCTTGCTGGGATTCACGTTCAGCTTCGGCTGGACCCCCTGCGTCGGGCCGGTATTGGCGACGGTGCTGGCTGTTGCGTCAAACCAGGGGCAGGCATTTGATGCTGTCACGTTGATGCTAGTTTATTCGGCGGGACTCGCAATGCCGTTCCTCCTGGTATCACTGATCGGGGATCGGGCACTGGCCCGGATAAGAGGAGTGAATCGTTATTTACCCCAAATTCAGGTCGCGAGCGGACTTTTGATTATCGGCATGGGTGTGCTGCTGATGACCAACAATCTGAACAGCCTGTCTGTCATTGTTTCTCCGTAAGGAAAAGGCCGGAAAGGATTAGGAATATGAGATATATTGCGAATGCGTCAGTCGTCATGGCGGTGACACTGCTGATTAGCGCCTGTGGGTCGTTCCGCTCTGTGACTCAGGTTGATAATCCAGACAATAGCGCCGATCGATTGCAGACCGAAATGATCCAAAAAGCTCAGCCGCAAAAAGAGACAATCGACAAAACGAAAGCTTTGCCAAAAGCGGAACCCTCGAAAGAACCTGCAGGCAAAATCGAACAAGCCGCAATGGACAGGGTCGAAATAGGCTCCCTGACAGACAAAGTGTTGAATGACGGTCGAGCGGCACCGAACTTCAACCTGGCGGATACCAACGGCAAACTCTATTCAATGGCTGATTATAGAGGGGAAAAAGTGTATATAAAGTATTGGGCAAGCTGGTGTCCGGTGTGTCTGGCAGGCATGGAGGACTTCGACAAGTTGGTTAAGGCGAGTGAAAAATCCGGTGAAGCAGTGGTGTTCTCGATGGTGCCGACGGGCGCTTTCGGGGAGAAGACTTCGGCCGATTTTATCCGCTGGTATAAAGACCGTGGCTACACATTCCCAGTCTTGCTTGACGAAGGCGGTCAGGTGGCGCGACAGCTTGGAGTAAGGGCATTTCCCACGTCGGTTTACATCGGGTCTGACGGCGTTCTGATCGCGGCTATACCCGGACAGTCTTCCAATGAAACAATCGCGGCGAAGCTGGCCGCGTTCCGCTAAGGCAGCAAAAAAAGAAAGGTGGATTCCAATGAAAAACATACTCATAGTAGCTTTGATCGGGGTCACCATAGTAATATTATCGGCAGCCCTGAGCGGCTGCGGAAAGGGGCTTGCTATGAATACCACCAAGGCAAACGATAAAGTCGCAACGACAAGCAGACAAATTCAGCCGCCGCTTGCCGAAGGCCATAAAGAAATATGGCTTGCCGGAGGATGTTTCTGGGGACTAGAGGCGTATCTGGATAAGTTGAGCGGGGTCGTCTACACGAATGTTGGTTATGCCAACGGACGAACGGAAAATCCCAGCTATGAGCAGGTTTGCTACAATAACACCGGTCATGCCGAGACTGTCTATATTCAGTACGACCCCAAGCGTATCGACCTGAATACTCTGTTGACCTACTTTTTCAAGGTCGTAGACCCCACCAGCGTCAACAGGCAGGGTAACGACAGGGGCAGCCAGTATCGCAGCGGCGTCTACTACAAGGATCCCAGCGACAAGGCGGCAATTGACCAGGTGATCGTCAAGGAGCAACAAAAATATTCCGCGACCATTGCCACTGAAGTGTTGCCGCTCAGCAACTACTACGTGGCTGAGGAATATCATCAGAAATACCTTGAAAAGAATCCCAATGGATATTGTCACATCGACCTGTCAAGCTTGGATAAGGATCCTATAGCCAAAGTGAATCAGCCAGTCGAGCCTGCTGCCGTGAGGAGCCAACCGGAAAAGGCTGCTCCCAAAACCTATAGCAAGCCCAGTCAGGAGGAAATCAAAAGAAAACTGACCAGCATGCAATACGGGGTCACCCAATCAGACGGGACCGAGACGCCCTTTGTCAATGAGTATTGGAACAACCACGAAGAAGGTCTGTATGTCGACGTTGTGACCGGCGAGCCGCTGTTCAGCTCGCACGACAAATACGATTCAGGAACCGGTTGGCCTAGTTTTACCAAGCCAATTGCTACTGATGCGGTGACCACCAAGACAGATAGCAGCCTGTTTATGGAGCGGGTGGAGGTGCGTAGCCGGTACGGCGGCAGTCACCTCGGTCATGTCTTCACCGACGGCCCGAAGGACAAAGGCGGCCTTCGGTACTGCATGAACAGCGCTTCACTCAGGTTCATTCCTCTCAGTAAAATGGCTGAGGAAGGTTACGGGGAATTCACATCTCTTGTTAAATAATGGCGGCTGATGTAGACTGAAGTTATCACCGAATCGTGCGAGGTAGGCGAATGTACAAACTGCTCGTGGCCGATGACGAGCCGATCATCAGACGGGGAATACGAACGCTTGTGGATTTCGAGGAGTTTTCCATCACCGAGGCGCTGGAAGCAGCGGACGGGAAGGAAGCCCTCGAAATCCTCCGGCGAGAGAAGATTGACATCCTGTTTGCTGATGTCAACATGCCGGGAATGGACGGACTGACCCTAGCTAAAGCCGCCAGAGAATTAAATCCTGATATTAAAGTCGTGATCATCACTGGCTATAACTATTTTGACTACGCGCTCACGGCCCTCAAGGCCGGCGTGGACGATTTCGTTCTGAAGCCAATTTCCAAGTCAGACGTAAGTGCGCTGTTGGCGAAGCTGGTTGCTGACCTTCGCACAGAGCAACAGCAAAAGGGAGCCCTGTCATCGATAGGCGCGATAAAAAGTCTCTCAGGCGCGGACGGCGATGTAGCTTTAAAGAGCACTCTCATAAAAGTCATCGATGCGAATTGTTCCGACTCGTCCTTTTCCCTGAACAAACTCGCCCAGCACGTCAACTTAAGCGCAGGATACTTGAGCACGGTCTTCAAGCGGCTTCTCGGAATACCTTTTCAGGACTATCTGGTTTCAGTCAGACTGGAAAGGGCAAAGATACTTTTGCTGACCACTGACCTTAAAAACTATCAGATAGCCGACCGGGTGGGCTTTGAGGACGCGAATTATTTCAGCACCAGCTTTAAACGCCGCTATGGGGAACCGCCAAGTCGTTATAAAGAAACCGTGACAGGCGGTGGGACAACATGAAATGGCCGAACCGCCTGAAAAGTATCCGTGCCCAGATTTCGGCGTACTTCATCGTCATAACAGTTATTATCATCACTGTCATGGGATTTTCCTTGTTCTACACGTTGTCCGGGATCATCTCCACCGAGGCGGCCAAGTCGACTTCTACGGCGATCAACAAAAGCGCCAGTTATCTGGAGTTATATATCGACCAGATCAAAGGGATATCCCGCATACTGGCCGAAAGCACGGAAACCCGTCGTTTGTTTTCAGCCCCTTCTACGGCATCCGATGCCTACAGGGCCGACAAAGCCAATGTCGAGCGGCTGATTCATACTGTGCTGAGCACCAACAAGGAACTTTCGTCGATTATTATGGTGGGACGGGACGGACGGCTTGTTACCAATGAAAAGCAGCTTGAAATGGACTTATCGCATAACATGATGGACGAGCCATGGTATAAAGCGGCCTTGGGCAATGACAGCATGCCGGTACTCACCTCGGCGAAGGTGCATAATTTTTCAATGGACAAGGACACCTGGGTGATTTCACTTAGTCGCGAAATCAAAGGGGATACCGGTGAGCACCTCGGGGTGCTCCTAATTGATTTTAAATATGATGTTATCGAAAAAAATCTAAGCGGCCTAGACCTTGGTAGTAATGGTTTTGCCTTTATTATCAATGATCTCGGGGAGGTCGTTTATCATCAAGATAAGATTTATTTTGAAAATGACGCCAAACGGCGTGAACTAATCAGCATCCTCAATATGCCCCAAGATGAACTTGCCGGGCAACAGAAGCTAATCCACAGCTACCATTTAGCCAACGCCGACTGGATGCTTGTCGGCGTGGCGTCGCTGGACGGCATTGTCCGTATGCAGCACGACATGATGCGGTTGCTGCTGGTTTTGGGTTCGACGATGGCGGCCTGTGTTCTTGCCAGTACTTTCTATTTTTCCCGCAGAGTGACCGACCCTCTTCTGAGACTTCAGCAGGCCATGGATTCGGTGGAAAAGGACATGCTGGACATCGAAATTACTGCTGTCGGCGGGATCGAAGCCGAAACCCTAGCCCGGCACTTCAACAAGATGATGCAGCGAATACGTTCGTTATTGGCGGAGATCATGGAGAAGGAGCGGTATCTGCGCAGCTATGAGATCCGGGCCTTGCACAGCCAGATCAACCCGCATTTTCTCTATAATACGCTGGATACCATCGTCTGGATGGCCGAGTTCAAAGACAGCGAGAAAGTCGTGGCCATAACCAAAGCGTTAGCCAGATTTTTTCGGCTGTCGCTTGGTGACGGCAAGGAAACGACCACTGTTCGAAATGAGATCGATCATGTTCGGCAGTATCTTTTTATCCAGAAAGAACGATACGAAACCAAGCTAAACTATGAAATCCAGATAGACGATTCCGTTTTGGACATCGAGATGCCGAAAATTATTCTGCAGCCTATTGTCGAAAATGCCATTTATCATGGGATCAGACCGCTGTCCCATGGAGGGAAAGTATCAATTGACGCATACCCTAGGGGCGACGATGTTATCTTTGAAATTAAGGACAACGGAGTCGGATTCGACACGTCAGAACTGTCTGCTGATCCCAAGTCGACAGGGTTACGTCTGGGTGGCGTAGGGATAGATAACGTTGACAAGCGATTGAAGCTGTATTATGGAGAAGACCACGGACTTACGGTTATCAGCAGCCCCGGAAAAGGAACAGAGGTCACGATCGTGACGCGCCGGACACTGCCGGCATTATAGCAACACTCGTCACATGTCTGAAGCCTGCAATCATCGATTGCAGGCTTCAGACTATTTTCGCGGGATACCTGGGATGGTATCTCTTTATATCTAACAATATCTTTATCCAAGATTCCAGCTTCTTCATTATTTTGTCACGCGACTCACTGACAATTGCGCTGAACCACTCGTGTTACTTATGAGAACAAGTGGAAGCCCCACCGGAGTGGGCATCGATGCTGTTGGTAGCGTCATCAAGCATATGAATCAGATTCAACTCACAGTTGAGGGTTCAGCAGCAGTCGTAGTTGAGTTGGGTGAACACTCGAAAGAGATCGGCCTGATTGTGGAGCCAATCTCCGCAACCACCAGCCAGACACTCTATATTGAAGTTGGAGCCATGCTATGTTTTATAGGTATAAGCAGAGGCTACGGAGCAAATGAATAGGCGTGAATAGCGGCTGCTATGACCGCAAGCAAAAGGATATACTCCATTATAGTTCCTCCGAGCTAATGGGTGATGTTTTACGGGTGGTGACCGTGGACGGAATGGCAATAACCGGGATAACCGTCTCAGCCCGGCTGTGTTATAATTACGGTATAACACCGATATTGAACGCCGGGGGGCTTGAATAATGACCAAATGCGATGCCAAGGCGCCGGAGCCACTGGCCGGCCGCTGGGTGACCGCCGCCTGCTGGCACAACTGCGGCGGCCAGTGCCTAAACAAGGTCCTGGTGGCCGACGGCCGGGTGCTGCGGCAGAAGACCGACGATACCCACCCTGACAGCCCACTGTATCCGCAACAGCGAGGCTGTGCCCGGGGCCTCTCGCAGCGCCAGCAGGTGCTGGGGGCCGACCGCCTTACGCAGCCCTTGGTCCGCAAGCATTGGCGGCCGGGCGGCGGCGACCGACAGCTACGCGGCCAGGACGAGTGGCTGAGGATCTCCTGGGACGAGGCGCTGGACATCGTCGCCGGCGAAATAAAGCGCATCAAAATACTCCACGGCAATACCGCCATTTTGTCCTGGGACTTCTACAGCCTGTATTACGCGAGTAAAATGGGTGCCAGCTGGGGCGGCGGTAACGAGATTTCTCAAATGCTGAGCCTATATGGGGGACATGTCAACGTCTGGGGGTCGACCTCCCAGGGAACATGGAAGGATACCGGGGTTTTGATCGGGCTGGGTGTGGTAAACGGCACCAATGACCGACTAGATCTCTTAAACTCCCAACTGATCGTCATGTGGGGCGTAAACCCGGCCTGGAGCAGCTCCGGTTCGGGGACCTACCACTACCTGCAGGCTAAAAGAGCCGGCAGCCGGTTCATCTTCATCGACCCATTCTATACTGATTCGGCCCGGGTGCTGGCCGACGAGTGGGTGCCGGTGCGGCCAGGCACCGACCACGCCCTGGTTCTGGGTATGGCCCACACGTTGCTTGTCGAGGACGACCCGGAGACCGACCCGCTCATCGACTGGGATTTTCTCAATCGTTGCACCGTCGGCTTCGACGCCGGCCACATGCCGGCCGGGGCCGACCCGGCCGACAATTTTCGCGATTATGTCCTCGGGACCTATGACGGTCAGCCCAAGTCGGCCGAGTGGGCGGCGGCCATATGCGGCGTCGAGCCGGCTAAAATCCGGGCGCTGGCCCGCGAGATCGCGACAACCGCCCGAGTGGCCCTGGTCAATTCCTGGGCGCCGGCCCGGGTCAACAACGCCGATTCCTGGCCCCAGGCCATCATGACGTTTGGCTGCATGACCGGTCACCTCGGCCAGTCCGGCCGCATGACCGGCATCTGCACCAGCCGCAATGCCGCCAACAGCGGACCGCCGCTTGTGCTGCCCGGCGACGACGGCGTCCAGTACATGGCTAACCCGCTAGCCGAATACAACATAAACCAGAACGAGGTGTGGGACGCCGTGCTCACCGGCCGGTACACCGCCGGCCACGGCGACGTGCGGGACATCGACATCCGCATGATCTACCACGGCTGCCACTCCTACTTGAACCAGAAACCTGGCATCGACAAAGCCATCGCCGCCCACCGCCAGGTGGAGTTCGTCGTCGCTCAGAACTACGTGCTCAACCCCAGTGCCCGCTATGCCGACATCGTGCTGCCGGTGACCACCTTCTGGGAACGCCCCGGGGTGCTGTTTAGTGGCAACCGGGAGATGCTGCTGTGGCCGGAGCAGGTCATCGAACCGGTCGGCGAGGCAAAAGACGACGTCTGGATCGCCCGGCAACTGGCCCGCCGGTTGGGGTTGGACCCCAGCCTCATCGAACCGGTCCCCCCGCCTGAGCGGTTGTACAACCAGCTGGCCGGAGCCAAGGTGATGAAGCCGGATGGTTCGGGCTACGAGCCGCTCCTCACCATCACTGCCGCTGATATCGCCGCCCTGGGCGCGACCGGGCAGCCCCAGGCCGGACGGATATCTCTCGCCGAGCTGCGCGAGCGCGGCTGCTACCAGGTGCCCCGCCGCCCCGGTGACGGCTATACTTATATCCACCTGGAAAAGTTCCGGGCCGCCCCGGCCGCCCACCCGCTGAATACGGCGAGCGGCAGACTGGAAATCCACTGCCAGGCCCTGGCCGACCATATCCGCCGTCGCGGCTGGAGCGAGATTTCGCCGATTGCTAAGTACCAGCCTCCGTCCGAGGGCTTTGAGGCTACTTTTGCCGACTGGCAGGCCGGTGTCAAAGGGGCGTTTCCCCTGCAGCTATACTCCATCCACCACCCCGCCCGGGCGCATTCCTGTATGGATAATGTCGCCTGGCTGCGGGAGGCCTTCCCCCATGAGCTGTACATGAACCCGGCTGACACGGCGCCGCGGGGCATCGCGGCCGGCGACAGTGTGCTTGTCACCAGCCGTCACGGCGCGGTCAGCCTGCCGGTATGCCTGACCGAACGCATCATGCCTGGCGTCGTCATGCTGGGCCAGGGTGCCTGGGTCGACCGGGACGAGGCCAGCGGCGTCGACCGCGGAGGATCGGCTAATGTGCTAACCGGGGCGGTTGCCACCGGACAGGGGCACGCCGGCTTCAATTCCTGCAACGTCCAGGTCGTCAAAAATGACGGGGACCGCCGCGAGATGCGCCGGACTCCAATGTAGGTGGGGGATTATGCAACAGTACGGTTTTCACTTCGACATGACCGCCTGCACCGGCTGTAAGACCTGCCAGATCGCCGGCAAGGACAAGAACGACCTTGGGCCGGGGCTTTTCTGCCGCCGGGTGGGGTATTTCGAGGGCGGCAAGTACCCTCGGCCCTGGCACTACTATCTTTCCCTGTCCTGCAATCACTGCGCTGCCCCGCGGTGTGTCGCAGCTTGCGCGGGTGGGGCCTTGTCCAAAGACGCGGCGACCGGTGCGGTGCTTTACGACCCCAGCCGCTGCACCGGCTGCCAGGCCTGCGTGTCTTCCTGCCCCTACGGCGCCGTGCAGTTTGATGCCGCCGAGCGCCGGATCGTCAAATGCGATATGTGCCACGACTTGATCAGCGCCGGCCAGGAACCGGCCTGCACTGGCACCTGTCCGATGCGAGTCCTGCATTTTGGACGGCTGGACGAACTGCGCCAGCGTTACGGCGATGCCCGGGACGCCCGGGGCCTGCCAGACTCAAGTCTCACCCGGCCGTCGCTGCTGTTGACTATCGATCGCCACGCCCGGCCATAATTGGATTGGGTAGTCGTGCGTCCAGCGGCGGCCCGGCTCATGAGACATTAGGGGACGTTCCTATTTTGTCATAATCGCTTCAACAATAGTGATGGGACCAATTAGAGCGTCGGTGCGCTCTGCGGTTGTCCCGTGTTTTCTTTTCAGCCTTTAACACTCCGCAATGCACATGGAATGTGTGCAACGGAAAAAGGTGGAGTTGCAAGGTTGCGGTTCACTTGGCCGAACCTGTCCAGATTGACTTGAAGGCGAGCAATCTTGGCTTAAAAAAAAAACGGTCCCCGTCAAATGAGGAGACCGTTTTTGCATTTGATAAAACCATTAAGACTCTCTATACCGTTTTTATCCAAACTTCCAGTTTGGTGATGAGTTCCTCACGCGCATCACTGACCATCTCGCCAGACCACTCCTGGCCGGTGTCGCCGTCGAACCAACTGTCTTTACTGGTGAAGGCGTTGTTGGGAAAGAGTTTCTCCCGGGCGGCGGTGTGGATACTGTCCAGCATACTCTGTTTGATGGTTTTGCGGACGACTTTATGACCGACTTTCTCGCTTGTTTTGATCTCAGGACCGTATTCACCGGTGGAAATTTCGATGTGACTTAAAAGTTTTCCTTGCCGGGAAGCGGCGGCAATAGCCTGCCGCGCCATGGTTGCCGCCTGTTCGTGGGTAACATCGTCACCTAAAACGGTAATCCTTACATTGCCGATGATGAGTTTATACATAAAGCACCTCCTCACTTACCATTTTATGCCTTGCAACCGGGGTTAGAACAGCCTATACCGCTGTGGGGAAAGTTGACTTTTGTCGTTTGCGTGCTATATAATGGTATCTGATAATCCTGAGACGCAGAGTAGTAGGCTGGGATGCGGCGGAACAGAAACTTGGCGGATGATGCGAGCCAAGCGCCGAACGGTCGAACTCACTGCCGAGGAGCTGCCGTGAGGACTGGAAGCGGCTGACGCTTGGTCCCCCGTTAAGGGCCAGAGGAGGACGGCGTTGTCCGTCAAGCAGGGTGGTACCGCGGGTGAAGAAGCTCGTCCCTGGCTGATAAGCCGGGTTTTTTTTATTAAAGGGTAGTCTGGGAGGGTCTTGTCAGGATGAATGAAAGATATATCGCGAGTGAAGTAGAACCGAAATGGCAAAAAGCCTGGGCTGAACAAAGTGCGTTCCGCACCGAAATCAACCGCCAGCGCCCGGAGTATTATGTGCTGGAAATGTTCCCCTATCCTTCAGGCAATCTGCATATGGGTCATGTCCGCAACTATTCCATCGGCGACGTTATTGCCAGATTTAAGAAGATGCAGGGCTACAATGTGCTTCACCCTATGGGGTGGGATGCTTTCGGTATGCCTGCCGAGAATGCGGCGATCAAGAATGGCATCCATCCGGCAAACTGGACCCTGGATAATATCACCAACATGCGCCGACAACAGCAGGAGTTGGGACTGTCTTACGACTGGGATCGGGAGGTAGCTACCTGTCATCCCGATTATTACAAATGGACTCAATGGCTTTTCTTGCTGTTTTTCGATATGGGCCTGGCTTACAAGAAAAAGGCCGCAGTCAACTGGTGTAACGACTGCAACACGGTGCTGGCCAATGAACAAGTGATTGATGGCCACTGCTGGCGCTGCGACTCGGTAGTGATCAAGAAAGAACTGGAACAGTGGTTTTTAAAGATAACCCAGTATGCTGACAGGCTACTGGCTGATTTGAGTGAGCTGAAGGGTTGGCCGGACCGGGTCAAGACCATGCAGGAAAACTGGATCGGTCGCAGTGTCGGGGCGGAGTTTGCCTTTGACGCGCCTGAAATCGGCGAAAAGATCGCCGTATATACAACCCGCCATGATACGATTTTTGGCGTGACCTACGTTGTCTTGGCTCCTGAACACGCCTTCGTGGAAAAACTGATTGCCGGCAAACCCGAGGAGCAGGATGTAAAGGCTTTCGTTGAACGGGTAAGAAATCTGAGTGAGATTAACCGGACTTCTACCGAAACCGAAAAAGAAGGTATGTTTACCGGAGCCTATGCGGTCCACCCCATCACCGGGGAGAAACTGCCGATCTGGGTCGCCAACTATGTGTTGATGGAATACGGCACCGGCGCGGTAATGGGCGTACCGGCCCACGACCAGCGGGACTGGGAATTTGCCAAAAAATATAACCTGGCTATGAAGCTGGTTATTCAGAAAGAAGACGGAAGTCTGGCCATTGACTCGATGACCGAGGCGTATGACGGGCCAGGCAAGATGGTCAATTCCGGCGATTTCAGCGGCCAGGAAAGCGAAGCAGGTAAGGACGCCGTGGCCGACTGGCTGGAAAAGAAAGCAATCGGTAAGCGCCGTATCAACTATCGCCTGCGGGACTGGCTGATTTCCCGCCAGCGCTATTGGGGTGCTCCTATCCCGATCGTCTACTGCAAAAAATGCGGCGTCGTCCCTGTGCCGAAAAAAGAACTGCCGGTACTCTTGCCGGAGAATGTTCGCTTTGACGGCGGTTCGGTTTCACCGCTGGCCAAGGTGAAGGAATATGTCAATTGCACCTGTCCGAAGTGTGGCGGCAAGGGACAACGGGAAACCGACACGATGGATACATTTATTTGTTCTTCCTGGTATTATTTTCGTTATACCGACCCGCAGAACGCCGCCCAGGCGTTCGACCCGGCCAAGGGAAACTATTGGATGCCGGTGGATCAGTATATCGGCGGGATCGAACACGCCATTCTCCATCTCTTGTACTCGCGCTTTTTTACCAAGGTGCTGAAAGACGCAGGGCTGATCAATGTCAATGAACCTTTCAAAAACCTGCTGACCCAGGGGATGGTCATCAAAGACGGGGCGAAGATGTCCAAGTCGAAGGGCAATATCGTCTCTCCTGAGGAAATCATTCAGAAGTACGGCGCCGATACGGCTCGTCTGTTCATCTTGTTTGCCGCCCCGCCGGAACGCGATCTGGAATGGAGCGACCAGGGTGTGGAAGGTGCCTACCGTTTTCTTGGCAGGCTCTGGCGGATTGTCGGCCACTTTGCGCCGCTGGCCAAGGCTGGTTCGGCCAAATACGAGATCGAAAGTCTCAGCAAGCCGGGACGGGAACTCAGGCGTGTTCTTCACGCAACCATTAAAAAGGTGACCGACGATGTCGGTGACAGGTTCAATTTCAACACCGCCATCAGCGCTATTATGGAGCTGGTCAACGCAATGTATGCATTCCGCGAGCAGGAATCCGCCCCCGTGCCGGGCTTGATCCGCGAAGTGATTTCGGCCTTGCTCAGACTGCTGGCGCCATTTGCTCCACATGTTACCGAAGAGCTGTGGAATGCAACGATCGCTGAAGACAGCGTGCATAAACAGTCTTGGCCCGAGTTTGACGCTGAGGCCATCAAGGTCGATGAAGTGGAAATCGTATTGCAGATTAATGGCAAGGTACGGGATAAAATCGTTGTTCCGGTAGGCCTGGATGCCAAGGAGCTGGAGGCACTGGCCTTGAACCAAGATAAGGTGAAGGTTTTGGTGGCCGACAAGAAGGTGCTGAAAGTCATCTGCGTTCCCCAGAAACTGGTCAATATTGTGGTAAACTAGATGCGATACTGAAAACCGGTCAAATGACCGGTTTTTATTTTGCGATTAATTTCCAATATATGTAGGAAACTGGAAAATAATGACGAATGTAATAATGAGAAAGTGACTACATTGCCGGGGGGATGGCGATGGTCAGGCAGAAAAAACGGTTGGTTCTGGTCATAGTTCTTGCGCTGTTGATTGTTGGCGGCAGCTTTTACGGCTTTTGGCAGAGAAATACTGTTTCCGAGTCGGTATCTGGCGGTTTAGAGACGGACAATCCACGGATGGGCGGCAGCGAGCCGCTGGTCTATATCAGTGGGGCGGTCAGCCAGCCTGGCCTCTATAAAGTGAAGCCAGGCAGCCGGGTGGTGGACGTGATCGAAGCTGCGGGCGGTCTGGCGGCAGTGGCAGATAGCCATAAGATCAATCTGGCCCAGCCGGTCAAAGACGGCATGCATGTCTATGTTCCCTCGACCCCGCCCAGTGTTCCGGCATTGAGCCACTCGCCGGTCCATTCTGGCGCGGCAGCAGCGACAGCCGCACCAGCTGCCGCAGCTGTCCCGCAGTCCAGCGACAGAAGCAGTATCAATACCGCCGATCAAAGCGAACTTGAAAAACTGCCAGGAATCGGCCCGGTGCTGGCGGCGAGAATCATCGATTATCGCCAGACCAACGGCCCGTTCCACGAAATCAGTGAAATCAAAAAAGTTCCAGGCATCGGAACAGCCAAGTTTCAGCAAATAAAAGACCGGATAACGCTGTAGTTGCTCCTAATGTGTCGATCTGATACTGGTGATGATTGATGAGTACTGGCGGTGCGACGTGGGTAGGAATTGGTTAACGTGCGTCGAATCTGATATCAACACGGGAAATCTATTTCTGATGCACAAAGGGGTGGTACAGTGCCTGATGCAAACACCTACGAAGATCATGTTCTTCCTGTTTGGCAGAGTTTCATCTCCGGGAAAAACCGGGCGGACGGAGTTCGTCAGCAGATAGTTCAATCTTGGTCCCGTTGCCATCAGTCAGGTGTCAATCCCTATGACAATGGTCTCCACAGCAGGTTGGACAGTGCAGCTTTTCTCGCCATGCAGGGAAAGAAACGAGAGCTTATAAATATAGCAAAGCCGTTTATGACCAACCTGTATCAATTTGTCCAAGGCTCTGGGTTCGTGGTTGTTTTGACTGATGAATGCGGCTATATCATGGAGATGTTTGGTGACGAAGATACCCTGAAAAATCCGATGACCAATAACTTCTTCAAAGGGGCAAACTGGCGGGAAGAAGAGGCGGGTACCAACGCCATCGGTACAGCGCTAGTGGCTCAGGCGCCCATTCAGGTCTCCGGCGCCGAGCATTACTGTCTCAAGCACCATTGTTTGACCTGTTCGGCAGCCCCCATTTTCGATGACTGCGGCAAAGTTATCGGCATCTTGGATATGTCCGGCGCTTCCCACATGTCCCATCTCCATACTTTAGGAATGGTGGTTGCTGCGGCGGAAGCGATTATGGCCCAGCTTGATATTCGTCGAAAAAATCGCGAGCTTGCACTTGCCAACAATCGACTGATGAATATATTCAATACAATGTCGGATGGGGTACTCATGCTTGACGCTGACTGCATTATTACCCAATTGAATCCGATGGCAAAAGAAATCCTGAACAGGCCGGAACAAGAAATACTAGGATCGTCCCTCGACCGGTTGGTTGGCGGTAAGGCTGTGATAACACGGCAGATGCTCACCAATAAGGAAGCTTATGAAGATGTCGAACTCATGGTAGATAGCAAAAACAGCACCTTCCATTGCCTGGCCTCAGGCGAGCCGCTGACCGACGAGCAGGGACGGGTCATTGGTGGGGTAATCATTTTGCGTCCGATTAAGCAGATCCAAAACCTGGTCAATCGCTTCAGTGGCTATCATGCAACCCTGCAGCTCAGCGACATTACCGGCGGCAGCGTGGAAATTCTCGAAGCCAAAAGGGTGGCATCCCTTGCGGCCACTACGCTATCCAATATTTTGCTACAAGGCGAGAGTGGTACCGGCAAAGAAATCTTCGCCCAGGCGATTCATAACCGGAGCGAACAGCGCGGAGGACCTTTCGTGGCGCTAAATTGCGGTGTCATACCACGCGAGCTGATCGGCAGCGAATTGTTCGGCTATGTCGAGGGCTCTTTCACCGGAGCCAAGCGGGGCGGAAAGCCGGGAAAATTCGAACTGGCTTCCGGAGGAACGCTTTTTCTTGACGAAATCGGCGACATGCCGCTCGAACAGCAGGTCGCACTACTGCGGGTTTTGCAGGAGAAAACGGTTACGCGTATCGGCGGCGATAAGCTCATTCCCGTCAATGTGAGGGTGATCTGCGCCACCAATAAAAATTTGTTGCACGAGGTGGGAAAAGGCGCTTTCCGCCAGGATCTTTATTACCGGCTGAATGTTATCGCCATTACCATCCCCCCGCTCCGCAACCGGGTTCAGGATATTCCGCTGCTGGTCCAGCATTTCTTGGATAAAATCGGCCGGGACCGGGGTTGTCGCTTTCAGGTTGAGCCGGGAGTTATGGAGTATTTACAGCAATTTGACTGGCCTGGCAATGTGCGCGAATTGCAAAATGTGCTCGAGCGGGCAGTCAGCCTGACCGAAGCTGAGACAATTACTCTTGCCCATTTGCCCTCAGAGATATACGCAGCGCCCAGGCGGGTTCATCTCCCACCGCCGCCGCCGCATCCATGGGGAATGGGCGTTGATCGTGAGCAACGGCGGCAATCGCTGGGCGAGGTAGAACGAACCCGGATTTTGACGCTTTTGTCGGAACACGGCGGCAACGTTAGCCTGGTTGCCCGGGAACTTGGCGTTTCCCGCAATACGCTGTATCGCAAGATGCGGCTGTATGCCATTCAAAACTAAGAATGTCACATCTGTGTCACATTAGTGTCACGATATTTTTGATCCTGTTGCGCAATGTTAACACATTTGTGACAGGCTGATTGAAAACACATCATACTTGCATGATGTGTTTTTTTGTTGCTTAGGGGCGCAACTTATCGCCGGTCGGGCGTTGGACCGATCATATAGGGGGCCGATCAGTCGTAGGGAACGACTTGGCATGGCATTTGCATTAGTAATAAACAGGTCCGAACGGGCGAGAAGCAGTAGATTCGAATATTTAGGAGGGTTATCATGAGTAATTTTATCAGAGTGGACATGACGACGCTAAAGGCCACGACTACCGATGTTCCCGAGAAGTATGCGGGGATGGCGGGCCGGGGCCTTACTTCCAGTTTCGTCGCCGACGAAGTGAAGCCCACTTGCCATCCGCTGGGCAAAAACAATAAGCTCATTTTTGCCCCCGGCTTCCTTACAGGTACCAGCGCCGCCAACTCCGGACGTATCTCCGTGGGCTCCAAGAGCCCGTTGACCGGCACTATTAAGGAGAGCAATTCCGGCGGCGTCTTTTCACAGAAAATGGCGAGGATGGGCATCCAGGCCATTATTGTCGAAGGAATGCCTGCCGACGACAAGTTTTATGTAATAAAAATCGATATGAACGGTGTTACTCTCGATGAAGCTCCAGCAGAAATCCTCGGTGGCTGCGGCAATTACAAGGCGATTGCCGTGCTGAGTGCCAAATACGGCGACAAAGTTGGCATTGCCCTAGCCGGGCCGGCTGGCGAACATCGCTTGGCAACGGCTAACATTTCCTTTAAAGATCCCGAGAAAAACATCCGGAGCGCGGGCCGTGGCGGTCTGGGTGCAGTCATGGGTTCGAAAAAGGTAAAAGCCCTGGTTATCGACGACACCGGTGCTCCGGGTGTGGTTGTCGCCAATCCCGAAAAATTCCGGGAAGCATCGAAAACCTTTGCCAAGGCTCTCATGGACCACCCGGTTACCGGCCAAGGCCTGGCGGCGTATGGAACCGACGTCCTCATCAACATTATGAACGAAGCGGGCGGACTGCCCACTATGAATTTTACCAAGGGGCGGATGGACTGGAACGACACTATTTCTGGTGAGACCCTGAATGCCAATATCACCGAACGCGGCGGCGAGGGCAAGGTCTCCCACGGTTGCCATGCCGGCTGCATTATCCGCTGTTCCCAGTGGTACCCTGACAAGCAAGGCAAATATATCACCAGTGGATTTGAATATGAGACCATCTGGGCTCTCGGCGCTGACGCCTGCATCAAAGACCTTGACGAAATCGCCTATATTGATCGGGCGATGGACGACATCGGCGTAGACAGCATCGAAGTTTCTGTTGCCATTGCCACCGCCATGGAAGGCGGGCTGTTACCCTGGGGCGACGGCCAGGCTGCGCTGGATGCCGTAAAGCAGATTGCCATTCCCACTCCGCTGGGCCGGCTGATCGGCAGCGGCACTTCGTTCGTTGGCAAGGCCTGCGGACTGTTCCGAGTCCCTGTTGTCAAGGATCAGGCCATCCCTGCCTATGATCCGCGGGCGGTCAAAGGTGTCGGCCTGACCTATGCCACTACCCCGATGGGGGCCGACCACACCTCCGGGTACGCCGTCGCCACAAACATTCTGAAGGTGGGCGGCTATGTAGATCCTCTCAAGAAGGAAGGACAGGTTGAACTGTCTCGAAACCTACAAATCGCCACTGCAGCGGTCGATAGTACCGGCTGCTGTCTCTTCATCGCCTTCGCCATTCTTGACATCCCGGAAGGTTTCAACGCTCTGGTCGAGATGATCAACGCACGCTATGGCCTGTCACTGACCGCCGACGATGTAACCGCCCTCGGCAAGTCGATCCTGAAAACCGAGAGGGCCTTCAACCAAGCAGCCGGTTTCAACAACGCCCACGACCGTCTTCCCGAATTTTTCGAGTATGAGCCTTGTTCACCGCATAATGTCGTTTGGGACTTCACCCCCGAAGAAATCGACGAAGTATTCAATTTCTAGCTGGCTAGAAATAGCCACAGGCAGGAGTGACGGGGGGGAGCGCCAATGGCAGGCAACATCGAACTTCGTGCGTTCATGTACCTTGCTCAACTTTTTCAGAAAAGAAAATGGCCCAGCCCACTTTTGCTCGAAATTGGGGGTCCCACAACAGGCCTTGAACTGTTGGTGAGGCTGGACATTTCTCGTGACAGTGTTGAGGTAATCTTTATCAACGGCAAAGTTTTCCCTCCGGACGACGCCGTTATCCAGCCGGGTGACCGGGTGGCGCTGGCACCTCCCGGTGTTCCCGGCCCGTATCGGGCGCTCTTGGGCTTTAAAAAGCTGCCGTAAAGCAGAGAACAGGAAGATCGGCTTGCTGAACTATGCCATAAGGGATGACTTGAACGAATAAAAGACGGAATTAACCGATGATTGTGTAGCAGATCAATGCTAAAGCCTCTAGGCTAAATTCGACTGTTTAGGAAGAGAGCCCATGCTTCAGATTGAAGGCAGGGGCTCTCTTCAAGTTACAAAATGCTTATTGAAATATGAGCAAGGGTTTTTGGTTTATGTGTTCAACTATTGGCGTTATAACATCATTGGTGTCCTTTTGGGGCATATAGCATAAGCTTTACTCTATCTTTCTGAAAAGTGTATACTACGCAAAAAATAAGTGTGTAGATTCGAAAGAACCTACACACTTATTTTAACTTTTGGAATTAGATTATATTTGGACGAGGTTTATCAAATTTCTATCAGATTGTATTCCCGACTGCCCATGCCCAGTGCTTCCATATAGTCGAGCTGATGCAAGCCAAGACGGGATTCCATCCGCTCGACTATATCATGGCGCTGGTCGTCAGGCATCTGATAAATGAGGTCCACACAAGCCTGGTCAGCTGCCAGAATATCGGTCGAACCAATAATGCCAATGTCGTTGCAAGTCGGTTTGGCGGCACGAGCCCCGGCGCAGTCGCAATCTACGGAAATATTCTTCAAAATATTAATATAAGTAATGTGACCGTCGAAGTGCTCAGTCGTAGCTTTACCGGATTCGACCATTCGCTCCAAGAATTCTTTACCGATAGGAAAGCCATCCCCATGAATCATTCTTTTGCCCACTTTACCAGAAGCCATACCGATGCCGATGTTTTTTAAAGAACCGCCGAATCCACCCATTGCATGGCCCTTAAAATGGGTATAGACAAGCAAGGAATCATAGTTTAGTACATGCTTTCCTATCGCGATTTCCCGCAAATGAATTCCTGGTGCGAAAGGAAATTTTCCCCCATAATTATCTGCCTGTTTATCGAGAAATTCCTTCGCCCCTGTCGGCAGCATGACATCTCCGTTCTCGTCCAGAATGTCGACTGGGCAGAAGTCAAACCCATTGATCTTGATTGTTTCGCGATGGGTCGCCGTTTCCCGGCGCGGACTTTTATACATCACGTTGCATTCCACGATGGCGCTGTTGGGAATTTTGCTCTGGAGATTCTTAATATACTCAAGAGGCAGGAGATTCGGCCCGTGCGGCTCACCTGTATGTAGTTTGATCCCGACTCTACCGGTAATACCCTTATTAATCTTTTCATAAATCTTTTGCACCCCTGCCGGGCTCAAGTCCTGGGTGAAATACACTATGGGCTTGCTCTGATCATACGCCGAAACGGCATGTGATCCATCCCAGGTTACCTGTTTCAGTCCGCTTTCCTCCGCATACGCAGACGACACCTGCAAAAAAGTTGGAATTGCTGCTGCTAAAGCCATCGTGCCTCCTGCAGCCTTCAGAAAATCGCGCCTGGTAAATTCCTTGTTTTTTTTCTCTTCATGATTGTCCGATGTCGCCATTTTTTCACGGCTCCTTTTTACATTCTATCTGTTGGAACTCAACAATCCCTATAGGACGATTAATTCATAATCGCGGCTGCCCAACCCGATTTCTTCCCCGTACCTGAGCTGGACGGCGGCGTCAATATGGGAGCGCAGTCCTTGGAACTTATCTGCGCCGGCCTCCCAGTTGGCGGAAAGAAGGGTGCCTGCGAAGCCAAGCTGCTTGTTCACAAGGTCAAAGCTCGCCTGATCAATGGCTACAGGATCGGTGGAGGCCAAGAAACCGATGTCAGGAACGATCGGGGCATCGCTCCACGACGCACAGTCGCAATCCGGCGTAATATTTAAAAGAAAGTTGATGTAGCCAATGCGTTTCTCGTGGGATTTAGCGAAGCCGTAGCCATATTCGGTCATCCGTTCCAGCATATCTTTGAGGTCTGTGTTCCAATCCATGCCGATGGCCTTTACCGGACAGACGGTCATGCACTCGCCGCAGCCGATGCATTTATCCAAAGCGATATGCGCCTTCTTTTCCGTTATGACAGCCGCCTGTTCCGGACAGATCTCGGCACACCGACCGCAGCCGACGCACTTGTCCTGATCGACAATAATCTTTGAGGCATGCTGTTCTTTTTTGCCGACTGCTGGTGCCCCACCCATGGCGAGATTTTTTATCGCCCCGCCGAAGCCCGCCATCTCATGACCTTTAAAATGCGACAGGACAATTGCGCTATCGGCGCTGACGATGTCTTTGGCTAGTTTCACCCGGCTGAAGTGCTTTTTGTCGATCTGCACTTCGGTGACACTTTCACTACACAGTCCGTCGGCGATGATGATCGGCGCCCCGGTAACTGTGTAGTCAAAACCGTGTTCCAGCGCGGTCAGCAGATGATCAACGGCGTTATGCCGGCTACCTGAATAGAGAGTGTTGGTATCGGTCAGAAATGGGTTGGCCCCTTTTTCCTTCACCTTATCCACAACCTGACGCACAAAAACAGGACTGATAAAGCCGTCGCTGCCACGTTCGCCAAAGGTGAGTTTTATCGCCGTAAGATCTCCCTGTTGAATAAGATCGCTGAAACCGGCGCTGTCAAACAGGTTTTTGATCTTGCTGATCTTATTGGTCCTGTTTGTTCTCGCCCGCAAGTTTGCAAAATATACTTTGCTGGACATTCTTCCGTTTCCCCTTTCTAGTACAAGTTAAACTATTGATTAAGTCTTATGCTACAACTTGGAGTGGACTCAAAGTCAATAGGTTTTAGGAATATTTTTGCACCCTATGGCTTACTAAATTTTTGGAGTGCCAGTCCCCCCAAAAAGTACTATATTTATCAGCAAATTGCTTTGGTGATTACTATACGAGGAACGGACTTGATATTAAAACAAGAGAGCTTTTAACTTTTTCGATGATTTTGTCTTTGGGCGGCTGTGAGCCGCAGTTAAAAGGTCATATCCAAGGCAATGTAAACGTTGGAAATGACAAAGAAATACTACTTAGTACAATTACACAACTTTTACTGTATGTAGGATATCCCAGAATATTAAATGCAATAAGATGTTAAATGAAGTAATACCAGAGTAGCTAAAGAACAAAAAATGAATCAGTGACAAAAGCACTCCGGAAACCATTGAAAAAGGTTTCCGGAGTGCTTTTTCTTGTAAGTGGGAGTTGGATAATGCTTGGTCTTATTTTACGATGCTAGAGCTCTTGAATTTTTCGATTTCTTCGGCAGAAAAGCCAAATTGCGCCAGGATTTCTTCTGTATGCTGACCGAGGATTGGGGCCGGTCTTTCGATGCTACACTTGGTTTCGGAGTATTTGATTGGCAGACCGGGGTATTTGACATTGCCGAGTTTGGCATGGCCGGGCACTTCGACGATCATTTCTCGGGCCTGGATGTGAGGATCGCTCACAACGTCGGCGATGGTGTTGAGGGGACCGCAGGCCACGTTGGCTGCCAGCAGGATTTCTATCCATTCATCTGTGGTCTTTTCCATGAGCGCTGATCCCAAGATAGCTTTGAGGGCAGCCTCGTTATCACAGCGTAAGGAATTGCTGGCGAAGCGGGGGTCTTCGAGCAGATATTCTAATTTCATGGCTTTGCAAAGACTTTCCCACATGGAGTTCTTTTGCACTGCGATGATGATATGACCGTTTTTCGTTTTGAACATATCAAACGGAGTGGCTGTGGCATGGCGATTGCCTACCGGTTGAGGCACTTTACCTGTACCGAAATACCGGGCGATTTGACCCTCGACAATGGCAACCTGGCAATCCATCATGCTGATGTCGATGAATTGTCCGGGGCCGCCGTTTTCCACTACCCGCAGGGCGCCTTGAATTCCGATGACGGCAAACAGCCCGGCGGTGATATCGCCAATCGATGTACCGACACGAGTAGGCTGCCCGCCCGCCTGACCGGTCACGCTCATAATACCGCCCATCGCCTGAATGACCGAATCATAGGCGGCTCGATCCTTATACGGGCCGGTTTGCCCAAAACCTGAAATGGCGCAGTAGATTAGTTTGGGGTTGAGGTGTTTGATTTTATCGTAGTTTAAACCGAGTTTGGTCATGGCGCCTGGACGGAAATTCTCAATCAATACGTCTACTTCTTTAACTAATTTTCGAAAGACTTCTTTGCCGGCCTCTTCCTTGAGGTTGACCACGAAACTGCGCTTGCCGCGATTCAAGCTCACATAATACATGCTCTCGTCTTTGACAAACGGAGGGTTGCCCCGCGAATCATCGCCACTCGGCCATGGTTCAAGTTTTATTATATCGGCACCCATATCACCCAGCATCATTGAGCAGTAAGGGCCGGACAGAATGCGGGTCATGTCCAGGACTTTGATACCTTCTAACGGTTTTTGCATTGGTCATACCTCCGGTTATTATAAATTTTGCTTACAGGGGAAGATTGGAATGTTTCTTGTAGGGGAGTTTCACTTGTTTGTTTTTAGTTGCTTCAAGGGCGCGAATGAGCTCGATCCGCGAATTCTGTGGTTCGATGATGCGGTCCGCATAGCCACGGCGCGCTGCCGCGAACGGAGTGGAGAATTTCTCCCGGTATTCTTCGATCTTTTCCTGACGGATCTTCTCTGGATCTTCCGCTGCAGCGATCTCTTTGCGGAAGATCACTTTTACCGCACTTTCGGCCCCCATAACGGCGATTTCGGCAGTAGGCCAGAGTAGCAGCTGATCGGCGCGGAGTTCTTTGCTGCACATGGCGTTTTGTGCTCCCCCGTAAGCCTTGCGAAGCACCATGGTGATTTTGGGAACAGTGGCTTCAGAATAAGCATACAGCATCTTTGCACCATGGCGGATAATACCGTTATATTCCTGGTTGGTGCCAGGCAAAAATCCCGGGACATCGACCAAGGTAACCAGCGGAATATTGAAGGCATCACAACAGCGAATAAATCGAGCCGCTTTGTCAGAGGCGTTGATGTCAATACATCCCGCCAAAAAGTTTGGTTGATTAGCGACAATGCCCACAGGCTTGCCATCCAGCCGGGCGAAGCCGATCACGATGTTGGCGGCAAACAAAGGCTGGACTTCTAAAAACGAGCTGTTGTCAACGATGGATTCAATGACTTCTTTGATGTCATAACCACGATCAGTTTCAACCGGCACCAAATCCAGCAGACTGTCCACCACCCGGTTGGGATCGTCGCCGCTTGCGTATTCCGGCACAGGGGACAGGTTGTTCGATGGCAGGTAGCTTAACAGGGAACGGATGACAGCAAAACAGTTTTCTTCGTTGTCAACCTTGAAATGGGATACTCCGCTGGTGGCGCTTTGGGTGTGTGCTCCGCCGAGGTCTTCTTCGGTTACAATTTCGTTTAGGGCTGTTTTACAGACGTTTGGGCCGGTGACGAACATATAACTCATCTTATCTACCATTACGATAAAATCTGTCAGTGCTGGAGAATAGACCGCTCCACCGGCACAAGGCCCCATAATGGCGGAAATCTGAGGGACTACCCCGGACATGATGGAGTTGCGATAAAATATTTCGCCATAGCCGTGTTTGGCGTCAACCCCTTCTTGGATGCGTCCGCCGCCCGAATCGTGCAGACTGATCACCGGCGAACCGGTTTCCAGGGCTAAATCAAGCACTTTGCAAATCTTGTTAGAATGCATCTCGCCTAAGGAACCACCAAACACGGTAAAGTCGTCGGCATACACATACACAAGACGGCCGTTGATTTTCCCGTACCCGGTGACGACTCCGTCGCCAGGGCCCTCTTGGTTGTCCATTCCGAAGTCTGTGCAGCGATGTTCGACAAACTTGTCGAGTTCGACAAAAGTATCTGGATCAAAAAGTTGGGTGATCCGATCCCGGACAAACAGCTTGCCCTGCTGGCGCTGCTTTTCGACCTTTTTTAGGCCGCCACCTTGCTCATATCGTTGATTTTGTTTGCGGAAACTTTCAACGACTTCTCGCATTGTTGTCAAGATACCACCTCCGATTGCCACTCTTAGTCTTTCTATTGACTCTGTATGACGCGTCAATTTGGGTGTCGCTCAGCGACTGGGGCATCAGGAACTTTACTGGCAAACCAGAAAAGCCCCCGACTGGCGTGGGCGTCATCAGATATCTAGATTTTTTCCTAATATATGTTTTTTCTATCATTAGGCAAAAATCCTGCATCGTTGATTGCCCTTGCAAGAATTTGCACGGTTTGCGCCTTATTCAAAAGGGCCAACGGTATCGAATGGGCCGCCAACGTCCAGGATGAATTTTCGGATAAAGACATGGACATGCTTGAAACGGTGTAGAGCAATAAGGTGATATTTACAATAACTAATTGGAGGTTTATACTAAAAATCTATTAGTATTAAGATGATACAAGGAGTAGGAAATGCAAAACCCCGCAGAAATGTTCACAAGCATTCATCCCTTATTTCAAGTCCGCCTCTTTGTTTACGATCTCTTACGCCGCACTTTTATGCAAGAACCAACAAGAGAGTTTCTTGATTATATGAAATATAGCATGAGCGCAGAGGAGTTCCCTTTTATCAGTGACAGCGAGGCTATCTTCGAAGGAGCACAGCAAGTAAAGAACTACATAGCGCAAAATGACATAGCGGACGAAACGACATACAATAGTTTGCACTGGGATTATACCCGGCTCTTCATTGGTCCCCACGCAGTGCCGGCGCCGCCCTGGGAGTCGGCGTATTGTAATGAAGAGCGCCTGCTTTTTCAAAAAGAAACGATTGAAGTGAGAAAGGCCTATTTAAAATATTCTTTTTTGCCTGTAGAATTTGGCGCTGAGGCTGATGACCATCTTGGGTTAGAGCTGGATTTTATGTTTCGGCTCAATGAGCTGGCTTTGACCGAGATCGATAAACAAGATAGTAAGCTTCTCAGAGAAATCCTCGCAGATCAGAAGCTTTTTCTGGAAGGGCACTTGTTAAAATGGGTTCCCTCATTATGTACCGACATTATTAAACATGCCCAGACCGAATATTATCGCGGAATGGCTAATCTTTTAAAAGGGTTTTTAATTTTAGATTTAAAGGCACTAAATGAGCTGTTGGAAATCGTTTTATAGTTTAATTGCAATTCGGGGGGGACAACGATGAGTTTCATTGATAAGGCTAAAGACTATATGATTAGCAGAAGATCCTTTATCAAGGCGACGGCAACATTGGCGGCTGGAGCCGCTGCTGCAGCGACCCTGCCGGGCTGCGGGCTGCAGAAAGTGAGTTCCGACAAGTTGGCGGAGCTGGCTGAACAGGACGGCGAATGGGTCACAGCGGCATGTTGGCATAACTGTGGCGGACGCTGCCTGAACAAGGCGTATGTAGCTGATGGGGTTGTGATTCGTCAAAAAACGGATGATACCCATCCGGACAGCCCCGACTTTCCGCAGCAAAGAGGGTGCGCGCGCGGCCGTTCCCATCGGAAGATGGTTCTGGGGGCGGACCGTCTTAAATACCCGATGAAACGTAAGAATTGGGAGCCCGGAGGCGGGAAAAAGGAACTCCGCGGTGGGGACGAATGGGTCCGCATATCCTGGGATGAAGCGCTGGATATTGTGGCTGGTGAGATTAAACGGATTAAGGGGCAATATGGTAATGCCGCGATCTTTGCTCCCGTGGGGGGCTCAGGGGGCGACATGGAACCGCTTCGGCTCTTGAATTCCTATGGCGGATGCACGACGCGGTGGGGCGATGTTTCCTGGGGGGCATGGCCTGTTGTCTGGAAAAAGGTCACAGGCATTATCGACACCGGAGCCATGTCCGGCAATGACCGCTTCAGACTGCGCGATTCCAAGCTCATTATCCTCTGGGGTGCCAATCCTGCGCAATCCAGCCTGGGCAGTCCGTCCTATAACTTTTTGCAGGCCAAAAAGGCGGGGGCGAAATTCGTTGTTATTGATCCACTCTATTCAGAGTCGGCCCGGCTTTTTGCGGACGATTGGATCCCGATTCGTCCTGCCACCGATACGCCCTTTATTCTCGGAATGGCGCACCATATCCTGACGAATAATCTGCAGGACCAAAGATTCCTGGATACGTATTGTATCGGTTTTGACGCTGATCATATGCCTGAGGGAGCAGATTCTAAGGACAACTTTAAAGAGTATCTTTTGGGAACCTATGACGGTAATCCGAAGACCCCGGAATGGGCTGCGAAAATTTGCGGGGTCAGTGCCGATAAAATCCGTCAGTTTGCTGAAGAGTATGCTTCAACAAAACCTGCCGCCATTATTTCAGGGGGGGCACCGGCGCGGATCAACAATGGCGAACATCTTCCCCATGCGATGATGACACTTGCTTTCATGACAGGCAATATCGGCATCCCCGGAGCGGGAGTCAGCCCCAATATGCATTATCGCTCCACCTATCCGGGTCCTATATTGGTGAGGTCTGGAAGCAGCGGTCTTCCCGCAATCAATAATCCGATTGCGGGAAGCCGGATAAACAGCGGGGAAATGTGGGATGCGGTCTTAGAAGGCAAGTACACCGAAAGTAAAGGTATCAGCAAAGATATTAATATCCAGATGATTTGGAACTGGTTTGGCAATACCCTGAATCAGAGGGCAGGTACGACGCGGGGGATTGAAGCGCACCGCAAAGTGGAATTTGCGGTTGCCCAAAATCTATTCTTAAGTACCGATGCTCTATACTCAGATGTCGTTTTGCCGGTTACTTCCCAGTGGGAACGGCCTGGGGGGGTATTATCCGGGAACCGCGAGATTCTTATTTACTTCCGCCAGGTCATTAAGCCGCTGTTTGAAGCGAAAAGCGATATGTGGATTGTCAACGAATTGGCAAAGCGCCTTGGAGTCGATCCGGCAAAAGCGATTAACCCGATATCTGAAGAGCAGCAGCTTTACAATCAGATTGCAGGAGCCACGGTGATGAAAATGGACGGGTCAGGCTATGAAAAATTAGTTGCCCTGACGGCGGAAGAGATTAAAGAGCTTGGGGCCAAGGGAGCACCCCAAACAGGCCGTATTACCTACAAGGAATTCAAAGAAAAGGGAATATATCAGTTTCCGCGCTCCCGCGGCGATAAATTTGAGTTTACAAGCTTTCAGGACTTTCTCGCCGATCCGGTCGGAAAAAAACTGAAGACGGACAGTGGCAAACTGGAAATTTACTGCGGCGCTCTTGCCAAGGAAATTGAACACGTGGGATTTACGGCGAAGTCTCCTATCCCCAAATACGATCCTTCGCGGGAAGGGTATGAGGATGGTATCAAAGACAGTTTCCCCTTCCAGCTTGTTACCCTTCACTATTTTAGACGCTCTCATTCCACGATGGACAATGTACCCTGGCTGAGAGAAGCTTTTCCGCAGGAGCTCAGGATAAACGCCAGCGATGCCGCAAAGTTAGGAATCAAAAACAATGATGTCGTGAAGGTCACCAGTCGCCACGGAGCGGTAATCCGGCCGGCTTATGTCACTGAGCGCCTTATGCCGGGTGTTGTTACCCTGGGAGAAGGAGCCTGGGCCGAAATGGAGGCACAGGCAAAGGTGGATAAGGCAGGCTGTACCGGAATTTTGGATGGACACATCCCCACAGGCCAGGGCCATACCGGATATAATTCCTGTAATGTCAAGCTGGAGAAATATAATAAACCCCTTGATCCGGACGTTAAATGGCCTCAGCGAATCATACTCTAAGGATGTGAAGAAGAATGGCACAACTGGGATTTTATTATGATATGACTGTATGCAGCGGCTGTAAGGTCTGTCAGATTGCCTGCAAGGATAAAAATGACTTGGAAGCAGGTCCGCTATTTCGTAAAGTCTATGATTTCGAAGGCGGTGAATTTCCCAAGCCCTGGGCATTCAACCTGTCTATTGCCTGTAACCATTGCGCCCAGCCGAAATGCACGGAGAATTGTCCCACGAACGCTTTGTACAAAAGGGAGAAAGACGGGATTGTCATGCATGACCGCGAAAAATGCATCGGCTGCCGGTATTGCCTGTGGTCCTGTCCATATGGGGCGCCGCAGTATATCGAAAAGTTAGGCAAAAGCGGCAAATGTACGTTTTGTGTCGACCTCGTGGATAAAGGCGAAGAACCGGCATGTGTCGCGGCCTGTATGATGAGGGCTCTTCAATTTGGCGATATTGAAGAACTACGTAAAAAATACGGGGGCACAGCAGATATCAAGCCGTTGCCCGATTCGGGAATCACTCGTCCCTCGCTTACGATTACCGCGAACAAAGAAGCAATGAAGTGAAAGCAATAATTCATAGGAAAAAGAAAAGGAGGCCGGATTAGATGTTTGCTGAGGAATGGCCTTTACTGATATTTACCCTGATAAGCCAGTTGGCTATTGGCAGCTTTCTGATGCTTGTATTGGTGCGTTTTTCATTAGATAAACAAGATGCCACAGCGGCCGCGAAGTTAACCAATCCCGGGTTTAAGGCCGTATGGGCCGTTATGACTCTTGCCCTGGTCTTTTCGACTTTTCATCTGGGAACCCCGACAGGAGCATACCGTTCCATTCTCAACTTGGGCTCTTCCTGGTTAAGTCGTGAAATCGTATCAGCCGGCGGTTTTTGGGTCTTTTCCTTCTTGAGTTATCGGGCTTATCAAAAAGAACAGGCCGGTCATGCCCTTGCCTGGCTGACTTCATTGATCGGATTATGTGTTGTCTTAACGATGGCCAGTATTTATAGTCATTCGATTCGTCCGGCTTGGACCAATGCCAATACCTATATTGCCTTTTATGGAGCGACTTTTGCCTTAGGCGGTTTAGGCGCTTCGGCTTTGATCGTTTTTGGGGCGAAGGGAACAGGGCTTTCCTCAGCGATCATTGCTCAGATGAAGAAGATTAGCCTTATTGCCGGAGTGGCTGTCATCCTTCCGCTTTTATATCTGCCAATTTATATTAACACCCTTGCTGGCGGTAGTGTGGCAGCCCAACTTTCTGCTCAGCTTCTGACGGGAAGCTACAAGCCGCTCCTAATCCTGAGCGCCTTGGTAACAATGGCGGGAGCGGCCCTTCTTGGCTATACTGTCTGGAGAATTGGCAAGAATATACCACCAAGATGGGTTTACATTGGGCTGGTATTGGTTATACTTGGTGAATTTCTGGGAAGGCTTGTATTTTACGGGACAGCGGTATCGATCATGATTGGCTTAAATTAAGACCTAGAAAAGGCTCTCGGAGATTTCGGGAGCCTTTTGCTATGGGCCGTTCAAGCTGTCAAAAAGAGCGAGATGTGTAGTGGCGAGTGCTACACATCTCGCTCTTTTTTAGGCTAAACAGCTTGATGACTGAAAGAAAACAAGCTCAATGTGTCGTGGCACAAGACTTGCTTTTAACTAGAAGCAAAAGACAATTGAAAATTCAGCTGAGGGGGTGGTGCACAAGATGAACGAATGCGAAGAAACGGGTGGCAGGGTTCCTGGCATTCTCATTATGACCCATGGTCAAGCCGGAGAAGAGTTGATCCGAAGCGCGGAAATGATCCTGGGACCTCTGGCAGGGGTGTACGGGTTGTCATTGATGCCGGGAATGGCGCCGGAAGAATTTATGATTAGTGTTGCTGCCATGTTAAAATCCATGCCGGCGGGATCGCTGGTGATCAGTGATTTATTTGGCGGTACTCCGGCAAATGTTTCAGCAGCGATATCGCAATCTATGAATATTTCTGCAGTCGCTGGACTGAATCTTAGCATGCTGATTGAAGCGGTGTCATCGCGGTCGACTTTGAGTGGTGAACGATTGGCTGAGGCGGCAGTTGCGGCAGGGAGAAACGGGTGCCGGAATATTTTACTTGCTCTAAGCCAAGCGGAATGAGCGGCAATCTGAATAGGAGGGGGGAGGGTTATGGCCAATATCGTGCTTGCGAGAATTGACAGTCGATTGATTCATGGTCAGGTCATTACGAAATGGATGAAGCAGGCCAATGCCAGTCATATCCTGATTATTGATGACACGCTGTCAAAAGATCCATTTATGGGCAAGGTTTACAAAATAGCGGCGCCCCCAAGTTGTCAAGTGCATATTAAATCGGTTGACGAAGGGGTTGAAGCATTAAAGAACAACGAAAGCCCGACGAGGTTACTGCTGTTATTTAAAGACGTTGCGACAGCTAAACGGTGCTGGCAAGCCGGGTTGTTGCTCAAACAATTGCAAGTAGGTGGATTAATTGGGGCACCTGGCCGGAAAGTGGTCTTTCAAAGTATTACTTTAATTAAAAGTGAAGCTGACGATTTATTGGAGATGCAAAAGGGCGGGGTCGAAATCATCTTTCAAACAGTACCGGAAGATTATCCTGGCAAACTGACTGATGTTTTGCAGGGTGCGAAATTATAGGGAGGAAAGAAAATGAGTACTGATATTGTGCAGGCCATATTACTGGGGCTTTTGTATTGGTTCGCCTGGAGCAAAATAGGCTACTCCTTTCAGCACTTTATGCGGCAACCGATCTCCTTGGCCGTTCCGATCGGCTTGATTATGGGGAATATACCTGATGCCGTCATCATCGGCGCCACACTGGAACTACTCTATATGGGGCTTATCGCACCAGGGGCGAATATCCCGGCAGATGAGGGATTGGCTGCTTGCGTGGCTATACCGATTGCAATAAAAACTCATATGACCCCGGAGATGGCCATTGCCTTGGCTGTTCCGTTAGGGGTCATGGGCATCTTTATTGATCAGGTGCGCAGGACGCTAAATGCTTTTTTTGTGCATTTGGCTGATAAATATGCGGAAGAAGCCAATACTGCAGGTATTTATCGTTGCGCCGGGCTGTGGCCGTTGATCCTCCAGCTGCCGCTGCGGTTCACCCCGGTTTTTCTGGCGGCTCTTTATGGCGCCGATGCCGTCAGTTCGTTTATGAAGGTCGTGCCTCGCTGGATCATCCATGGGGTTGAAATAACCGGAGGAGTGCTTCCAGCCCTCGGGTTTGCGCTGACAATCATGGTCATTGGGCGGCGAAGTCTTTTGCCGTATTTCCTGATCGGCTTTTTTCTGGTTAAATACGCCAGCATCAATATCATGGCAGCCGCCATATTCGGCACTTGTGCCGCCTTTCTTCACGTTCATTTCCAGGCAAAAACCAATAAAGGAGGCGACCTGTTCTAATGCTGCGAGATAATACAAATGAAATAGTGGAGCAGAGCATAGTCGTGACTGCGGCTAGCCTTCCCGAGCCGATAACAAAAGCCGATCTGCGGAAATCGTGGTTTTTGTGGTATATTTTCGCCGAGATGTCCAATTCTTTTGAACGTTTGCAGACACTGGCCTTTTGCGCCTGCATGATACCGATCCTGAAGAAGTTGTATAAAACCAAGGAAACGTTGAGTGCGGCGTTAACCCGGCATTTAATCTTTTTCAATACAGAGGGAGACTGGGGAGTCCCGATTCATGGTGTGACGATCGCCATGGAGGAGCAGAAGGCAAATGGCGCCGATGTGCCCGATGAAGCCATTAATGGGATTAAGACCGGATTAATGGGACCGTTTGCCGGCATCGGCGACACTCTCGATTACGGAACATTAAAGCCCATCATATTGGGTTTGTGTATTCCTTTGGCTATGACCGGAAGTGCAATCGGGGCTGTTTTACCGATTATTTTATTTGTGGGCATTACCTGTGGTGTCAGTTATAGTCTGTGGATGCGGGGCTATAGCATGGGGAAAGAGTCGATCCTCAATATTCTTGAAGGTGGCTGGATACAGGAGCTCATTACCGGGGCCGGGGTTTTGGGCATGTTCATGATGGGGGTTTTGTCAGCATCGTTTGTTAAGCTGTCAACCCCGCTTAAAGTACCGCTTCCCGGTTCAGATCCACTCGTTATTCAGACCATCATCGACAAGATTGTTCCGGGCTTTCTTCCGCTTGTCGTGGTATTTGGCATTTATGGGTACCTGGTAATGAAAGGGCCCCACTTTGTCAGAATACTGATCGTATTGCTGGCGGTAAGCATATTGTCGGCATTGCTGGGGATTTTCTGAGACGGGATTTTGTCGCGGTATCGTCGGTAAAATGGGTGGGGGGAGATTGGCATGGCGAAAAGGCTGGTTGGTGTAATGGAAGATTTTTACCAGATGTCTGTTAGGGAAATGGACATTCCGGCAGTGGGCCCCAACGATGTTTTAGTGAAAATATATCAATCAAATATCTGCACCACAGACTGGCAGACTTGGGCGGGTTTGAGAAAAACGCAGGGGCGGGCTTTTCCGTGGGCCCCCGGGCACGAAATGGCCGGAGAAGTTGTTGAGGTGGGGCCTTCAGTCAAGAAAGCGATTAAAGTTGGCACCCATGTTGGATTTTCGACACAAGGCACGCGCGGCTGCGGTGAATGCCGGTATTGCCGGAATGCGCATCCCTGCAGGTGTGTAAATAAACCGAAAGAGTTATTTTTCGAAGGTGTGGCCGGTTCCTTTGGTATGTCGCAGTATATCGTGTATTCAGCTGATCGTGTTTATCAGATGGATGACAGTTTACCGTACGAAGAGGTAGGCTATCTGGAACCTGTAGCTACCGCCGTACATGGTGCCAGACGGCTGCGAATCAGACCGGGGGATAGGGTCCTGGTGATTGGGGCGGGGAATTTAGGTTTGGTTAACGCCCAGGTGGCCAAGGTGTATGGTGCAGATGTTTTAGTTAGTGAGATCAACCCTGATCGTCTTATGTTGGCCGAAAAGCTCGGTTTTCTAGCAGTTAACCCGGAGTCAGCCGGGTTCGAGCCATTGATAAAAGAGGTTACGAACGGCGAGGGAATCACTGCGGTCATCTTGGCTGTGGGACACACAAAAGCAAATGAGCAAGCGGCCCGGGTGCTGGCCCCCATGGGAAGAATCCTGTTTTTCGCGGCCGGTTATCCTGCTCCGGCGATGGACCTTGACTCGAACACGATTCATTATAAGGAGTATGAGCTCATTGGAACCTTTGGCTCAGATCCTTCAGATTATGAGATTGCCGCTTCGCTGTTAAACAGTGGCAGGGTCAAAGTCGGAGAACTGATTTCGCAGAAAGTCCCGTTGGCGAACATTCAAAAAGCGTTCGAACTAGCTGCTACTCCCGGGACATTTCGCGTATCGGTAACACTTTGGTGAATGGAGTGATTGAATATGCTGGTAGCGATGAATGAAATTTTGCAGAATGCCTTCAAAGAGGGCTATGGCATTGCCGCACCAAATGTTTTCAATCTGGAAACGGTGGAGGGAGCGTTTGAATGTGCGGCTGAAATGAGGTCGCCATTAGTCATAGACTGCGCGGAACGGTTTGATTTAGAAGCAGTTGCGGCGTTGGTAAAAATCTTTGCCGAGCGGTTTTCCCAGGTTCCGGTTGCCCTCAACCTGGATCATGGAAAGACCTACACTTCGGCGGTTAAGGCGATTCGGGTCGGTTTCACATCAGTCATGGTCGACCGTTCTCAGGCTGTCTTCGAGGAGAATCTGCGCGAAACGAAAGAGATTGTAAAGATGGCTCATGCGGTAGGGGTTTCGGTAGAAGCCGAGCTAGGGCATGTCGGCCAGGGGACAGATTATCAAAATAGTAATACAGATGCGTTTACTCAGGTTGATGATGCCGTTCGATTTGTGCGCGAAACCGAGGTGGATTGTCTGGCGGTCGCCATCGGCACAGCACATGGGCGCTATGCCGGCACCCCAAAGATCGACTTTCATCGCCTGACAGAGATTCGCCGCAACGTAGCCGTGCCGTTAGTTCTCCACGGGGGATCTTCTACCGGCGACGAGAATCTAGCTAAAGCCGTCCATCTGGGAATCACAAAGGTAAACTTGGCGACAGACTTGTTTAGCGCTGGTATCAACAAAATGCAGGAGTATCTTGCCAATGAGGAGTTTCCTGCCGGGCCGATTGTCGCGCGAAAGTACGAGCAAGGCTACAAAAATGCCCTCAGGCATTATATGGCGCTGTTCGGCAGCGGCGACAGGATTTGATGTGAAGACAATGGGTGGGCGCAAAGGGGACAATGAACTGATTGATTTAGAACTAATCATCTTTGACATGGATGGCCTGATGTTTGACACAGAAAGAATGGCTTTTACCTGTTGGCGGCAGGCGGCTTTTCGCTATGGCTACGAAGTCGACGAAAATGTATATATAAAGGTGATCGGGGCCAACGCTGTACGAGAAAAGGAAATATATTTAAATCTCTTTGGCGAACAGTTTCCCTTTGAAAAAATCAGGAATGATGGTTCTAAGATTAGTGAAACAATCTTACATTCAAGTGGGGTCCCCATAAAGAATGGACTTCATGAATTATTAGCGTATATCGAAAAAATCAACCTCAAAAAAGCCGTGGCAACATCAACAAGTAGAGATAAAGCGCTACGTTTATTAAGAATGGCGGGCCTTCTTCCGTGCTTTGATTATGTACTATGCGGAGATGATATCGCAGAATCGAAACCTCATCCGGAAATATTTCTTAACGTCGCGGCGAAACTAGGCTGCTCTCCGGATCAATGCCTGGTATTGGAAGATTCGGAAGCGGGGATATTGGCGGCACACCGGGCAGGTATGCGATCGATCATGATTCCGGATATGAAAAAACCGGAGGAAGAAGTGAAAGCCTTGCTCTTACAGCAAATGAATAGCTTGGATGAGGTAAAGACATTCTTGGAGGAGATATATGGTCAAGGGCGGCATTTCGGCGGACACTAAACTGGAAGCTCATTGGCGGGAAAGATGATAAAGGGACATCAAAAGAAGCCTTCGGAAATATACTTTGACTAGATCAATGGACTAGTTCAGGATGGATCTGTGTGCTGCCGGATCCATCCTGAGACTGTTGATCAGGTCTTGGCAGGAAGGAGGCTGGGCGATGGCCAGAATTGACCGGGTAAGAGACTATGTTGATTATCATACGAGAGCAGCTTTAACACAGGGGGAACGGCCTGGTCTAAGTGCTGCCATGGTAGCGAGCGACTTGAAAATCCATCGCAACGATGCATCTGCCGACCTCAATCAACTATTCAGACTAGGTTTTATTAATAAAAGCGGAACAAGGCCGGTGCTCTACTTTTCTGCCGTTTACCCAGCGGAACAGGCTGCCGCGAAAGCTGACAAGCTGACAACGAACCATAGGAAAGAGAATGTGGGGAAACAGAACCCAGGGGAGGCCGGCGCCTTTTCGGGAATCATTGGCAGTGAGGGAAGCCTTAAGGCCCAAATTGAACTTGGAAAAGCTGCCGTCGTATACCCGCCAAATGGGCTGCACACTTTGCTCTGTGGTGAAACCGGGGTGGGGAAAAGTCTGATGGCTGAGGCAATGTGGCGTTATGCCGTCCAAATACGGACAGGGCAAAGTCAATCCAAGACGAAGATTCCCTTTGTCACATTCTGTTGTGCCGATTATGCGGACAATTCCCAATTGCTCTTGTCACAGCTTTTCGGTTATGTCAAAGGTGCCTTTACCGGGGCGGACGAAGAACGCGAAGGTTTAGTGGATCGAGCCCGCGGCGGAATTCTATTCTTGGATGAAATACACAGGCTGCCTCCCTCAGGGCAGGAGTTACTATTCATGTTAGTTGATAAAGGAACTTATCGGCGGCTAGGTGAGACCAAAGAAGAAAGAAACGCCCAATTAATGCTGATTGGCGCTACGTCAGAGGATATTTCCAGTTCATTATTGATGACGTTCCGGCGGAGGATTCCGGTACAGATAACGTTGCCACAAATGAGCGAGCGGCCATTGAAAGAGCGAATCGAACTGATCGCTCATTTTGTGAAGCAAGAGGCAATGCGGTTAGGTCTGCCAATTTGGATTTCTGGTGAAGCTTTGCAGACATTTTCGTATTATCATTGTGCTGCGAACATCGGTGAATTGCGCAATGATCTGCAATTATGCTGTGCGAAAAGCTACTTGTCATATCTGGCATCAGCGGCAGACAAGCTATCAATCGATAGCGATGTGATTCCCCAGCGGATCTTTTCTTTGGTTAGCGATAAAGAGGGAGCGGAGGCGTCGGTCAGCAGAGTTTTTGAGGCTGGCATTCTTGTCAGCCCAAGGGGACAGCCGCTGCCGCAAACGCTATTTAACGATTATGAACTGCCAATCGATTTGTATGGTTTTATCGATAAGAAAATCGAAAACTACCGGCAGATGCCGATGTCTGATGAAGAGGTTGAGCGCCAGGTCGGAAAAGATTTGGACAAATATTTTGATGCAGCGGTTCACGCCTTTCTAAAACCGGAAGTCCTCGGTATGCCGGTAAACATTGTTGAACAACTTATCTGGGAATCAGCCCATTTGATACTGAATGATGCTGCAGCCAAGATGAGCCGAAAATACGGTAGAAAGACGTTGGTTGCTCTCGCTTTACATCTACAGCAATTTAAAGAAAGGGCCGAATCCGGACGGATTATTTATAATCCGAATCTCAAAACCATCAAAGCGGAACAGGAAAAAGCATTCGGTATTGTCATGGAATGTGTTCCGGGGTTATCGCACAAGCTGGGTATTGATATACCGCCTGACGAGATCGGATTTATCGCCATGTTCCTGGTTCATGGCTCCGATGATCTATTGAAACAGCGAATTGGCTTAATTGTTGTTGCTCATGGTCGGGGGACGGCCAAAAATATGGCTGAAGTAGCCAATAATTTATTAGGAGCGGACCATGTAAAAGCCTATGATATTCCTTTGAACAAGAGTAATGCCAAGACGGTGGAAGAACTGCAGGAGATAGTGCTCAGCGCCAACGAAGGCAAAGGAGTCCTGCTGCTTGTGGATATGGGGTTCTTGGTTACAATGGAGAACATGCTGGCAAAAGCCACCAATATTCCGCTCAGAATTATTCCCAATGTTACCACTGCCCTGGTATTAGAGGCCGGGAGAAAAGTTCTGACAACCGAGGACGGTCTGGAGCAGGCGGTCGATCATATTTATGCAGCTTATGACGATTATACTTGTACGCTAAGGCAAAGGCGCTATGCCCGGACAAGTGCCAAGGAGACTATATTGGTAACTTGTTCTAGCGGCGTGGGAGTAGCCGAAAAGATTAAAGAAATTTTACTTGCCAATTATCCTGTTACTGCTTCCATGAATTTTGTAATGGCAGGCGCGATGAGTGATGTAAATTCAATGGAGACGCAATTCGGCAACAAGTTGCGTCTTGCAGTTGGCAGTATCGATCCGAAACTCGATTTTGTGCCGTTTGTCCATGTGAGTGAACTGTTTACACCGGAAGGCATCAACCGGTTAGGAAAGCTATTGGGTCCAGCGGCATTAAGCGAAGATCGCTATAGCAGTAACCCGGTTTCGATGCAGGAATCATTTATATTGCTGGAAGGACAGCTCAACAAGTTTGTAAAAGTGTTGCCAATCGATAAGGTCAGGCGGTGTTGTGAAGAACTGGTTGAGAAAATGGGGAAAGGCTGGTTTGAACGACGTCTGCCAAACGATGCCTTAGTACGGATCTATTTGCATGCCGCGTGTATGTTTGACCGTATCAAAGCCGGGCAATCATTGCAGACACCGAAATGGATCGGACAGATGCAGACAGAACGACAAGAGGAATTTCAACAATTGAAAACCATGCTGTCTGCTATTGCCGCAAATCTGGAAGTAGTCATACCTGACTCGGAAATATGTTATTTTTTGAGCGGTCTTCCAACCGAAAAAGCAAGTGGCTAACGTTTGAAAAAAGTAAGAATGGAAGTAATAATAAAATAGCCACTGGCCCATGTGAACGGGTTAGTGGTTATTTCGTGTGACCGCTGCTTGCTTTCTTTGTAATTATATGGTAAATATTAGATAATTGTTAGTAAATTGGTTTTTTTAGCAAGTGTTAGAAGGGTGAATCAACAAAGATTGGCTTTTGGCACATGCGTTTTCTTCCGGTGCATCATGACTCAATTTTTATTTTCAACGTAATGCTTCAGTATCTCAGTAGTAATCTTTGCTGGCGAAGGAATGACCGAACACTGTGAAAGTGGAAGGTTGCAATATGCCGAATTTGGTTTTGGGGGCGACGGCGGCCTTTGTCGCCGGGATTTGGGGAATACAGCTGATTCGGGTGGAACCGAAAATTTTATTGGTGGTTGCGGCAATGTTGTCCGCAGTGGCCTTCTGGCAGGTGAAAGCCGGGTCGCGTTATGTGGCGGCCACCGTATTGGCTCTGTTTCTTGTTGCCGGACTCATTCGAGTGCAGCATGCTGAGACGGTGTCTCCCGGGGATGTCAGCCGTTTCGCAGGGCAGACCGTGACTTTGTATGGCACAGTCAGCGAGCTGCCCCAATGGGGGGATGTCGACGAACAAACAGTCAAAGTAAAGTATATTGTTGCCACTGACGCCGTTGCTGCCGGAAAACCTCAGTCTGAAGCAGCCGGTGGCGCGGTAATGATCACATTGACCCAGTCCCGGGACCAGCCTCGGGCGGCCTATGGGGACAAAGTCGTTGTCGCGGGCAAGGTGGTCGAACTGCACGGTTACCAGAATCCCGGCCAGATGGATAGTGTAAATTCTTTGCGCCTGCAAGGGATATCAGCGCGGCTTGCGGCAAGCAGTCAATCGTTTCGTTTTGAGCCGGTTGCTTCACGATCCTGGCAGGCCAAGCTGGCCGAATGGCGTCAGCAGGTGACAACGGCGATTTTCCAGGCCGTGGCTCCGGGAGATGCCGCGCTTTTGATCGGCATATTGTTTGGCGGTTATTTCGGCATCAAGCAGGAAGTGGTGCATGATTTTGCCACCACTGGACTGGTGCATATCTTGTCAGTATCCGGCACCCATATCGCCCTTGTGGTCGGCGTGATGATGTGGTTGGGCGGCCGGCTGGGACTAAGCCGCCGATTGACAGCAGGTCTGGCCGGGGGAGGCATGGTGTTTTACGCCCTCTTCGCCGGCTTGTCTCCTCCGGTGGTGCGTTCGGTGGTGATGGGCCTCATTGCCCTTGCCGCCGCCGGACTGGGCCGGGAGAAGGATTCCCCGCAGGCACTGGCGCTTGCTGCGCTGGGCATGCTGGCTTATCAGCCCGGACTGCTTTATGACATATCCTTTCAGCTTTCTTTCGGCGCCACTGCCGGTCTTGTCTTGCTTTATGAAAAAACCGTTCGCCGTCTGGCGTTCCTGCCGAAGCCGATTGCCACCGCTGTGGCGGTAACCGCTGCTGCCCAGCTGGGTGTGTTGCCGTTTATCGCCTGGTACTTTCATTCTTTTCCCCTTAGTTCCTTTGTGGCCAATATTATTGTGGTTCCGCCCATCGAAGCGGTTGTCGTCCTTGGACTGCTTGGCAGCCTGACCGGAGCGCTGGTTCCCTTGCTCGGGAAAATATTATTTATCGCTTCTGCCCTACTACTTGGCATTGTAGTAAAACTCACGGCGCTGATTGCGGCATTGCCGGCAAGCGCCCTGTTCGTCCCTCCTGTCGGAGTATTGGGCGGCACGGTGTATTATTTAGCGGTCGCCTGGGTGTACAGCTTTTTGCCGCTCCGCATTCCGTCGCCGGCCGACCTTTGGCAGCGCTGGCCTGGCCGTACCGGCGCCGTGCTGGCGATTGTCATTGTTATCGGCTTTATCTACTTGTATTACCCGCGGGCCATGCAGGTCCACTTTATCGATGTAGGCCAGGGTGATGCCACGCTGATCATTACGCCCCATGGTCGCGCTGTGCTTATTGACAGCGGCGGGAGTGGGGAAATGTCTGATTTTGACGTGGGTGAGAGGGTTGTAGTGCCTTACCTGAAACACTATGGCGTTCGGTCGCTGGATTATCTCATCCTGACCCACGGGCATAAAGATCATGCCGGCGGGGCGGCCAGCGTCGCGACAGCCTTTCCTGTAAAGAGCGTCATGCTGGCCCGGGAAGGAATTACTCCGGCAGTACAGGCCCTCATCCGCGCCGTACACGGGCAAGGAATCATTCCGGCTTTCGCCGGCCAAACCATCATGCTGGACGGCGTCGCTTTCAGCATCGTCCATGCCGTCGGCGACATCCGGGCCAGCCGCAGCAACGAGGCCTCCAGTGTGGTGCGGATTGCTTACGGCAACTATAGTTTTTTGGTTACCGGCGATCTGGAGTCGGCTGGCGAACATGACATGCTGGCCCATGGTTGCCAGCCCGTTACGGTGCTGAAGGTGGGGCACCATGGGGCCAAAACCTCCACCACGGCAGAGTTCCTTGCGGCTTTGGCCCCAAAGGCTGCGGTCGTTTCGGTCGGCTACAACAATTCCTTCGGACATCCCCATCCTGAAACCTTGCAGCGGCTCGCCGCACAAAACGTCAAGGTGTATCGCACCGATCGCAATGGAGCGGTGGTCTTTGCCACTGACGGTGTGGGGCTGACAACCGAAACTTTTGTCACGTCAAGACGAGAGTAACTGGGGCAAAAAGAGGATAATGCCTCGGCAAAGCATAATTTTTAAGGAAAGGGAAGCAAGTGTAGGAGTGGATAGCGGGTATGCACAAGTATAAGGTGGCATTTATCGTTGTTTGGCTGGTTTTTGGCGCGGCGGTGCTTTGGGCGGACTCGGCGCCGCAGTCCTTTCTGGCAGAAATTTTCCGCAGTTATGATCACTTTGTCGGACCGGCTTTAATTGTGACGCTGGTGATCTTATATTTCTTGGGTCGTCGGCGGCGCGGACCAAAGTAGGCTGCTGGAAAAGGTTGAATTAGTAAGTCGTTATCCCAAGGCCGGTCATTTGACCGGCCTTATTATCGGCGAAAACGTATTTTGCCAACACGACACCGTTTGGAGGATACTACATAATATATTATAGTAAATCAATATTAGGAGGGACTTACTATGGCATATGTTTGTCCTTACTGCGGGGCATATCGGCAGCATATCGGCGGCAAAGGCGGCTATGGGGGATATGGTGGTTTTGGTGGCGCCGGTAACTTTGGCCTGGGGTTAGGTCTGGGATACTTAGCAGGCAGTTATGGCGGCTACGGCGGCTATGGAGGTTATGGTGGCTACGGCGGTTACGGTGGCTATGGCGGCTATGGAGGTTATGGCGGCTACGGCTACTAGTCGGAAATTACAGGTTGTTATATAGTTAAAAGCCGGTCAAATGACCGGCTTTTAACTATATTCTTTCACGGTGTAGGAAGATGGGAAATGCTGGCGAATATTGAGAGGATAAGTTACGTTGTGTCTGCCATAAAATAAAGGAAATCCCAGGAGTAGGGTAGTATATTTTGTAAATAAAGTGCCGTCTTTTCGAAGGCTGGAACAGAGTTCGGAGGAGTTATGGACTATACACAGATTATGAAGGAAATAAAAGACGGTCGCATCCGGCCGGTTTATCTATTGAGCGGTGAGGAAGTTTTTCTGGCGCGGCGGGTAGAAAAAGCACTGATTGAAGCCGTCTTGCCGGCAGAGGAACGGGATATGGGACTGGCGCTCTTTGATCGCGACCCTTCTGCGGCGGAACTGGCTACCCTGATCGAGACGGTTCCGTTTATGGGCGGGAAAAACGTCATTGTCATCCGGGGAACCCAGCTGTTTCGGAGCGGACGCAAGGCCGATGCTGGCGAAGAAGCGCCGGACCATGTCGATGAACGCCTCCTCCGGCTGCTAACCGACATCCCTGATTATACTCTGCTGATTTTTGTGACCGCTGATAAGGCTGACAAGCGGCGGAAGATCTATAAAGCAGTGGAACAAAATGGCGTGGTGGTGGATTTGGGCTCCCTTAAATCCAAAGATGTCCGGCCGTGGGTCATGGCCAAGCTGGCTGAGCTGGGCGAAAAATGGCGCCTGACGCCGTGGAGCATCTATTGGCTTCAGTCAGTCTGATGCCGCAGATTTCGCTGGGCTTTCTCGACAAGGAACTGGAAAAGTTGGCGCTTTATTCGACTAATAACATCATCAGCCGTAAGGAGCTGACAGAGATTATGGCTGCCGTGCCGGAGGTGTCGGTGTTTGCGATGCTTGAAGCGCTGAGTCAGAAACAGACCGGCAGAGCCCTCAAACTGCTGGAGGAACAGTTGTCGGCCGGGGAGAACGCGATCAGGCTGCTGGCCTTATTGACCCGTCAGGTGAGAATGTTGTGGCGGAGCAGGGAATTGGCCGACCAGGGGCTGAGTAGCAGCCATATTGCCGAGCAACTGGGGGTGCCTCCCTTTGTCGGCGAGAAATTGCTCCGGCAGAGCCACGCTTTCTCTGCGACCAGGCTGAAAGAGACGATCCAGGCGCTGGCCGAGGCCGACTGGCATCTTAAGTCAGGAAGGGCAGATAAGTTCGTCCTGGAGCGGATTATTATCGAGATGTGCCGGTAGAAAAATGAAAAAACACCTGCCCGGATTTGTGGGCAGGTGTTTTTTTATCAAAAGTATCAGTTCTAAGGCGGGTAGAAAAACTAAAGCTTCCAACGCTGGGACGCGATAGAAGCCAAGTTGTTCTTATTTGCTGGCCAGTGCATTGGCTTTACGGGCCAGACGGGATTTTTTCCGAGCCGCGGCATTTTTATGGACAACGCCCTTGGCGACTGCTTTGTCAATCACGCTGGTGGCTTTGGTCAAGAGGGTTTTAGCTTCTTCCGCTTTGCCGGCTTGAACCGTGTCGACCACTTTGCGGGTAGCAGTTTTTACCGCCGAGCGCGTGGCGAAGTTCTGGGCGCGACGATCAGCGTCAGTTTTTACGCTGCGTTCCGAGGATTTAATATTAGGCAAGTGATTCACCTCCTTTGACCAGGTTACCTGAATAATTTTAGCATGTAGGCATTTAAAATGCAAGCTGCAATTGACAGGCTGCATACTGACAAATCAGAGCGGTTAAGATAGTCCTGATACAATGTCAAAAAAGAAGGAGTGAGAGCCTGTGGATCAATTGGCCAAGATGCCGCGCACCGACTTGGCGTTGGAAGCGCGCGAGGCACTTGTCAAAGGCGCCCGCGAGGATATCCCCGGAGTGCAGGTGGAGACGATTGAGAATGAGGATGTGCTGATTACCCGCGTCCATATCACTACTCCGGAGGCCGAACGGATGATGGGCAAGCTGCAGGGGCGTTATGTGACGGTAGAAGCCAGGGGCCTACGTTACAAGAACACGCCGCTGCAGGAAAAGGTCATGCAGATGCTGGCCGGGGAACTGGTAAAATTGGTGGACTTGGACCGAAACGCCACCATCCTGATCGTGGGACTGGGCAACTGGAATATCACGCCTGACGCCTTGGGCCCGCGGGCTGTGGACAAAATCGTCGTTACCAGGCATCTGCAGGGTATGCTGTCCCCCGAACTTAAAGGAGGGGTACGGTCGGTATGCGCCATCGCTCCAGGGGTGTTGGGGATCACTGGAATGGAAACGGCAGAGATTGTCGCCGGTATTGTCAGCAAAATTCAGCCCAGTCTGGTGATCGCCATCGACGCCTTGGCCGCGGCATCGAGCCAACGGGTCATCACAACAGTGCAAATGGCGGACACAGGCATCAATCCAGGGTCGGGAGTCGGCAACAGACGGTTTGGCCTGACCCGGCAATCCCTCGGGGTGCCGGTGATTGCCATCGGCGTGCCGACAGTCGTTCACGCTTCCACCATCGCCATGGATACCATTAACACCCTGCAGCAGCACGCGACCTTTGCCCGTTATTTCAAAAGTATGGAAAATTTATCTGATCAAGACAGGCAGACCATCATCCGCTCAGTTCTGCCTGAGGCTCTGGGCGATCTGATGGTTACCCCTAAGGAGGTTGACCAGTTGATCGAGGATATTGCCGATGTGGTCGCCGGAGGTATAAACCAGGCGATGCATCCCCATATTGATTATAAGAATATCCATATGTATCTTCACTAGCTCAAGCTGATTCGTCAGTTGATATTGCCGATAGCCTGCCTGTAATATTCGCCTTACTGCCAAGCATATACATTGTATGTAAACCGAAATGCAGGAGGCGGCAATGTTCACAAGACAGGAACGAAAGCAAAACGCCAGACGGAAATGGTGGATCACTGGCGCAGTTTTAGCAGTGCTGGCGGTAGTTTTCGGCGGAATGTATTTTTCCATGCGTGAAGAGGTCGTGCCGGTCAGTACTGGAATATCGCAGGAGGAAAATCAATTTCAGCGGGTTATTCCTCGCTGGCGGGATGTGCTGTCAGCCGGAATTCCCGGATTTGTTTCCGTCGCCGAGCGACCGGCGGCGGTGAGGGTAAAACCGGAGGTCACCGTCCGGTCACTACTGCGCAGCATGGTCGTTTTTTTCACCGGGGTTGATATTAAGGATGTACGGTCATTGCTCAGGGTGGAGATCCCGATTATGGCCTTGTTTGCCCAAAACTCGCCGACGGTCAGCGCGATCAGTCTGCCCAACTTTCCTCAATTTAATTGGAAAAATCTTACTCCGTCAGGGAAACCGCTGGTCGGCATTTATCATACTCATACTTCCGAGTCGTTCATTCCTTCCTCGGGGGTATCGCACGCCCGAGGCGGACAACGCGGTGAGATTGTCGATGTGGGTGAAGCGCTGGTAAAAAGGTTGGACCAGCATGGCGTGCTGGCGGTGCAAAGTAAAAATATCCACGACTACCCCAGTTTTATGAAGGCGTATGGGCCTTCGGAAATCACAGCGAGAAAGATGCTGGAGGATAATCCGTCAATCCAGATGATATTTGATATCCACCGGGACGCTGACAAGCGTGAGAACGCCACCGCGATGGTTAACGGCGTCCCGATGGCCAGAATAACCATTGTAGTGGGCATGGGGCAGCAGGATCTTGTTCAGCCTCATTGGCAGCAAAACCATGCCTTCGCCAAACTGATCGATGCCAAGCTCAATCAATATTTCCCCGGTCTTTCCCGAGGCATTCAACTGGTGGAGTGGCGCTACAATCAGCATTTGCACCCTCGCGCCTTGCTGCTGGAAGTGGGGTGCCAGGAGAGCAGCAAAGAGGAGGTAATCCACAGTATCGAGCTCCTAGGTGATATCCTTGCGGAAATACTTGCTGAATCTTGAGCAATAAGGGCGGATGCCCTTTTATTTTTTGACCGGTGGCTGCAGGGTATAAAACCACGTCTTTGTTCAGATAATGGAGAATAGGGGGAATAGGTATGTTGTTGCGTCTGGCGGCGGCGGATGCGATGATCCTCGGACGTGGTCTCATCGTGTTGCTGGTGGTTATCGCTTTGGGGGTAGCCATCGCCGAAAAACAGCTGAATAATCTGACCCAACGTCAGGAGCATCTGCAGACGGCCAGTATCAGGCGTGATGCGGCTGCCGGCACCTATGGCCTTTCACTGTTGGGGAACGACTTTCGCTTCAAGGCGATATACCCTGTTGCCGGACTGAGCAATACGAAAGACAGTTTTACACTGTCGGTGGGTGAGCGGCGCTGGACAATACCCACGGTGATCTATGCCGATTTGGACGAAATAGAGTATTGGCTGCAGGTCTGGCGCCGCCAGTTTGTCGCCGAGGTGTTCAAAACCAAGGAGGCGTTGGAACGATATTTGTTATTGTTGAAGCCATTCTTGTTGGATATCAGTCGCTCAATCAGGCAATAGCAAAAACTTGCAGGCGGCGCTAGCAACAACTGCTAACCGATAAAAGTCCAAAAGAAAGCCAGGACGGCGCAAAATGCCCCAATCCTGGCTTTGGTTGTTTGCGCTAGCGCAACATAGATAGGAAATGCGCTCTTTTTGATCAGAGTGACGACCGGTGAGTCTCATACAGGCTATAGTTCTTCTTAAGTAACTCCGGAATCGGCAGTTCATAGGGGCAACGGGTTACACACAGGCCGCATTCGGTACATTGCAATGTCGACTCCATCGCCTTTTGTGACCAGGGAACCGACACCTTGGGCGACATCCGGTGGGCTATTACCGGATAGCCCATGGCCGGGGTGATCATGACGCCGCTGGGACAGGGCTGACAATATTCACAGCGGCGGCAGAACTGTTTACCCAGTTCGGCCCGGTATTCGTCCATTTTTTGCCGGTCGGCTTCTTCCACCACATTCTGTCGCTCATAGATGGCGATAATGCCGTCCACCGCGTCAACCGAGTCATAACCGGGGATCGCCAGAACGTCCGGATACTGCCGCAAATATTTGAAGGCCAGTTCGGCGTTGTCGATTACTCCGCCGGCAAATGGTTTCATCGCCAGGATACCGAGATTCAGGTCGCGGGCCACCGCGTGCAATTCTGTAGCCTCGGTCTCGATGAAATTAAAAGGAAACTGAATGGACGAAAACAGCCCTGTCTTGATCAATTTGATGGCCATTGATAAGCTGTGGGAAGTAACCCCGATATGACGGATCTTGCCCTCTTGCTGAGCCTTTACAGCCACTTCCATCGCCCCGCCCGGCGCGATGATTGTTTCCCAGTCCTTCGCCTGGGCGACCTGGTGCAACTGATACAAGTCGATATAATCGGTTCGCAGCATCCGCAGGCTATTTTCCAGGTGCTCGGTCGCACCGGCAGCATCGCGTTTCAAAGTTTTGGTGGCAATTACAACCTTGTCGCGGATGCCCTCGAAGGCGATGCCCATTTTTTCTTCGCTGTCTTTATAAGCGTTGGCGGTGTCGTAAAAGGTAATTCCCCTGTCAAAAGCGTGCCGGAGAATCCGGACTGCTTCGCTTGTTTCCAGTCGCAGAATAGGAATCCCGCCAAACCCTAACTCGGATACCTTTAGCCCGGTCTTGCCAAAGACGCTGTATTTCATGTCGTGTGCCTCCTTGTTCATGTCCAATATTTATAATTGGGATTTATTCTAACCTATTCCAATATATTCTAGCCGCGAAGGCTGCCTCCTTTTGGTCGTGCTGGAAAATTTTCGCGCGCAATAGGAAGTAAACCATTCTGGAGACAACCTGAGTTCTTTTCAGTGAAGTTGAGGATATACGGTGGTAAGCAGCGCAACCGGCGCGCTACCTATAGGCCGGTTATGTGGGCTGCTCAGCTTGATAAAAGTAAAAATACCATATATAATTAGTGAATACAAAATAGCCTCCAAGTCTTAGAAGCTATAAGGTGATGGAGGATGACTGTAAATCCTGTCAATTAAGTGATAAAAGTAATTCTGCCTTGTGAGAGGAAATCAATTGATGAAGACGGCCAACATCCGCAATTTTTCTATTATTGCCCATATTGATCATGGTAAATCGACGCTCGCCGACCGCCTGCTGGAAACAACCGGAACCCTTTCCTCCCGCGAGATGGAAGAACAGGTGCTGGATCAGATGGATCTGGAGCGAGAGCGCGGCATAACCATCAAAGCGCAGGCCGTGCGGCTGGAATACACAGCCAAGAACGGCGAAACGTATATGCTTAATCTGATCGACACTCCGGGGCACGTTGACTTTACTTATGAAGTGTCGCGCAGCCTCGCGGCTTGCGAGGGAGCACTCCTGGTGGTGGATGCTGCCCAGGGGATTGAGGCTCAGACCCTGGCCAATGTTTATTTGGCGCTGGAAAATGATCTTGAAATCGTTCCAGTGATCAATAAAATTGATTTGCCCAGCGCTGACCCGGAAAAGGTCAAGCACGAGATTGAAGAGGTTATCGGCCTCGACGCTTCGGAGGCGATTTTGGTCAGCGCCAAGACCGGAGTGGGTATCGCGGAAGTCCTGGAGGCCATTGTCAATAAGATTCCGCCGCCCACGGGAGATGCCAACGCACCCTTGCGGGCCCTGATTTTTGATTCTCATTTCGATGCGTATAAAGGGGTCATTGTCTATGTCCGGGTGATGGACGGACGAATCGCGCCAGGCATGAAAATTAAGATGATGGCCACAGATAAACGGTTTGAAGTCAATGAGGTGGGTGTTTTCCGCCCTTATCTTTCTACTGTTGATGAACTGGGTCCCGGCCAAGTAGGCTTTTTGGCGGCCAGCATCAAGAATGTGAAGGACTCCCGGGTGGGCGATACGGTGACCGACGCCGAAAGCCCGGTGACCGTGCCGTTGCCCGGCTACCGCAAGGTGACATCCATGGTCTACTGCGGCCTGTATACAGTGGAGAGCAGTGAGTATGAATCCCTGCGCGACGCCCTGGAAAAGCTGAAACTAAATGATGCTTCACTGGTTTATGAACCTGAGACTTCGGTGGCCCTCGGGTTTGGTTTCCGCTGTGGCTTCCTCGGACTGCTGCATATGGATGTGGTCAAGGAGCGTCTGGAGCGGGAATATAACCTCACCCTCATTACCACTGCTCCCAATGTCATTTATAAGGTATATAAAACCGACGGCGAGGTCGAGAATATCGATAACCCCTCCCGCCTACCAGTGGCCCAGGTTATTGACCATGTTGAGGAGCCGTATGTCAAGGCTACCGTCATTGTTCCCAACGAATTCGTCGGCAGCGTGATGGAGCTATCCCAGGAAAAGCGCGGTATGTTCAAGGATATGAAATACCTCGACACCACCCGGGTGATGCTGACTTATGAATTGCCCCTCAGCGAAATTATCTATGATTATTTTGACCGGCTGAAGTCTGCTACCCGCGGGTATGCTTCGCTGGATTACGAACTGATTGCTTACAAGCAGTCCCAGTTGGTAAAACTGGATATTATGCTCAACGGCGAAGCTGTGGATGCCCTGAGCGCGATTGTCCATCAGGACAAAGCCGTATACCGCGGGCGGCAGTTGGTAGAAAAACTGCGGGGCATCATTCCCCGGCAGATGTTCGAAATCCCCATCCAGGCGGCCATCGGCAGCAAAGTCATCGCCAGGGAAACGGTGCGGGCCATGCGCAAGGATGTCCTGGCCAAATGCTATGGGGGCGACATTTCCCGCAAGCGCAAGCTGCTCGAGAAGCAAAAAGAGGGCAAGAAGCGCATGAAACAGGTGGGCAGTGTCGAGATACCGCAGGAGGCCTTTATGGCCATTCTGAAGATGGATTAGAGCCTAAAAGGAGAGGAACTTCCCTGTGAATCTCGGAGTATATATTCATATCCCCTTTTGTCGCCGAAAATGCCTGTACTGTGATTTTCCGTCCAGCGCCGGCGGCGAGGCGTTATTCGAGGATTATTCTACCGCCCTGTGCCGGGAGATTGCCGGCAGGGGCGGTCTTTTGTCTGCCCATCGGGTCGATTCGCTATACTTCGGCGGCGGTACGCCGACGCTGCTGCCGCTGGCGCAACTGGAATCGGTTGTGGCCTGTCTGCAGAAGCACAGCTCGATTGAACCCGGCGCCGAGTTCACCCTGGAGGCCAACCCCGGCACGCTGGACGGCTCCAAACTGACCGCTTTGCACGCTTTGGGGGTCAACCGTCTGAGTATCGGAGTGCAGGCCTTTGACGATCAGGTGTTGGTCCGGGCCGGCAGGATCCACACTGCGGCCGAAGCTATTTTCGCGGTGGAGCAAGCGGCTGACTGCGGTTTTACGAATATCAGCATCGACTTGATGTATGGTCTGCCAGGACAATCGCTGGCCAGTTTTCGCGCCGGACTGGAGCAGGCGGTCGCCCTGCCTGTCAGCCATATTTCCGTCTATGGCCTAAAGGTGGAGGAAGGCACTCCTTTTCATCACGCCCTGATGGCAGGGAATCTCGATTTGCCGGATGAGGATGAGGAAGCGGCGATGTACGAGCTGGCAGCCGATTTTTTACCCCAGCGCGGCTATCGGCGCTACGAGATTTCCAACTACGCAAAAGCCGGAGCAGAATGCCGTCACAATCTCAAATACTGGCGCTATCAACCTTATCTGGGTCTCGGGGCGGCGGCTCATTCTTTTTTGGGGGGAGAGCGCCGGGCCAATATTGCTGACGCCGCCGATTATATCGCGCAGCTTGACCACGACTGCCAGGCGGTGGAATGCCGCGAGACCCCGGACCCGGATGTGGCGATAGCCGAATATGCCTTTCTAGCGCTGCGGACAGCGGAAGGGCTTCAATATAAGGATTTCACCGCCCAATTCGGGGTGGATTTCTCCGTAATGTTCGCTGAAACGGTGAAAAGACTGGCGTCTCAGGGGCTGCTGGAATGCACAGAAGCGGGAGTCCGGCTGACTATCGCCGGGATGAGATACGGCAATATCGTTTTTGCCAGCTTTTTGCCTGATCCCTAAATAGGATGCTGGTGTCTGCGGCGGCGGGTGAGTCTGCAAGAGCGACGGAAAATGCTCGGAATTTCTTGCGACAATCCCCCAAAATCACGCTATTTATCTTGACATCGGCGGAGGAGAATGGTATTTTTTTATTAGATGTTAGCACTCTATTAGATAGAGTGCTAACAATGAGGGGGAATATCCGGTGCTTGATGAACGGAAACGCAAAATTCTCCAAGCCATTATTGACGATTATATTACCACCGCTGAACCGGTGGGATCGCGTTCCATTGCCCGCAAACACGATATGGGACTCAGTCCGGCTACCATTCGCAATGAAATGGCCGATCTGGAAATACTGGGGTATCTGGAGCAGCCCCACACCTCTGCCGGCCGGATTCCTTCGCCGCGCGGCTATCGTTTTTATGTGGATTGTCTGCTGAGTCCTCCGCAAATCTCAGCCAACGACATTGCGCTGATTACCAACTGGTATGAGGCTAAAGTAAGAAACATCGAAGAAGTGTTTCAGGCGACTGCCAAGATTATCTCCCGTATGACCCACAATGTTTCTTTGGTGGTGGCGCCGCAGCTTGCTACTTCTTCTTTTAAATATTTGCAGTTTTTACCGCTCGACGATCACCGGGCCATTGTAGTGGTGGTGACTGACGCCGGTTTTTTGGAAAACAAGGTGATCGATATTCCGAAAGGGACCTCCTGGGAAGACCTGCAGCAGGTCGCTCAAAGCATTAATGGCCGGCTGACCGGGTTATCGTTTGGCGAGATTAAAACCTCGCTGCTAAGGGAGGCCAAGCAGGATGTTTTGACAAATCCCGCCCTGTTCGAGACTGCGCTGTCGGTTTTACGCCAGGCGATGGTTGTCGAGAAAAATGAGCGGGTCTATCTTGGTGGCACGACGCAGATCTTCAATCAGCCGGAGTTTCGCGATGTGGATAAGATTAAAGGCCTTTTAACCATGCTGGAGGAGGAAAAACTGCTTTATGACATCCTCCACATGAAAGGCGGCGATGGTGTCATTGTGACCATCGGTCAGGAGAATAAGTACAGCGGCATCCAGGACTGTAGCATGGTGCAGGCAACATACCGGGTGGATGGGCAGGAGATCGGCACTTTGGCTGTGCTTGGCCCTACCCGGATGGAGTATGGCAAGATTATGGCGGTACTGGAGTTTATGCATGGTCACCTTGGGGAGATTCTGAAAAAATACAAGCTATAAATGTCCGGATAGACGCATGGTCTGTCCGGTCTTGGAATGGTATCAAGGCCAATTCCGCGTTAGGGGCGAGGTTTGTCCCGGACAGGATTGCTAATACATAAAGCAAAGTCAGACAAGAATAAGCTATAGGAGGAAACGGGATGAACTTAAAACAAGCCGGCAGCGGAGCGGAAGTCGATGAACGGTTGGCGGCTCTATTGACCAACGCCAACGCTGTCCGCGCGATAACGGCTGCGGTGGAGGGCACTATCGGCCCTAAAGGGCTTGATACCATGCTGGTGGATCGGTTTGGCGAGGTGATTATTACCAACGATGGCGTGACCATTTTGGACAAAATGGATGTCAATCATCCGGCCGCCAAAATGTTGATTAATATTGCCAAGGCACAACAGGCTGAAGTCGGGGACGGGACCACTACCGCGACCATTATGGCCGGCGGACTGGTGTCCGAGGGTGTGGGGCAGGTGCTCCGCGGCGTGCCGGTGGCCCGGGTGATCGAGGGAATCAAGTTTGGCATTGGCACCGCGGTCGAGCAGGTCAAGCGGCGGGGCCGCCAGATCGGATCTATCGATGATCCTGTTCTGCAGAACATAGCGATGATTGCCGGGCGTGAGCACAAGGACATTGCCGAATTGGTCGTCTCGGCCGCCAAACTGATCGGACTTGAGAAGCTGGTTGAGCCCAATTTTAAACTTTCTGATATAATCACCGCCGAAGAAGGGGCGGAAAACGAAGTCTTTCTCGGTGTGATCGTCGATAAGGAACGAATGAACAAGGATATGCCCCAGACGATTGCCGACGCGACCCTGATGCTGGTGGATGACGCTCTGGAGCCTGAAGAAATTGAAGATGAGGCCTTGGGGACAGAGACCGGCTTCAAGCGCTATATCGAGCTGCAGGATGAGTTCAAGCTGAATGTCCAAAAGATCGTCGAACTCGGTGTGAAAGCTGTCATGGTTGACCGCGGGGTTCACGATTCGGCGGAGGAAATCCTGACCGACGCCGGGATTATGGTGATTCAACGGGTGTCATCCAAGGATATGCGCCGGGTAGCTGAGCATAGCGGCGCCCGGGTCATCAAGCGCACCGGCCTGAAGAAAGACGTGGCCGACCTCAAAAAATACCTCGGCTTTGCCGAAAAGGTTTATGAGGATGAGAAACTGGAACAAGTTCGCATTTTGGGCGGCAAAGGCAAACCGATGGCCACCATCCTGGTCGGCGCAGCCACCGAGGAGGTTGTCGGCGAACGGGAGCGCATCGCCAAGGATGCTGCTGCTAGCGTCCAGGCCGCGGCTAAAGGCGGCTATGTCCCCGGCGGCGGCTCGCTAGAGATCGCTGTGGCCCGGGAAGTGGAAAAGTCACGGGAAAGCATCAAGGGGATGGCGGCCTATGGTGTGGATTGCGTGGTCAACGCCTTGAAGCGCCCTTTGGCTCAGATTGTGGAAAACGCCGGCTTTAATCCGCTGGAAAAGGTGGAGGAAGTGTTGGCCGCCCAGTCGGAAGCAAACGCTGATTCTTTAGGAATCGATTGTGACAGCGGTGCGGTTGTCGATATGCTGGCCCGCGGAGTTGTCGACCCGGTGCCTGTCAAACTCCATGCCATCAAAGCTGCCGGTGAAGTGGCCGTAGCCATCCTGCGGATCGATACAATTATCAAGAAGAAAGAAGAAGGGGCTAACGCGGCGAAAGCCGAAGCCGGCGCCACAACCATGCCGGATTTTTAGCCGTGAGGTGATAGAATTGATGAGTGATAAACAACGCGAAAAAGAACAGGTTGATTGCCAGGCCGGCGAGGCTGCCGCTGACCAAAGGCAAGACGGAGTGGAAGGCAGCTTCGATAAGGCCGACATTGCCGCCGTAATGCTGGAACTGGACGACAAGAACCGCCAGCTGGAAGAGGTCGGCAACCGCCTGCTTAGGCTGCAGGCCGATTTTGATAATTTCCGGCGCCGGACGAGGCAGGAAAAAGAAGAATTGTCCCAGGTGGTAACAAGCGGCATTGTAACCCAACTGTTGCCGGTGCTGGACAACTTTGAAAGGGCCCTGGCCACTGCGCCTGGCCAAGATGCCGGACAGCTGCTTGCCGGTGTGGAATTGGTCGGCCGGCAGTTCACGCAAATCATGGAGCGGCTCGGCATCAAGCCGATCGTTGCTCTGGGCGCCCAGTTCGATCCGGCGCTGCATGAAGCAGTGATGAGGGTCGAAGATGCCTGTCAGCCAGACGGCATGGTGGTGGCGGAGCTGCAGAAGGGCTACATGGCCCATTCCAAAGTATTACGTCCCAGCATGGTGAAAGTTGTAAATAACGGTTAGTTATCCGGGATATGTATATTTAGCTTAGGAGGAATAAAATATGGCAAAAGTAATCGGTATAGACCTTGGTACTACCAACTCAGTGGTGTCCTTTATGGAGGGCGGCGAACCGGTGGTTATCGCCAACGCCGAAGGAAGCCGGCTGACCCCTTCGGTGGTCGGATTCTCCAAAACCGGCGAGCGCCTGGTGGGGCAGCTTGCGAAACGTCAGGCGATCTCGAATCCTGATCGGACGATCAGCTCCATCAAACGGCAAATGGGCACCAATCACAAAGTCCACATCGACGACAAAGATTATACTCCCCAGGAAATTTCAGCGATGGTTCTGCAAAAAATGAAAACCGACGCCGAAGCGTATTTGGGAGAAAAGATTACCCAGGCAGTTATTACCGTGCCTGCCTATTTCAGCGACAGCCAGCGCCAGGCTACTAAAGACGCCGGTTCGATCGCCGGACTCGAAGTACTGCGGATTATCAACGAGCCGACCGCTGCAGCCCTGGCTTATGGCCTGGACAAAGGCGAAGACCATACCATCCTGGTATTTGACCTGGGTGGCGGCACCTTTGACGTGTCCATCCTGGAACTGGGCGATGGCGTGTTTGAGGTTAAATCTACCAGCGGCAATGGCCGGTTGGGTGGCGATGACTTTGACGATCGGGTAATGCATTGGCTGGTCGCCGAATTCAAGAAAGAGTCGGGTGTCGATCTTTCCAATGACCGTATGGCCATGCAGCGTTTGAAAGAAGCGTCGGAAAAAGCGAAAATCGAGCTGTCCGGCGTTCTGTCCACCAATATTAATCTGCCGTTTGTCACCGCTGATCAATCTGGGCCAAAACATCTTGATATCAACCTTACCCGGGCTAAGTTCGACGAACTGACCGCCGACCTGGTGGAAGCCACCATGGGGCCAACCCGGCAGGCTCTTTCCGACTCCGGCCTGAGCGCGAAAGAAATCGATAAAATTATTCTGGTTGGCGGTTCGACCCGTATTCCGGCCGTCCAGGAAGCCATCAAGAAGTTTCTGGGCAAAGAACCCCATCGCGGTGTCAACCCGGACGAGTGCGTTGCTGTGGGCGCGGCCATCCAGGCCGGCGTGCTTGCCGGCGAAGTCAAGGGAGTATTACTCCTCGATGTGACGCCGCTGTCTTTGGGAATTGAAACCCTCGGCGGCGTATTTACCAAGATTATTGAACGCAATACCACCATTCCCTCATCGAAAAGCCAGGTGTTTTCTACCGCCTCTGACAACCAGCCTTCGGTTGATATCCATGTGCTGCAAGGCGAGCGGGAAATGTCTGCATCCAATAAAACCCTCGGACGGTTTGAATTGTCCGGTATTCCCCCGGCACCGCGGGGTGTGCCGCGCATCGAAGTCAGCTTCGATATCGACGCCAACGGCATTGTCCATGTTTCGGCCAAGGATCTCGGCACCGGCAAGGAGCAGAAGATCACCATCACCTCTTCCGGCGGTTTAGCCAAGGATGAGGTCGAACGGATGGTAAAAGAGGCCGAGGCTCACGCTGCGGAGGACAAAAAGCGGCGGGAAGAGGTCGAGGTCCGCAACAACGCCGACTCACTGGTGTACCAGGCTGAGAAAACCATCAAGGATCTGGGAGAAAAGGCTGATAAGGCGCTGGTAGAAAAGGTGCAGCAAGCGGCCGACAAGCTGAAAGAAACTCTCAAAGGCGACGATTTTGAAAAGATTAAAGCCGATACCGAGGAACTGACCAAGCCTCTATACGAGATGACTTCGGCGGTTTACAACCAGGCCGGGGGACCGGAAGGCGAGCAGCAGGCAGCCCCGGGAGCCGACGCACACGGCGGCGCCAAAGATGAAAAAGTGGTTGACGCAGATTATAAGGTTGTCGACGACGAGAAGAAGGACGAAAAGAAATAAAGGCTGTTGTAAACTTCGCTTAACAAGCCGAGGGGTTCAACAATCTGAATTAATGGATGTCGAGGAGCGAGCCTAGCCAGTCGCCCCGTGGGTGCAAGCAAAGAGGTGCTGCCAGTACTTCGAGGCTGTGCGTACAGGGCCACGCGCTAGGTGATGCTTGTCGGCGTCCGATTATTGGGATGGTGTGATGTGAGCAAACGTGACTACTACGAAGTGCTGGGCGTGCCCAAGACGGCGACCGAAGATGAAATAAAGAAGGCCTTTCGCAAAATGGCCCGCAAGTACCATCCTGACGTCAACCGCGACAACCCCAAGGAGTCGGAGGAGAAGTTCAAGGAAGTCAACGAGGCCTATGAGATCCTGTCCAGCCCCGAACGTCGCCAGCAGTATGATCAGTTTGGTCATGCCGCCTTCGACGGCGCTCAGGGCGGCGGTGGCGCCGGTGGGTTTGGCGGCGGCGGCTTCAACGATATTTTCGATATGTTTTTTGGCGGCCAGTCAGGATTTGGTTTTAACGGCAGGGCTGCCGGCCCCGAGCGTGGTGCAGATTTGCGCTATGACATGGAACTGACTTTTGAACAGGCTGCTTTTGGCCTGGAGACTGAGATTCAGGTGCCTCGCACCGAGGATTGTCCTGCCTGCCACGGGTCGGGCGCCGCTCCCGGCACCCATCCGGAAACCTGTTCGCAGTGCCGGGGCACCGGCCAGGTCCAGGTGGCGCAGAATACGCCCTTTGGCCGGATGGTCAATGTCAAGAGCTGCGACCGCTGTCACGGCGAAGGCAAGATTGTTCATTCACCCTGCCAGGAATGCCATGGTCGGGGAAAAATCCGCAACCGGCGGCGTATTAAAGTCAAAATTCCGGCAGGAGTGGATACCGGGTCACGGCTCAGAGTTGCCCGGGAGGGCGAAGTCGGTTCCCGCGGCGGTCCGACCGGCGACTTATATGTTTATGTTTTCGTGAAAGCGCATAAACTGTTTACACGGGAAGGCGACGATGTGATCTGCGAAGTGCCGATTAGTATTGTGCAAGCCACTCTGGGAGATGAAATCGAAGTACCCACCCTGGATGGCAAGGTTAGTCTGCGCATTCCCGAGGGAACCCAGTCCGGAACTGCTTTTCGGTTGAAGGAAAGAGGCATTACGCACCTTAGAGGCCACGGCCGTGGTGACCAGCACGTCCGGGTCAAAGTTGTTACCCCGAAGAAACTGACCGAGCGCCAACGGGATCTCCTGCGGGAATTCGCCAAGGTTGGCGGTGAAGATATCAATCCTGAAGAGAAGGGTTTCTTTAAAAAGGTCAAGGACGCTTTTGGGGTGTAAAATAACGGTAAGGGGCGATGGCGGATGAAGTGGGCCGAGATCAGTATCCAGACCACCCATGAGGCTACCGAACCGGTGGCCAATATCTTTCATGATTTGGGCGCCAGTGGGGTAGTGATCGAAGATCCCGAACTTGTCAATTCTTATCGCCGCTCCGGCAACTGGGATTATTGCGCCATCCCGGAGGAAGAAGACACCGAAACGGTCACAGTCAAAGCCTATCTTCCGGTGGATGCCGATCTGGACAGTAAGATTCGCCGTTTCGAAGAACTCGTCAGTCAGTTGGTTCACCACGACATCGATAAGGGCAGTGGCCTGATTCGTTGGCGGGAAGTGAAGGAAGAGGACTGGGCGACTGCTTGGAAGGATCACTATGAACCGGTCAAGGTCGGGGAACGGATTGTCATCAAGCCCACCTGGCGCGAATTCGCCGCCACCAAGGATGATGTCATCGTGGAACTCGATCCGGGCATGGCGTTTGGTACCGGCACTCACCATACTACGGTGATGTGTCTGCGCCTACTTGAAGATACCGTGCAGTCAGGCGTCAAAGTTTTCGATATCGGCACCGGTTCGGGGATCTTGGCGATAGCTGCCGCAAAACTTGGAGCCGGAAGCGTTGTGGCTGTGGACTCTGATCCGATAGCAGTGCGGGTGGCGAACGAAAATATCGCGGTGAACAAGATCGGCGATGTTGTCACTGTTCACCAAGGCGACCTGCTCAGCGGGACAGAGGGTCAGGCCGACATTCTTGTCGCCAACATTGTCGCTGATGTCATTATCAGGCTGGCGCCGGATGTGCCGGCCCGTCTTGTCGACGGCGGCTGGTTTATCGCCGGTGGTATTATTGCCGACAGGCTGGGTGACGTTACCGCAGCGCTGTTGGCTAATGGGCTGACGGTAGAAAAGGTTGCGGAGGAAGGCAACTGGGCGACCATGCTGGCCCGCAAGGGAGGAAGCTGAATGCCCCGGTTTTTTATTGATGCCCTATTGACAGACTCTGTCGTCATTCGGGGCCAAGACGCCCATCATATCAGCCGGGTCTTACGGTTGCCGGTTGGGGCGGATATTGTTATCGCCGACAGGAATGGACAAGCCTTCCAGGCCAAGATTGCCGCCATGAGTCAGGGTGAGGTCACAGTCGCGGTAGGCAATCCGATCGACCAGCGCCGCGAACCGCCGGTGGAGGTCTGGCTGGCTCAAGGGCTGCCCAAAGGCGACAAGATGGATTACATTATTCAGAAGGCCGTGGAGATCGGCGCCGCAGGCGTCATTCCCATGGCTATTGATTTTAGCACTGTAAAATATGATCAAACAAAAAAAACGGCCAAAGTTGGCCGGTGGCAGAAAATAGCCGAAGAAGCTGCCAAACAGTGCGGTCGCGACCGGATTCCAGTTGTGGCTCCGGTCCAGAGCCTGGGCGAGATTTTGGCTCAGCGGATGCCGGAGACGGCGACGGTGATGCTGTATGAGGGGAAAACGGGGGCTGGTCTTAAACAAACCTTGGCTGGCTGCCACTCTCAGTCGATTCTGCTTTTAATCGGTTCCGAAGGCGGGTTCAGCCCGGCGGAAGTTGCCTTGTGCCAGGACAAGGGGGTGCAGGTCGCGACAATGGGGCCGCGTATCCTGCGGACCGAAACGGCGGCGGTGGCGGCACTGGCTGTCGTGATGTACGAGAAGGGCGATCTTGGCGGCTGAGGTGCCTAATTTTGAGAGGTAATTCGCAGACTTATATAGCGTTTAACGGAGGTTCTTATTGTGCCACGGGTGGCGTTTACTACTTTGGGCTGTAAAGTCAATCAGTTTGAAACCGAAGTCATCGAAGGCCTGTTCAAGGAACGAGGCTATGTTATGGTTGACTTCGACCAGCAGGCTGAGGTTTATGTCATAAATACCTGCTCAGTCACCCATCTGGGGGAACGTAAATCGCGCCAGCTGATCCGCCGCGCTGTCCGCACCAGTCCTGACGCCACCGTTGTGGTTACCGGCTGCTATGCCCAGATTTCCCCTGCCGAGGTGGAGGCCATCGCAGGGGTGGACGTGGTCATCGGTACGCAGGACCGCCAGCGGATGGTAGAACTGGTCGAAGCGGCGGCTCATAACCGGAAAAAAATTACGGCTGTCAGCGATATTATGAACGCTGACCTGTTTGAGGATATTCCGTTGTTTGCCGCCCCCGGGCGCACCCGGGCCTTCCTGAAGATCCAGGAGGGCTGCACCAATTATTGCACCTATTGCATCATTCCTTATGCCAGGGGGCCGCTCCGGTCAAGGCCGCTCACCAGTATTGTACAGGAAACCGAAAAGCTGGTGGCTGCCGGGTTCAAGGAAATCGTGCTGACAGGGATTCATTTGGGTGCTTATGGGCGCGACTCTGCTGAAAAAGCAAACCTTAGCGATGCCGTCAGAGCCGTCTTGGCTGTGGACGGCGTTATCCGCCTCCGGCTGAGCTCGCTGGAATCGATCGAACTTTCCGGCGAAATTATCGAACTCATGCGCCTGGATCAGCGACTATGCCCTCATCTGCACCTGCCGCTGCAGTCAGGCGACGATCAGATCCTTCAGGCGATGAACCGGCATTATACTGTGGCCGATTATCGCCGGCTGATTGTGGATCTGCAGGCCAGGGTGCCGGATATCGCGATATCTACAGACATCATCGTCGGCTTTCCTGGTGAAACCGCGGCGATGTTTGCCAATACCATGGCTTTTGTGGATGATATTGATTTTGCTAAAATTCATATATTCCCCTATTCCCGGCGGAAGGGGACGGCTGCAGCCAGCTATCCTGATCAGGTTTCCGAGGCTGAGAAGAAGCAGCGGGCCCAAGACTTGGCAAAGCTGGCCGAGGGGAAGGCGGCTGATTTTTGTCGTCGGTTTATCGGCCGGGAAGTAGAAGTATTGCTGGAGGGGGAGAATAAGGGGACTGTTGAGGGGTTGACAGCCAATTATCTCCGGGTTTACGCTGCCGGGCGCAAAACAGTACATGGCGAGATGCGGCGGATAAAATTGACCCGATTGCATCTGGACGGGCTATGGGGCGAAATAACTGACTAAATTTTCCGTAGCAGAAATTTTTCCGGCAGGATATCCTATAAACAGGCAGAATAATTTTGTACAGAGATAAATGTGGTTCTCCGGTCAAAGTGACGGCGAGACGAGGGGAGGTGCTGCATGCCACAAGATTGTATTTTTTGTAAAATAGCCAATAAAGAGATACCGGCGAAGATTATTTATGAGGATGAACACCTCATCGCCTTTCCCGACATCAAGCCAGCTGCCCCGGTTCATGTTCTCATCGTTCCCAAACGCCACATTTCTCATCTGATGGAGACCTGCTGTGATGACGTTTCCCTCCTCGGCCATATTATGACCACCATTCCGCGGATTGCAACCGAGCTCGGATTGGATGAGGACGGTTTCCGCATGGTGGTTAATACCAAAAATAATGGCGGACAAACGGTATATCATATCCACTGGCATATTCTCGGCGGCCGGTTTATGACTTGGCCCCCAGGCTGATATTGACAGTGATTGGTATATTCGTGTATAATTTTTAGGTAATGCAGTAGCAAAGCTTCCCCGAGGTCTGTGTGGAGGGAGGGAGATCAGATGTCAGAAGTTAAGGTTGGAAAAAACGAAACACTCGATAGCGCACTCCGCCGGTTCAAACGCACTTGTCAGAAAGCGGGCGTTCTTTCCGAAGTACGGAAACGGGAACATTACGAAAAGCCTAGCGTAAAGCGCAAGAAGAAATCCGAAGCGGCGCGCAAGCGTAAATTCAACTAGTTTCGGAGGTTTATATATGTCTGTAAAAGACCGGCTGACTGAAGATATGAAGCTGGCGATGAAGGAACGAGAGGCTGGTAAATTCCGCCTGTCGGTAATCCGGATGGTCCGCTCCAGTATCAAGAATGTCGAGATAGACCGCCAAAAGGAACTTTCCGAAGACGAAGTCTTGGACGTTTTGGCCAAAGAGGTCAAATTGCGCCGAGATGCGGCAGAGGAGTTCAAAAAAGGCAACCGGCCGGATTTGGTTACAGCTCTTGAGCAGGAAGTATCCATTTTGCTGCAGTACCTTCCTGAGCAACTGAGCGAGGCCGAAGTCCGGGCTTTGGTGGCCGAGGCGGTTGCTGCGACCGGAGCAAGTGATGTCAAGGCCATGGGCAAGGTTATGGCTGTTTTGATGCCCAAAGTGAAAGGTCGGGCCGATGGCAAGCTTGTGAATACTGTAGTTAAAGAATTACTGAGCCAATGATGATGAATCCGGTACACTGACAAGGTACCGGATTTCTTGTTTTTTGCCGCAAAATAAAAGACAGGCCCGAAGGCCTGTCTTTTATTTTTATGTCAGTGAAGCAATAAACAGTTGCGGCGTCTGTTAGAACAAGGTGCTATCGTTTAGTGTGAATAGACTGCAGAGTAAAATTCATGGAGAACGTCGATTGAAAAGAACGAAGAACGTCAATTGCAATGAATTAGCTGCGGGGCGTGCTGCGAAAAGGCTGCGAATAGTAAAGCGATTTAGCAAATCGATTGGCGATGCTTCACGATCATATTACACAAAATATCACACCCGGGGGAGTGAGTCAAGCAATCTGAAAAAAGTAGAAATATTAAAATTAGTCACGCAAAACCGAATAATCGGAGAGTCATTGTCAGGAGAACAGGAATACAACCTCCAGTGCCGAATACACTAAGACAAGACTGTACGGGAGAGGACGCTTATGAGACGGATTGCTAAAGTTCTCGGGTTATTACTTATTTTTGCGTTGGTCTTCGGTCTCGTGGGCCAGGCAGCTTATGCCGCCGAGTCGCCAGTGGTGCTGATTCAGATTAAGGGCGAGATCGATGCCGGGCAATCGGCGCTTGTTCACAAGGCCATGATGGAGGCGCAAGCCAAAAACGCCAGAGCCATCCTGGTCGAGATTGACACCTTTGGCGGACTGGTGGATGCGGCCACCGCCATCCGTGATATGATCGGCGATTCACCGGTAGAGACCATCTGTTATATCAAAAATCGCGCCTGGTCGGCGGGCGCATTAATCGCCTTGTCCCACAAGAAGATCGCCATAGCCCCAGGTGGCAGTATTGGCGCCGCTGAACCCATTCCGACCACCGAGAAAACAGTGGCGGCCCTAAAGGCCGAATTCGCCGCAACAGCGAATAAAACCGGTCGTAACCCCCGGGTGGCGGAGGCGATGGTGGATAAATCGCTCGGGTTTCCCGGATATGCCGAGCCAGGGCAGATTTTAGCACTGACCGATTATCAGGCGGTACAGGTGGGATATGCCGACCTGGTGGCGGCTGATCGCGGCGCGGTGCTGGCTTATTACGGATTGGCCGACGCCCCGGTGCTGGAATATACCCAAGGCTGGGCGGAGATACTGGCAGGGTGGCTGTCTAATTCCGCTGTCCGCGGGGGACTATTGTCGCTGATTTTCTTAGCCATTATGACAGAAATTAAAACCGCCGGGCTGGGAGTGGCGGCGTTTATCGGACTGCTGGCGGCCCTGCTCTTTTTCGGCAGCGGCTGGCTGACCGGCCTGGCTGGATGGATGGAGATTCTGCTGTTTATCGGCGGCGCGGTGCTCATTCTTTTCGAATTGCATGCTCCAGGTCTGGGGTTGTTTGGCCTGGGAGGGGTCTTATGCATCCTGGCCAGCTTTTTCCTGACTCTGGGAGGGGATGTCGCGGCACTCAATGTTCTCGCTGTCAGCATGGTGATCGCGGTGGTCATTTTTCTCTTGATTCTCAAAAAGCTGCCCACTAGCCGCCTGTGGTCGAAATTGGTGCTGAGAGACGCCGAAACCACCGAGGCAGGTTATGTATCCGGGCATGACTACCAGGCCTATGTGGGGCAGACAGGGGTGGCTCTGACGCTGCTCAGACCGGCAGGAGTCGTGGAGATTGACGGAGCTCATCTGGATGTGGTGTCAGAAGGACAATATATCACGGCCGGGACAAAGGTTAAGGTGGTGAGTGTGAGCGGTCACAGGATTGTGGTCCGGGCCACAAATAGCGAAGAATAGTTTGGAGGAAAACAGTTATGATAACAAGTTTAGTTAGCAGTGTGTTCTTGTTGGTTCTCTTTATCATCGGTATTGGCTTATTTCTACATTTTGTTCCCCTGGGCCTGTGGGTTTCGGCACTGGCCGCAGGCGTAAACGTGGGTATCTTTACATTGATCGGCATGCGTCTGAGAAGGGTGCCGCCATCACAGATCGTGCTGCCCTTAATCAAGGCCAACAAGGCCGGTCTGGATGTCAACGTCAACCAACTGGAGGCCCATTTCCTGGCCGGCGGTAATGTCGACCGGGTGGTCGACGCCCTGATTGCCGCTCATCGGGCCGAGATCGCGCTGCCCTTTGCCCGCTCTGCGGCCATCGATCTGGCAGGGCGTAATGTGCTGGAGGCAGTGCAGATGAGTGTGAATCCGAAGGTCATTGAGACCCCTTTCGTGTCCGGTGTGGCCAAAAACGGCATCGAGCTCAAAGTTAAGGCCCGGGTTACCGTTCGCGCCAACATCGACCGCCTGGTGGGCGGCGCCGGTGAAGCCACTATTATCGCCCGTGTTGGCGAAGGGATTGTCACCAGTGTCGGCGGAGCTGTCGATCACAAGGACGTGCTGGAGAATCCCGACCATATTTCGAAGACGGTACTGGCCAAAGGTCTTGACGCCGGAACAGCGTTTGAGATTTTGTCCATCGATATTGCTGACGTGGATGTCGGCCGTAATATCGGCGCCGAGCTGATGACCGACCAGGCGGAAGCCGAAAAACGGGTTGCCCAGGCCAAGGCCGAGGAACGCCGGGCGATGGGTGTGGCCAGGGAACAGGAAATGCGGGCCTATACCCAGGAAATGCAGGCCAAGGTGGTGGAAGCCCAGGCCGACGTGCCGCACGCTTTGGCGGTGGCGTTGAAGGAAGGCCGCATGGGTGTAATGGACTATTACAACATGAATAATATCCTGGCCGATACCCAGATGCGGGAAACCATCTCCAAGAGCGGGCCTGCCGCGCAGTCACTCAAACCGGAAGAACCCAAGAAATAGGGAATGAACAATGGAAAAAACGATTTTAATATTAATCCTGATGGCGGTTTTCTATCTGGTGCCTGAACTTTTAAAGCGCCGTCGGCCGAAAACCTATGAATACCCGGAAATTCCCGATCAGGTGCCGCTGCCGGAACGGGTGCCGTCCTCAGCGCCGGGCAGAATTCGCGAAAACCCGGCGGTGCAGCTTGCTGAGGCAAAGACGGATATCGAGCCGCCACGGCCACATATCCGGCCGCCGGAAACCCCGGTTGCCACGGTAGCCATGGAAGAGTATTCGCCCTGGCAGGTGAAACTGGATCAAACAACAGTCATAAGCGGGATTATTTATGCTGAGATACTGCAACCGCCCAGGGCGATGCGGCCACTGCGGCCGCGCGGCGGAAGGCGAAGCTAATCACAAAAAAAACAGGGAAAATGATCCCTGTTTTTTTTGTTGTGTTTCGCGCACAATAAAATTTGTGTGACCGATTTTTATGAAGAGGCGAGAGGAGGCATGTAATAGGTGGATTATAAAGGACGCCTGATTTATGCCAAGGGGACCTATGTTGAGTTTGTGGTTGCGCCAGGCCAGGAGGTCGATTTTGGGGACATTCTCGCTGTCGAGGGCAATAGCAGCGACCGCTTTTATATTCGCGCCTATGATTTTAAGGTGAAATCCCGTTGGTCGGGAATCAACAATGTGGGCTACCTGATGAGTAAGCTCAATGAAGACGGGCAGGTGGAGAACAAAGAGGAACTGGAGTTTTATCTGGGCGGCAACCATACTGTTAAAATCGGCATGGCGGAGCAGCTTTGCTATGCCGACAGCCAGGGCCAGCTTTTTAATCCCAAGACCTGTCCCGATTTTTTCTGCGAGGTGCGGGGCTTGACGCCCCAGGACACGACACTGCTGGCTGAAATGAAGGGCGATCTGGAACTCGGTTTCTTGAAGAGCGGCCGGGGAGTGCTGGAATTGCCTGTCGGTATTTACGGCGGCAAGGCGATTACCGAACATATCGGAATCTTCGGGACTACCGGATCGGGCAAAAGCAATCTGGTCAAAGTATTGTCCGGCTCGGTGATCGACAATGGCAACTATGGTCTGTTGATTTTCGATGTTCACAACGAATATTACCGCGACCTGGCGCTGCACCCTGAGTTCGGCGAGCGTCTCCGGGTGTACAATACCAGTCCCCAGTCAGACTACGCCTGCCGGCTTGCCGTGAACTATAACGAGATTGATCCGGAGGATATCACTGCTTGCGCGACCTTTACCGAGCCCCAGTTCGACGCCATCTACAAGCTTTCAGCGGTGCTGAAGGAGAACTGGATGAAGGATGTCCTGCAATACGAAGCCGCAGACATCATCGACGAGCTGAATGTCGCCACCGGCCAGAAATTTCAGTCGCGGACCATCAGCAAAATCAAGAGTATTTGCTGGAACCTGCAGCAGGAATTGAATATGCAGGATGGCGGGGCATCGGTGATCGACCAGATGATGGCGGAGCTGGAGCGCGGCACGGTGGTTCTGGTCGAGCTGAAGAACATTTCGCCGGTGGGTGAACAGGCGCTGTCGACGTTGTTGTCGAAAAAATTGCTGCAAAACTATGCGGCCAAAACGGATGCCGCTCGCAGTCAGGCCAAACCGGTAATGATTGTGCTGGAAGAGGCCCACCGCTTTCTCGGCAAGAAAGAGCATGGCAGCAATAATGTGTTTGCCCGACTGGTCAGCGAGGCGCGTAAATTTAATCTGGGACTGTGCGTGGTTGATCAACAGCCACGCCTTCTGGCTGATAAGGTGTTATCCCAGCTCAATACCCTCTTTATCCTCGGACTGGCCTCCAAGGCTGACCGAAGCAAACTGGAGGCCATGTGCCGCAAGGACATTCTGCAGCAACGCAACGAGATCAAGAACCTGGATTGCGGCGAGATGATTGTCGCCACCAACTACATGCGGTTTGCCGCTCCGGTCAAGGTGCATAAATTTGAGGATTTCCTTGCCCTGAGGCATGGTGTGCCGGCTGCGGTGCCGTTGTCGTCCGGTGGCTTACCACCGGCTGGAGTCATGGGGTTTGCCGAATTAACGCAGTAGCGTGGTCAGCCACGCTGCTTTTTTTTGCGCAGTAAGCCTTCTCAGGCGCTGTACTAAACCTTTGGCTATTGCATACATTTTTAGATGAAGGGGGAGTGGCTATGCAACGCCACCGGAAGGGGAATTTACAGACGCTGGCCGGCTTGCTGGAGATTCCGCAGGATATAGTGCTCGATTTGCCGCGCATTACCATGCTGGGCAACAAGCAATTGCTGGTGGAAAATCATAAGGGGATCATCGAGTACACCTCTGCATTGGTGCGGATTAAACTCAACCAGGGGGAGCTGAGTATCGGTGGAAGCGGGTTGAGTTTGGGCAGCCTGCAAATGGAATTGATCCTGGTCGAAGGCGAAATCAGTGTGCTTAGATATGATATCTAGGAGGTTGCGCTGTGTTGATGCACAGAATCGCCAATTACATGAATGGTTCGGTCAGGATCAGAATCAGCGGCGCTGTTCCGGAGCGCTTTATCAATCTGTGTTTGGCGCGGGGTATTTTTTTGTGGGGTATTACAAAACATAACGACGACGTTTTTGCCTATATCCGCCTGCCGGATTTTTTCTCGATCCGTCCGCTGGTCCGAAAAAGCCAGAACCACATCACAGTGGATGGGTATCGCGGGTTTCCCTTTGCTTTGAAACGGCTGAGGCGGCGAAAAATGATGCTGATCGGCGCATTGCTGTTTTATGTCTTGCTGCAGGCGCTCTCGGCCCATATCTGGTTTGTGGATGTCACCGGACAGGTGGGCCTGCCTGGCGAACGGATTAAAGCCGTGGCCCGGCAGTATGGGCTTAGACCGGGAGTAAGCAAAGACGGGGTGGATGTGAGGACAGTCGAAAGGCAGCTTTTGCTGAATATCAGCGAAATCGCCTGGGTGGGGGTCAATCTGACCGGCACGAGGGCGATCATTGAGGTGGTGGAAAAGACGCCACCGAAACAGGAAGATCGATCGCCAGCCGATATTGTCGCCGCGAAAACAGGGGTTATCACCGAGATTATCGCGATGACCGGACAGCCGGTGGTTAATCAGGGCGATACGGTGAAAAAAGGACAACGACTAATTAGTGGCGCAATCGTCGAATCAATGCCGCCGGTGGCTCCAGGGCAACCGGCCTCCCTCGTTGCCCCGCCGCGTTTGGTCCGGGCCAACGGGATTGTGAAGGCCCGGGTCTGGTATGAGAGTTATGGAGAGGCGGCGCTGGTGAAGAATGTTTATGAGCGGACCGGCAGACAGACGGTGGGGATTGACCTTCAGATCAAGGAACATCCGATAGCCTTGAAGCAAGCTCCTGCGCAGCCATTCGCGCTGTTTCAGGTGGAGGTAATCCATAAAAAACTGCCTAGCTGGAGGAATAGTGACTTTGCTGTCGAATCTACTATAAGTATATTTCATGAGATAATCGCCCACTCTCAGGAAATCTCGTGGGAAGAAGCAAGGGACTTGGCCAAGGGAAAAGCTTTGCAAACGGTGCAGGCGTTAATTCCCGAAAGCGCACAAGTACTGACCCGCGGCATCGAGATTTTAAAGGCGGGGGAACCCGGCCTGGTTCGAGTGAAGGTTACGGTTGAAACCATTGAAGATATCGGACAAATTGCAAATATGACGCAGTAAGGGGGAGGCCTGGCGATTGCCTGAGGAGCACGACGAAAAACGGATTAAGCTTACCGATGCTCAGGAAGCTGTGGCTATATTGGGCCGTAACGACGAACACCTGCGCATTGTCAGTGAAGAATATGCCTGTCGCCTGCTGGCCCGGGGCGACGAAATTGTCCTCAGTGGCGGTAAAGCCGAGGTGGATGGCTTATATCGGCTGTTTAACGAGTTGTTGTTTTTGTACCGGCAGGGTAATCAGATTACAACCCATGATTTTCGCTATGGTATCAAGATGGTCAAAGAAGGGCGAGTCGAAAATCTCCACCAAATGTTTGCCGACACGGTGCTGGTTACTGCCCGTGGGCGACATGTCAAGCCAAAAACCCTCGGTCAGCGGTTATATATCGAGGCCATTCGCCTCAACGATATCACCGTAGGTATAGGGCCGGCGGGAACAGGGAAAACTTATCTTGCCGTGGCTATGGCAGTTTTTTCCTTGAAAAACAAGCAGGTTGAACGCATCATCCTGACCCGGCCGGCGGTGGAAGCCGGCGAAAAACTCGGCTTTTTACCTGGTGATTTGCAGGAAAAAGTCGATCCTTATCTTCGGCCCTTGTATGATGCGATGTACGACATTCTCGGCGTGGAAGCCTTCCAGAAGTATATGGCGAAGAATATTATTGAGGTCGCGCCGCTGGCTTATATGCGGGGCCGGACTCTCGACGATTCCTTTATCATTCTCGACGAGGCGCAAAATACCACCCCTGAGCAGATGAAAATGTTTTTGACCCGACTGGGATTCGGCTCAAAAATGGTGGTTACCGGCGACATCACCCAGATTGATCTGCCGCACGGCAACAGCTCGGGGTTGAAACAGGCCCAGGCTGTACTTGCCGGTATCCGCGGTGTGGATACTATTGTTCTCAACGAAACCGACGTTGTCCGGCATGAGCTTGTCGGGCGTATCATTACAGCCTATGACCGTTACGAACGTGCAAATCCGGGTTAGGGTTGGACATCCTGATTAGTTGGAGTTGAACTAGAATGTTGTCTGTCCCGAATAAATTAAGGGAACTGTTTATTCAGCCAAATAGTTTGCAGGCTAGCTCGCTCACCCGTCGCATCGTGCTGGGGTTGGCGTTTTTTTCCTTGTTCATGATCATTCTGTCGACTGACTTCATTTCCGACAAGGTATCGCTGCAGGTTGGCCAGGTCAGCGAGCGCGACGTTCTGGCGCCACGGACGGTATCCTATGTTGATGCTGTGAAGACGAAAAAGATGGAGGTCGAAGTGCTGGCCAGCGTGGCCAGTGTTTACGACCTGGATGTCGCGGTTACGGCCCAGGCCGAGGAGGGCGCCGGAGCCATATTTCGTGCTGCGCGGGTGGTGGCCGCCGATCCGTCGCTGACCGCTGTTGACCAGAAGGTGGATAAGCTGCAGACTTTGCTGACAGTAACTCTGCCCCGAACCGCCCTGGTGGGTCTGGCGGAGCTCGACGAAGCAAGTCTGAAGAGTACTGAGGATCATACCCGCAATGTTCTGCGTAAATATTTGCAACGTGGGGTGCGGGAGGATGACCTCGATATCGCCCGCAAGCATATTGTGATCGAGACCGAGGGGGAAAACCTCGGTAAAAACGCCGAGGCGGCGGTGGCCGGCATTGCGCAGGTGCTGCTAAAACCCAATTTTATTTTGAATGTGCGGGAAACGGACAAGCGAAAACAGGCAGCCTTGGCCAGCATGGAGCCGGTGCGGGAAACCGTTAAGAAGGGACAGGTGCTGGTACGGCGCGGCGATGTGGTATCAAGCGAGCAGATTAACGCCATGGAAGAACTGGGGCTGCATCGCGGACAGGTCAGCGAGATCCGCGTGTTTGGCTTGGCTGTTTTTGTGCTGCTGATTATGGCGCTGACGCTAGGCTACTTGTATAAATTTTCCCCAGAGATTTACGGCAACGATCTTTCCCTGGTACTGCTCGGGTTGATTGCGCTTGTCACATTATTGCTGGGAAAAGCGGCGCATTATTATTCTGATTTTGCCGCCCCGGTCGCGGCCGGAGCACTTTTGACCGCGATTTTGATTGATTCCAGGCTGGGGGTCTTTTTCAGCATTGTGCTGGCGATGTTGTTCGGGGTCATCGTAGACCACGATCTCCGCGCCGTGGGCGTGGCTCTGATGGGCAGCATGGCCGGAGTCTATAACGTATCGAAGATGCATCACGGGTACAGCCTCACGCGGACTGGGGTCTGGATCGCGATTATGAATTTTTTGACCATTGCATCAACCGGCCTGGTGGAGCAGTTGAACGCGACCCAGATTTTGTTTCAAGGGTTGCAGGGTATTTTCAGCGGTATTGCAGCGGCGATCATCACCATTGGCTTGTTGCCGTATCTGGAGCATACCTTCAACGTTACTACACCGTTTAAATTGCTGGAGCTGACCAACCCGGGCCATCCCCTTTTGCAGAGGCTGCTGCTGGACGCGCCGGGAACTTATCATCACAGTATTTTAGTTGGCAACCTGGCCGAGACGGCGGCTGACGTAATCGGCGCCGAACCCATTACTGTCCGGGTCGGAGCCTATTATCACGACATCGGGAAAATCAAGCGCCCCTATTTCTTTGTTGAAAACCAGGTGGAAGGGGATAACCCCCACGACAAAATTGCTCCGTCGCTCAGTACGCTGATCGTGACCTCCCACATCAAGGATGGTCTCGAGTTGTGCCGCGAATATAAATTGCCTCAGGTGGTGGTTGATGTGGTTCAACAGCATCACGGCACCATGCTGGTATCTTATTTTTACAAGCGGGCCACCGAAAATGAGCATAGTGAATGCATTATCGAGGCCGACTTCCGTTATGAAGGTCCTTGCCCTCAGACCAAAGAGGCTGCTCTGGTCATGCTGGCTGACGCCTGTGAGGCAGCCGTCCGTTCCCTTTCTAAACCGACCATGAACCGGATCGAAGCCACGGTGCGAAAGATGATCCGCCAGCGCCTCCAGGACGGTCAGCTGGATGATTGCAACCTGACATTGAAAGATCTCAATACCATCGGCGATGTTTTTATTCGGGTACTGTCAAGTATGTTCCATTCCCGGATCGAATACCCCGACGCCCTAAAAGAGCTGGAGAGGAGAAAGCCGAAGAATGGAAACAATCCTAAGCAATGTGCAGGAAAAGATCAAGATAACCCCGCGGCTGAAGCAAACGGTAACGGGCGTTCTGGATAAAGCGGCCGAGATCCTTGCCGTGGGCGAACAGACCGAGGTTAGTGTTATTTTTGTCGACGACGAATACATTCGTGGCCTGAACCTTCAGTACAGGGGCAAGGACTGCGCCACAGACGTCCTTTCCTTTGCTTTGAATGAAGGGGACGAGCCGGAGGTTTATGACGGCCCAGAGGAGACGTTGCTCGGCGATATCGTCATTTCGCTGGAAACGGCTGCCCGGCAGGCGGAGGAGTTTGGCCACAATCTTCAGCGTGAGTTGTCCTATTTAGCGGTTCACGGGATGCTCCACCTTTTGGGCTTTGACCATGAAACTGAAAATGACAAAACCGCTATGCGTCTCAAGGAGGAGCAAATCCTCGGGGAGCTGGGCCTTTCACGCGCGGCCGAGACCGAATAGCGCTGCCGGGCATGGCGGTATCATGTTTTGAGCCGGATAGAACAGTATAGTTTCCGCCTTCGTCTGGTCTTGGCGGAAGCCAAGTCTTTTCTTATGCGTGAGGTGGAAGGAATGGCGATTGGACGGAAGAATTGGCTGGGCGGGTTTAAACACGCCTTTAACGGCATTGTCTATTGTTTTATCACCCAGCGAAATATGAAAGTCCACGCCGTTGCGGCTCTGCTGGCGGTTGGTCTGGCGCTTTACTTTCAATTGTCGGTAGTAGAGTGGTCTTTGCTAATCCTCACGATTGCCGCCGTTGTGGCCGCCGAAATGTTCAATACGGCGGTGGAGGCACTGGTGGATCTGGTTTCACCGCATATTCATCATCTGGCGAAGGCTGCCAAAGATGCGGCAGCCGGGGCGGTGCTTGTTACTGCCATCGCCGCATTGCTGGTAGGATATTTTTTATTTTTTCACCGGTTGTTCGGCTAAAAGGGGGACGAAGGGTGTACGAGGAACTGATTCAGGCCGCCCGGGCGGCGCGGGCCAATGCATATGCGCCCTATTCGCATTTTGCGGTGGGGGCTGCGGTGCTTGCCGCCAGTGGTCGGGTGTATAGCGGCTGCAATGTCGAAAACGCCTCTTACGGGATGACCAATTGTGCCGAACGAACAGCTATTTTTACGGCGATAGCGGAAGGGGAGCGCCATTTGACGACCCTGGCGGTGATCGCCGACACACCGTGTCCGGCCACCCCTTGCGGTGCCTGCCGACAGGTGATGGCCGAATTCAAAATTGATCAGGTAATTATGTGCAATACCAAAGGGGAGCAGCAGGTGGTTTCGATGGCGAAACTTCTGCCAGGCGCCTTTACAAAAACCGATTTACCGGGAAAGGACGCCGCTGATGAATGATTCCAACACTTTCAAATCTGGTTTTGTCGCCGTGATTGGCCGCCCCAATGTGGGGAAATCGACGCTGGTCAACAGTCTGATCGGCCAGAAAATCGCGATCATGTCTGACAAGCCCCAGACCACCCGCAACAAAATATTGTGCGTCCTGAATTTGCCGGACGCACAGATCCTGTTTCTCGATACCCCGGGGATCCATAAGCCCCGCCATAAGCTTGGCGAATATATGGTGCGCACCGCTGAGAATACGCTGCGGGAAGTGGACGCCGTCCTCTTTGTAGTGGATGCCAATGAAGAGATGGGGGCCGGCGAGCAATACATTTTGGAACGGCTGGCTGCTGTTTCCACACCGATTATTTTGGTTATCAACAAGATTGACAAGATCACCCGGCCGCAAGTATTGCCGATCATCCAGCGGTACGCCAATCAGCGTGAATTTACCGCCGTGGTCCCGGTTTCGGCCTTAGCTAAAACCAATCTTGACGATTTGGTGACTGAGATTAAGAAGCATTTGACACCAGGTCCCCAGTATTATCCTGACGATATGATCACCGATCAGCCGGAACGAATGTTGATTGCCGAACTGATTCGCGAAAAGGTGCTGCGGCTTACCAGGGAAGAGATTCCCCATGCCATCGCTGTCGATATTGAAGAGATCGCCAGCAGGGAGAACGGTGACCTTTATGTCCGGGCGGTGATCTATGTGGAGCGCGATTCACAGAAACGGATTGTTATTGGCGCCGGAGGATCGGTTTTGAAAGAAGCCGGCCGGATGGCCCGAATGGATATTGAGAATCTGTTGGGCTCAAAAACTTATTTGGACTTGTGGGTTAAAGTCAAAAAGGACTGGCGGAATCGGGATAACGTTCTCAAATCGTTCGGCTACGAATAAGGACGCTAAGACCTGGCGTGGCATCCTATGGCCTGCTGCCTGCTGTTTGGCTGAAACACTGGATATTAGCTCAATGAAAGACTTGGCGAAAGCCGGTCTTTTGTTATTTATTGACCATAGTTGCAGTAAATGGTATCATTTGTAGCAGAGGTGCGTTATGAAGACCCTGTCCAAATATTTTCTCCATGGTTTGATTGTTCTGGCACCGATTGCCATAACCGGCTTTGTCGTGCTCGGAGTGCTGCAGTTTACCGAAGCACTACTTGGACGTCACTTGCCGCTGCATTTCCCCGGAATCGGCCTGCTGGCGGTATTGGCGCTGATTCTGGTGGTTGGATGGCTGTCTTCGTATTGGCTCTTGCGCCGTCTTTTGGAATATGGGGAGCGGCTGCTGGGTTCTATCCCTGTTATCAAATTTATCTATAATAGTGTGAAACAACTGTCTACTGCGGTGTTTGAATCGCAAAACCTTTTCAGACAGGCCGTACTTGTCCCATATCCTTATCCTGGAATCAAAACATTGGGGTTTGTCACAACCGAACTATCGTCACCAATCGCCGATCATTTGTCTGAAGAATGTGTCTGTGTCTTCATTCCGCTGAGCTTGAACATAACGGCTGGGGTTAATATTATTCTGCCGAAGCGGGATATAATACCGTTAGACGTTACAAGTGAAAGCGCGCTGCAATATGTTCTTACCGCCGGCGCTATCATGCCGCACGGCAATGAGGCAACCAAAGCTTAGGAGAGATGCGCTATCGACTCGTCTGTCAGTATACTTGAACTTGTAGTTGCGCTTTTATTGGTGCTAGTCAACGCTTTTTTTGTAACCGCCGAATTTGCTCTGGTTAAAATCCGCAGGACCCGTCTGGAGGAACTGAGTCATCAGGGGAACAGCAGGGCCGCACTGGCTCTCAAGGTAGTATCGTCTTTTGACACTTACCTGGGTGCCACTCAGCTCGGCATCACCCTTGCTTCTCTGGCTCTCGGCTGGTTGGGTGAGCCGGCTGTTGCCTCCTTGCTCGAACCGTTTATCTTCTCCTATTTCCCCGGCTCATTCTGGCTGGTGCATACCGTCAGTATTGCGCTTGGGTTTACCATCATTACTTTTTTGCATATCGTGATCGGGGAATTGGTGCCAAAATCGATGGCCATTCAGCGTTCGGAAAGTCTGGCTCTTGTTGTGGTTTGGCCCTTATATATCTTTCACAAGCTGGGTTATCCGATTATCATTTTATTCAACAAGGCCGCCCGGGGAATTCTTGCCCTGCTGGGGGTTAAACCAGCCAGTGAGGCCGAACTGGCCCATTCGGAGGATGAACTGCGGATGCTGGTCAGCGCCAGCCATCGTGGCGGTGTCCTCGATCAGATGGAAAGCGAAATTATTGATAATGTATTTGATTTTGCCGACCGGCTGGCCCGTGAGGTCATGGTGCCGCGGCAGGATATGACCTGTCTGTTTACCGATGACACCTTCGAGGAAAATATGCGGGTGGTGAAGGAAACCGGGCATACCCGTTATCCGCTGTGTGTGGACGATAAAGACCATGTTATCGGCATGGTTCATATTCGCGATCTTATGGATCTGGATATGTGCGGCGGTGAAAAGGATCTCCAGACCGTTATGCGCGAAGTCATGGTCGTGCCGGAGGGCATGTCGGTGGCTAAGCTGATGCAGTTCATGCGGCGTAAGCGCACCCATCTGGCGGTGGTGGCTGACGAATACGGCGGTACGGCCGGTCTGGTGGCGCTGGAGGATGTTCTGGAAGAAATCGTCGGTGACATCCAGGATGAGCATGATGAAGAAGAACCCGAGGTCAAGCATCTTCCCGACGGCAGTTATGAATTTGAAGGACGGGTCCTCTTGGAAGAGGTTGCCGAACTTTTAAATATCCGTCTGGAAGAGCATGAAGAAGATACAATTGGGGGCTACATTTTCGGCCTGCTTGGACGTCGGCCGGAGGTGGGCGATCAGGCGAATCTCGGTGATTTCACTTTTTCGGTGTTAGAGGTAAATGGCTTTCGGGTGGTACGGGTGAAAGCCGTGCCGCTGGATCCCTCTGCCGGTGAAGCCGAAGACACTTTTTCGGAGTCGGTTTGACGAAACTAGGCTCGAAAGGATGATGACAAGTGTCGCTGCGGGATGTGATGTGGGATTTGTTTCAGAATACCGGTAACATCGGAGTCTATCTTCTCTACCGCCAGTGTCTTGATGATCGTCTGTTCCCGCCTGAGAGGCGGATGCCGGAAAATGGATAGAGTGATTGAATATGGGACAGTTTAAGTTGGAAGCCATCCTTTTAGCGGTCCGTAACTGGGACGACGCCGATAGGATGGTCACTTTATTTTCGCGTGAACAGGGGAAGATGACCGCCATGGCCTATGGGGCCAGACGACCCAAGAGCCAGCTTTCCGGAACGGTTCAGCCGTTTGTTCACGCTGAGCTGGTTCTGACACCAGGGAAAAATATTTCGACAATCAGGCAGTGTGCGATCAAAAATCCGTTTCGTCCACTACGCGAAGAGCTCACTCAGATGGCTTATGCCACCTTTTTGGCCGAACTGGCGGCTGAGCTTTGGCCGGAGCGAGAGGCGGAACCGGCAGTATTTGAGCTGTTATTGGCTGCTTTTACCTTGATGAGTGCCCGTAACCCACGCATCACTGCGTTGGCTTGCGCTTTGCAATTGATGGCGCTGGGCGGGTTTCGCCCGGAATGTAGGCTGTGTGTGACCTGTGGGCAGACATTAACCTATCCCGCCCGTTTCGACGTGCGGGCTGGCGGCGTCGTTTGCCCCGGCTGCTCTGGCGTGAACTGTCAGGAATACAGCGAGGATGTGAACCAGCTGGTCGAGAAGCTGCTTCAGCTTGATTGGCAGAATCCGGGACAGTTTTCGGTAGTTGGTGCGGTTTTGCTGCAGACAGAAAGGTTGGTCCTGGATTTCATAATGGATCGTTTGGATAAACCGCTTAAATCTATGGCGTTTCTCGCGACTGTGACCGGCTCGGATAAAAAGGAGGGGCCGCGGGAAAAATAGGACAAATGCAGGGGAGGGTAAGGTGGATGGAAGAGATTACACTGGAAAAGATCGATCTGGTGCGTGAACGGGCCGGGGTTACCTACCGGGAAGCGAGGGATATTCTCGCACAGACCGGCGGCAACGTGATCGAGGCGATCATAGAGCTGGAGGGCAAGAAACACAATAAATGGACAGAAGAATTCTCGGTCAAGTCCGGGGAGGTCATCGATAAGGTGAAGGACCTGGTCCGGGAAGGCAATGTCAGTAAAATTCGGGTGAAGCACGACGGTAAAATGCTGGTGGAGATCCCGGTGACTTTGGGGGCCATCGGTGCGGTCATCCTGCCCCAGCTGGCGGCACTTGGCGTATTGGTTGCGGTGTTCAAACGCTGTACGATTGAGGTTGTCCGCGGTGAAGGCGAGGACGCAGAGACTCAGTCGGCAGAGAGAGACAGGGAAACGCCGAATAAGCCATTGTAAGTTGACAGTTTAGGGCAGATTTGCTATATTATAATGGCAATATCAAGGTGAGGACGGAAACAAGTAGCCGGCAGGTTGAAGCGATCCGGGGAGGGTGCGAGCCCGGTATGGTGCAGGTGAAGGCCTTCCCGAGCCGCGAGAGGAAATCCGTATTGGAGAGTAAACCTCGCTATTGAAAGTAAGGTGGGTCGCCTTTGGCGGCCAATCAGGGTGGAACCGCGGGAAATTTGTTCCCGTCCCTGTAACGGATGTTACTGGGACGGGAATTTTTATTTTTATCAAATGATGAGGAGGCAACACTGCTATGACTTTTCAGGAGGTCATCCTGACGCTCGAACACTTTTGGGCCGAGCAAAAATGCATTATTCAGCAACCCTATGATGTTGAAAAAGGCGCCGGCACGATGAATCCGGCCACCTTTTTACGGGCCCTCGGTCCCGAACCTTGGAATGTGGCCTATGTGGAACCATCCCGCCGGCCGGCTGACGGCCGCTACGGCGACAACCCCAACCGCCTGTTCCAGCATCACCAGTATCAGGTGATCATGAAGCCCTCGCCAGCCAATATTCAGGAACTGTATCTGGAGAGCCTGTCCCGTTTGGGTATCGACCCTGGTATGCACGACATCCGGTTTGTTGAGGATAACTGGGAATCGCCCACTCTTGGCGCCTGGGGCCTGGGATGGGAGGTCTGGCTCGACGGTATGGAGATCACCCAGTTCACCTATTTCCAGCAGGTGGGCAGCATCGACGTCAAGCCGGTAGCGGTAGAGATCACCTATGGCCTTGAGCGGCTGGCCATGTATATCCAGGGCAAGGAAAATGTATTTGACCTTGAGTGGGTGGCCGGCATTACCTATGGCGATGTATTCCACCGTAACGAGGTGGAGCAATCCCACTACAATTTTGAGTTGGCTGATGTCGATCTGTTGTTCCACTTGTTTGACCTGTACGAAAAAGAGGCCGTCCGGGTGGTGGAACTGGGATTTGTCCTGCCGGCCTATGATTATGTGTTGAAATGCTCTCATGCCTTTAATCTCCTGGGTGCCCGGGGCGCCATCAGTGTGAGCGAGCGTACCGCCTTCATCGGACGGGTCCGCAACCTGGCCCGCCTTTGCGCCCAGGGCTATCTCGAACAGCGGGAAAAGCTAGGCTTTCCGCTGCTCAAAGGAGGGAAATAGCATGGCGAAGGATTTATTATTGGAAATCGGCACCGAGGAAATTCCGGCCAAGTTTATGCCGGTCGCTTTGAAACAATTTGCCGAGGTTGCCACCGCCAAACTGGATGAAAATCGGGTCACCTATGCTGAACTCGCGACCTTCGGAACGCCGCGCCGGCTGACACTGGTGGTACGTGGGGTGAATGAACAGCAGGCTGACCGTCACAGCGAGAATAAAGGGCCTTCGCTGAAGATCGCCTTTGACGTCAATGGAGTACCGACCAAAGCCGCTCAGGGTTTTGCCCGCGGCCAAGGGATTGATGTCAGCCAACTGGTGGTAAAAGACGGTTATGTTTTTGCTGTCATCCAGGAAGTTGGCCAGCCGGTGGAGAATTTGCTGCCGGCACTGCTGCCAGATATCATCACATCGCTGTCCTTCCCGAAGAGCATGCGCTGGGGGGACCTCGACATCCGTTTTGTCCGTCCCATTCGCTGGCTGCTGGCCCTCTTCGGCAGTGCGGTTATCCCCTTTTCGCTGGCTGAAGTTACCGCCGGAAACACGAGCGCTGGCCACCGGTTTTTAAGTCGGGGTGCGGTGACCGTCAATTCGGTTGATGATTATTTTGTTAAAATGACAGCAAGCCATGTGATGGTCGACCAAAACCTGCGGCGGCAGGTTATCAGGGAGCAGGTGGAGAAACTGGCGGTGCAGCAGGGGGGTATGGCCAGTATTGATGAGGATCTGCTGGAAGAAGTGGTCTATCTTGTAGAATACCCGACTGCCTTGTGCGGTCGCTTCGAGGATAAATATCTGGCTCTGCCGCCTGAAGCGGTGATTACACCAATGCGGGAGCATCAGCGCTATTTCCCGGTTCTCGGAGCCGATGGCAAGCTGCTGCCGGTATTTATCACGGTGCGTAACGGCGGGGCAGACTATATCGACATTGTGCGCAGCGGCAATGAGCGTGTTCTCAGGGCGCGACTGGCTGATGCCGAGTTCTTTTTTGAGGAAGACAAGAAAGTCCCCCTGGCCCAGCGGGTCGACAAGCTGAAAACCATCGTCTACCAGGAAGGCTTGGGAACCATGTTTGATAAGACCCTGCGGCTGCAGCACCTGGCGGTGTTTATCGCCAAGGCCATGGGGATGGATGAGCAGGAAATGCCATTGATCGAGCGGAGCGCCTATCTAGCCAAGGCCGATCTAGTCACAGGCATGGTGAATGAATTTGACGAACTGCAGGGGGTCATGGGCCGGGAATATGCTATGCTGGACGGCGAAGCGCCTGCGGTGGCCGAGGCCGTTTTTGAGCACTACCTGCCGCGGTTTGCCGGCGATATTTTGCCCCAGGCTGCTTTCGGCCGGATGGTCAGCATCGCCGACAAGCTGGACAATATTGTGGCCACCTTTAGTCGCGGCCTGATTCCAAGCGGTTCCCAGGATCCCTTTGCCCTCAGGCGCCAGGCGATGGGGATCGTCAATATCCTGATCAACGCCAAATATCATCTGTCGATTACTACTCTTGCCGAGAAAGCTATGGATCTTTTAGGAATTACCGACCCGGACCGGCGGAGCAAGCTTCTCGATGAATTGCGGGAATTTTTCCGTCTGCGGCTGAAAAATGGTCTCAGTGACGAAGGAATGCGTTATGACATGATCGATGCCGTCCTGGCAGTGGAGCCCGACGACGTCTATGATACCTGGCTGCGGGCCAAAGCTTTGGCGCTGGAAGGTGGAAGCGCAGCAATGCAGACAGTGATTCAGGCTTTTACCCGGGCTGGTAACCTGGCTAAAAATGCCACTGATGTTGTCATCGACCCTGCGCTATTTGAAACCGAGGCCGAACAGAAGCTATATCAGGCCTACTTGTCGGTTGAAGGCGAAATTGCCGCCATGACGAAGACGAAAAATTATGATGGGGTGCTAAAGTCGATGGCCACCTTGGCTACTCCTATTGATGCTTTTTTCAGTCAGGTCATGGTCATGGTGGATGCTATTCCGGTGCGGAATAATCGCCTGGCGCTGCTCAAGGCGATTACCGGTCTTGCGGTCCGGATCGCCGATTTGAGCAAAATCGTCGCAGCCTAAACTGATCGATAGTTATTCAGGGATTGATTTCAATCCCTGATTTTTTTTCTGACAAAAATGGTGAAATGATTTACACTGATAATGGGACAAGCTAATTTGCGGGAGGTCATTGTAATGACAACTGTACCGATTATTTATGCTTTGTCGGATTCAATCGGCGAAACGGCTGAAATGGTCGCCAGGGCCACCGCCAGCCAGTTTGACTCAGGTACGTTCGAAATTATCCGCATACCCTATATTACCTCTGTCGGCCAGATCGAGGCGGCGCTAAAGACGGCAGCCAAACAGCCTAGTGTGATCTGCCATACCCTGGTGTCGGTCGAACTGCGGGAGGCGTTCGCCTCGCTGGCCAAGAACTACCATATCCCGACCATTGACCTTATGGGCCAAATGATTCAGGCAGTTCAAAATGTGAGTAACTTGACACCGAAGTTGAAGCCCGGTCTGGTACATAAGCTCGACCAGGATTATTTCCAGCGGGTGGAGGCGGTGGAGTTCGCCGTAAAGTACGACGATGGCAAGAATCCCTGGGGGATTTTGAAAGCCGACATCATCATCATTGGTGTTTCCCGCACGTCCAAGACACCGCTCAGTATGTATCTGGCCCACAAAAAGGTCAAGGTGGCCAACGTGCCGATGGTTCCCGAGGTAGCGCCGCCGGAAGAACTATTTCAGGTGCCGTCCAAGCGTATCGTCGGCCTGATTATCAATCCGCTAAAGCTCAATGAAATCCGGGCAGAGCGCCTCAAGGCCATGGGACTTGGCCCAGATGCCAACTACGCCAACGTGGAGCGCATCGGCGAAGAGCTCGAATATGCCAAAGCGATCATGCGTAAATTGCGCTGTCCGATCATCGATGTTTCGAATAAAGCGATCGAAGAAACAGCCAATAAAATCCTCGAAATTGTCCATAAAAACCAAAATCTGATTTGATAGTTCCTTCTCAGGCCACTTCTTGGTGGTGAAAGATCGTTCATACAAAAAAAGCGGCCCCCAGAGTATTCCGGAAGGCCGCTGTTTCTGCTACCCTTTTGGCTTGGGGGTACAGGGAAATAGTAGCAATGACAAAACCCCGGACGATTGCCGCCGGGGTTGAGATATTATAGTATAGTATTAGTATCTACGTTATAATTTACAGTATCAGCAGTCCAGGTATTGCCATCCTGGGTGACTCTGACGTTGCCGGTGAATACGCCGATTTTACTGCGCCAATTGAATTCGGCCCGGTCGGCATTAATGGTGAGACCGGTACGCTTGAAGCTAACGCCACCATCAATCTGCGCTCTGTCCTGGGTACCGAAAATATAGACGCTGTCACCAGTGAAGGTGATATCATCCTGGACCACCGTGACTCCGCCGGAGCCCCACACTTCCAGAGAACCGATACTGACTTTGGCCATGTTGGCGGTGATGATCCGGTTTCGTACCTCGATATAAACATTGCCTTTCAAAACATACAGCCCGGTATTTATATCGAAATAGGTTTTGTCGGCCGTGATAATCGGCTTGGGGGCGGCCAAGGTAGTGCTGGTTAACACTAACAAAATCAATAAGGTGATCAAGTAAATACGTTGCTTCACTGGTTAACCCACCTTTCATATTAATTATTATAGCAGATTGACGGCAAATTTGTATGTTAATAAATGGGAGCGGTGGTATAATGGATAGCAAAGCGGTACAGGAGGTCAGTATATGAATATCCGTGAACGCATCGAAGAGCAGGAATATAAGATCCTGTCGCCCCTAGCGGCTAAAAGTCGTGATGCTGTGCGCGACAAAGATGAAGCCCCCTGTGATTTCCGGACCGCCTTTCAGCGTGATCGTGACCGTGTTATTCATAGCAAGGCGTTCCGGCGCCTGAAGCATAAGACTCAGGTTTATATTTCGCCGGGCGATCACTATCGGATGCGTATGACCCATAGCCTGGAGGTGGCTCAAATCTCCCGGACCATCGCCCGAGGACTGATGCTGAATGAAGACTTGACTGAGGCGATTGCGCTTGGGCACGATGTGGGCCATACGCCATTCGGTCATTCCGGGGAGGAAGCGCTCAGGGAGATTATCGGGCACTATGCGCATAACGAGCAAAGCCTGCGGGTAGTGGAGTATATTGAACGCGGCGGACAGGGTCTCAACCTGACAGTCGAGGTGAAGGACGGCATCGCCAATCATACCGGAAACAAAAAACCGCTCAGTCTGGAGGCCAATATTGTCAGGATTGGCGATCGTATTGCCTATCTTTGTCACGACTATGATGATGGTATTCGGGCCGGGATGCTTAAACCCACCGATCTGCCAGGTGGCGTAACCAAAGTCCTGGGTACCAATCCGTCGGCGATGATTACCGTGATGGTGGCTGACATGATAAAGTCGAGTGCGAAAGGTGAAATCCGCCTGTCGCCACGGGTTCAGAAAGCGATGGATGAGTTTCGCGAATTCATGTTTGCGGCAATCTATACTTCTAAACGATTGGAAGACGAACGGCGCAAGGCGAAATTTGTCATCCACAAACTCTATGAATATTATATCGCCACACCGGGAGCCTTGCCGCCGGAATTTCTGGAGCGCGAGGATCGCTGGGGTTTGCAGGTTTCGGTTGCCGATTATATCGCCGGTCTAACCGATTTATATGCTACCCGGCTTTTTGAAGAGTTGTTTGTCCCGACCAGTGGGGTGGAGGCACGGTAGGGAAGGGCAGTGAGGCGAACTGCCGGTGAAAAATGTTTTCCGGAGACGGAGTGCGAAAGCACTTCGTTTTTTCTTTTATCAGACAGTTGCTATTGTCAAGGGGTCAAAGGAGGATATTTGTAAAGAGCCTTGAATAATATTACTGGGAACCAACAAGGAATAACGACGAAATTCTTTGGAGCGGAGCGGCAGGATAGTGGCGTGAGTCAGCGAATAATTGTAAGATTGCTGTTTGCGCAAAAGCGGCTATGTATAGATCGCCGAGTTTTGCACTATAATGTAATGATATATTGCTTGAGCGCTTGAAGGTGGGGAAGATGAAAGACGCGGTATATGACGAATTTATCGACAAGTTGCGCACGGCAAGTGATATAGTCAACATTATTTCCGAGTACGTACCGCTAAAAAAAAGAGGGCGAAATTATTGGGGCTGCTGTCCGTTTCACCATGAACAAACGGCATCATTTTCCGTTACTCCGGACAAAGGTTTTTTTTATTGTTTCGGGTGTCAAGCCGGCGGCAATGTCTTCAATTTTTTGATGAAAGTCGAGAATTTATCCTTTTTTGAAGCGATGAAACTTCTGGCGAAAAAGCTTGATATTCCTATGCCGGAAAAGGAAAAATCTGCCCACGACCGGCAAGTGGAACGGGAACTGGCAAACTTATACCGCGTGAATGCGATGGCCAGGGATTTTTTTCACTCCTGCCTGACAAAAACCAATTACGGCAAAGCCGCGAGGGAATACTTAATCTCAAGGGGAATTAGCGAGCAAACGATGGCCGAGTTCAAGCTGGGATTTGCCCCGCCTGCCTGGGATAAGTTGGCTGTCGCCCTGGCGGAACGCGGGTTTCAACCGGATGAACTAGTCAAGGCCGGTCTAGTGGCGCCGAGGCCTTCTGGCGACGGTGTCTACGACCGTTTTCGCGATCGCATCATGTTTCCCATTGCCGATCCACAGGGTCGGGTGGTGGGGTTTGGCGGCCGGGTACTGGATGGCAGTCAGCCTAAATATCTTAACTCCCCTGAAACGGCAATTTTCAACAAACGGCATATTCTTTATGGTTTCGATACGGCCCATAAATCGATTCGCCAGTCGGGCCAGGCCATTGTGGTCGAAGGGTATATGGATTTGATTGCTGTCTACACAAGCGGGTTTAAAAATGTTGTAGCTTCTCTGGGAACAGCTTTTTCGCTGGAACAGGGCAGACGACTTGCCCGCTATGCCAAGGAGATTTATTTTGCCTATGACAGTGACGCCGCTGGTCAGAATGCCACTTTGCGGGCGCTGACCATGGTGCGGACCATGGGGCTTGGCGTGCGGGTAGTGGCCATTCCCGACGGTAAGGACCCCGATGATTTTATCCGCAAACACGGAGGCGAATCTTTCCAGACGCTGATTGATAATGCGGCAGCTTTGCTCGATTTTCAGGTGCGCCAAGCGGTTGAAACGACCGACTATTCCAGCCTTGAGGGCAAGGTGAGTGTGGTTTCCAAAGTAGTTCCGGCTTTGGCGGAAGCAGAAAACGCGGTTGAGGTGAACGCTCATATCGCAAGGTTATCTGAACTGCTGGCCATTGATGAAAGTTCGATCAGAACTGAAATCAAGAAATATATTGCTATTATTAAAAAGGATAAAAATGTAAATCAGGGGAAAACTAGTGCTATTGCTGCCTTGGCGCGGCAACCGGCAGTGGCTACTGTGACCGCCGAAAGGCACCTGATCCGGCTGATGGTTGAAGATCATTCCATCATCCCGTATGTACAGGCTCAGCTTGGCGATACCGATATTCAGGGACGAGACCGCAAACCAATCATCAATTCGATTTTTACTGCGTATAATATGGGAAAAAATCTAGCGCCAGATATGCTGGCAGTTGATTTGCCACCAGAAGCAGGCAATGAGTTATCGAATATTATGGTCATGGAGAGTCAATTTAGTGATATTGCCCGGATGGTCGATGATTGTCTCAAAGTCATACGACTGGCCCATTTGAAAAATCGCTACGAACAGCACCGGCTACGGGCTGACGAATTAGAACGCATGGGGGATAGCAACTTTCTGCAGGAATTAGCCGAAAGTCAGCGAATAAAAGATGAAATTAGCAAATTGCACCAATCATAAGCCAACGAAAGATGTAACTTGTCCGGGGAATGCCGAGGGAGGAGGGGAATAAGATGACAGATAAAAAGAATCTACCAACTGAGCACGTAAATGAGCTGCTGCATAAAGGCAAGAAGCGTGGCGGCATGCTGACATACGCCGAAATCATGGATACCCTCCAAAATGAAGATCTGACTCCTGACGAGATTGACGATATGTACGAGGTCTTCACCAACAAGGGAATTGAAATAGTCGACGAGATTCCCGATGTTGAGCCCTTGGATGACGCGGATATCACCGGGATCGAGCCTGCTCCGGAAGAGGTGGATATTGACCTGTCCGTTCCGGAAGGGATCAGCATTGATGATCCTGTCCGGATGTACCTAAAGGAGATTGGTCGGGTTCCCTTGCTCACAGGGGAAGAAGAAATTGTTCTGGCTAAACGCATGGAACAGGGCGACGAGGAAGCCAAACGCCGCTTGGCGGAGGCCAATCTCAGGCTGGTAGTCAGCATCGCCAAACGTTATGTAGGGCGGGGCATGCTGTTCTTGGATTTGATTCAGGAAGGCAACCTCGGATTGATCAAGGCAGTAGAAAAATTTGATTATAATAAGGGTTATAAATTCAGCACCTATGCCACCTGGTGGATCAGGCAGGCCATTACTCGGGCGATTGCCGATCAAGCCCGTACTATTCGTATTCCGGTGCATATGGTGGAAACCATTAACAAGCTGATCCGTGTATCCCGCCAGTTGCTCCAGGAACTTGGAAGAGAACCAAACCCGGAAGAGATCGCCAAAGAGATGGATGTCAGCGTCGAGCGGGTGCGGGAGATCATGAAGATTGCTCAGGAACCGGTGTCGCTGGAAACGCCGATCGGTGAAGAGGAAGATTCGCATCTTGGCGACTTTATCGAGGACCAGGACGCTCCGGCTCCGGCTGAGGCTGCTTCTTTTATGCTGCTCAAAGAACAGTTGGAAGAGGTTCTGGAAACTTTGACACCCAGAGAAGAAAAGGTATTGCGTCTGCGTTTCGGACTGGACGACGGGCGGGCCCGGACTCTGGAAGAAGTGGGCCAGCATTTTGGCGTCACCCGCGAGCGGATTCGCCAGATCGAGGCTAAAGCGCTCCGTAAATTGCGCCATCCCAGCCGCAGCAAAAAGCTGAAAGATTTTCTCGAATAAGATAGGATAGAGGATTTGCCCTAATTTACCGTAAAAAAATTACTTGAACCTATTGACGTTACACCGCCGCTGTTTTATAATATATTTTGTCGGTGGACATTCCTCGATAGCTCAATGGTAGAGCACTCGGCTGTTAACCGAGATGTTGTAGGTTCGAGTCCTACTCGAGGAGCCATTTATTTGCTTGCTAAAACAGGCTTTCTTCGGAAAACCTGTTTTAAATGTCTTCAGGGCCTATAGCTCAGCGGTAGAGCAGCCGGCTCATAACCGGCTGGTCCCTGGTTCGATCCCAGGTGGGCCCACCAAATTATTTTGTAATATGGCCCGTTGGTCAAGCGGTTAAGACAGCGCCCTTTCACGGCGTTAACAGGGGTTCGAGTCCCCTACGGGTCACCAAAATCCCCGGGCGATTAGCTCAGCCGGGAGAGCGCCTGCCTTACAAGCAGGATGTCGGCGGTTCGATCCCGTCATCGCCCACCAATATAATTTTGTTTGGTGTTGAGCTGCTCTTCGGAGTGGCTCAATTTTTATAATATCGTGACACGTCAATAAGGTGAAATTTGGAGCCTTGTCTGTTTCGGGATGAGGTATTTTTTATTATCTTATAGATTGGCATCCATGGGGCGGAGAGTTGTTTATCAAGGCGCGGTGATAATTTGCCAACCCAATAAAATATCATGATATGACGGCGATTTTTTATGGCAGTGAAGGACAAGTCGTTGCTTGAGGCTAATAGATAGCTAATAAGAAGTTGGTTTATCCGGAATGTTAAGACAGAAAAAATATTCGTTGCGTCAAATCGGCAGCGAAGGGGGAAACGCTATGGAAGCCATTCTCTTTGTGGCTATTACCCAGAGCATGGCAAAAGTCGCCGCTCAAGTTTTGGCGGAGATGGAGCTGGGCATTCGTATTGAGAGCAAGACGCCGGTAAGAGAACTCGCCTTAGCCTATCCAGAGGTTAGTGTTTTTATCAGTCGCGGCGGCAGAGCTAAGGCGATCAACAAAGAAACCGGAAAACCGGTGGTGAGCATCACTGCGACATTTTATGATTTTTTGCCGCCGATTCACCGTTTGGTTGCGAATGGCGCTGACAAGATTGCCGTTGTGACCAATAGCAATATGATTGATGCCTCGGTGCAAGATCTTGAGATCGGGTCGACGCAAATTTTCATGCGGCCCTGGTCGAGCGCCGAGGATTTGCAGCAGATATTACGAGAACTTGCCCAAGCAGGTGTGACAGGAGTGGTCGGCGACGGGGACGGGGCTGAGGCGGCAAAACGTCTGGGCTTTATGGTTGAATCGCTCGATTCTGGACCTGAAGCAATCAAAAGAGCGATCAGGGAAGCCCTGGAAATTGCCAAAGCCCAAGAAGCTGAACGGGTGCGCAACGAACTTTTCCGGACGATAGTTAACTCGTCGGCAGAGGGAATCATTGCGGTTGATAAAAACGGTTTTGTCACGGTGTGCAATCCCGCTGCCGGACAGACTTTTCAGCTTGAGGCGTCAGCGGCTATCGGGAAATATATCGGCGATATCAGGCCTGACGATCAGTTGCGAAATTGTTTGAACGGTGGTTCGTATGAACGCGAAGGCATAAAAACAATTGGGGACAAAGTGTTCGCGATCAGGAGGATTCCCATTAAACTGGGCGATGAAGTGGTAGGGGCTGTCGCCAATATTCAGGATGCAACCCAGCTGCAACGGTTTGAGCAGGTGATTCGCCAGAAGCTCAACAAAAAAGGCCTGTTGGCCAAATATCGCTTTGAGAATCTCATTGGATCCTCTGCTGCGATGCAAGCGATAAAAGCCCGGGTGCGCCAGTATGCGCTGACTGACGCAACAGTGCTGCTTACCGGGGAATCCGGAACTGGCAAAGAGCGGGTGGCGCAGAGTCTTCACAATTTATCCAGCCGGAAAAATGGCCCGTTTGTCGCCATTAACTGCGCGGCATTGCCGGAGAATTTGCTGGAAAGTGAATTGTTCGGCTACGTGGAAGGGGCGTTTACCGGCGCGAAACGAGGCGGCAAGCAGGGGATGTTTGAGCTGGCTCACGGCGGGACGATATTTTTGGACGAAATCAGTGAGATGCCTTCCTCATTGCAGGCCAGACTGCTTCGCGTATTGCAGGAACGGGAAGTGATGCGGCTGGGGGCGGACAATGTCATTCCTGTCAATGTCCGCATCATATCGTCATCCAACCAGAATTTGGCTGAACTCATCGAACTGAAGAAATTTCGCGATGATTTATATTATCGTTTGAATGTATTGCGGCTTCACCTTCCGCCGCTGCGCGAGCGGATTGAGGATATCCCGGCCCTGGTATCCGGGCTGCTGGGCAGATTGCATCTGTCGCGGGCTAAAGAAGTGGGGATTACTCCAGCGGCCTTAAAGCTGCTGCAAGTGTACCGTTGGCCTGGAAATATCCGCGAGTTGGAAAACGTGATTGAGCGGGTGGCGCTCTTGGCTGCGGGACCGATGATCGAAGAGGCCGATATTAGCCGGGAACTGGTTATTGCCGACAAACCTTCGGAGCAGGAGTCCGGAGGGGATCAACTGCGGGTATTGGAGAGAAAGCAGATTGAGCAGGTGCTGCTGGAGGAAAAATATAATTACACCAAAACAGCCCAGCGTCTTGGCATAAACAGGACCACGCTGTGGCGCAAAATGCAGTCCTGGGGATTTGCAAAATAAAACGAACGGTCGAACACTATGTTGCTTTTTGCAGCATGGTGTTTTGTCATCTCTCGGTCATGGTCCTTCTACGAATAGGAAAATTCGCGTCTGAAACCTGCAATATGTCTGGGAGAATAAGGAGGACGGAAGAGTTATCGAGGGTAAAGGTCTGCCAGCAGGGAAAATTTTTTAGGATATAGATCGATCAGCTGTTTTGGACATATAAGCCGGAATACGAAGCTTTTCGGGGAATTTGGCCAGTGATCCGTCAACCAGAAAAAATTTCAGAAAGCCATGGCATGATAATTGCTTAATATATATTTCAATAAGCGGGGAGTCTTAAAAAGAATGAGCGAGGGACAAGGACTGGATTCGCCGCCGTTATTAAATGAAAGGGGGAGAAAAATGAGTAATCTTACTAAAGGGATCATTTGTATGGGATCATCTGCATTGTTGTGGTTTTTGCCGGTACCTGATGGATTGACGGTTACAGCGTGGCATTATTTTGCTTTGTTTTTCGGCACTGTTTTAGGACTTGTTCTTCATCCGCTGCCGATGGCTGCCGTCATATTGATCAGCACGGTGTTTGGCATTACCGTCAAATTGTTTCCCTTGAAGGACGCCCTAGCCGCCTGGGGCAACCCAACTATTTGGCTGGTCTTTATCGCTTTTTTATTTGCCCGCGGCTTTCTTAAGACCGGTCTGGGCCGAAGGATTGCCCTGCTGCTGACGCGTGCTTTTGGTGATAGCACCCTCAAACTGGCCTATGTATTGGCAGCCAACGATTTGATCATATCGCCGGCCCTGCCGTCCAACACTGCCAGGACGGGGGGAATCATGTTTCCTATCGTCAAAAGTCTGATCGTCTCTTTCGACTCGCATCCCGGGCCGACTGCCAGACGTATCGGATCTTTCCTCATCATGTGCTCGTATTTTACAGGCTGTGTGACTTCGGGAATGTTTATGACAGCGATGGTGGCCAATGTGCTGCTGGCTGAGATGGCCCTAAAGGCTCTGGGTATAGAGATCAGCTGGGGCCTTTGGGCTGTGGCCGGCATTGTCCCAGGCATGGTTTCGCTGATCGCTATTCCGCTGTTTCTCTATTATTACTATCCGCCTGAATTGAAGAAAACGCCGGAAGCCAAAGCCATCGCGGGGGAAGAGCTAGCCAAGATGGGACCGATTACCCGCAATGAAATTATCCTGATCGGCATCTTTTTGAGCGTTCTTGTCCTGTGGGCTACTGCCATTTATACAAAAATTGACGCCACCCTGGTAGGGCTGCTTGGATTGAGCGTCATGCTGATGGCCCGCATCATCGATTGGCAGGACGCCCTGGAAGAAAAGGGCGCCTGGGATGTATTCATCTGGTTGGGGGGCATCATCGGCCTGGCTGATTTCCTTGTCAAGTTCGGTTTTATTGCCTGGTTCGCCAAAGGGGTGGCTGCCTATCTTGTGGGAGTGCCCTGGTACTTATCGCTGATCCTTGTTGTGGTGATCTATTTTTACTCATCGTATGCTTTTGCCGGTATGACTTCCCACGCTGTTGCCCTGTATACCGGCCTGATCGTGGTGGCTGCCACCGCTGGGGTGCCGAAATATTATATCGCTTTGACGCTGGCGTATATGTCGAGCATTTGCGCCGTATTGACCCACTATGGCACGGCACCTGCTCCCCTTTACTTCGGGGCAGGCTATGTCGATCTGAAAACCTGGTGGAAGCTGGGCTTTCTGGTTTCGATCCTGTATATCTTTATTTATCTGGTTATCGGCGGCGCGTGGTGGAAATTCCTCGGTCTGTGGTGAGTAGTAAGCGCGGCACCGCCAAACTGCAGTAGGATTCAGACTATAACCGGGAGGAGTAATTATGGCTTTAGCAACAACTGGCCCGGCGGCTGCCGGTGATCTGTCGGCAAAGGGCAAGCGGCTTTTGGCCTATGTCGGAAGCTATACCGCATCGGAGCGGCAGGGGCACGGGGAGGGCATCAGTGTATATCAGGTCGATCCGGCGTCAGGGCAGTGGACACTTGTTCAGATCCTAAAGGATCTCGTAAACCCGTCCTTCCTGGCATTCGATCAAACGCGGCAATTTCTTTATTCGGTGCATGGCGACGAAGACCATATTACCGCCTTTAAAATCGACGATGAGACCGGCATGCTGAGCTTTTTAAACCGCCAACCCCTCGGTGGCAAGAATGGGGTGCACTTAGCGGTAGACCCGACCAATCGTTTTATCGTCACCGCCAATTACGGTTCTGGTGTGATGGCGGTTTTCCCTCGCAACCCTGATGGGTCACTGGCGCCTTTTTGTGATCTTGTCGCCCTGCCAGGCACCCCGGGACCGAACAAGGTGGAACAGCCTTTTGCCCATCCGCATCACAATCCGTTTCATCCCAGTGGCCGCTTCATCATTATTCCGGATAAGGGACTTGACCGGGTTTTTGTCTACCGGTTTGACGCCGAAAAGGGCAAATTGATTGCTAATGATCCTCCGGCAGCTGTCTCCCGGCCGGGAGCCTGCCCCCGTCATGTGGACTTTCACCCCGGCAAACCTTTTGTCTATGTCAATAATGAGGTACATGCCAGTGTGACCGCTTATCGGTTTGATGAGCAGCACGGCGGTTTCGAATCCTTGCAGGAAGTCTCGACAGTGCCGGCCGACTTTGCAGGTAAAAACAAGTCCGCCGAAATCGTCGTTTCACCGTCCGGGCGGTTTGTTTATTGTTCGAACCGGGGACATGACAGTATTGTCGCCTATGCGATCAATCAGGCGACCGGAATGCTCACCGTCGTCGGCTGGGAGCCAAGTCAGGGGAAGACACCGCGATTCATTACCTTTGATCCGGCAGGCAAGGTTTTTTATGTCGCCAACCAGGATTCTGATTCGATCGTTGCTTTCCGGGCGGACCCGGAGATCGGCAAACTAAGTCCGACCGGACTTGTTGTGAATACCGGCAGTCCGGTGTGCATCCTCTTCCGGGAAGGCTAGTAAGATAATCATTATAAAAAACCGATATAAATAGTAGGGGGAGAAAAGAATGAAAATAATCGATTTTGATACCCATATTGCCGCAAAAAAAGAAAACGTCGCTGTTACCGCCGAGGAACTCTTAAAAATCATGGACAAAGCCGGGATTGATCAGGCGGTGGCCTGGCCGATGGTCACCTACACCCGCCAGCTCAGTGCCGACAATCGCGCCGTATGGGAAGCATCCAAGAAATATCCGGACCGGATTATTCCTTTCGGGGCGGTCAATCCCCGGCTGGGAACAGAAGAGGCAATGAACGAACTGAACCTGTGTATCGATGAATATGGGTTCAAGGGAGTGAAAATCAACGGCGGGCGCGATCAATATTATATCGACGATCCGGTGCTGACCCTGCCGCTTATTAGCAGAATTGCCGAGAAGAAATTGGTGCTGGCGCTCCACTCAGGCCACAAAGACCCGGTCTTCAGCCATCCGTTCATTGTCGGCAAAATTGCCAAAATGTTCCCTGAGCTGACTATCGTCATGGTTCATATGGGTGGCATGCAGGGATTGCACGACGCCGCCATCCAGGTTTGCAAAGAATGCCCCAACATTTATCCCGCCGCCAGCGAGTGCAACCCCAAGGCCATCGTCAAAGCAATCAAAGAACTGGGACCGGAGCGGGTTCTTTTTGCCAGCGATGTTCCCTTTACACTCGGCTATACCGATGTCGCCGTTTTTGAGGCCATTTTGAAAGACTTCGACTCTCGTACCCGCGAATTGGTCATGGGAGGCAACGCCGCCCGTATATTAAATTTAAAGTAGTGCAGCACAAAAGCGGAAGGTGAGCCTTCCGCTTTTTCTATCGATGGCGTATAGAAGTTGGAGATTTGTGAGTTTATTGTAAAGATCGGGATAAATTAATTATTGATAAAGAAAATAATAGGAAAACGGAGAGTTACTGTCAAACGGTAGATCAAAAGGGTCGCTGGAGGCAGGATGCGTTTATTTATTGGTGTTGAATTTCCGCCGCAGATACTGCGGGCGCTGGCAGAGTGCCAGAGTCGGCTGCGCGCTCTCAGCAAAAGGGGCCGCTTCAAACACTGGGACAATTTTCATCTGACCCTCAAGTTCCTGGGTGAAGTCGCCGCCGAGAGAGTTCCCGACCTGACTGATGTTTTGGCTGATGCAGCCAAAGGCCTACTGCCATTCTCGTTAGAGCTGGGCAAACTGGGGCAGTTCGGGCAGGGTAATCCGGTCAGGGTGATATGGATCGCCGTAGGCGGCGAGATTGCCTCTCTGAGGGGCTTGCAGGCCAGCGTGGAACTAGCGGCTTCCACAGCAGGGTTTGAGCCGGAGCAGCGGCCGTGGCGGCCTCATATTACGCTGGCCCAGGATGTGGAACTGACAGAACCAGCGTCTTCTTGGGGCGACCGGCTGGGTGATCGGGCTGTATTTAGAGTTGCGGAATTTGCCCTTATCTTGAGCGAGGAGCGAGACCGGCGCCGCATTTATACTCCGATTCACCGCTTTACGCTGGGGGGATGACTGAGAGGATTTTGCCGGCATCAGGCGAATACTAACTCCCAAGGGGGATGGATTCGTGAAACTCGGCAGCAGAATGGCCGCGATTGCCGCCATGATACCGGCAGGCAGTCGTGTGGCCGATATTGGTACAGATCACGCCTATCTGCCCATCCACTTGGTGACCTCAGGAGTCATCACCAGCGCCGTGGCCGGAGATGTACATCATGGCCCTTATCAGTCGGCCCTGGCCGCAATCGGCCGCATGGGTCTGGATGAGCAGATTTCGGTTCGCCTGGGGGACGGTCTGGCGGTGCTATCGCCCGGTGAGGCAGACACAGCGATTATCGCCGGCATGGGCGGCCCTACGATGATTGGCATTCTCAGCGACCGGCCGGATGTGACCCGGTCGTTGTCGCGCCTGGTTCTCCAGCCGATGCTGGCTGCCGGAGCGGTTCGCCGCTGGCTGGTTGCCAATGGCTGGCACTTGGTTGATGAGAATTTGGTTGAGGAAGACGGACGGATTTACGAAATTATCGCCGCGGAACAGGGCCTATCCGGTGAAGTCGAACCGGTTCTCTACGATATCGGACCGCTGCTTTGGGCTTGTCGTCATCCGCTGCTGAAGGACCATTTGGCAGGGATGATCGGGCAACTGAAGCGGGTGGTGGCCGAAATGGCCGATAGCGCCTGTGCGTTGAATTCGCCGCGGTACCGCGAATATTGCGAACAAATTCTCCTGCTGGAGGAAAAATGGGCATGTCTGTAAAATGTCAGACCATTATCGACGCAGTCCATGAACTGGCACCACTACATCTGGCGGAAAGTTGGGACAATGTGGGGCTGTTGGTTGGCTGCGCCGATCAGGCGATAAACAAAATATTGGTGGCCCTTGATGTGACGCCTGAGTTGGCGCTACGGGCTACGAACGAGGGTGTGGACATGATTATTGCCCATCATCCGCTTATTTTTGAGCCTCTGACCAGCATTCGCACCGATCAGCCCTTAGGCAGAACGCTGGCTAGTCTGATCAAAGCCGATATCGCCCTCCTGGCGGTGCATACCAATTTGGATGCCGCAGCCAAAGGGGTGAATGACGTCCTGGCTGATCGGCTGGGTCTCCGTGGCAAACGACCGCTAGTGGTGAGTCAACAGGAAAAACTGTTAAAACTGGTAGTTTTCGTTCCCGCAAGCCACAGCGAAGAGGTGCGGGCAGCCATCACCGGCGCCGGTGCCGGCCATATCGGCAACTACAGTGACTGTACCTTTCAAACCACCGGCACGGGAACCTTTTTGCCGTTGCCGGGAACCAGTCCATTTACCGGCCAGCAGGGGAAACTCGAATATGCCCCGGAAATTCGCTTGGAGACCATTTTGCCTGCGACCCTCAGTCGGAAGGTGGTAGGAGCCATGCTTCAGGCCCATCCTTATGAAGAAGTGGCCTATGATTTATATCCCCTTGAGAATCAGAGCCCTGCCACCGGGCTGGGGCGACTGGGTGAACTGGCTGAGACGATGACTTTTGGCGAGTTTGCCGCAAAAGTAAAAATAGCGCTGCAGGCCGACCATGTCAGGGCTGTGGGGGATAGTCGGCGTCTGGTGAAGATTGTCGCAGTGTGCGGCGGGGCCGGCGCTTCGGTCATCTCGCAGGCGGCGGCAGCCGGCGCCGATGTGCTGGTTACCGGGGACGTGAAATACCACGAGGCCCAGGCGGCGCAGCAAATGGGGCTGGCGGTTATCGACGCCGGTCATTTTGCTACAGAGCGTCCGGCAGTGGATGGTATTGCCTCTTATCTTAAAGATTGTGCGGCCCGGGGAGACTGGTCGGTAACGATTAATACCGATATTTTGAGTAAAGACGTGTTTCAGGTTTATTGAAGACAGGTGATTTTGGACCTGTCTTTTCTTATTATGGCGTATGAAGTGAAGGAGGGCCTGGGGTATGAAAGAGCAATTGAAGATCTTATTTCAGATGCAGCAGATGGAACAGCAAAAAAATGCGCTCTCACTACAAAAAGCGAAGGTTAATTCGGATGAGGTGCGTCAGCTTTGGCAGGAAGTGAGGCTTTTGACGCAAACCATTGCGGCGGAAAAGGAAGCAAAAATGCAGCTGGAGCGGGTCTGCTCTCAGCAGGAAGCCGCTCTCGCCGCCGACGCCAAACATTGTCAGGAGGTGGAAGCCAAACTGTATGGCGGAGAGATAACCAATCTCAAGGAACTGGAGCAGGTCAAAGAGAATTGCGACAAAATGCGCCAAGATATTGCCAGCCTGGAAAATCAAACCTATGCCAATATCGAAGCTTGCGAGAAAATCGCAGCCAAGGTTGCCGGCGACGAAGCCGCAGTGCAGCAAAAAAAGCGGCTGCATGCAGAAAAACAACAGTTGATCACCCATGCTCTGGCCGATTTTGATGCTCGACTGACGGCGATGGAAAGTGAGCTCAGCCAGCTTGCCAGCCAGGTGGAGCCGGGGCTGCTGCAGCGATTTCGGGACCTTGCCAGGAGAACGCCGCTGCCGGTGGCCAGAGTGGATAAAGGCATCTGTGGCGGCTGCCGGATGAGCATTCCGACCAATCAGACGGCATTGGCCGTCACGGTGACGGTTTATTGCGACAACTGCGGCCGGATTTTGTTGGTGGAATAGGGAAAAAAAGGTTGACTGTCGGCTGAAATAGCTGTAAACTGATGGCATAATTGAATAATGATACAAGGGAGCTCATATATGGGCTGAGAGTGGCGCAAGTAAGTGCCTTACCTTTGAACCTGATCGGGATAATGCCCGCGTAGGAAGAATAATTGCGCACCTTATTCCTGAGGTGTGCTTTATTTATTTTTTACCTAAAGGAGGGGTAGTGTTTGGAATTCTTGCTAAACGGCAGGGCAATGGCAATAGACAACAGTTTGACCATTGCCGGGCTTGTGGCCGAGCGCGGACTAAACCCGGAGACGATTGTCGTCGAGTGTAATCTGGCTATTGTCGCCAGAGAAGCCTGGGCGTCAGTCATCTTAAAGCCGGGTGATAAAGTGGAAATTATCGCATTTGTCGGAGGAGGGTGAAACATATGCAAGACAAGCTGAAAATTGGTGACCAGGAATTGTCCAGCCGACTGTTTTTAGGGACAGGAAAATTTGCCGCCAACAAGATGATTCCCGAAGTGGTGGCGGCGTCAGGGGCCGAGGTTATTACCGTCGCTTTGCGGCGGGTCGATCTGGCCTATGCCGAGGAAAACATTGTCAGCTATATCCCGAAACATTGCATCCTGATGCCCAATACATCAGGGGCCCGGAACGCCGAGGAGGCTGTCCGCATCGCCCGGCTGGCCAAGGCAGCCGGCTGCGGCACCTGGGTAAAGATCGAAGTCATTTCCGATAACCGCTATCTTATGCCTGACAACCAGGAAACCATCAAGGCCACCGCCATTTTAGCGGCCGAAGGGTTTACCGTCCTGCCGTATATGAGTCCGGACCTGATGGCTGCCAAACGGTTGGCCGAGGCCGGGGCGGCGGCCATTATGCCGCTAGGCTCGCCGATCGGCAGCAACCGGGGCATCAAAACCAAGGAACTGGTGAGAATCCTGATTGAAGAGATTCCGCTGCCGATCATTGTCGACGCCGGGATCGGCCGACCGTCGGAAGCCGCCGAAGCAATGGAAATGGGGGCTGCGGCGGTGCTGGTGAATACGGCGGTGGCTACTGCCGGTGATCCGGTAGCGATGGCCCGGGCGTTCGGGCTGGCGGTGGAGGCCGGCCGGATTGCGTTTCTGGGCGGCCCGGGGGCGGTGCAGCAGTTTGCCAGCGCCTCTTCCCCCCTTACCGGTTTCTTGCACGCATAGCACCGATTAATTTCAAAGGGATGATGGTATGAGCTTTGATCAGGAGTTGGAAGAATACCGGAATTTTGATTTCAGAGGCTATTTTGACAGGGTCACCGAGCAGGATATCTGTGGAGCACTCGCCCGGGAGCGGCTTACAGCCTGGGATTATTTGACCCTGCTGTCGCCCAGGGCCGAGACATATCTCGAAGCCATGGCCCAAAAGGCGAACCGGCTGACGGTCCAGCAATTCGGCCGGACAATGCAACTGTTTACGCCGCTTTACCTGGCTAACTATTGCGAAAATCATTGTGTGTACTGCGGTTTTCAGGTCCATAACATTTTGCCGCGGAAAAAACTTTCGCCGGTCGAGGTGGCAGCCGAAGCCGAAATCATCGCTGCCAGCGGACTCAAACATATCCTCATTCTTACCGGTGAATCGCGGCAGCAGTCGTCAGTCGCCTATATCCGCGAGTGTGTCGAGGTGCTGAAAAGGTATTTTACCTCGATCAGCATCGAGATTTACCCCCTGAGCGTGGACGACTATCGAGAACTGATCGTCGCCGGGGTGGATGGGTTGACCATCTATCAGGAAACATATGACCGCGAGATTTATGCCGAACTTCACCCAGCCGGACCGAAACGCAACTATCTTTTCCGGCTGGACGCGCCGGAGAGGGGCTGCCAGGCGGGGATGCGGGCCGTGAATGTCGGGGCCCTGCTGGGGCTGGCCGACTGGCGCGTCGAGGCCTTTTTCACCGGTCTTCACGCCGACTATCTGCAGCGCCGCTTCCCTGATGTGGAAGTCAGCATTTCGCCGCCGCGGATGCGCCCCCATCTGGGTGACGGTTATCAGCCCGCAGTGGAGGTCACAGATACCAACCTGGTGCAATATGTAACAGCTTTTCGGCAGTTCATGCCCCGCAGCGGCATTACCCTGTCCACCCGGGAACGGGCCGGGCTGAGGGATAATATGATCCGGCTTGGGGTGACGAAAATGTCGGGCGGGGTATCAACTGAGGTCGGTGGGCGAAAGGAAGCCAACGGTACCGCTCAGTTTGAGATCGCCGACGAGCGCAGTGTGGCCGAAATGGCGGAGATGCTCTATGGACGGGGGTATCAGCCGGTATATAAGGACTGGCAGTATTTATGAACCCCTTTGAAGAAGGGCTGCTGCGCTATCTCAGCGCCAAAGATTTGGCAAAACTGCGGCAGGTCAAGATTGGTATCGCCGGGGCGGGCGGACTGGGGTCCAACTGCGCGGCGGCGCTGGTGCGCAGCGGCGTTAGAAGGCTGAAGATCGCCGATTTTGATGTGGTGGACTATAGCAATTTGAATCGCCAGTTTTACTTTCTCCGCCAGGCCGGCGAGCCCAAAATAAACATGCTGCAGGAAAACCTTGTTGCCATCAATCCGGCGGTCGAGCTCGAACTGTTGCCGGAAAAAGTGACTGCAGCCAATGTGGCAGGCCTGTTTGGCGACTGTGACGTGGTTGTCGAGGCTTTTGACCGAGCCGAATATAAGAAATTGATTGTGGAAAGTTACCTCGCGTCAGGAAAACTGCTGGTGGCGGCATCCGGTCTGGCGGGCTGGGGGGATAGTGACCGCATAAAAGTTCACAAAGTGAAAGAGAATTTTTACCTAGTCGGCGACCTGGTCAGCGGGATCGGGCCAGACTGTCCGCCGCTGGCGCCCTGTGTCGCCATTGCCGCGGCGAAGCAGGCCGACATAGTCCTGCAGTATGTCCTGGGAACGATGAAAGGAGGCGCCAGCCATGAAGCATAGAGCAGCAATGGCCAATTTTTTGGCAGCTGATATTTACGGGATTACCGACGAAACTCATTCTTTGGGGCGGGGCAATGTGGAGACCGTCAGGCTGATGCTTGCCGCCGGGATTACGGTCATTCAATACCGGCAGAAAGACAAGCTTGCCCGCCAGATGTACGAGGAGTGTCAGGCAATCCGGAAGTTGACCAGGCAAGCCGGCGCGACATTTATTGTCAACGATTATATCGATCTGGCTCTGGCGGTGAAGGCTGACGGCGTCCATGTCGGCCAGGATGATCTGCCGCCGGAGAAGGTCCGGGAATTGATCGGTGATACCATGCTGCTTGGTCTGTCCACCCACTCGCCGGAGCAAGCCAGAGCCGCCGTAACACTGGGTGTAGTTGACTATATCGGCGTGGGGCCGCTTTACGCCACTAGGACCAAAAAGGATGTCTGCCAGCCGGTGGGGTTGGAATATCTCTCTTATGTGGTCCGTAATATCGAGCTGCCGTTTGTCGCAATCGGCGGTATAAAAGAGCATAATCTCGCTGATGTGCGGCAGGCTGGAGCCCGGACCATCTGTTTGGTGACCGAGATCGTCGGCGCGTCGGATCTGCCAGCCAAAGTCCAGGACCTCAGGGCTCTTCTGGCAGAAAATACAGCCGCATTGGTACCTTGACGCTACTTGTATTTCATGGTATTCTAGTGACTCAGACAACAAAATAGTGCTGTGAGTACGAAAGATGATCGCGGGTGTCAGAAGGCATTCGAGGAAAGTCCGAGCTCCATAGGGCAGGATGCTGGTTAACGGCCAGCGAGGGTGACCTCAGGGAAAGTGCCATAGAAATGTAGACCGCCGGGCGTGAGCCAGGCAAGGGTGGAACGGTGCGGTAAGAGCGCACCAGCAGTCAGGTGACTGACTGGCTAGGTAAACCCCATCTGGAGCAAGACCGAATAGGGAAGAGATGAAGCTGCCCGCTGATCCTTCCGGGTTGTGTCGCTAGAGCCGTCAGGCAACTGTCGGCCAAGATAAATGATCGTCACCGCTACGGCGGGACAAAACTCGGCTTAATGACTACTCACAGGCACTTGCATAATAAAGCCCGCAGCGGTTTGCTGCGGGCTTTATTTTTGGGATGAAGCGCCGGCGGTGACGATATCTGGAAGAGAGGGCTTTCCGATTTTTCAGAGGACTTTGGCCAATCATAACGAATATCTTTATTATATTATTTTCATTGAAACAGGGGATGTTGTAATGGTAAACGCCGAAAAAATAGCCGCCGCACTGCTGCTGATTGCCGACGAGGAGGTCTTTGTCGCGGGCTACACTTCCGATATCCAGCGTTTGAATGACGCGGGAGTGGTGGAACAGGCCTGGGACTTTAAACTCGATAACGGCCACCGGCCCTATCTTGTCGCCAAAAAAAGAATTAATTTCACCATTACCGATGAACCCAGCGACGAGGTCAAGAACGGTCTTACCCAACTGATTGCCGCCAAAACCGGCGTACGGTTTTCCCACAACCTGCACCTGTTGGTCCAGACCTATCTATTCCGGGAAACAGCAGCCTTCTGGGGCGACATCTGGGCCGACTTCGCCGAGGATGCCAATCTGCCTGCCGGCAAGAATTTACAGGACTTTTATGCTGTGTACCGCGGCTGCATATTGCCCAATAACCGCGGCGCAAAGCTCATCAGGCTGTAAGACCAACTGGTCAGAGCCAAAAGAGAATTTCCGGGTCCTTTTTAGACAGTTGTGGGATTCTCCCCTGGGGGTAACCGAGGATGACCGGTGCCTCGACGGAATAGTCGGACGGAACACCGAGCTCGGCTTTCAGTTCAGGGAGGTCTAGCAGAGTCCGGGCGAAGCCAATCCAGCAGGAACCAAGGCCCTGGTCATGGGCGGTGAGCATCAGATTTTGGGCGGCCAGACAGCAGTCGCCAGCAGGATGCAGTCCCTCGGGTTTTGCGTAGATAATGACCAAGGTGTTGGCATTATAAAAGATGTTGAAGTCGGCGTTTTCCAGCATGCCGCGGTACTTTGCCAGGCCGGGCTGCACCTCAATCATGCTGAGCAAATAGGCTTTGGCGCGGTCGGAGTATTGTTTGAGCCGCTGACTGTCCTGGATCACAGCAAAGGCCCAGGGCTGGGAGTTGGAAGCGCTGGGAGCCTGCACTGCGGCCGCTAGAAGCAGCTCCACTGTTTCTTTGGCCACCGCCTGGTCGCTGTAGTGGCGGACCGAGCGGCGGGTATTGATGGCGTCCATCAAATTCATGGCTGATGCCTCCTTACGGAATGATTACTCCTATCATAGCCAAAAATTGGCGGGCTGTAAAGTTGCGCGAAGTCTGGACCAAGCAAATCTTGTTCCGGTCCGCCAGGAAGTTTCCTAGGCAGAAAACTTATTGACATATTACCAAATAGGAATTATCATACAATAAAATACTGGTTAGACATTTTAGAGCAATGGCGCTTGTCCATTGCTCTTTTCTGTTTGTTAGTCTGTGTGAGGTGAACAGGATGATAGTCAGACTTTTGGAACTGACAACATTGCGCAATCTAAAGTATCTCAAGCTGGTTGCAGGCCAAGGCGGCCTGAATGAAATTGTGCGTTGGGTCCATGTAAGCGATGTTCCTGATGCTACCCAGTGGGTGCAAAGCGGCGAATTGTTGTTCATAACCGGTATTGGCATCAAAAACAATACTGGCGACCTGTTGGAACTGGTTAAGAAAGGGGCAGCCAAGAAGCTTGCCGGCCTGGTCATCAACGTAGGACCCTATATTGAAAAGACCCCCCAAGAGATCATCGATCTCGCCGATCATCTCTGCTTTCCTGTATTCGAACTGCCGTGGAAGGTAAAGTTAGCCGAAGTCACAAAAAGTATTTGTGCCTATATTGTTGAGAAGCAGTCTGAAGAAAAATCGATACGGGACCTTTTCGAGAATATTCTCTATGGCGATACAAAGTATTTGCCGATGCTGGTAATTCGCGCTGCCCACTATGGATACGACCTTACCCTTCCCCATCAAATCATGTTGCTGAAAATTGATAATTTTGCGACCTATCTGGACCAGATTGGGGTGAAAAATGAGGGGCGGATTATCAATGTTAAAACAAATAAACAGAAAATCATTGAAAAAAGTTTAGCTAGATATGAGCCGAAAGCTCTTTATGATATGCGGCTGGATTCTGTTGTCATCATGCTGCCTGCCGGTAACAAGGCGACTGAGGAGCGTACCGATAAAATTGCCTATGAATTGCGGATCGAGCTGGAAGGGCTATTGCCTGGTACCAGTGTGAGTATTGGTATTGGTTCGCCGCAGGAAAAGCCCGAGCAAATCAGGCAAAGTCTTGACCAAGCCAAGTTCGCATTAGAAACAGCGAGAGTATATACTAACGAGGATAAAATCTATCGTTATGACCAACTTGGATTATTTAAGCTTTTATTCAAGATCGACCGGGCCGAGCTGGAAAGTTACTTCCAAGAGGTCCTGTCAAGCTTGGTACAATACAACCGGGAGCATGAAGGGGACTTGATAAATACTTTATCCCATGTTCTCGAAGCAGGCGGCAATTATAACAGTATTGCTGACAGACTATATGTGCATCGGAACACCTTGAAAAACCGGGTGAAAAAAATCGAGGCCCTCACTGGCTGCAAATTGTCCAACCCGCGGGATCTGGTAAAACTTGAATTTGCGTTGCTTGCCAAAAAATTCTTAGGACTGTGAAAATGCACAGTGTATGGCTAGATATTTGTTTATCTGGCACATCGACAAGGTCGTGATTCCTTGGTATGCTTTATTACAACATACAACATAAATTTAATACGGCAATAAACGGAAAAGCAAAGGCGCTATAACGTATTTATAGCGCCTTTATCTTTTGTTGGCAGAGGAATGCCTATTCAGTTTAGTGCTGCAAGAAACCGAATAATTAGCTTCTAGCTTTTGAGTTAATGCTGATGTTAATAGTACTATTGGCAATGCCGCCATGAGTCTTAAACGACGAGGGCGGCTTTGCGATTTTTTTAAGGGGGTGATAGATAAAACCACGTTTCGCTGATGTAACCCAAGTTTTTGGTAGCAAATTATAAATTTTAGGAGGAACGAGTTATGAGTATCAAGAACGACATGGTAGAACTCAAGGTCGATGTTACCGCCAGTCCTCTGTACAATAAAGATCTGGCGCCGACGACACTTGCGCAAAGAACATGGACCACTTACAATTTTGCCGCCCTTTGGATCGGCATGGCCCACTGTGTACCCACCTATATGCTGGCCAGCGGTCTTATCGCCCTGGGGATGAGTTGGCTGCAGGCTATCTTCACCGTTACCCTGGGCAATCTTATTGTCCTTATCCCTATGCTGCTAAATGCCCACCCCGGCACCAAATATGGCATCCCTTTCCCGGTGCTGGCCCGTGCTTCGTTTGGCACGTTTGGCGCTAATATCCCGGCCCTGCTCCGGGCGGGGGTAGCGTGCGGCTGGTTTGGCATCAACACCTTTATTGGCGGTTCGGCCCTCAACAACTTTACCGCCGCCCTCTTTCCGGCATGGAAAACCTTCGGTGGAGATTTCAGTATTATCGGCATGAATCTGCCGGCTTTTATCACCTTCATGATTTTCTGGGCACTGAACATCTGGATTATTTATAACGGCATGGACACTGTTCGGAAATTTGAGAACTGGGCGGCGCCGCTGGTGCTGGTAATGGCTGGTTTGCTGCTGTTCTGGATTGTCGGCGAAGCCAACGGATTAGGTCCGATACTGAGCGATCCCGGCAAACTTACGACTTTCAGCAGTTTCTTCCCGGTTTTTATCCCTTCGCTTACCGGCATGATTGCGTTTTGGGCGACATTGTCGCTGAATATTCCTGACTTCACTCGTTTCGGAAAAGGGCAGAGAGAGCAGATTCTCGGCCAGATCATCGGTCTGCCGACTACCATGACGGTGTTTTCCAGCATGGGTGTTATCATCACTTCTGCGACCCTGGTGCTTTACGGACATGCTATCTGGGATCCATCCGAGCTGCTTCTGAAATTCTCCAATCCGTTTGTTTTAGTCTTCTCCCTATTCGGCATCCTGATTGCGACCCTCTCGGTGAATATCGCGGCCAATGTCGTTTCGCCAGCCAACGATTTTGCCAACCTTTTGCCCAAATACATTTCGTTTAAAACCGGTGGACTGATTACCGGTATCATGGGTATCGCCATCATGCCCTGGAAACTGATGTCTGATCCCAGCATGTACATTTTCAACTGGCTGGGTGTTTACTCTGGTTTCCTCGGCCCGATTGCCGGTATCATGATTGCCGACTATTATATTGTCCGCAAAAAAGAACTAAATCTCGCCGACCTGTATCTGCCGGATGGTGAATACACGTATAGCAACGGCGTGAACTGGTCAGCCATGCTGGCGCTTGCTGCCGGTGTCGGTTCGGCCCTTGTCGGCAAGTTTATACCGGCTGTGGATTGGCTGTTCAACTATTCCTGGTTTGTTGGTCTGGGCGTTGCCTTTGCAATGTATCTGGTCCTCATGCGCGGAGTGCCGGTGGCGAATGTTGCCAAATCGGCTGACAAGGCGTAATCCACTTTTCCAATGCAAGGAGGTTAAACCATGGCGGCGTATGATTTATTGATCAAAGGCGGAACCATCGTGACCGCCGGAGATGTCTATGACGGCGATGTCGCCGTCATAGACGGGAAAATAGTTTTGATCGGGAAAAACCTTGACGTGTCAGCCCTCCAGGTCATTGATGCCACCGGAAAATATTTGCTGCCAGGCGGCATCGATGTTCACACTCACCTTGACATGCCGTTCGGCGGAACGGTTACTGCCGACGATTTCTTCACCGGCGGGGCTGCCGCCGCTTGCGGCGGTACGACGACTGTGGTCGATTTCGCCATCCAGGGCAAGGACCAGACATTGGCGGAGACAATTGACACCTGGTTGACCAAGGCGGGAGATTGCCCCATCGATTATGGCTTGCATGTCGCGGTGACCAATATGAATGACGCTGTCATCGCCGAGATGCCTGAGGTCATTGCAGCCGGATTTCCCAGCTTCAAATTGTTTATGACCTATGATGGTCTTCGGGTGACTGACGATGTACTCATGAAAGCCCTCCTAGTGGCCAAAGAACACGGCGGATTGGTTTCTGTTCATGCCGAAAACTATTATGTCATTGATTATTATACGAAGGAATTTCAAAAGACAGGTAAAATCGAACCGAAGTATCATGCCCTCAGCCGACCGCCGCTCGCCGAGGGGGAAGCCACCGCCCGGGCGATCCGACTGGCGAAACTGGTGGAGGCGCCCCTCTATATTGTCCATCTTAGCTGTGAGGAGTCGCTGAAAGAAGTGGTCCGGGCCCGGGAAGAGGGGCAGCCGGTCATGGCCGAGACCTGTCCGCAGTATCTGGTATTATCTTATGACAACTACGAAGAGCCTGATTTTAACGGTGCAAAGTATGTCATGTCACCGCCGCTCAGGCCGCGGGAAAATCAGGAGCCTCTGTGGCAGGCACTAAAAAAAGGCGATTTGCAGGTGGTTGCCACCGACCATTGCTCTTTCAATTTCAAGGGACAAAAAGAATTGGGCCGGGAATTTTTTGGCAAGATACCCAATGGTGCGCCTGGCATCGAAACCAGAATGCCGGTGCTATACAGCAAGGGGGTCGGCGAGAACCGGTTTGACCTGCAGCGATTCGTCGCCCTTACAGCCACCAATCCGGCGAAAATATTCGGGCTTTACCCGCAAAAAGGCACCATTGCCGTGGGTAGCGACGCCGATATCGTCGTTTTCGATCCAACCGCCAAGCGCACCATCAGCAAAGAGATTCTTCACGAAAACGTTGACTATACCCCCTATGAGGGTATCTCAGTCACGGGCTATCCAGTGGCAACTGTGGCCCGCGGCACCATCATCGCCCAGGGCGGCAAGTTTACTGGAAAGGCCGGCGATGGCAGGCTGATACGGCGTAAAAAGCCGCAAATTATTTAGTGCTGCGCCGTCAGACGAAGGAAGATACTTCGATTTTTCAATGCAGGTAAGGTGATGATTATGAGTGAAAGTTCGCGTTATGCAGACTTGTCAGTAGAATATTGCGGTCTGAAGTTTCCCAACCCCTTTTTGCTGGCGTCGGCCCCGCCGGCGGCAAATGGCGAGATGATAAAAAGAGCCTTTTCTCTCGGGTGGGGCGGGGCAGTGACTAAGACCCTGAAGCCTGACCATATGGAAATCGTCGATGTTCGCCCCCGTTTTGCTGTCATGCGTGACCAAGGCGGAAAAGTCGCGGGATTTGAAAATATCGAACTTACAACAAAACGCCCCTTTGGCGTGTGGTGCAAGGAAATCACCGCAATAAAAGAGCAGTACCCTGACCGGATTCTGATCGCCAGTATTATGGCTGAAGTTCTCCAGAAGGATTGGCAGGAGATGGCTGTGGCCCTTGAGGCTGCTGGTGCAGATGCCATCGAACTCAATTTTTCCTGCCCGCACGGGATGCCGGAAAAGGGTGCCGGTGCGGCCATCGGCCAAGTGGCTGACATCACGGAAATGATTACTGTCTGGGTTAAAACGGTGGTAAAAATTCCTGTCATCGTAAAGCTGACTCCCAATGTCACCAGCGTTGTTGATATTGCCAGGGCCGCAGTACGGGGCGGGGCGGATGGCTTTGCCGCCATCAACACCGTTCAATGCTTACTGGGAGTTGACCTTGATACCTTTTCACCCCAGCCGGCAGTCGCCGACTACTCCACTTATGGCGGCTATTCCGGGGCGGCGGTCAAGCCCATCGGCCTAAGGGTTGTGGCCCAACTGGCGCAGAATTTTCCCCTGCCCATTTCAGGCATCGGAGGGATCGCGTCCTGGGAGCACGCGGCCGAATATATGCTTCTCGGCGCGAGCACCGTCCAAATCGGCACAGCAGTCATGCTGGAAGGCTATGGCATCATTAATGACCTAATTGGTGGGATGACCGACTATCTCCACCGCAAGCATTTCTCCTCTGTGCAGGAGTTAGTGGGCAAATCAGTCAACCGGTTGACCGATTTTGCCGGACTGAAGAAGGACAGTTCGCTTGTGGCGCGGATTAACAGGACTTTGTGTGTCAACTGCGGCCTTTGTGCTGATGTGTGCCGCGATTCGGGCTATAGTGCGATTGGGATGAAAGCGGGAGAGGATATGGTGGTGGACAGTGAAAGCTGTGACGGCTGCTCCTTGTGCACCATTGTCTGTCCGCAAAAAGCCATCAGAATAGCCTGATTTCGCGGCAATGAATTTATAATAAAGGGAGAGAAGTGGAATGCCGTATATGGATGGGAAGAAAGCCAATGAGGTTGATGTCGACACTTTGGTCAAACTGCAGCGGGAGCACTTATGGCTGCATTTGACCAACCACAAACTTTTTGAAAATCAGGAACCGCAGATTATGGTCGAAGGCCAGGGCTGCATGCTGAAAGACGCCAGAGGCAAGGAGTATTTGGATGCTCTTTCCGGCGGGGTGTGGTGCGTGAATGTGGGGTACGGTCGGGAATCAATGGTCGAGGCCGCAGCCGAGCAGCTACGAAAACTGCCGTATTATGCCGGCACTGTCGCAAATCCTCCCTACATCATGCTGGCAGCCAAAATGGCCTCCCTGCTGCCTGATTTGCCCAAGATATACATATCCAACAGCGGCTCTGAAGCCAACGAAAAAGCCTTTAAGATGGCCAGATTGTATTTTCGGGTGAAATACCCGAATGGTGGCAAATATAAGATCATTTATCGTGACCGGGATTATCATGGCAGTACCCTGGCGGCTCTCAGCGCCGGTGGACAGTCGGAACGCAAAACCGGCTATGGCCCCTTGTTGGAAGGGTTCGCTGAAATGCCCCATGCCTGCTGCTACCGCTGTCATTTTGGCAAACAATATCCCGGCTGCGGCATCGAGTGCGCCCACGCTCTTGAAGATGTCATCAAAAAAGAAGGCGAAGACAGTGTTGCCGCCGTCATTCTTGAACCAATTACCGCCGGAGGGGGCATCATTGCGCCGGTTGCCGAATACTATCCGATCATTCAGGCGATCTGTAAAAAATACGAAGTCATGCTGGTTTTCGATGAAGTGGTGACCGGCTTTGGCCGAACCGGCAAGATGTTTGGCTATAGCCACTATGACGTAGATCCGGATATGGTGACAATGGCGAAGGGAATTGCCAGCGCGTATATGCCCCTTTCGGCCACCGCCACCAAGAAATATATCTTTGATCAGTTTCTCGCCGCACCGGACGATACCTTCGGCTATTTCCGGGATATCAGCACATATGGCGGCTGTGCGGCAGGGTGCAGCGTGGCACTGGAGAATATCCGCATTATTGAAGACGAGCAACTGGTAAAGAACAGTGCGGCTATGGGTAGTTATCTAATGGAAGGCCTGCAGCAATTCGCCGGCCATCCCCTGGTAGGTGACATCCGCGGCAAAGGATTATTTGCCGGGCTAGAAATAGTGGAAGATAAAAAGACCAAAGTGCCGGCCAAGGAAAGCGTACTCGCCGAAATCGTCGGCGATGTCAAAAAACAAGGCATTCTCATTGGCCGAATGGGGCGCAGCGTTCCGACACTAAACAATGTCATCACATTAGTCCCGGCTCTGATTATTACCAAAGAGCAAATCGATGCCATCATCACCGCAATCGGCAACGCTTTGGCTAAGATGAAATAAAGGATGGTTCCCTGGCAACCCAGTCGCAAACAATAGCCGGGATAAAAAAACTGCTCTTTTCGCATTTTGTATTTTGCAAAATGCGAAAAGGGCCGTTCCTTTAAACTTTACTGAATAGGCAAACACGAATTAAGATAGCCGAATAGGGGGATATAAAATGGTTCAAAATAAAGCGGCCGCTGCCGAGTTGTTCGACGGCGCGAAGCGGGTAGTGGCTGATTTACGGGAACTGGCTGCGTTGACTTCAGACCAATATGGCGCGCAGCGGGTGGCCTGGACGCCGCTATGGCAGAAAGCGCGGGACTGGTTTGCTGATAAAGCCCGCGTAGCCGGTGCCGAAGTGACAATTGACGCGGCAGGCAATACCTGGGCCAAGATCGCCGGCACCAGCCCGGACGCCGTGGCGATGGGCAGCCATTTGGATTGTGTGCCAAACGGCGGCTGGCTGGATGGTTGCCTTGGGGTGGTGGTGACATTGGAAGCTTTGCGGCGCTATGGCCAGAGCAAAACTCCGACCAAGACCATTTATGCCGTGAATTGGGCGGATGAAGAGGGGGCCCGTTTTGGCCGCAGCTTGATCGGATCTTCGGCAGCCAGCGGTACCCTTGATATTGCCGAAATCATCGACCGGGTTGATAACCAGGGGATAAAGCTGACTGATGCTCTGGCCTCCTATCAGGTTAATGTCGCCGAGATGCTGGGGGCTCACGCGGAGTTCAAACAGAAAAATATAAAGGAATACCTGGAACTCCATATCGAACAAGGGCCGGTTCTGGAGAGTATGAAAAAGCAGGTGGCTTGTGTTTTTGGCATTACCGGCGTGGAACGTCATTATATTGAGTTTAAAGGGCAGGCGGCGCATGCCGGCTCCTTTCCCACTCTGATGCGTCAGGACGCCTTTCTGGCAGCTGCTCAAGCAGCGCTGGCCTTCAGGGAAATTGCCCTAAAGTTCGACGGTGTCTGCACAGTCGGCAAGGTGAGCGTCAAACCTGATGTGGTGACAATCGTTCCCGAAACCTGTATTCTTTCGCTGGATCAACGGTCTATCGATCCGGCGGTATTGAAAAAAATGCATGAAGCGGCACAGACTGCGGCAACTGAGGCCGCTGTCGCCCATGGAGTGAAGGTGCGGTGGGAGAAGATCTGGACGATTGCGCCGACAATATTCGATGCCCGCCTGACTGCGCTTTGCAAGCAGGCGGTCGCTGAGGAAACCGGTGAGGATACGACAATCTATTCCGGTCCGTTGCACGATGCCGCGGAAATGGCGAAACTTGTGCCAACGATTATGATGTTTGCGGTGTCCGAGTGTGGCCTGTCCCACTGTATCCAGGAGAACACCCCGGATGAAGCTTTGGAAACGGCCGCCCGCGCCTTTTTGCGTTTAGTCGGCAAAGTGATGAACTAAGGATAGAAGAGGATGACTTGCAGAACAGAAGCCCTCGGCAGCAGCCGTCGGCTTCTGTTCTGATTATTCAAGGAAATAGCAATAAACGTTGATGGGATAGGTAAAAATAATAGTGGACAGCATAGGGCAGATTATAAGATATCGCTTTGATCGAACAACCTAGGCTTGGGTAATGCAAGTAAACAGGAAAGCTTCTGGGAGGACTCTATTTTTTCGACCCATTGACTTTATACGAGAAATTTTTTACAATAGAGATAGGCCCCCCGGGTAGGGGGTGGATGAAAAGTAAATTTCGAAAAATATGATCCATATGGAGGGAATACTCATGGCTGTTTTAACAATTACAAGTCAGGCCGAGTTTACTGAAAAGGTTTTGAATTCTCCTCAACCGGTATTGGTTGATTTTTGGGCCCCGTGGTGCGGTCCGTGCAAAATGGTTGGCCCGGAAGTGGAAGCGGTGGCCGAGACGTGCGCCGATCGGGCGGTAGTGGCAAAAGTGAATGTTGATGAACAACCGCAGATTGCCAGCCAGTTCGGTATTTCCGGCATTCCGACCATGCTTGTATTTAAAGCTGGCAAGGAAGCCACCCGAGTAGTCGGCTATCGGCCGCGCCAGGATATCATTGCAGTCCTGGATGGGCTGAAATAATCGCGAAAGACAATTTCCAAGATGAAAAAAAGCGGGGGATTCCCCGCTTTTTTGCCCTGTGAGAAGGACAATCTTTCAGACTGGTGAAAGCGGCTTGGTCGAGGGGAGGGATGAAGTGTGCAGGAGAAAACGGTGCTTATTGCTGATGATGACGCGCAGATTAGAGAGCTTTTGACGTTGTATTTTGAAAAAGAGGGTTTTACTGTAAAAACCGCGGCTGATGGTGCCGAAACCATCGTCAAAGTTCAGCAGGTTTCGCCGAATCTGGTGATTTTGGATATTATGATGCCGGTGATCGACGGGTTGGAAGCTTGCCGGCAGATTCGCAAATTTTCTCGGGTACCGATTATCATGCTCACCGCCTGTGATGAAGACGAGGAACGGATTTTGGGCCTGGAAACAGGTGCTGACGATTACATCGCCAAACCGTTTAATCCCCGGGAGGTGGTGGCCCGGGTAAAGGCCGTGCTGCGGAGGGCACCTGTGGTCGAATCCGCCCAAGTCGATGTTCTGCAGTTTTCTCAGTTGGAGATTAATTTGGGAGAATACACGGTCACGGCTTTCGGCAAACCGGTTTCGCTTACCGCTAAGGAAATGGAACTCCTCTGGCATCTGGCCTCTCATCCCGGCCGGGTTTTTTCCCGCGATCAGCTTCTGGAGTCGGTCTGGGGCTATACTTACTGCGGCGATACCCGTACGGTGGATACTCATATCAAGCGCGTCCGCCAGAAGATCGGCGCACAGGAGTCCACGCCGTGGGATGTAAAAACGGTGTGGGGTGTCGGCTACAAATTTGAGGTCAAACCATGAAGCAGCCATTGCAGCGTAAGCTACTCTACAGCTATATCGCGGTGACGGTTCTTATTCTGGCCGGGGTGTCGATCGCCATTTCGGTGCTTTTGCGGGAATATTTCTTGGCCAGCAAGCAGCAGGAGCTTGTTAGCAAGGGGTATGAACTCAGCCGGGTGGTGGAAAGTTATCACGACGGCCGGATCGATAACGGGCAGCTCACCAGTTTTATTAATGCGGTGGACCCCTTTCTCGACGCCCGGATTTGGATTATTGACAGTAACCATAAGGTGGTAGCCGTCTCCTCGCCGCGCAGGCCAGGCCTGGGAATGGGCCGGGGGCCGGGTGGGGGAGCGGGAATGGGGCCGGGCATGATGCAAGGTCAGGGAATGATGGGCGGTGGCATGCTGCAGCGCAATCTGGTGGCGGAGTTTGAGCCTGTTCTAAATGGCCAGGTTGTGGCGAAGTCGTTTTATCACCCGATTTATGATGAAAATGTACTCCTTGTTGCCGTGCCGGTCGCCCGTGAGGACGGAACCCTTCTGGGCGCGGTTGTCCTGAATGCCCCCGTAAAGGGCATCAATCAGTTTCTGGTCCAAATATATTATTATATCGGCGGCATCGGACTCCTGGCCTTGCTGGTGATGGTTGTCGTCGCCAGGTCGCTGGCGAAGGGGATCACCAACCCGCTCAAGGAGATGCAGCAGTCGGCCTCAGCCATGGCCCGCGGCGACTACAACGCCCGGATTGAAGTCGAGTCTGACGATGAGGTCGGTGAGCTGGGGAAATCGCTGAATACTTTGGCCCAGGAATTGGCGCGCTTTGTCAGCAATACCGCGAGAACGGAAAAATTGCGCCGCGACTTTATTGCCAATATTTCACACGAACTCAGGACGCCGCTGACGTTGATCCGTGGCTATACCGAGGCTTTACTTGACGGGACGATTACCCGACCGGAGCAGGCGGAAAAGTCTCATCGCTTGATGCGCGACGAGACAATCAGGCTGGAAGGCTTGATCAACGAGCTCTTGGATTTGAGTCGCCTGCAGGCGGCGAGTACCAAACTGGAAATGGAATCGGTGCCGTTGGCGGCCATCGCCGAAGGAGTGGTGGCGATGCTGAGGCAGCGGGCCGAGCAGGGGGCTGTGACCTTGGAACTGCTGGCGCCGGACGGAGATTCGGTTATCAGCGGCAACGGCGACCGGCTGACCCAACTACTGCTGATCTTGCTGGACAACGCATTGAAATTTACGCCTGCCACCGGAAAAGTGACGGTAACTGTCGTCCGGGAGAGCGAGGCGGTTATCCTGACTGTGGCCGATACAGGAGCAGGGATATCGCAGGAAGACTTGCCGTTTATCTGGGAGCGATTCTATAAAGCGGACAAGTCCCACACCCGTTCAGAAGCAGGGACCGGTCTGGGCTTGGCGATTGCCAGGGAAATCATCGAGCGCCATGGCGCCAACTCCGTGGTCGAAAGTCGACCGGGGGAAGGAACTGTTTTTAAAATCACTTTTCCAGTATCCTGATTGAGTCGCTTTTAAGCGGAAAAAAATTATAGTTGTCTATTTAGCGGCGATTTGTGATAATAAGAGTAAGACGAGAGGAGGCTAACCATGTTCAACTTCAGTGTACCGGAACTGATTCTGGTTTTGGTCATCGCCCTAGTGGTGTTCGGTCCGGCCAAGCTGCCGGAAATAGGCAAGGCGGTGGGCAAGAGCATTCGTGAGTTTAGATCGGCAACCACCGACATGAAAGAAGAAGTGAATAAGACAGTAACCCTTGATGCTCCTCCCTCGAAAGAGCAAGGCAAGTAAACCGGGTTTGTGTTTCCGGTCATTCCCGCATCGAAGGATAATCCTCCAACCCGTTGTGCGGAAAAGACTCTTGTAGAGGCTGCTTTCTACCGTTACGGAAAGGAAGCCGCCTTTTTGTATGGTAAAGAAAGGGATCATTTTCAGGGAGGCGGTAAGACAGATGGCGGGCACGATTGGAATTGATCTTGAGCGGTGCCTTAACTCCATGTATAAGAAAGCCGCCTGCCAGCGCTGCCGGAGACAGTGTCCCTCAGGCTCAATCGATGCCACTCTGGCGGTAGACCGGAAAGACTGCAATGAGTGCGGTATGTGCCTCGCGATATGTCCTTCAGAAGCGATCTGGGGGGAGCAGTATTCCCGGCAGGCATTGGATGATTTGTTTGTCGACGATTCATCCCCGCTGGTTCTGGCCTGTCGCCGCCAGAGTGCTGAAAGTCCATGGCCTTGTCTGGGCTTTCTCGACCCCCGGCTACTCCTGTCCCTGGTGGCCAGCGGCGGTGACGGCGGCCGCAAGGTGGTGCTTGATGATCAGTCCTGCTCAGGTTGTAAAGAGGGGGTTGCCGAGTACTTGCGCCAACTCGCCGATGATGTCAACCAACTGCTGTCTCAGGCTGAAAAACCACTGGTAGAAAGCGGCGAGGCTGCGCGTCGGGTGGCACGCAGGGAAAAGACTGTTTCCCGCCGTGATTTTTTCACCCAACTGCTGGGGGCGACTGTTACTACCGTCCGGGAAGTGATGGCAACCAATATCGATGGTGGCCAACCGCTGCCGCGTCAGGCGCTTTTTACGAAATACGCCGGTGCGTTGTCGATGCCAGCCGCTGTGACCACCAAGCTGTTTCACAATATTTGCATCAATGAAAAATGCCAGGCCTGCGGCTTTTGCGCCCGCATCTGCCCGGTGAAGGCCATTTCCATTCAAGATCATGGCGCTGCTCTGGATTTTTACCATTTGCCGCAAAAATGTACCGGCTGTGGCGTCTGTGTGGCGCATTGCCCGGTGATGGCGCTGTCTTTGACCACCGCCGAGCAAATGGCGGTTTACCATGTTGGCAGAACTGAACTGCCGCGCTGCACAAAATGCGGCGAGTTATACCAGCCGTCCGGCAATCAGCCGGTATGTCTGGAGTGTCTTTTGAAACATGATTATCGCGGCTTTAACTGATAAGCCGACTAAGGGGGTCCTCATATGATTGGTTGTACAAAACTCTTGTGCGGTACGGCTACAGTTTCGGATATTGTCAAATACGGTGGCCATTCCAGCAACCTCCCGCCCAATATGCTGCAATTTTCCAGTGATGCCACGCCCATCGTGGTCTGGAACTCGACCAACCGCTGCAATCTCTCCTGCCAGCATTGTTACATCCAAGCCGAGGATCGGGCCTACGCCGGCGAGTTTACCACCGCCGAAGCCAAGGCCTTCATCGATGACCTGGCGAAAATCAAAGTGCCGGTGTTGCTCTTTTCCGGTGGCGAGCCGCTGATGCGGCATGACTTGTTTGAACTCGGGGCCTATGCCCAGGAACAGGGAATACGGCCGGTCATATCCACCAACGGCACGTTGATTACCCCTGAGGTGGCCAAACGCATTCATGACACCGGGTTTCAGTATGTGGGCGTCAGTCTGGACGGCAATGAAGAGGTCCATGATCACTTCCGGGGCCGCAAAGGCTGCTTTGCCGAAACCATTCAGGGCATCCGAAACTCCATCGCGGCCGGTAACAAGACCGGTATTCGCTTTACAGTGAATAAACTCAATTTTCATACCTTGCCTGATATCCTCGAAATTGTCGAACGCGAAAAGATACCGCGGTTCTGTATGTATCATCTGGTGTACGCCGGTCGGGGCAAGGAGATGGTCGACCTTGACACCACGCTGGAGCAAAAGCGCCAGACAATCGAAATGTTGATCGAAAAAACGCTCGACTTTCATCGCCGCGGCGTTGAAGTGGAGATTCTTACCACCGACAACCATGCCGATGGTATTTATATTCTCCAGTATTTCGAACGGACCGAGCCCGAACGGGTGCCGGAGATCAAACAGCTGTTGGAAATGCACGGCGGCTGTTCAGCCGGACAGAAGATGGCCAACGTCGACCCGCAGGGCGACGTCCATGCCTGTCAGTTCTGGGGTCATCAGACACTGGGCAATGTGCGGGAAAAACCTTTTAGTGAGATATGGCAGAAAAACCAGGACGAATTCCTCTTGAAGCTGCGGGACAAGGCCAGCCATCTCGAAGGGCGCTGCGGTGAGTGCCGCTACAAAACGCTGTGCGGCGGCTGCCGCATCCGGGCTGAGGCGACAACCGGCAATCTATGGGAGGAAGACCCGGCGTGCTATCTCACCGACTGGAAGGAGTAAGGCCATGATCATCTCCTGGAATACCACCCAGGCCTGCAATATCAGCTGTGTTCACTGCTATCGCGACGCCGGCACTAAACGCGCCGACGAACTGGATACCGCCGAGGGGAAAAAACTGCTGAGCGAGATCGCCCGGGCAGGATTCAAGATCATGATTCTGAGCGGGGGCGAGCCCCTTCTGAGGCCTGATATTTATGAGCTGATCAGCCATGCCTGCACGGTGGGAATGCGCCCGGTTCTCGGCACCAACGGGATGCTGATCACCCCGGAAGTTGCCGCGAAGCTCAAGGAGGCAGGGCTAGCCTGTGCCGGTATCAGCCTTGACAGTAGAGATGAAGCAAAACACAATCAATTTCGCGGCTGCGAGAGTGCCTGGGAACAGACGCTAAAGGGAATCGAAGCCTGTCGCACCGCCGGTTTGCCCTTTCAGATTCACACAACGGTGATGAATTGGAACGAAGGCGAAATTACCGATATTACTGATTTTGCGGTCGAACTGGGGGCAAGGGCCCACCATATTTTCTTCCTGGTTCCTGCTGGCCGCGGCAAAGATATCGCCGACACCACCCTCAAGACCGAGCAGTATGAAGCGCTGCTGGAGAGGATACTGGATAAACAGGCCCAGGTGCCCATCGAACTCAAGCCCACCTGCGCTCCCCAGTTTATGCGTATTGCCAAACAGAAGGGCCTGCCGATGCGGTTTACGAAAGGCTGTCTGGCCGGGACTTCCTATTGCGTCGTATTGCCCAACGGCGATGTTCATTCCTGCCCCTATCTGCCGCTAAAAGCCGGCAACGTTCGACAAGCCCCGTTTGATGTCATCTGGCGGGAAAGCCCGCTCTTTCAAGAGCTTCGCCAGCAGCCGCTAAAAGGTGGTTGCGGCCGGTGCGGCTATGACGACATCTGCGGTGGGTGCCGGGCCAGGGCCTATTATTACTCTGACGGCGATTATTTGGCCGAGGAGCCGTGGTGCAGCTACGGGCGTTAGAATTGTAGTAAAGAAACCGTTGATAACAACGGTTTCTTTTTATGCTGCAGTGTTCAGCAAAGACGTTAGAGTCATGGGTAATAAAGGGAAATCACCCATGACTATTAATAGAAGTTATTTCGCTATAAGTATGTGATTTTATTAACTTGGTCGAATGGACGCAATAAAACAGGATTATGAATAAAATTCACGAAATTATTTGCAAATAGTATTTACTCTTCGTAGCTTTTCGGAAAAATCCAAGGAATTTTGGGAGGGGTGCAGATGGAGACTAGAGATTCTATGTGGGACTTATTTCAAAAACGGGGTCTCAGCAGACGTTCTTTCTTGAAAACATGTGTTACAATAACCGGTATTTTAGGTCTCTCTCCAGCAATGCTGCCAGAGGTCGTGGCTGCAGCCGAAAAAGCGGCGCTGCCTGTGGTGATTTGGCTGCATGGCCATGAATGTACCGGCTGTGATGAGTCTTTCATCAGGTCGCAGTCGCCTTTGGCTTCCGATGTGGTTCTCAATATGATCTCCCTTGAATATTCCGATACCCTGGCCGCCGCGGCCGGCGAACCTTTTGAGCATCACCTGCAGGATGTAATGAAAAAATATGCCGGACAATATATTCTCGCGGTGGAAGGCGGCGTACCGCTCGGCGACGACGGTACCTACTGCATGGTAGGCGGCAAACCGTTTGTCACTGTGCTGAAAGAAGCAGCCAAGGGTGCGGCGGCGATCATCGAGTATGGGTCCTGCGCCGCCTGGGGTGGAGTTCAGGCTGCCAAACCAAATCCGACTAAGTCGGTAGCGGTGAGCGATGTCATCAGCGGCAAGCCGATTATAAAAGTTCCCGGCTGTCCGCCCATTCCCGAAGTCATGACTGGAGTTGTCATGCACTACGCCTTGTTCGGCCAGATTCCGCCGCTGGACAGCAAGGGCCGGCCCAAGCAGTTCTTTGGCAACCGTATTCATGACACCTGTTATCGCCGTCCTTTCTTTGACTCGGGTATGTTTGTCGAAAAATTTGACGACGCTGGCGCCAAAGCTGGCTGGTGTCTTTACAAAGTTGGCTGTCGTGGTCCGGAAACCTACAATTCCTGCGGCAATATGCGCTGGTGGAACGGCTTGTCTTATCCCATTCAGTCCGGCCACGGCTGTATCGGCTGCAGCAGCAACGGTTTTTGGGATGACGACCCCTTCTACAACCGCTTGCCAGACGTCCCGATTCCGAACACTGTCGCCAACGCCGATAAAGTCGGCGCGGTCGCGGCCGGTGCGGCTGTCCTCGGCGTGGTGGCACACGGCGCCATGTCGGCGGTGCAAAAAAACAAGCGGCAGGCTGCTGAACAAGATGATAGCGTAAGGAGGCCGCAAGGATGAAACGCATAGTTGTTGATCCAGTAACCCGTATCGAAGGGCATTTGCGTTTGGAACTGAAAGTAGATGAAGCCTCCGGCAAGGTGGAGGACGCGCTGTCCAGCGGCACTGCCTGGCGCGGTATCGAACTAGTGGTCAAGGACCGCGATCCACGCGATGCCTGGGCTTATGTCCAGCGGATCTGCGGCGTCTGTACTACAGTGCACGCTCTGGCGTCGCTGCGGGCGGTAGAAGACGCCCTGGGTATTGAAATCCCGAAAAACGCGAATTATATTCGTAATATTATGGCTGCCAGTCAGAATGTTCACGACCATCTGGTACATTTTTATCATCTGCATGCCCTGGACTGGGTCAGCCCGGTGGAAGCCCTGAAGGCCGACCCGGCCGCCACAGCAGCGCTGCAGAACGCGGTGCTGGAAAAATACCAACTACCTCTGTCCGGGCCGATGGATTTTGATTTTGACGCCTATCCGAAGGATTTTCCTAAAGCGACGACGCTGTATTTCAAAGCAGTGCAGGACAAAGTCAAAAAGATTGTCGAGAGTGGCCAGCTGGGCATTTTTGCCGGACAGTGGTGGGACCATCCTGACTATACGCTGCTGCCGCCCGAGGTTCACCTTATGGCGGTCAGCCATTATCTGAATATGCTGGACCGGCAGCGGGATATCGTTGTGCCGCATGTCGTCTTCGGCGGGAAAAATCCTCACCCTCACTATATTGTTGGCGGTATGCCTTGTTCCATCTCGATGAATGACATGAATGCCCCGATCAACAGTGAACGGCTGGCGGTGGTAGACAACGCCATCAGTATGACAATCAATTTAGTTAACTATTTTTATCTGCCTGATCTTCTGGCTATGGGCGAAATGTATGTTAAAAAGGGTTATGTCGATGGTGGTGGTTTGGCGAAAGAACGTGTGCTCGGCTTCGGGGATTTCCCGGATGAGCCATACAGCGGCGTGGCCAACGGCGATTTTCACAAGAAAGCCTTGTTGCGCTGCAATGGTGTGGTAGAAAACTTTGGCAAGGGCCTGGACAACGCGGTTTTTACAGATCTTGACGCCAAGGACTACGCCGATCCCACCATTATCAACGAAGGAGTTGAACACTCCTGGTACACCTATCCTGAGGCTGGCAAGGATCTTCATCCCTGGGCCGGTGTGACCAAAGCGCAGTATACCGGACCGAAAGATGGCAGTAAAACCGAATGGCAGCATCTCGACGAAGAGGCCAAGTATTCCTGGCTCAAAACTCCAAAATGGCGGGGCAAAACGGCTGAAGTTGGACCGTTGGCCCGTTATATCATTATCTATACCAAGGTCAAGAAGGGTGTAATCAAGGAGCCGACTTGGGCGGAAAAGATGGTTGTCGACCAGATCGAAGCCGTCTCCAAGGTGCTGAATTTGCCGCCGGAGGTCTGGATGCCGACAATGGTCGGACGGACCGCCACCCGTGGTTTGGAGACCCAGCTTTTCGCCTACATGAGCAAGTATTTTCTTGATAAGCTGGTCAAAAATATTCGCGCCGGCGATACCGCGGTGGCCAACACCGCCAAATGGGAACCTGCCACCTGGCCGAAAGAAGCCAAAGGTGTCGGCTTGCACGAGGCACCCCGCGGCGCCCTCAGCCACTGGGTGGTGATTAAGGACGGCAAGATTGCCAATTACCAGTGTATTGTGCCGTCCACCTGGAACGCCTGTCCCCGGGACAGCAAGGCCGGTCATGGCGCCTATGAGGCCAGCATGATCGACACCAGAGTCAAAATTGCCGACAAGCCGCTGGAAGTGTTGAAGGCCATCCGCTCGTTCGACCCGTGTCTCGCCTGTGCAACCCATCTTTATGACGCCGAGGGCAAAGCCATCAGTGTCGTGCATACCGATCCTTATGTTAAAGGTTAGGGGGGCATGGCGATGAATGACGGTCATCTGAAAGAGTATTATGTTTTCAGTCCGTTTCTGAGGATTTTCCACTGGATCATGGTCGGTTGCATCACCGTGCTGTTCTTCACCGGCTTATATATCGGCAACCCCTTTTTCATCGGTAGCCAGGGGGTGGAGCCGACATTTGCGATTCATGAACGCCTGTCGATGCAGATTATCCGGATGGTCCATTTTTCGGCGGCCTATGTTTTGGTTTTCGCCTTTATCCTGAGGGTCTACGGGTTCATCATCAATAAGGGGGACCGCCTGTTCCCCCATTTTTGGACCAAGCAGTACTACGTGGACCTGATTGATACCAAGCTCCATTACATGTTTTTGCGGGCTCGCCATAAACCCTTCTTGCGCAACCCTTTGGCCCGGGCGTCTTATGTTGCTGTCTACCTCTTTATCGCCATCGAAGCCCTCACCGGCTTCGCCATGTACGTGATGGTCAATCCCAATGGCTGGGGGGCCGCGTTTTTCGGCCCGGTCAACCATCTCTTGATCGACGAATATAAGGTTCATCTGATTCACCACTATGTGGCCTGGGCGATTATTCTCTTCGCTATCGTCCATGTCTATATGTGCGCGCGGGCCGACTTCATGGACGGTGAAGGCGAGATTTCCAGCATGTTTTCCGGCAAGAAGTTTTTAGCGCATCAACCTGTTGATTTAGGAGATATCGCTCATGACACTGATACAGACAACCGTGCTGGGCATCGGCAACATTCTATTACAGGATGAAGGCTTTGGCGTCCGCGTGATTGAAGAACTTCAGCGCCGTTATCAGTTTCCAACCGCCGTCCAGGTTCTGGACGGCGGTACCCTTGGAATGGATTTGCTGCGCTTCCTGACCGGTACCACCCGGCTCTTGGTGGTCGATGCCATTGCTGGCGGCGGTCCCCCCGGTTCTTTTTACTATTTTTCTGGTAATCAAGTCAAAGCCTACTTTCAGGAAAAGGTGTCGCTGCACGAACTTGGGATCAGGGACGTGTTGACTGTGCTGGAAATGCTGGAAAAGCCCATCCCCGAAGTCGTGGTGCTGGGAGTACAGCCGGCGGTGCTCGATTTGGGTCTGGAGTTGACCCCGGTGGTTGCCGCTACGGTGGAGAAGACCATTGCTGCGGTGCTTACCCAGTTGGAGGAATGGCAAGTGGAGGTGACGGATGTTGGCTGAAGCCTTCCCGATGTTATCAGAAAAAGCCAGGTCGGTGTTAGCCGAAATTGCTGCCGCCCTTGAACGCTTGCAGGTTGCAGGCGAGATAGCGACCGTCTTCATTAACCGAATGGCACTGAGCCAAGAGGAACGGCAGACAATCCGTGATTTTTTGGGTGAGGGCAGTATCAGCATCACCCTGGGTAATAGCGACGAACCCGCCGAGTGGCTGGAGAGCGGCTTCAGCGGTGTTTGGTATGGGGTATTTTATGACCAGGCCGGCAATCCAATGCTGGAGACCATCGAGGTGGCTCACTTTCCTCAAGTTGCGGCGGCCCAGGCGGAGGATATCATCCAGGGCATCACAGCCCTAAAGCAGCGGTTGGCAGATGCTGATAAAAGCGAGGGTTGATGATGAGTATCGGAATGAGCGAAAAGGCGCGGCAGTATATCAGTGGTAAGGACGGCGCGGTTTATCTATGGCAAACCCGCCGAACGTCACTGTGCTGAGGGCGGATTAATCTAGGCCCGTCCGTGCGACTGGGTACACCTAAAAATGTGACTGAGTACAGTTTGCTGCTGATTGATGGGATCAAGGTGTTTTTGCCGCTGGATTTCGATCCACCCCATCCGCTGACCATCGATACCAGCAGTTTGTTTGGTTTCACAACTTTGAATATTGAAGGCTGGAAGCTGATTTGAAACCCGGGAATGTTCCCGGGTTTTAATTTTTACGGCATAAACAGGCGAAAAAGGGAGATGCTAGAAAAGAAATAAAGGAGGTGATAGTATGAGTTTACAAGGAGTCAAGTGCAAGGTGTCAAATTGCAACTACTGGCAGCAGGGTGAACGCTGCAACGCTTCAGCCATCGAAGTGGATGTGGACGGCGGGGCCAGCAATGCCCGCAACAGCGAGCAGACCAACTGCCATACATTCGCTGCTAAAAGCTGACAGTAAAACCCGGCGGTGCCGGGTTACTTTTTTGCCTGGGAGAGTCCTATTAGGAAGGATATGGGGCGTCGGTCGCGAATTTCACAGTAGTAACAGAAAAGAGGTGGCGCTTTTGCTACGTGGTGTCCGCGGGGCGACAACGGTGGATGAGAATACTGAGGAGCAAATCCTGGAGGAAGTAACGAACCTTCTGTCAGAGCTGGTGACGCTCAATATGATATGTCTGGAAGATATCGCGGCGATTATTTTCAGCTCTACACCAGACCTTAATGCCGCATTTCCGGCAAAAGCGGCCCGGAAAATGGGCTGGTCGGATGTACCGTTATTCGGCACCCAGGAGATCGAAGCTCCCGATGCGGTGGAAAAGTGTGTCCGGGCGCTGATTCTCTGGAATACGGCCAAATCCCAAAAAGAAATCCAGCACTTATATCTTAAAGGAGCTGCTGTGCTGCGCCAGGACATTGTCGCGGCGGCAAAAGAAAAAGGCTGTTAGACTTCTAGCGAAGTTCTGACAGCCTTTTAGGGTATACAGGAGAAGATTGGAGAAGAAACGCGGGCTGGTCAGCGTGAACACGTCGACGGATGGCCGGTTTCTTCGTACATGTTATCAGTATGTTTGGACTACATTATAGACAGGATCGCGTTCTGCCGGAATCCGGCCTGTTTGCCGGATGATTTCAAGCAGGTGGTTTTTATCAAGATACTGACTCACTTTTGTCCGGGCCGCATGGCCGGTTCGTTGTTCCAGAACGGTGCCATCCACATCGTTGGCACCGAAGCCCAGGGCAAGTTGGCCTACCGGCAGAGTTAGCATTCCCCAGTCGACTTTGATGTATTTGAAGTTGTCCAGCATAAGCCTGGCGACAGCGACCATTTTCAGATCTTCCCAGGCTGATGGCATGGGAGGGTGGGCTTCAAGCGGGGCATTCGGAGGATAGAACGGAATGGGAATAAAGGTTTGAAAGCCGCCTGTTTCGTCCTGCAGGCTGCGCAGGGACAGCAGATGGTCCAGGCGTTCCTCGCCGGTTTCGATATGGCCATAAAGCATGGTGGCATCGCTCGGGATGCCCAGGCGATGGGCGGTGCGAACGCTGTCAAGCCATTCGACCGAACCGGCCTTTGCCGGGCAAAGGGTTTGACGCACCCGGTCGCTCAATACCTCTGTATTGTCGCCGAGCAGAGAGTCGAGGCCTGCTTGCCGCAACTGTTCCAGCACGGCCGCGATTGGTTGGGCAGACATGTGAACCAGGTGGCAGATCTCCGTGGTGGTAAAAGCCTTCAGGTGAATGGCCGGCAGGGCGGTTTTCAGCGACTGGAGAAGATCGCAATAATAGCCGAGACCCCAGTGGGGATGTAGCCCACTGACAATATGAAGTTCCCGCAGGTCGGAATCCCTGGAGACCTGCAGGGCGATATCCAGCAAATTTTCCTTGGTTAGAAAATAGGCTTGGGGACTTATGGGGTCACAGCCAACGGCGCAGAGTTTGCAGCTGGCAATACAGATGTTGGTGAGACTGATGCGTCTGGTGACGGCAAACAGCACCTCATTACCGCTAACGCGCTGTCTGGCTAAATCGGCCAGATGACCCAGCCAGGTCAGATCATTACAGGCCAGCAAGGCCAGACCGTCCTGGCGGGAAAGCCGCTGTCCCTGGTCGACTTTGGCGGCGATGTCTTGATAGATTGTCTGCAAATTCGACACCCCTTTCACCACGCTATTTCGGGATGACTGTCCTGATTTCCTTTCGCCGGCCCTCTGGTAAATCGGTATTGACCGCTGGGACGGTAAATGTAATAATAAATTGGATGGAGGAGGGTTGGCTGTGAAAGTAATTTCAATTGTTGTGCCTGTTTTTAATGAACAGGATAATATCGATGTTTTTTATCAAGAGGTTTGCAAATATATGGAGCCATTGCCATACCAGTTTGAGTTGATTTTTGTTGACGATGGTTCCCAGGATGCGACGCCGATGATTTTAGATCGGTTGACTCAGGCTGATTCCAGAGTGCGCGCGCTGCTCCTGGCCCGGAATTTCGGCCACCAGATCGCCCTGACTTGTGGCCTCGACCACGCCGAAGGCGACGCTGTCATCACTATGGACGGCGACCTCCAGCATCCCCCGGAAATGCTGCCGGCCCTGTTGGCCAAATGGGAAGAAGGATTCGAGGTTGTCCAGACCATCCGAAAAAATACCGAAGGGGTTTCCTGGTTCAAGCGATTTACATCCAGCCTGTTTTACCGACTGATGAATGCGATGTCGAAAGTGCGGGTGCAGGAGGGCGGATCGGATTTTCGGCTGCTGGATCGCCGGGTAGTTTTAGGGTTTCGCCGTTTTGGAGAACGGGCCCGCTTCATCCGCGGCATGATCAGCGCGATCGGGTTTCGTCAGGTTCAAATGGAGTTTGTTGCACCGAAACGCTATGCTGGAACGTCTAAGTTTTCTTTCAAAAAAATGCTGCATTTCGCTCTGGACGGAATAACCGCTTATTCTAAGCTACCACTGCGGTTTGCCTTTTATGTCGGGGTCGTATTTGGGGTAATCAGCTTCGGATTGACCGCTCATGTGGTCTACATAAAATTATTTACTGAGGAAGCTGTTCCCGGCTGGGCCACCATATCGGCAAGCATCTTGCTGCTGGGGGGCTTTCAGTTGATTGGTCTTGGGATCATTGGTGAATATGTCGGCCGAATTTTCGAGGAAGTGAAGCAGCGGCCCCTCTATCTTGTCCGGGCCGAACTGAACTGGCAGCAGGAGAAGAAGAATTCTTGAGCGATAGATATCCCATGAGTCAGTCTTTAGACTGACTCTTTTTGTTTGCGGCAGACAAAGTGCGGAATTGGCAGGTTGGTTATCTATCGCAAATATTATTGCCGAAGACGGCGCAACTTGGAACTGTTTGGCAGGAGATATTTGCGGCGCTTAGAAATAAGGGAATAGGAATGATCGACAGAACCGATCACCGACAGAGCTATGGACTGACGGAAAAAAGGATGGTGATTTTGTGAAAGAGATTCGGATTCACGGCCGGGGTGGCCAGGGTTCGGTGGTGACGGCGGAGCTGTTCGCCATCGCCGCCTTTCGCAGCGGTAAACACAGTCAGGCGTTTCCCTTCCTGGGTGGCGGCGGCGAACGGCGCGGCGCTCCGGTTCAAGCTTTCGCGAGGCTGGATGACAAGCCTATCCGGATTAAATGTAAGATTGACAAACCCGACTATGTTATCGTGCAGGACCCCAGCCTGATCGACCTCGTCGACGTGACCGCCGGACTAAAACCGGACGGATTGGTCATCGTTAATACTGAGAAGAGCCCAGAGGAGCTAAACCTCCCGGCTGGTATCCTTGTCAGGACGGTCCCGGCTTCCAAAATTGCCCTGGAAATACTGGGATTGCCGATCATGAACACCGCGATCATGGGCGCATTTGCCGCCATCACCGGCGAAATGAGCCTGGAGTCGATCAAGGAGGCCATCGGCGAAAAGTTTAGCGGCACCGTCGCCGAAAAAAACCAATTAACGGCTCAGAACGCTTATGAATATGTCCTTGGCGGCAAATAGGAGGGGAGAAACCATTGGAAGCAGCGAAAAAGATCGATTTTTTGGCACCGGGACATCGGGCATGTCCAGGCTGCGGAGCGGCTGTTGCCGTTAAGATGATCGGCCGGGCCTTGGACAGCGACACCATCGTCGTATCGGCAACCGGCTGTCTGGAAACCTTTACCGCGACCTACGAGCAATCGGCGTGGCAAGTGCCATGGATGCACTCATTATTTGAAAATTCGGCGGCTGTCGCCTCAGGGGTCGAAGCCGCACTGAAGCATTTGGGCAGTAAGACGCGGGTCGTTGTGATCAGCGGCGACGGCGGGACCTTCGATATCGGTCTTGGCGCTCTCTCCGGGATGTTCGAGCGGGGCCACGACATATTGTATATTTGCTATGACAACGAAGCCTATATGAATACCGGCGCCCAGCGGAGCGGGGCAACGACATTGGCGGCCCACACTACGACCACTCCGGTGGGAACGCTGTCCACCGGCAAGGGCGAGCGGAAAAAGAATATGGCAGCCATTGCCTTGGCGCATGAATTGGATTATGTGGCGACAGCGTCGATCGCCTATCCCAAGGATCTGATGAATAAAGTCCAAAAAGCCATCACCATCCCTGGTCCGAAATACATTCAAGTCCATTCTCCCTGTTGTATTGGCTGGGGCTTCGAGCCGAGCGAAACCATTGAAGTGGCAAGATTGGCGGTGCAAACCGGGTTGGTGCCGCTGTACGAAATTGAGAATGGCGAGTGTGGTCAGGTTGTGAAACTGCCGAAAAAGCGGCCGGTCCAGGACTACCTCAGCACTCAGACACGGTTTAAGCATCTGAAGAGTCAGGAAATGCAGCAATTGGTCAATGAACTGCAAAAATACTGCGATGATAATGTCGCCCATTTCGGATTGTGAGGGGTGAGGAGATTCTATGTTAAATATCGGATCGGTAACCGAAGCCGGCAAGTCCCGCAATATTAAAACCGGGGCCTGGCGGGCCTATCGCCCTGTGGTGGGGGAGGGCTGCAATGGTTGCGGCATTTGTGACCTCTACTGCCCTGACAACTGTGTCACAATCATAGACAAGAAATCGCGGATCGATTATGACTATTGTAAAGGCTGTGGCATTTGCGCCCGGGAGTGCCCCAAAAAGGTTATCACTCTGGAGGAAGAGAGGAAATAGTATGGGTAAAATTTCGGTTATGGAAGGTTCGCTTGCTGTTGCCCACGCCATTAGGGCCTGCCGCCCGGGCGTCATTTCGGCTTATCCCATCAGCCCTCAAACCCATATCGTTGAGGAGCTTGCCAAATTCGTCGCCGACGGTGAGCTTGACGCACAGTACCTCAGAGTGGATTCAGAGTTCTCCGCCGCCTCTGTGGTCTATGGCTCCAGTGCCACCGGAGTGCGTTCGTATACCGCATCTTCTTCCCAGGGCCTCCTGCTGATGACCGAGGTCATGTACGCCATGGCCGGCACCCGTCTGCCGGTGGTAATGACCGGGGTCAACCGGACGGTTTCCGCACCGGTAACCATCCAGGTCGATCATCAGGATACTATGGCCCTGCGCGACAGCGGCGTCATCCAGCTGTACGTCGAAAGCGCCCAAGAAGCCTATGCGACCCATATCCAGGCTTTCAGACTGGCGGAAGACCACGATGTTTTGCTGCCGGTCATGGTCTGCATGGACGGCTGGGTTCTTACCCATTCCTATAATCCTGTAAAACTCGCGGACCAGGAACTCGTCGACCGATTCCTTCCTCCGTTTAAGCCTGTCTATCGGCTTGACCCGAAAAATCCGCTGACTTATGGCGCCATCGCCAACGACGAGGTGTCAGAATTCCGGCTTATGCAGCACCAGGCGATGGATCGGGCCAAGGGTAAAATCAACCAGATCGCCAAAGAATATGAAACCCTGTTCGGCGACTACTTCGGGGGAGTTATCGAGACCTATCGCACCGATGACGCCGAGACCATTCTTGTCGCGCTGGGCTCAGTAATCGGGACCATAAAAGATACAGTGGATGATCTGCGCGCTGCGGGAGAAAAGGTGGGGGTGGTTAAACTCCGTGCCTACCGGCCCTTTCCCGGCGAGGAGCTGCTGGCAGCTGTCAAAGATGCCAAGCGGGTCATCGTCATCGACAAGAGTCTGTCTGTCGGCCAGAGCGGTCCGGTGGGCACCGACACCAAAAATTATTTTTACAACAGGCAAGCGCCGCCGGTATTTAATATCCTAGCCGGGATGGGCGGCCGCGAAGTCAACAAAGAGGTCATCGCCGCCATCGTCAGGAAAGTTGTCGCTGCCAAAGGCGATATTCCCATGTTGGATCTTTTTGACGCCAAACAGGAGTACCTGCGCTAGAATGGTCGGCAACAGCTTCCTAAGCTTTGAGCCGATATTCAACAGGGTAAAGCACTTTCTATCGCAATAAACAGGCTAAAGGCCCGAGGGGAATCATCCACTCGGGCCTTTAACTTGTTTGTTAAGTCTACACTTCTCAAAAATGCGTCGTTTCCGCGTTACTTTGTCGGTTGAATAAATTCCACGCGCTCTCCATCCGGGCCGGCAAAAAAAACAATATCAGCGCCGATGATTGACGACCGGGGCTCAACAGTAATTTTTATGCCTGCGGCGCGCAACTTGGCCACCTCGGCTTTCAGATCGTCTACGATAAAAGCGACATGATCCACCACGCCGGCACCGCGATGTTTCTCCGGATCACCGGTCAGGTGTTGCAATAACTCAATGCTTACCCCATCCGCGCTGAGGAACTGGATTTTAATCAGCTCACTCTGCAAGGCTCTCACCGGCTCACAGCCGCAAACTTGCTGGTAAAATTGACTCGACTGCTCGACATCTTTCACTATCAGTCCAAGATGCGCCACTTTGCTCAATGACTCCACAACCTCTCTTATTTAGATAAACAATCATTATGCAAGATTTGTTCCATTAAAATGGTTCTGTAACCGGGGGTTATCTAATAGAGGGACTATTTTGCGGGAGATTTAAATATACGTGTTGGCATGGTTCTTGCTTTAAATTATTTATGATAATACCTTTTTGTTGGTTTTAAAAAGGAGGGGTCTATGACGGTTTGGGTAATTTAGACATCTTGATTGTGGTTTTATCCCCTGCAAAGGGGTCCTTGGTAAACAGACAAAAGTAGTTAACGAAGAAAAGGAGAGAAAAAAATGGCGTTACTATCCAGCGAGCATGAAGCGATGCGCAAGATGGTGCGAGAATTCGCACAAAAGGAGGTGGCACCACGGGCTGCACATTATGATCAAACTGAAGAATTTCCTTGGGATAACGTTAAAAAGATGGCTCAAATTGGCCTAATGGGATTGCCGATTCCTGAACAATACGGCGGGGCGGAGACGGACATGCTCAGTTATGCGATCGGGATCGAGGAAATATCGAAGGCCTGTGCAGCGACTGGTGTCATTATGGCCACCAATGTTTCTGCCATGCTGCCGACATTACTCTTCGGAACCGAAGAACAAAAACAAAGGTTTCTTCCTGAGCTTGCAAGCGGGGAAAAACTGGGAGCCTTTGCTTTGACAGAGCCTAATGTCGGTTCCGATGCTTCCAGGGTGGCTACGACGGCGAAATTAGATGGTGATGAATATGTGATTAATGGTACGAAATGTTTCATTACTAATGGCTCTGTGGCTGATACCTTTAACGTTTTTGCGTCAGTGGACAAAAGTAAGGGAGTTAAGGGCATCACGGCGTTTGTTGTTGAGAAGGGTACGCCCGGCTTGTCCATCGGGAAGAAAGAAGAAAAAATGGGGATTCGGGCCTCGTCAACAACAGAAGTTATTTTTACCAATTGCCGGGTCCCCAAAGAGAATATGTTAGGCAAAGAAGGCGAAGGCTTTAAAATAGCGATGAAGGTGCTCGATTCAGGCCGGATAGGCATCGCTGCGCAAGCGCTGGGAATCGCCCAACAGGCCTATGAAGAAGCCATCCAATATTCAAAACAGCGTGAGCAGTTTGGCAAACCAATTTCGGGCTTTCAGGCGATATCATCAATTCTTGCCGATATGGCGATCCAAATCGAAGCAGCACGCCACCTTGTTTATCACGCCGCGATGCTGAAGGATGCCGGGGTACCTTTCGGCAAAGAGGCGGCTATCGCCAAGACGTTCTCGTCTGATACTGCTGTCAAGGTAACTACCGATGCTGTTCAGGTCATGGGGGGATATGGCTATTCCCGGGAATATCCGGTAGAAAGATTGATGCGTGACGCGAAGATTACGCAGATCTATGAAGGCACCAACCAAATCCAGAGAGTTGTTATTGCCGGACATATTTTGAAATAAGACAAAATCGAGAGCCTACACCCTATAGTAAGGCCTTGTTCGTAAAAAATGCTGATAGTAAAAAGCGCCACTATACCATTTTATAGCGGCGCTTTCACTATGTTTTCCACTTTTTGAAATGTGTTACTTCTTTCGCATTGGTGACTTTTCGCCGTAGCAGGCGAATTTCTTCAAAATAGCCGGATGGCTAAGGCCGATGTTCATTGCGGTATTTCGAACTGATCCATATTTCTCCAAAGCCTGGCTTAGATACATTCTTTCAAAAAAGTCTCTGGCTTCATGAAAAACAGGAAACCTTTCGATGATATTGTCTGATAAATTATCTGGCAGCGACTGGATTCCTGTTTTTTCGATGCTATCCATATGAATTGCGTCGACACAGGACGGTTCCAATCCCTGATTCATGCGGACAAAGATATCATCTGGCAAATGCTGCGGGAAGATATTTTCCTCATCGGAAATTACCACTAATCGCTCGATCAGGTTTTCGAGTTCCCTGATATTACCTGGCCACGGGTAGGCGAGAAACATATTTAACAACGAACTGGAGATTTTTTTATTAGTCTTGTACTTTTTGTTATAGTATTCTACAAAATGTTCAACTAGGGGAACCAGATCGTCTTTTCGTTCGCGCAATGGCGGTACAGGTATCGTAAAGACATTCAACCGATAGAAAAGATCAAGCCGGAACTGATTGGCGGCAATCATCTCTTCAAGATTTCGATTGGTGGCAGATATTAAGCGGACATCGACTTTGACTTGTTTGTTGCTGCCAACGCGATAGAATTCCTTTTTTTCCACAAACCGCAGAAGTTTTGATTGTAGTGCCATCGAAAGCTCGCCGATTTCATCCAGTAATATTGTGCCGTGGTGCGCCAGTTCAAAAAGCCCCATATGGCCGCCTTTTTTTGCACCGGTAAAGGCGCCGGCTTCATAGCCGAATAATTCGGATTCAAGTAACGCTTCCGGAATAGCGCCGCAGTTAATTTTTAAAAAGGGGGCGTCTTTGCGGCTGCTATTTCTGTGGACGAGGTCAGCGAAAACTTCTTTGCCAGAACCCGATTCGCCGGTAATCAGCAACGGGGCGTCAACCTTGGCATATTTTAAGGCACTCTGGACCAATTTTTGCATTTTCTTACTGGTATAGATGAAAGAGCTATTCGAAGCATTGGTAAACATTTCTACGATTCGCGAGTAACGGGCTATTTGCAACTGACTTTCGAGGAGATCGTCTCTTAACTTGTTGATTTCGGTAATATCCCGGATGTTACAGACCACTCGGATAATGTTGTTATTCTCATCAAATAACGGTCTTCCGGTTACGACACCGGTGTGAATTTGATCATTATGATGATACTCGTTGTAGAAAGTAACAGGTTTTTTAGTTTCTAAAACACGAAGGGTGGCAGAGGCGGAATATGCCCCACGCTCCACTCCTGCACTTACATGGCGATGGAGCATCGTTTCTCGGGGGATTCCGGACAGTCTTTCAAAGCCCTTATTGATTCGGATCAGTTCGCCCTCTCCATCGGCAACGACGATTCCATCATGGATTTCTTCAATGATTGTTTCCAATTCCAGATTATTTTCAATCAGTCGATTAACAGCCTCGTCGCGCAGATCCTTGGAAACTAAGAGGCCTATATAGCCGTTTGCAGAGGGTGTTTGGACTGAGAAAGAATATATAATCAATAAACCGTAGGCTGTGTGGTACAATACGGGATGATTTTTTGGCAAGGCTTTGGTACCCGCCAATTCCACGAGGGAATTAGGGATATTGAGGTTTTTGAGACGGTCATCAATATAAACCAAAAGACCTTGATCGTCGCTTACCAAAATATTTATAAATGGATGGTTAGTAGTTTCCATGGTAGTTCTCCCCTCAAAAAGCATTTGAAAAGTTACCTTTGTAACCAATAGTGTAAAAAAACAGCTTATAACTATAGCAGATCGGGGCGCATGTTTTCTTTGGCATGCAATTTGCGAGAATCATCCTATATAGACGTTGTTAGGAGGATATTGTATGAAAGTTTTAGGTTTGGTGGCATCGCCCCGGCGGGTTGGAAATTCGGAAATCATCGTAAAAGAAATGATGAGTGCGCTTCCCGACGACTGGGATAAAGAAATGCTCCAGATGAATGATCTCAAGCTCGAGCGGTGCAAGGCCTGCTATGCCTGTCTCCCCAAAGAGAAAAGGTGTGTTTTGAATGATGACCTCAATTTTTTCTTGGATTGCATAAAAGACGCGGACAAAGTAATCATCGCTGCCCCAGTGTATTTTCTTGGACAGCATACCAGTCTCAAGCTGGTAAATGACCGCATGATCTCTATCCAAAATAATACAGAAGAGTATGCTACCGGAAAGCAATGCGTCATTGTCATACCTCATACCGTAGCGGACTGGGAAGGATACGCACGCGAGGCGACTATGCATTTTGCCCGGTTCTTAAATCTGAACGTGACAGGCAGCATGATTATAAGAGCGACACTGCCAGGCGATGTCGCTACCGAAGACTCACTAAGCGATGTAAGAAAACTTGCAAAGTCTCTTGTAAACAACACTGCTGTGGACTTTATCGATGAAGAAAAAGTGTATTGTCCAGATTGCGGCAGCAGCCTTCTACAAATATTTCATCAGGGCAAATGGCGCTGCGTGATGTGTGCTTCCTCCGGCAAATGGACAGCCGCTGAAGGGAAGTTTTCATTGTCTAAAAATGCCAGCAGTCATCGGCGTTTTACGCTGGAAGGAATGACAGAACACGGACATGTTCTTGACTCGGTAAAAGAGGAGTATATCCGCCGAAAAGATGAAGTTTATGTTGCGCAAAAAAGGTATAAAACCATAGATATGTGGAAGAAGATCCCATCTAAAGAAAAATAAGTACTTAGTAAGGAGATGATGATATGGATTTGGCTACAGTCATAGAAAAGGTACTTACTGAAAAAGTACGACCGGTCTTGCAGGCTCATGGCGGCGATATAGGATGGGAAGAAATCCGCCCGGAAACAAGGCGTCTTCAGGTTCACCTAACCGGAGCATGCAGTCATTGTCCGGGAACTGCAGCGACTTTGGAGCACCTGGTGGAAAGTTCGCTAAGGGAAGTGTGGCCGGGCTTCGAAGGGGTTGACCTGGATACCGGCGTCAGTAAAGAGCTGATTGATCAGGCCTATAAAATTCTTCGCAAGGAAAAGCGTAAGACATAAACAGTTATCCTAAATATTTATTAATGTAGTAATAATTTGCACATTTATATTACGTCTTTTCCGCTGCATTGTCAATTTATTCAATCTATTTGCTGGGCGATTTTCCATTTCTTTGCTGAAGTCTTATCCTTCTCAACCAAGCAAATAACCCATCTTTTAATGGTAACTTAAGTTACCGTGGTAACCAATAAATGAGGCAGGGTACTTTTTGTTACCGGCATAGGGAGAGGTATTTTATTTAAGAGGCTGTTTTGAGGTTTTATCCGTCATTTAGTAATTGGCATAATTCTTGCTTATTCTTATAACAAGCGCTGTTGAGAAAAGATGGATGCGAAATTAGCGAATAACAGGCAAAGTAAATTTCGACACATAAAAAAAGGGCGAAAATTTTTCAGCAAAACTTGCGCCAGGAAATGGAAGGAGGATCGATTGTGAGTAAAATTATTACCAAACATGAGGCAGCCAGGATGATCAGGGATGAAAGTTCTGTCTGTTCGACCGGTTTTGTGTCGGCTAGTGTCCCGGAATCGGTATTAGCTGCGATCGAAGAACGATTTTTGACCGAGGGGCACCCGCGAAATACAACCTTTTTTGCTGAGGGGGGATTTGGCGATCATAAAACCCGCGGACAAGACCATTTTGGCCATGAAGGAATGACCAGGCGTTATATTAACGCCCATTACGGCATGGCGCCTAAGATGGGGAAATTAATCCATGAAAACAAGGTGGAAGCATATAGTTTCCCCCAGGGGGTTCTCAGTCATCTTGTCCGGGCAATGGCGGCCCGCAAACCGGGGATTTTGACCAAGGTCGGGCTGGGAACGTATGCCGACCCCCGGATTGACGGGGGCAAGATGAATGCGGTGACCAAAGAGGATCTGGTGAGGATCATGGAAATCGACGGCGAAGAGTGGATGTTTTATAAGTCGGTGCGCTTTGATGTGGGTATTATTCGCGCCACAACCGCCGATGCGGACGGCAATCTTTCGATGGAGCATGAAACTGTCATTACCGGGTCGTTGGCAATAGCACAAGCGGTAAAAGCCAACGGCGGGATTGTAATCGCAGAGGTAGAACGGGTTGCGGCGGCTGGAACGCTCGACCCCAGGCGAGTAAAGGTACCTGGATTCATGGTTGACGCAGTTGTTGTCGCTGATGAGGAAAATAGGAATCAATCCTGGACAGTCAAGTATAATCCTTCTTATTGCGGCGATCTCAAGGTTCCTGTAGACAGCATTCCGCCTATTGCGCTGGATGAACGCAAAATCATAGCTCGTCGCGCGGCGATGGAATTGATACCTGGAAGTACAGTTAATCTGGGAATTGGTTTGCCGGAAGGCGTATCATCAGTGGCTTGTGAAGAAGGTTTCGCCGACGCTGTAATTCTGACGGTCGAAGGGGGGGCCATCGGGGGAGTCCCTTGTGGTGGAGCAAGTTTTGGCGCGTCGGTCAATCCTGTTGCCATTATTACGCAGGCCGAACAATTCGATTTTTATGACGGTTGCGGCGTTGACTTTACCTTCCTCGGGATGGCGCAGGTGGATTCCGACGGGAATCTTAATGTGAGTAAATTCGGCCCTCGGATAGTGGGTTCCGGCGGCTTTGTCAATATTTCGCAGAATGCCAAGCGGGCCTGTTTTTGCGGGACGCTGACGGCCGGCGGATTGGAAACTGCGCTTGAAGACGGAAAACTTAAAATTGTTAATGAAGGAAGAAGTAAGAAATTCGTATCCCAAGTGGAACAGATCACTTTCAGCGGCAAATACGCCAGCAAAGTGAAACAACCGGTTTTATATATAACCGAACGGGCGGTCTTCAGACTGTCAGACGAAGGACTTGTCCTGATCGAAATTGCGCCAGGGATTGATCTAAAGTCACAGGTTTTGGACCAAGTTGAAGCCAAAGTGATTGTCTCCCCGGACCTGAAGGTCATGGATTCGCGGATTTTTCTTGATAAGCCGATGGGAATAGCGCCGGAAATCCATGCAAAGTTAGCCCAATAGATTCTTTGTCAGTCGCCTGTCTCGCTCAGCAAGCCCATTGATAGTTGAAGAGTTTGGGTGCTGATGACGAAAGGAGGCATGGGTTGTTAGGCGATCCAATTTGGATGACGACAGACAGCGGTGCGTAACAGGCATGGCAAACAATAGAAGAGTGAGATTTTAAAAATATAATCATGGGGGTATGAAAAATGTTGACAGGTGCGCAATACGAGGAAACTCTACGGAAGATGAATTTCAAGGTGTACATGTTCGGGGAATTGATCGATAACGTGATAGACCACCCCATCATTCGCCCGTCTTTGAATGCGACAAAACTGTGTTATGATCTGGCCTTTGACCCGATGTATGAGGACCTGATGACTGCAACCTCACATCTGACCGGGAAGAAGGTCAACCGTTTTACCCATCTCCATCGCAGTACCGATGACCTGATTAAAAAAGTAAAGATGTTGCGGATGATGGGCCAGAAGACGGCGTGTTGTTTTCAGCGCTGCGGTATGCTGGATGCCTGCAACGCGACCTTCTCGGTCACCTATGAGATGGATCAAAAGCTGGGAACGGAATATCACAAGCGTTTCACCAAGTTTTACAAGCGGGTGCAGGAAGAAGACCTGTATCTGCAGCTGGGCGTAACCGACCCGAAAGGCGATCGCAGCAAATCCGCCGGCCAGCAGGCTGACCCGGACCTGTACACCCACATCGTGGAAAGACGGCCTGACGGTATCGTTGTACGGGGGGCCAAGTGCCACATGACCGGTGCAACCAACTCGAACTGGCTGCTGGTGATGCCGACCATGGCGGTTAAACCGGAAGACAAGGATTATGCAGTGGCATTTGTCACTCCTTCGGATGCGGAAGGCATTGTATATGTATTTGGCCGCCAGTCCTGCGACACCAGAAAGATGGAAGGCAGTCCGATGGACACCGGCAACCCGACTTACGGCGGACAGGAGTCGCTGATGGTATTTGATAACTTGTTCGTGCCATGGGAAAATGTCCTGATGGACGGTGAAACCGAATGGGCCGGCCCGCTGGTCGAGCGTTTCGCGACATATCACCGCCAAAGCTATGGCGGGTGCAAGGCCGGCGTCGGTGACGTCATCATCGGTGCGGCTGCTGCGGTTGCCGAATATAACGGCGTTGAAAAGGCTTCGCATATTAAAGACAAACTGATTGAAATGACCCATCTGAACGAAACCCTTTATAGCGGCGGGATAGCAGCCGGTGCAGAAGGATACGAAACGGCCTGCGGAACCTATATGGTCGATATGCTTCTCGCGAACTGCACCAAGCTGAATGTAACGCGGTTCCCGTACGAAATCGCGCGTTTTGCGGAAGACCTTGCCGGAGGCATTTTGGTTACATTGCCGTCGCAAAAAGATTTTGAGCATCCGATTGCCGGCGAATACATGAAGAAATTCTTCCAAGGCTCAGATGGGGATACCGAAAGCCGGATGCGGATTTTGCGGTTGCTGGAGTGCATGACGTTTGGCACAGGGGCGGTAGGATATCGGACAGAGTCGCTGCACGGCGCCGGTTCGCCTCAGGCCCAACGCGTCCAGATCGGTCGGTATGGCAATTATGAGAGCAAGAAAAATCTGGCGAAGGCTCTTGCTGGCGTTAAGAAATAGTTAATGATGTAAATTAGATCGGGGACACGGGCCGAAGAATCAAAACGTTTTTCGGCCCTGTCTGCCACCGTCGTTTCTTCCCGCCAAAGAGAAACTGCTGTGATCAGTACCAGGTGAAATAAATATCGTGCCTGATGGGTGCAGGTAAGTTGATTGGACTTCCGTTACTTTCTAGTACTTCGAGGTTGATGTCATGTCAGCCCATACTTTGGGGGGAGCTATTTATGCCAAATATCATCGTATGTTATAAGTGGGTTCTGGATGAACGGGATATTTACGTAAAACCCGAAACATTGGATTTAGACATCAGTCGCGCCAAGAATAAAATCAGCGACTATGACCGTAACGCGATCGAGGAAGGTGTGCGGCTTTTTGAGCAATACGGGGGCTCGGTTAAGACTCTGACTTATGGAACAGCTAACGTGAAAAGTTCTCTGAAAGATGTGCTTTCCAGAGGGCCGGAAGAGGCATATTGGATTGGTGATGAGTCGGCAACGACAGCCGATTCTTATGTTGCCGCCAATATTTTGGCAGCCGCGTTGAGGAAAGTTGGCGGCTATGACATCATTATTTGCGCAGAAGGATCTTCCGATAGTTACTCGCAGCAAGTCGGACCGCGGATCGCCGCCCTTCTTGGAATTGAGGCAGTGACTTTTGTGAATTCGCTAGAATGGCAAGATGGGAAATTGATTGCCCGGCGCAAGCTGGAAAACTTTATTGAAGTGGTAGCAGTACAGGGACCGGTCGTTGTGAGCGTTCTGCCGGAAATCAATGAGCCGCGCTTACCCAGCCTAAAGCAGGTGTTGGCAGCCGGCAAAAAACCTTCGATTGAAATCAAAGTGGCCGACCTAGGGTTGGATGCGACCAATTTGCAGCCTCCAAATAAACTGCAAGTAATCAAAGGCGCAGTATTTAACCGTAAAAACATCAAGATAAAGGAAGCGAATATGGCGGCCAATGTTCATAGACTTGTAGAACTTCTGCAAAAGGAGAATGCACTATAAACAGAAGCTTTTTGACTAATTAATAGGGCACCAATTTCGATGAGGTGATGATATGGGCGAAATATGGATTTATTCGGAAGAACCGGCTGTAGCGGCACAACTGCTTGTTCCCGGGAAGAAATTGGTCCAAGGGACAGCACAGTCAATCCGTGTGATTTTGACCGATAAATCTGCGGCGCACGAACTAATTCGTCGCGGTGCAGATAAAGTACATGTCTTCGATACGCAAGATGGCCGACCAGAATCGTGCGCGCCTGTTTTGGCTGAGATGATTCAGGCGGAAAAACCAACGGCGGTGCTGTTTGGCGGCACCCTTCGCGGCAAGGAGGTAGCAGCACGCTGTGCGGCCCTTGTGGGAGCAGGTTTAGTGACTGACGCTCTGGATATTCGTATGAATTCTGGTTCGGTGGAAACAGATCGCATGGTATACGGTGGTTTGGCGGTGGCGACGGAGCTTTTGACCGAACCTGCGCTAATCGGCATTTCACCCCTCTCCTATCAGGCTCCCGAGGAAGATGGCTCGCGTGATGGTGATGTTATTATCGAAGAAGTTGCGGCAAGTTCAGGAATTGTTATTCAGGAAATCTGTCCCATTGTGCGAGAGGGTGCCGATCTTGCGAATGCGGACAAAATTGTTTGTATCGGGCGCGGAATCGCAAAACAGGAAGATATCGATATGTTTAGCAAGTTGGCCGAGTTGATGGATGCGGAAGTTGGGTGCACTCGTGCACTGGCTGACAGTCAGTGGCTTTCACACGAAGTATATCTGGGGATTTCGGGGGTAAAGGCAAAACCAAGTCTCTATCTCGCATTTGGCGTATCTGGTCAGGTTCAGCATTTATCCGGCATTCGCGACTCCAAGACGATTGTCGCGGTAGACATCAATGAGAATGCACCAATTTTTGCTGCCGCTGACTACGGAATTGTTGGCGACTTGTATGAAGTAGCACCCCTTTTAATTGAAGCTTTACAGAAATAACATAATCGGCGGGGCTTTGGCGTTGTTCTATTTTTCGGTGCCTTTTTCCAGGGAATACAGGTGAGCGTTATCGCATTGAGGAGGGCTGTTGTTTGGCGGAAGCAGATAAGTTTGACGTTATCGTAGTCGGGGCTGGTGTGGCCGGATCGGCGTGCGCTTATACCTTGGCCAAGGCGGGGAAAAGTGTTTTGCTGATCGAACGCGGTGTCGATGCCGGCTCTAAAAATGTCAGTGGCGGCAGGATCTATACCTATGCCCTGGAAATGCTTGAGCCTGGTTTGACGGCAGAAGCAGCCGATGTATTGGAGCGTTGTGTGACACGGGAACAGATCGTCATGCTGCAAGAAGAGAGCGCGATGACTGTCGAATATTTTGATAAAAAATTCGCGGGACCTGTTCCCCAGTCCTACACCGTTTTACGGGCAAAATTTGACGCCTGGCTTGCGGCTAAGGCAGAGGCGGAAGGCGCCATACTGGCAACCGGTATCCAAGTGGATAATGTCCTGGAAAAAGACGGACGGATTGTCGGGATTATTGCCGATCAAGACGAAATTTACGCCGATATCGTTGTCGCAGCCGATGGAGTGAATACCTTCCTCGCGCAAAAAGCAGGACTTTGTCCGGATATTACTTCCCATACCGTCAATGTCGGGGTCAAGGAAATCATCCAAATGCCTAAAGATTTGCTGGAGACGCGGTTTAGGCTGACTGAACAGGAAGGCGCGGCGCAGCTTATTCTCGGCTGCACGGACGGCATCCCGGGCGGCGGTTTCCTGTATACCAACCAGGACAGTGTTTCCCTGGGGATGGTCGTCAATCCTGAGCTTTTAGGCAAACAGGAAAAGCGTCTGCACGAGATATTTCAAGATTTCAAGACTCATCCGGCAATTTATCCGTTGATCGCTGAAGGGACGACGATTGAATACGGGGCTCACTTGGTGCCGGAAGGCGGCCTGCGGGCAATCCCAAAGAAAATTCACCGGGACGGATTTCTTGTCATTGGTGATGCGGCAGGGTTCGTGATCAATGCCGGGATTATTCTGCGGGGGATGGATTTGGCGATGGTGAGCGGGATTGCCGCAGCGAGGGCGATTGTGGAGGCGAATGAACCCGTAGAAGCTGGGTCGCTATATTCCAGGAATCTTGACAACCTTAACCTGATCCCGTCGATGGCAGTGTTTAAGGGATGGCCGGATATTTTGGCCATGCCGCGGATGTTTACAAAATATCCAAAGCTTGCTAACGATATGATGGAATACCTGTTTACGGTAAATGGCAATGTGCCGAAAAAAATGCATAAAGGCATGTTTGATGTTATGAAGCAAAATGTCTCGGTCGGAGAATTGCTGGCGGACGCGTGGAAGGGGGTTCGGTCGCTGTGACGTTGAAAAAACAGAGCCCCGAAGACCTTCTTGGGTTAAATAAGTTTACCGTGGATGAGGGAAATCCCCATATCGTTCTGGATAAAGAAATATGTGCAGGCTGCACGGAAAGGCCTTGTCTGGTGGTATGCCCGGCAGTACTTTATACCCTCAAGGATAATGCGATCCAATTCGATTATGCCGGATGTTTGGAATGCGGCACCTGTCGTTTGGTCTGTGAGCGTAAGGCAATTACAACCTGGAAGTATCCGCGCGGTACATTCGGGATTACCTTCAGGAACGGATAATTATTAACCAGCAAGGCATCGTCGATGTGAGAAAGCAGCTGCAACTTAGTTGCAGACTTGTAAATCAATTTAGAAAAAGAGGTGTGTGCATGAATCTGCTTTTGACCGAAGAACAACAACTTATTCAAGCTACCGCTCAGGAATTTGCTGAAAAAGAACTGGAACCGAAGGCGATAAAAACCGATCTGGAAGGAATTTTTCCTGAAGATACCTTGAAGAAATTGGCTGAACTCGACATGATGGGAATTCCGTATCCAGAGGAATATGGCGGGGGCGGCGCCGATATGGTCAGCTATGCCCTCGTCCTGCAGGAACTTGCCAAGGTTTGTGCTTCTACAGCGCTGGTAGTTGCTGCACATACCATGGTCGCCGGACCGATTATCCATTTTGGCTCACCTGAACTCAGCAAAAAATACGCGCCTCTTCTGAATACCTACAAAGCGCTGGGGGCCTTTGCCCTGACTGAAGCCAGTGCCGGATCGGACGCCGGGGCATTGATGACCAGTGCGGTACTGGACGGGGACGAATATGTGATCAACGGGACCAAAACCTTTATCACCAATGGTGACAAAGCCGATGTGCTGGTGCTGTTTGTCAGAACAGGACCTGATAAAGGCAACAACGGGTTAAGCGCTTTTGTTGTCGATAAACGCCAGTCGGAATTCACCGCCGGCAACCACGAAGACAAGATGGGGATTCGCGGTTCGCATACAACCGAATTGATCTTTAAAAATTGCCGTGTTCCCAAAGAAAACCTGATTGGCAAAGAGGGCGACGGCTTTAAAATTGCCTTGCATACCCTGACCAAAGGGCGGATTGGGATTGCCTCCCAAGCGGTGGGCATTATCCGCGCCTGCCTGGAAGAGTCTGTACGTTATTCCAAGGAGCGCCATCAGTTCGGCAAACCAATCGCGGCAAACCAGGCGATACAATGGATGATCGCCGACATGGCAAAGGATGCCACTGCCGGGAACCTTCTGGTAACCCATGCTGCCACGCTGTGCGACCAAGGCAAACATTTTGCGCAAGAAGCATCGATGGCAAAGCTGTTTGCCGGAGAAGCCGCGATGCATCATGCGTCGAAAGCGGTACAAATCCATGGCGGGTATGGTTATGTACGGGGCTGCAAGGTGGAGAGACTATTTCGCGATGCGAAAATCATGGAGATTTTTGAGGGTACAAATGAGGTGCATCGCATGATCATCTCCAGTAATTTATTGCGATAAGAACTAAGGGGGGATCTGTCATGTGGGAAAGTTGCTTTTCACCTTTTGATGTCAGAATGTTGCGGTTAAAGACTAACGTCTTTATCGGGGTTGGCGCCATTCAGAAAATGAACTATATCGCCAAAATGCTGAAACGCAAAGGTGTCGACAAGGTGATTGCGGTAACAGGAAAGGGTTCCTATATCAAATCAGGCGCATGGGACCCGGTTGTCGAAGCCTTGAAGAGCAATGGTATCGAGTATGTCCTGTATAACGAAATCAAGTCAAACCCCACTGCGGATCAGGCTGATAAAGCAGCCTTGATGGGCAGAAAATTCGGTGCTCAGGCGGTTATCGGCATCGGTGGCGGCAGTCCGATTGATGCGGCGAAGACGGTTGCCGTACTGCTGGCCAATCCGGAAACAAATTGCCGGGACTTATATGAATATAAATTTATTCCCAAGAAAGCTGCCCCGATTGTCGCCATTAACCTGACCCATGGAACAAGCACCGAGATCAACCGTTATGCGGTCGTCAGTATTCCGGAAAAACAGCACAAACCAGGTATTGTGTATGATTTGCTCAACCCACTGTACGCCATCAACGACCCGGCCTTGATGACCAATCTGCCGGAAAAACAGTCTGTTTATGTCAGCGTGGATGCAGTCAATCATGTTTTCGAAGCGGCGACATCGACAATAACCACTCCGCTGGCCATTCTTATGGCCCAGGAGACCATCCGCCTGGTTGCGGAACATCTGCCGAAAATCATAAAGGATCCGAAGGAACTGACCAGTCGATATTATCTGGCGTATGCGGCTATGATCGCCGGTATCGCCCTGGAAAATGGCTCTATCCATATCACCCACGCCATGGAGCATCCCATGAGCGCCCTTAAACCCGACTTGTCCCATGGGCTGGGCTTGTCGACCATCTTCCCGGCTGTACTGCGCAAGGTGTATGCCTCCAAAGCGCCGTTGATCGCCTCCATCATGGCCCCCATCATTCCCGGACTGAAGGGGACGGAAGACGAGACAGAGGCAGCGGTTGCCGGACTCAAAAAATGGCATGCTTCTGTAGGTATAACCGAGACCTTGGGCGATATCGGCTTCAAACGCGAAGACATACCCAGATTGGTGGATCTCATTTACGATACGCCTACGTTGGAAGACGGCGTAAAACTCTGTCCGACGCCATGCGATCGAGCCGCTCTTACAGCCATTTTTGAAGAGTCTTTCTAAGGCCGTGGATTTCAAGTCGAAACTCCCAATTCATCAGGATGAAGAGGTGTATCATGCAAAAAGCCGGTATCAGTTTGAAAGATAAAGTCGTGATTGTCACAGGGGCAACCAAAGGAATAGGAAACGGGATTGCTCGGGCGATGGCCGAGGCTGGGGCGAATGTCGTGGTTGTCAGCCGCAGTCAGAGCGATTGCGACAAGGTTGCCGCAGAGCTTAGCCAACTGGGGGCGGAGGCATTGGCGGTTTCTGCCGATGTAACAAAGATTGCCAGCATTCAAAACGTTGTTGATCAGGCGGTTAATAAGTTTGGTCATATCGATGTTCTCGTCAATAATGCGGGAGCGGTGCTTGCCAGAAAAGCCGAGGATGTCTCAGAAGAAGACTGGGATAAGGTGATTAATCTTGATTTAAAAGGCGCCTTCTTCTGTGCCCAGATCGCTGGCCGCAAGATGATCGCGCAAAATCGCGGAAAGATCATCAATATTTCGTCGATGTGGGGCCTGGTTGCTTTTAAAGGATTCTTGCCCTATTGCGTGGCCAAGGGGGGCATCCTCCAGATGACCCGGGCGCTGGCGCTGGAATGGGCCCGTTACGATATCCAGGTCAACGCCATCTGCCCCGGATATATCTTAACCGCCTTGAACGAAGCCGAACTGACAGATGAAAAGATTGCTCCGGGACTTCTCCGCAAGATTCCAGCCAAGCGGTTTGGCGATGTCCAGGATTTAGTCGGGGCGGCATTATATCTTGCGTCCGATTCGTCCAACTACATGACAGGGGCTCATATGACCATCGACGGCGGCTGGACGATAGAGTAATTGAAGGTAAAATGCCAAATGAATTGGCTGAAATAATGTTACGAAAAAAGGGGAGTAGAAAATGGCATTGATGACAGGCGCTCAATACGAGGAAAGTCTGCGCAAAATGAAACACAAAATGTTCATGTTCGGCGAAGAAATTACAAATCCGGTGGATCATCCCATTATCCGCCCGACCATGAATGCAATCAAGAAGAGCTATGATCTGGCGCAAGATCCGCTTTATGCCGACCTGATGACAGCTACATCCCATCTGACCGGTAAGAAAGTAAACCGTTTTGGTCATCTCCATCAAAGTACCGATGATCTGGTGAAAAAGATTAAGATGCTGCGCCTCATGGGCCAGCAGACTTGTGCGTGTTTTCAGCGCTGTGCAGGGATGGATGTCGTTAACGCAACCTTTGGCGTGACCTACGAAATGGACCAAAAACTGGGCACCGAATATCACAAGCGGTTCCTCAATTTTTTCAAGAAGGTTCAGGAAGAAGATTTGATTGTTGAGGCCGGGGTTACCGATGCCAAGGGCGACCGCGGCAAAGCGCCTTACCAGCAGATTGACCCCGACTTGTTCGTCCATATCGTTGAAAAACGTCAAGACGGCATTGTTGTACGGGGAGCGAAATGTCACACGACTGCTGCCACCAACGCCCATATGCTGCTTGTTATGCCGACGATGGCCCTTCGGCCGGAAGACAAAGATTATGCTGTATCATTCGTCGTGCCTGCCGATGCGGAAGGAATTATTTATGTGTATGGACGTCAGTCCTGCGATACCCGCAAAATGGAAGGCAGCCCGATGGATGTCGGCAACCCGAAATTCGGCAGTCAGGAATCGCTGATGGTCTTTGATGATCTTTTCGTTCCATGGGAAAATGTTTTGATGTGCGGTGAAACCGAGTGGGCCGGCCCGATGGTCGAGCGATTCGCCAGCTATCACCGGGCAAGTTATGGTGGCTGCAAGTCGGGTGTCGGCGACGTTTTGGTCGGCGCAGCGGCGCTGATGGCCGACTATAACGGCATAAGCAAAGCTTCGCATGTCAAAGACAAGCTGATCGAAATGGTCCACCTCAACGAAACCCTCTACTCCTGCGGTCTTGCCTGTTCGATGGAAGGCTACAAAACGGCAGCCGGCAACTATATGGTTGATCTGCTTCTTGCCAATGTCTGTAAGCACAATATTACCCGTTTCCCGTATGACATTACCCGCCTGATGGAAGATATCGCCGGTGGATTGCTTGTGACGCTACCTTCGCAAAAGGACTTCAATCATCCGGTGGCCGGGAAATTTATGAAGAAATATTTCCAGGGATCGAATGTAACGGCGGAAAACAGAATGAAGCTTTTGCGGCTGATTGAATGTATGACCTTCGGCACAGGGGCAGTCGGCTACAAGACCGAATCCATGCATGGCGCCGGATCGCCGCAGGCCCAGCGCGTCCAAATTGCTCGCTATGGCAATATCGACGGCAAAAAAGCCCTTGCCAAGACTCTTCTTGATATTGTGGAGTGAAAAACAGGGACGCCAGCGTACCGGCGGACCGAAAAAACTCATTGCCGCAAGCAAGCCGAATCGACTGCCGTTGCCAACAAGGCAAGCAGGGCTGATGATAACGGCCGAGGCAATTATTTAAGGGAGATGGACTTTATGCGAGAACGGAAATATTTCTTGGGAGAAATTAAAAATGGCGTGGCGCTTATCACAATCAATCGTCCCAGAATTCTGAACGTACTCGATCTGGAAGTGCTGGCTGAACTTTCGAGTATTCTCGATGAGTTGAAGCAAGAGGACTCAGCCAAAGTGCTGGTGATAACCGGAGCCGGGGAAAAAGCCTTCTGTGCCGGCGACGATGTGCGACCGATGGTCAATCTGGACCCTAAAGAGGCACGGGAATGGGTTACTATTGGGCAGCAGACATTTCATAAGGTGGAAGAATACGAAAAACCGATTATTGCAGCGGTGAATGGCTATGCGGTAGGCGGCGGTATGGAATTGGCATTGGCCTGCGATATCCGGGTCGCATCGGAAAAAGCGAAGTTTGGTTTGCCGGAAGTCAAGCTTGGCGTGACGCCGAGTTTTGGCGGAGCGCAGCGCCTGCCCCGTCTGGTGGGGACTGGAATGGCGAAGTGGCTGGCTATGTCAGGACGGATCATTGACGCCCAGGAAGCGTACCGGATAGGGTTGGTGGAGCGGTTGACATCGCCGGAAGACCTGATGGACACGGTAATGCAGATCGCAGAAGAAATCAACGAAAAGTCGACGATTGCCGTCCGGTTGACAAAAGCAGTAATCAATCACGGTCAGGACATGGATATGCGTACAGCTAACAGGTACGAGGCCTTCATACTGGGGACTTGTTTCGCAACAGAAGATCAGAGCGAAGGAATGACTGCCTTTGTCGAAAAGCGGCCACCGGTATTTTCAGGTAAATACCGTCAAAATGAAAAATAGTTGATTATCCAACAGAGGCTCATCGTTCCGGATTAACGCCTTTTTTGCGTGAGTTTCGCAATTAGAGGGCGAAGTTCCGGGAGATGAGTCTCGGTTGGGTCCAGATTCTGAAAGAAGTAAGGTGCTTACGGTGATTGAACGTATTCTCCCTGACTTGTATAAAATCGAAATTCCTCTTCCCAATAATCCTCTGAAAGCAACCAATTCTTACTTTATTCGGGGTGAGAAGCGGAATTTATTGATCGATACGGGGTTTAACCGCAAGGAATGCAGGGCTGCTTTTGATGAAGCAATTAATGAGCTCGGTATCTCAATGGCGAATACCGACCTGTTCATTACTCATCTTCATGGAGATCATTCCGGATTGGTGAACTATTTGGCCGTTCCTGAGACAAAAGTTTTTGGCGGCCAGTATTTTGCTACTGCCTCTGCTTTAGGAAACAAAGGGCCGCAGTGGAGCTATTTTGAGGATTTTCTTACCGAAAGCGGTCTTAGGACAACTGAGCAGATCACCGAGGATGATCATCCGGGTTATCGATTTGCATCCGAACCTTTCAGCAGGATTGATGTGGTTCGCGATGCGGATATCATCCAGGTTGGGCGGTATTGCTTTTGGTGCATTCAGACAAGCGGCCATGCGCCAGACCATATTTGCCTGTATGAGCCTGATCACAAGATTCTGTTTAGCGGCGATCATATTCTAGCGAAGATTACACCCAATATTACGATTTGGGGCAGTCCCTGGTCGATCGATCGAGATTACCTGGGCGAATATTTTAAAAGTCTTGAAATGTGCGCAGCCATTGACGTCAGCTTAACCTTGCCCGGTCATCGGGCCATTATCACAGATCACCGCAGCAGGATTGGTGAGCTTAAAGAACATCACAGAAAACGCTTGGATAATACATTGGCTATTTTGGGTACCGAGAAATTGAGCGGTGCTACAGTGGCAAGCCGGATGGACTGGGATTTGAGTTTCAAGACATGGAGCGAATTTCCGCCTGCTCAGAAGATTTTCGCAACCGGCGAGGCGTTGGCTCATCTAATCCATCTCGTTTTCACTGGTAAGGTGACGAAGCAGTTTCATGACGGTGTGGTATATTTCCAAATCAGTGGATAAGTCTTCAGGCGTAATAACAGTTGAAGAATGTACTTTTGATGGAAAATACGCTGTAAAGATGGTAAAATATGCCTGGGTGGTTTGACGTATGTGAGTATTGCCTAAATTACGGATTAAATGAAGAATAATGACCGGCTTTAAAAATTGGGATGGACCGATGTTGTTACGATTATAAAATAAATGATTTTATAGGAGAACAGAATGACCAATTTTTCTCCGTCGCAGTATGTTTGTTTCAAATTGAATAAAGCAATGCGAAGAGTTAGCCGGACTTACGAGACCCATCTCAATCCACTCGGCATTACGCCTGTTCAATTTTATGTATTAAGTAGTCTTTTCGAATCAGATGAGATTAAATTTAAAGTTTTAGCCGGAAAATTAGGCATGGAAGGGCCAACACTGACAGGAATTTTGGATCGACTAGCCCGTTTGAATTTTATTGAACGAAGAGATGACCCGGAGGATAGAAGGTCGCTGTTGATATTCCTTACTGAACAAGCCAAGGAACATCATGCTGCCTTTGTCGATTTGGTCAATACATTGGACAATGAACTCCAAGATCAGTTTGATAAGAAAGAATTTGCTGTGTTCTTGAAAATATTAGAGAACATCGGCAATCCTTAGATTTTAATCGCTGGCCTCTTACGAGGGTGCCTATTCGTTTCCCGTTTCCAGATTAAAATTGGAGCCGAAAGGCTTTATTTTTTTTGCGTTTTTATTCAGAGCCTAATCCCAATTGGGGTGGGTTTCCTTCATTAAAACGAGGATATTCCCAGTAGCTGCTGGCAGCTAAAAGCGGCGCGGCGTGTGCTTCACTTTCAGGTGGGAATTTAGAGTGGTTACTTAAGTTACCCCGGTAACTTAAGTAACCACTCTAAAGAGGCTATGGTTATATTTATTACCATCTTCTGTGTTAATACGGGGAAATTCGAGAAATATTTCACAGAAAATTTTGGCATGGTTATTGCAATAAGTTAGGGTAGGTTGAGCTCCGAGAAATATTTCACAAAACAGAGTCGGGATGGACGGAGAGAGGCTTGCTGTATATCGAGATTGCTCGGGGTTTGACTAGTAGCGGCACGAGTTGGAGAAATCAGTGTCGAGATCCTGTGGTCAAGCGTGGCTGCAAACGATTCAGTGGCCTTCGCGTAAATATACGAAAGGAAAGGAGCTGGTGAGTCTGAAAGTAAGATGGAAGCAGATGGTTGGGCAGGAATTTTAGTAGGGGAAAGTAAAAATAACCCAAGAGAACCATAATTGGGGCGAGATGTTATGGTTCGTATCTCTGATGCAGATAAGGTAGACAAATCTTGTGTTGCCAAATGCCATGGAAGCACCGGTACGTGCGCCGATTGCCTAGGTGCTAAGAGGTCTTTTGGCAGCAATGAGATGATTGATGGAGTGAATCCTGTATTTGGCGGGATTGATGATGGAGGTTTACCCCAAATTAGGAAGGCCATTTCATAGAGTGAAGTCAAAATTATCTGTCAGACTTTTCAGTTGTGCACTATTCATCGTAGCATCGGACTTTTACAGTTCTCATTAAAAAACGAGAACAATCACTTGCAGCAATAGATCTACCATGATTTATGACCGAACTACTATCCTGATTTATCTGATCCCATCTTATGAATACCAGGATAAAAGTTGAGGGAGGATGTCATGAGTACACCACAATCGATAGGCACGATAGCCGCAAGACTTGATCGGTTACCTGCGGCAAGGTGGCATATCAAAATCCTTTGGTTACTTGGCTTGGGAATACTTGCCGACGCGTTAGACTTGTATTTGGGCGGCTCTGTACTGGCGTTTCTGGTTTCGACAGGCTGGTCGAATAACGAAATGAATGGGTATTTTATTTCAGGTACGATGTTCGGGTTTCTCGTCGGAGCCCTGATTGCAGGTTCCCTAGGCGATAAACTGGGCAGGAAAAAAGCCTTGACTTACAACCTTCTCTTCTTCGGGATCTCCTCGTGTGCGGCGGCTTTCGCCACCGACATGTGGACCCTGATTTGGCTTCGCTCGATCATGGGAATGGGCTTGGGCGCGCAATTCGTGGCTACGTACGGCACGTTTGGCGAGTTTCTTCCGCCGGTATCCCGCGGAAAGTATGCCTCGCTTGTGGCGCTGATTGGTAATGTTGGCCCCCCGTTGGCTACTGTAATCGCAATGCTGGTTATACCCCTTTTCGGCTGGCGCCCCTTGTTTTTTGGCGTGGGTATCTTTGCCTTTATTGTCTTGATCTTGCAGAATAAGTATCTTGTAGAATCTCCCCGCTGGCTTGCCTGCAAGGGTCTGATCGATCAAGCCGATAAAATAGTAACCGAGGCGGAAAAAGAAATTGAGGCCCAAAAAGGCATTAAATTGCCTCCGGTTGTGATGGATGGTCCGCCGGAAACGTGTATAAACCTACCTTATTCGTCGATCTTTAAAGGCCAGCTGTTAAACCGGACGATTGCTCTCACTGCCGGCCTTGTCGGCGTCAATGTAGCAATCTACACGATGGTAAACTGGATTCCGACTATCTTCGTACAAGCCGGACTGACTGTTACCAAGTCTTTGGCCATGACGACAATCATCCTCCTCGGCGCACCCTTTGGAATGTGGGTCTGTGCCCTGGTAGTTGACAGAGTACCGCGAAAAGGCGCGATGATTTTTATACTGCTAAGTATGAGTGTAGTGGGATACATATATGCACTGCAACGGGTTGAGGCCTTGATCATGTCCATAGGCTTTGTCCTGATCACGCTGCTATATTTCTACGTATCTTTGGTATGCTCAGTTTACGCAGGCGAAGTGTTCCCCACAGAAGCCCGCCTCAGAGGTGTGGGTTTTGCCAATGGAATCAGCCGACTCTCAGCGGTTGTCACTCCGCCGATGATCGCCATAATACTGACTCGCTATGGATCGGTGGCGGTTTTCCTGACAGTGTCGGTAATACTGGTTGTAGTCGCGATCGTTATCGCTATCTATGGTGTCGAAACAAGGCAAAGAACCCTTGAACAAATCAATAATGAAGCGGTACAACGCGGCGTGTAACATTCAAATTATTCGGCCAAGCGCGGCTGCCGGTAGTTTAGGACTTTTGGATACTGAACAGGCAGGTAGCCGAGCTAGCCGGAAGAAGGTTTGCAACGACGTAAGAGGAATATTTTTTCGATAAGTATTTTTATCCTACTCTTTATTGTTAATGATGGCCGTTTTAGAAGTTCGAAAATATTGTTATTTTTGTCTTGCTAGAGCGGCCATCGTTAATACGGGGCAGCAGGCATCATAAAACCCCATGGCTTTGTTTCCAAGAGAACAGGAGGTCTAGTGATGTTGCAAACATTCATATGCCTTAGCAAATATATCCAAGGCGATAACGAACTATCGCGGATTCACGAACATATTTCCCATCTCGGTCGTTCTTTTTTTGTCCTGGCTAGTAAAGGACGTACGGCCGATCTAAAAGGGATTATTGAAGACAGTTTTAAAGGGAGCGATGACTCACTCGTATTTGCGACGTTCGGCAGCGAATGTAGCAAAGGGGAAGTTGCGCGACTGCGGGAACTGGTGAAAGTCAATCAGTGCGATGTTATCGTCGGGCTGGGCGGCGGTAAAGTGATGGACACCGCCAGGGCGGTGGCCTATTATGATAAGTTGCCGGTGGTTATAGTACCGACGGTGGCGTCTTGTGACGCACCAACCAGTGCGCTGGTGATTTATTATACCGAAGACGGAGTATTTGAGGAAAAACTGGTAACAAAACGAAACCCTGATGTCGTACTGGTCGATACCCAAATTATCGCGAATTCTCCGGTCCGCTTGTTGGTGGCTGGAATGGGTGACGCCCTGGCGACTTTTTTTGAAGCTCGTACGTGTGTTGAAACTTGCAGGGCAAATTACGGGGGCGGCGGAGCAACGCTTACGTCATATGCAATTGCCAAGCTTTGCTACCAAACCCTATTAGCCGATGGAACCGCCGCGAAGTTGGCAGTCGAAAACAAGGTCGTTACCAAGGCGCTGAATAACATTATCGAGGCCAATACCCTGATGAGTGGCATTGGCTTTGAATGTAACGGCTCAGCGGCCGCTCATTCCCTCTATAGTGGTTTTTCCACTGTAGCGAATTTCCACGAAATATTTCACGGCGAATGGGTGGCCTTCGGAACCATTGTTTTGCTGGTTCTTGAGAACCGTCCCCAAGAAGAAGTCGACGAGGTTGTCAGATTCTGCATCAGTGTCGGGTTGCCGACAACTCTCAAGGATCTCGGTTTGGAGAATATCACGCGGGACGAATTGTACAAAGTAGCCCGGAAAGCCAGCGCTCCGCCGGAAGCGATCCACAAGGAACCTTTTGTCGTGACTGCTGAGGACATACTGGCCTCCATTCTGGTGGCTGACGCCATCGGACGGAGCTATAAGGAGAAAAACTAGAAACTGAATTTTACATGAACCCGATGAAAATCCATCGGCAAATGTAATAATTGGGCTGCGAATAACCATTCTGTGGAATTTCAGTTGTATTAATTTATATCGAACGGAGGAGTTTTGTACAACATGAGTGAGAAGTATATCATCAATACGCCGTTTAAGATCGGCACTAAGACCATGCGGAACAGAATCGTTCTTCCCCCGATGGAGACCCGCATGAACACGATCACCGGCGACGCGACGCCGGAGCAGATCGACTACTACGAGGCCCGTGCAAAGGGCGGCTGCGGCATGATCATTGTCGAGAATACTTACATCGATAACCTTGAATCCCGCTCCTCCAGCGCTTCCTCCGGCCTGTATATCGACCACCTGATGCCCCGGAAGGCCATGCTTGCCGAGGCGATCAAGGACTACGGCTGCCTCGCGGTGATTCAAATCAGCCATGGCGGACGGCAGGCCTCGGCAGTGTCGACAGGCCTGGAATGCATCGCGCCCAGCCCCATCCCGAGCGGCGTCATTAAGCGCATGCCGCGCGAGATCACGAAGGAAGAGATTCTGCGGATCGAAAACGACTTTGCTCTAACGGCCGACCGGGCAAAACGGGCCGGCTTCGACGGCGTCGAAATCCACGGCGCCCATGGTTATCTCTTGGCTTCGTTCATGTCCCCCGGTATTAATAAACGTACTGACGAGTATGGCGGCTCCTTTGAGAATCGGCTCCGTATGCCCAGGGAGACCATCGAGAAGGTCCGGGCGAAGGTCGGCAAGGACTTCATCGTCGGTTTCCGTATCAGTGTAAATGAATTTATGGGTGAAGAGGGTCTGGAACCCGACGAGGCCTGCAAGTTTGTCCAGGAGCTGGAAGACATGCTGGACTTCGTCCACTGCACTGCCGGTATCTATGAGACGAAAGGACAAGGTATCTGTCAGCCGGTGTACCAGCCTGCAGGAAAGCTCCTCCCCCTCGCCGCGCAGATGAAGAAGACCGTCAAGATTCCCGTCATCGCAGTTGGCTCCCTCGACTTCAAACTGGCTGAGGACGCTCTGGAGTGCGGCTACGCCGACCTGGTCGCCATTGGCCGCCAGCAGATTTGCGAGCCCGAGTTTGCCAACAAGGTTGCTGCCGGCCGCTTCGACGACATCCGCCCGTGCTGCCGCGCCAACGAGGGCTGCCAGTCCGGCTTTTTCCGCGTGTACCCCATGCGTTGCGAATTGAACCCCTCTGTCGGTCGTGAGCGGAAGTACCGTATCCGCAAGACCCACGACCCCAAACGGATTGTGATTATCGGCGGCGGCTGCGCCGGCCTGGAAGCCGCGCGTGTTGCAGATCTGATGGGCCACGATGTCATCCTCCTGGAGAAGGCAGACCACCTGGGCGGACACTTAAACGAGGCCGTCATCCCACCTCACAAGAAGAAGACCGGCCAGTTTTTCGACTGGCTCGTGCGGCAGGTCAAGAAGGGAAACAGCAGCATCATTCTCAACGCCAGCACCTCACCCGAAGAAATCAAGGCCCTCAAGCCCGACCTGGTTCTTATTGCCGTTGGCTCCACCTACCTAGTGCCGCCCATCGTTGGCAAGGAGAACGCCGTTTACGCCGACAAGGCACTGTTTGAGCAGGACTGCATCGGCAAGAACGCGATTGTCATTGGCGGCGGTCTCGTGGGCAGCGAGGTGGCTCTCACCCTTGCTGAGAACAAGGGCTGCGATGTCACCATTGTCGAGATGCTCGACGGTCTGAACCAGAACATGGACTTCAGCGCCCGCGTGACCATGATTGAACGAATCGAGAAGAATGGCATCAAGGTTCTCTGCTGCCATAAGGTTCAGGAGATACTCCCTGACGGCATCGTCTGCACCGGGCCTGACGGCGCGGAGAAGACCCTCAAGGCGGAGTCTGTCGTCATGGCCATTGGCTTGCTGGCGGACAACACAAACGCTGCCCAGTACGAGGACATCGGCATCCCGGCCGTCCGGATCGGCGACTGCCAGTCCGCCCGGACCTTCCGCACCTGCACCGAGGACGCTTGGCGCGCCGTGTTCCAGTTCACCGAGGGCTGAGACGCGCGTTCAAAACCATATTGGCTCTAAACTAAAGGCTAAAGGCGGCTTCTGCCGCTGGCTGGTTCCGTTATACCGGCCAGCGGCAGAAGCCCCTTGATGGTCGAGTTGTCGGGGGCGGGATAATAGTCGCTAGTTCCCTGCTTAATAAAGTGTTCAGCCGCGCTTCGGCATTCCTCCATATGGCGAGAGGCTTAGAACCTTAAACCATATGGGTTTTTAGTTTCCGAAAATATTATTACATGAGGAGGAGTACAGGGATGAAAATGCCAGTGCCGTTGGAGATAGGTCTCGTAGTCAACAATATGGAACGAATGGTCGATTATTACGTGAACGTATTGGGTCTTACGCTGGTGGGAGATAGCACGGGTGGCGCTGAGGCAAGCACAAGAGTTTCTACTACACCGCACGGTTACCGGATCGTTCGGTTGCAAACGCCATCGCCGTCTGGCGAGCGGATAAAGTTCGTTATGACGAATAAAGAAGCTGCCCAGCCAGCCCCTGTTCCCCAGTGGGTCTATGAGCGCCACGGGATTTGCTATCTTACTTTTGTGGTGACCAACCTGAATGAGATTGTCCAACGGCTAAAGGAAAAGGGCGTAAAATTGATGAACCCGGAAGTCGTCGAAGTTCGACCCGGGATGTTTTGCATCAACTCGACAGACCCGGAAGGGAACTTCGTAGAATTCGTAGAGTATACCGATGTGCAGTCTTATCGGCCTGAACTGTTCAAATAACGGCAGCTTTGGTAGTTTTCTTTTCATATGTCCCTAGGCATAGAGGCTTGAACGATATGGTTTCTTTGTTTCCGCGAAAATGCTCATTTTAAAAGGAGGAAGGATAATGGGAGAATTTGCAGGCAAGATTGTTGTAGTCACAGGTGGCAGTAAGGGTATAGGACGAGCTGCGGTCAAGCGCTTTTGCGAAGAAGGCGCCCATTGCGTCATCGTGAATCGGAATGCGCAAGAAGGCCAAGTGTATGCCGAGGAACTAAAAAAGCAAGGCCTTAGCGCCAGCGCCATGGCGGCAGATGTCGGCAAGGTGAGCGTCATCAAACAGATGATCCAAGACATTCTGAAGAATCACAAGCAAATCGATGTGCTTGTCAACGCCGCCGGAGTGCTCAGACGGAAATTAGCGCTCGATACGACTGAAGAGGATTGGGATTATATCATGGATATCAATCTCAAAGGATCATATTTTTGTTCGGTAGAAGCCGGACGGCACATGGTGGAAAGAGGCGAGGGGGCCATTGTCAACATTTCTTCCTTGCAGAGCCGGATCGTGTTGCCGGAGCGCTCGGTTTATGCCGCCAGTAAAGGCGGAATCAGGATGTTCACACAAGGGATGGCCAATGAATGGGCTCAAAAAGGGGTAAGAGTAAACTCTATTTCCCCCGGTTTTGTTGCTACGGAAATGGTGTTGAGTGTGATGAACCCGGCGCTCGAGGCGTTTATTGCCTCCCGGACACCGATGGGGCGCGCCGCGACGCCGGCAGAAGTGGCTGATTTAATTGCTTATCTGGCCTCTTCGCGCGCCAGCTATATCACCGGAGTCGATGTACCTATCGACGGTGGCTGGACGGCCAGCTAGCAGGTGATGCGGACCAACAAGTTTTGGCAGCGGCGCGACCATTGTTCCTATGCCGAATTCGCAGAGTTTGGGGCAATGACCGCTGCTTGGACCAAAATACGGCAACTGTTCATCGGCATATACGAAGATACGGCTATGAGTAAGTGCGGATCATCAATATCTGGAGTAAAGGCAAAATATGCTTTGGGAGGGCCATAAGATGCACAGATATGAACACTTGTTATCCGAAGGGCTTATTGGCAGAATGACAGTGAAGAATCGAACATTGATGGCCCCTATGGCTACTAATTTTGCCGATCCTGATGGCGGTATTACCGAGCAAATGGTCAACTACTATGTCGAACGAGCCCGTGGTGGTGTCGGTTTAATTATTGTTGAAAATTCCAATGTCGATTTTCCGCTGGGGGCGAACGGCGCAGTACAACTAAGAATCGATGAAGATCGATTTATACCCGGGCTGGCACTCTTGCGCGAGGCGCTGAGCGATGCCGACCCGACCTGCCGGGTAGCCATACAGATTAATCATGCTGGCGCGCTGACAAAGTCTACCCGGACAGGAGGACATCAAATTGTTGGACCCTCCGATGTCCCGACACGACTGCTAGGTGAAATTCCGCGCTCATTGTCGATCAAAGAGATTGAAGATTTGGCGATGAAGTATGCCACAGCCGCTGAACGGGCCAAGAAGGCAGGATTTGACGCTATCGAGCTTCATGGCGGCTCAAGCTATCTTTTGGCGCAGTTTATGTCGCCGTATTTTAACAAACGGACCGACGCCTACGGTGGCTCTATCGAAAACAGAATGCGGTTTCCAGTATTGATTCTCCGAAAGATCAGAGAATTGGTGGGCAGGAATTTTCCGATTTTGTTCCGGATGAGTGCCGATGAGTTTCTAGAGGGTGGCCTTGTTCTGGCTGAAAGTAGACAATATGCAAAGATACTTGAACGAGAATCGGTCGATCTGCTTCACATTTCGGCAGGTTCCTCGTACAGTATTGACCGGCACATGGAACCGATGTCATACCCCCAGGGATGGAAGGCCTATCTTGCCGCCGAAATCAAAAAAGAGGTCACCATCCCTGTTGCTACTGTCGGCGTCATCAGAGAACCTGGAGTTGCCGAAGACATCATTGCCGATAGGAAGGCCGATTTCGTTACCCTGGGACGGACCCTGATCGCTGATCCGCACTGGGTGAATAAAAGCGCGCGGGGGCAGGCCATCACCCATTGTATTACCTGCAATGTGTGCGGGGGACGGCGAACGGCTTATGATTTGCCGATCAGATGCTCGGTCAATCCTGTTGTTGGCAGTGAAAAAACCGAAAGAAACCGCAACCGGATCGTCGTCACCCCCAAGACGGTCCTCATCATAGGCGCTGGACCGGCCGGACTGCGGGCAGCGGTTGAGAGCCTCGCCGACGGACACCGGGTGATCCTTGTCGAGAAGGAACATGACTTGGGTGGCCGCGGCTTGCTTGCTTCTGTTCCTCCGCATAAGGAGAAGGTGGCGTGGCTGGTCGACGATTTGGTCCGACAAGTGAAAAACAGCAATATTGATATTCGATTAGGGACAACGGCAGACAAAAAAATGGTTGACGCAATCAAACCTGATGTCGTGATTTTAGCTGCCGGATCAGACAGTTGCTTTCCGCCGGTGTTGGCGGATGTAGATTCTGATATGGTAATGACTGCCGAGGAGGTCCTCAGGGATCGATTCAAACCGTCCGGCCTCAGTATCGGGGTAATCGGCGGCGGATCGGTCGGCTGTGAATGTGCCGAGTACCTGTCGGGTGCCGGAAATACGGTCTATGTGTATGAGATGTTTGGTCAGATTGTCGCTGACGCCGATCCGATATCAAGAAATGATCTGTTAAAGAGGCTGGCTGATAATCATGTCATCATCAAAACAGGCCATTGTGTTCAGGACATCAAAGAGGGAATTCTGACTTGTACATTCAATACGGCAGAGACAAAAGATCATCTTGATCTCATCGTATTGGCAACCGGTAGCAGGGTGCCTTCTCCTTTACTGAAAGAGCTCGCAGGCATGACGAATGAGTGCGAAGTTTTTGTTATCGGCGATTGCCTAAAGCCGGGGCGATTTGTTGATGCAACAAGACAGGCCTATCAGGTCGCAAGAAGGTTGCGGGAGAATTAGAATATGGAGCTGAAGATTTGAGTATGGCCGTCCATCGTGTCGCTTGGAGGCGGTAATAACATAATTACTCCCGAAATTGGCTTTAATTACAAAAAAATGGCACAAATCTTGCATATATATTACATATATCTACAGATTTGGGAGGAGAAGTTATGAGGAGCATTCAAGCAAAGCTGACGATTACCATTCTTATCATTTTTTTTATCGCGATGAGTGTGCTGGGCGGACTCAACTATTGGAAAGCCCGGGGAATTATTACCAATAATGTTACCAGTGATATGGAAAAAACGGCGGCTGCCTCAGCGAAAGATGTCGGGGACTGGCTGGGAGCCCGCAAATTGGTGATTGCGACGATCGCCGAGGCGCCGGCGGTGAAGAAGGGCGATGTACAAGAACTGATCCCCTTCTTGGTCAATGTTGCAAAGGCGAATAAGGAATATGAAGCAATTGGGTACACTTTCCCAAGTGGCTTGACTTACAACTCTCTCGGACTGAAGTTCGACGACCTAAGTCAGCGTGAATACATAAAACGTTCCTTGCAGGGCGAGATTTATGTATCTGATCCGATGATATCGCGGTCCACAGGGCAGCTGTTTGTGGCAGTGTCCGCCCCGGTGAAAGTTGATGGCAAAGTGACCGGAGTGGTGTTCGGCGCTATCACCTTGGAGGAAGTCGTTAAGAATGTAATGGCGGTAAAGGTAGGGGAAACAGGTTACGCGTACGTCATCCAAGGCGATGGCCTCAGGATTATCCATCCTGACAAGGAACAGGCGATGAAGAGCAATTCTCTTACCGATCCGAAAGCTGAGCCTGACCAGAAGCGGCTTGCCGAACGGATGGTAAAACGAGAAAAGGGCGTGGCTCTTTTTACCTCCTCCATTGGGGCTGCTAAGTATTATGCGTATGCGCCGATTCCTGGCGTCGACTGGGCTTTGACGATCGCGGTGCCGGCCGAGGAGGTTACTCGGGAAGTATCGGCGCTGACCACGGTCTCTGTGGCGACCATTATCATTGTTCTTATCATTACGGCGATTATTATCACATGGTATGCGCGGCGCCTGGCCAGGCCTATCCGTGAAATCGAGATGGTTGCCAATCAGGTGGCGGGTGGCGATATTACCTCAGTTAAATTGGGTATTATGTCCAACGATGAAATTGGCCGCTTAGGGCGCAGTTTCGAACAAATGACCGATAATCTCCGACGGCTGATCAATCGAATTCTTGGCGCCACCGAGCAAGTCGCCGCCGCCTCGGAAGAGCTGACAGCCAATGCCGCGCAATCGGCCCAAGCCGCCAACCAGGTAGCAACGTCAATTACCCAGACTGCGGAAGGAACCGAGCGGCAGTCAACTGCAGTGTCAAAGGCCATGGGGCTGGTCGGACAAATTGCTGCTAGTGCGCAGAAAGAGGCAACTAATACCCAGAATGCTGTAAATATAACAAAACGGGCCGTACAAGCCGCCGAAGAAGGCAATGAGTCAGTCGATACGGCGATCAAACAGATGAACCAGATCCAGGTCACCGTGGATGACTCAGCCAAGGTGGTGACAGAACTGGGCGAGCGATCTAAAGAGATTGGCAAGATTGTCGAAACGATCGCAAGCATTGCCGGCCAGACCAATTTATTGGCGCTGAACGCTGCCATCGAAGCCGCCCGCGCTGGAGAGCACGGACGAGGCTTCGCCGTGGTGGCGGAAGAGGTGCGTAAACTGGCGGAAGACTCTCAGGAAGCCGCAAAGCAGATCGCATCGCTTATCCGGGAGATACAGGCCAAGACCGATACTGCGGTTGCTGCCATGACAACCGGTACGGTTGAGGTGAAAAAAGGTACGGAAGTTGTCGATAAGGCTGGTATGGCGTTTAGGAACATCGTAGGGCAGGTCAAAGAGGTGGCCACCATTGCCCAGGGGGCGTCAGACGGACTATCAAAGCTGGCTGCCGATAGCGGCCAGGTACTGGTCGCCGTAGAAGAGGTCGATTCAGTGAGCCGCGAGATCGCCGGCCAGGCGGAGAATATCTCGGCATCCACCGAGGAGCAGTCGGCGGCGATGGAGGAGATTGCAGCCTCCAGTCAGGAACTGGCCAAGTTGGCAGAGCAGCTGCAAAGTGCCGTGCGGCAGTTCAAAATATAGTTAAAAATCCGCCTAAGGGGCCAGTCGCCGGAGTGACGGTTATATTCTTTGTCAAAACAAACAGCAGCTTTAATTGCGTCAATGTTAATGAGTTTGCTGGCGTATTGAGTCGCTTGTTGCACGGATGTCAGCATCAGCATATTTTCATGTAAAATCATATAAATTCTCGGCATTTTGAGAGGGCTTATATTATTTCTTTTTCATGGAAATAATATCGAAGCAGGAAATTTTGACAATTCGTCGAAAAAAACAGTAGATATAGGCCGAGTCCGAATTTCGGTAGGGGAGAACCATAGATATAGAGGGGTGAATCTGCGCGATGGCGCGGAGGGGCGTCTACTTCTCTCGTCCTAACCCGTCAGCTAATCCCCGAGGCCTTTGCCCTTGTCGGATTTGTTACTTGCGTTGCGAGTAACCTGATCCCCGAGGCGCTCAGACAATCTGAACGGCTTAACTGATTTTTGGTGCAGTGCGGCTGTTTCGGAGACTGTGGAGAGGAGACGACAATTGAAGAAAGTTTGGCGAATCTGGTTATTATCGACAATTCTATTTTCTATGGTCGCCTTGGTACAGGCAGCAGGCGTAATTCAGGAAGGTGACTGGGGACAGGATGTGTCCCAGATCCAGGAACAACTCAGTGCTCAGGGCTACCAGGTCGGTACTGCTGACGGTGAGTTTGGGGCAATGACTACTTCAGCGGTAAAAGCGTTTCAGCAGGATCGGGGCTTAACGGCGGACGGCGTGATTGGTGCCGCAACCTATAAGCTGCTGATGGGACGTGACATTGCGGTCAGCCGTGGCGATGGGTCGGTTACTATCGCTCGGCGAGTGATTCAGACCGCTATGCGCTTTGTGGGCGTACCCTACTCGTTTGGCGGAACCAGCCCCGATGGGTTTGATTGCTCTGGGTTTGTCCGGTATGTTTTTGCCAGGAGCGGCATTGATCTTCCCCGGATGGCTGATCAGCAATACGAAATCGGTCATGCGGTGTCGCTCAGTCAGTTGCAGCCTGGGGACACAGTGTATTTTACCACCTATACATCCGGGATTTCGCATGTAGGAATTTATCTGGGCGACGAGCGATTCATCAGCGCTACCTCTAGTCGCGGCGTCCGTATTGACAGATTGGACAGCGGTTATTGGGCTGCTTGCTATGTCGGCGCGCGTAGACTGTTTTGAAGATTGTGGGAGGCCATGCGCCTCCCGAATTTGTTTTACGAAGCAATATCGCAGTTTGTTGTAATAAATTGTATTGATGTTGACCAAAGTATGTACAAGAAAGAGTAGAGAGGCTCGGTTGCGCGGTGCGGCGGCCGATACTCTGGTGTCGCGCTGGAGGCTCCTATGCTAAGGCTGTATTGGGATAAATTTATTGCTCCATATTGGCCACTGACATCGACGGCAGTAGTCTGTTTTGTCATTGCCTCGGCGGCTGGAGTGACGGCACCGCTTATTATCAAGGTACTGATCGACGTTGCTTTAGATAAAGAAGATCTGAACTATTTGAATATGATTGTTATATCGATTGCCGTACTATATGCTTTTCGGGCGTTGTTTTATTTTCTGTATAGCTACAATATGTCGAAGGCGGGCAACAAACTTGTGACTCGCTTGCGCCAGGATATGTTCACTTCCCTTCAGTCTCTGGACTATGCCTATTTTATCAATACTTCCACCGGTGATATTGTGTCCTATTTCACCAATGACCTTTTGTTGCTGCAACAGGCTGTGTCTCTCGGGGTTCCTGATCTGGTGGTAGAGTCGCTCACCTTGCTGGCCACCATCGGCATCATGATCTACTTTGACTGGCAATTGGCGCTGGTGACCTTTGTCACCTTGCCGTTTATCATTCTGGCCATCAGTTTCTTCAATAAAAAAATCGTCAGTCTTGGTACATTGTTGGAACAGACCATGTCCAAGGTGACGAGTATCCTTCATCAGTCGCTACTTTCGGTGATGATGGTGCAAAGCTATGGCCGCGAAGACTATGAGTATGCCAAATTCCGTGACAAGATCCAGCAAGCTGCCGCAGATTTTTTCCGCGTCCAGCGGCTCAACGCCATGCTCATCCCGTTGGTGGAGTTCCTGGCAGCCATCGGTTTGACGATTATCATCTGGTTCGGTGGCCTTGAGGTTGTCAATGGTGATCTGAGCATCGGCGGCATGTTCGCATTTTTAGTTTATACAATCGGTATTCCGACACCGGTGCGCAAAATCACCGAGGCCTATTCGCGAATGAAGCTGGGCTTGGTAGCCTGGGATCGAATTCAGGATATGGAACGCCAACCTCAAACCATAATCGATGGTGACCGGGATTTGCCTGAAGCCAAAGGCGAGGTTAGTTTTCAGCAGGTGTCTTTCCGCTACCAGCAGGGCACTGAGGTGCTGAAAAACATCAATATTTCCGCTGCTCCGGGCGATGTCATTGCGATAGTCGGGCCGAGCGGAGCGGGGAAATCCTCTTTTGCGAATCTGCTGCTCCGATTTTACGACCCTAGCGAAGGGGTTGTTTATCTTGACGGTATCGATATCCGGCAACTGAAAATCAGCGCCCTGAGAAAGCATATTGGCTTTATCCAGCAGGACCCGCTGTTATTTGACGCCAGTATTCTGGAAAACATTCGCTACGGCCGTCCGACCGCCTCTTTCAGCCGGGTGGAAAAGGCCGCGGAACTGGCCAATGCTCACGATTTTATTATGGAATTGCCACAAGGTTATGATTCGCCTGTTGGTCAGCTAGGCGGTCAATTGTCAGGCGGGCAGCGGCAACGGATTGCCATCGCTAGAGCGATCATTCTTGAACCCGCCATTCTGCTTTTGGATGAACCGACCGCCTCTTTGGATAGTCATGCTGAAAAACAGGTGATGGCCGCTATCCGCAATGTCAGCGTTGGCCGCACGACTTTTATTATTACTCATCGTTTGTCCACACTGATGGCTTCCGATAAGGTGATCTACCTGTCGGGAGGCAGGGTGATGGAAACAGGAACCCATGCCCAGCTACTGGAACAGGGTGGATACTACGCCCGGTCTGTCGAACGGGGAGAGCTTAGTTTGAAAATCGACGGTGGCAGGCCTTAGGCGCGATAATTCATAGTTTGGCGTCATTTCCCGGCACGATGAATGTAATAAACCGGGCGAATAATCTGAGGACCGGCAATGCTGCCAGGGATGACAGCAAGTTAAACAATGTGTGGACGCTGGCTACCTGACCGGCCAGATCGGCGGTCAGTAGGGTAGCGGTTTTTGCCAGTAGTCCGCTGAACGGGAAGAAAACCAAGACTCCCAGCAGGTTGAGCATGATGTGAGCTACCGCGATCCGTCGGGCCGCCAAGGGGGCGGTGACTCCGACGATGAGCGAAAATAGACAGGAACCGATATTATTGCCATAGACCCCATAGATGGCGGTATGGAGGTCAATAAGATTGCCTTCTGTCAGAACCATGAGCAGTCCGGTTGCGGCGCTGCTGGACTGGACGAGGAAGGTGAGGAGGATACCGCCGAAGATCCCGTAGACCGGGTTTTGTTTGGCAGTTGCCAGAAAAGCCATAACAGTATCCAGCTCAGAAGCGCTTTCCAGTCCCTGTGACAGTACCTCTACGCCGGCGAACATACTCAGCAAGCCAATGCCAGCCAGAGCGGAACATCGGTGGTTGCTTGACAGCACTGCAACCAAAACACCGATAGCGGCGAGGGGCAGAAAACATTCGGGCGGTATGGATAAGACCAGCAGTCCTGTGGTGGCGCAGGTGCCGATATTGGCGCCGAGGATGAGGCCCAGCGCTTGGTAAAAGGGCAGATAGGCTGCACTGACCAGACCGATGGTGAGCAAGGTCACGGCGGTGCTGCTCTGCATGAGGGCGGCGGCGACTGTGCCAGCCAGCAAACCGCGCCACGGGCTGAGGGTCAACTTGAAAAGAAGCTGTTTGAGAGCTGGGGAAAATAGCTTTGTCAGGCCGAAGCGCAAGAGAAATAAGCCGCCGAGCAACATGGCGGTTCCGCTAGCCAGTATGGCGATGTTATCCACAAGTTACCTCCGATTGATGTTTTGCAATTATACTTTATGCCGTTCATCAGGAGCATAGTTCTTTTTTGCGGTTAGAGCCATGGTGGCTTTGAATATGATTTTATTATTTTCATACACCGAGAGGGAGGGTCATTGAATGCAGGTAGACAGACAAGAGGTGTGGCAGGTGCTCCGGCAGCATGTCACCAGCGAAGTTCTTTTAAAACACTGTCTGGCGGTGGAAATCGCTATGCGGGCTTATGCCGCCAAGTTTGGCGAAGATGTGGATTACTGGGGCGCGGTCGGCTTGCTGCATGATGTCGATTTTGATAAATTTCCGCACGAACATCCCCATCATGCCCGCGAAATTTTGAGCGCTCATGGATATGACGAGCAATTCATCGCCAACGTCGAGTCGCATGCCCGCGACTGGTCGGGTGAGCGCACTTTGCTGCAGAAAACACTGCTGGCTTTGGACGAACTTACCGGTTTTGTTATCGCCTGTGCCCTGGTGCGTCCTGATAAAAGCCTGGATAATCTGGAAGTTAAATCAGTTGTAAAGAAAATGAAGGATAAAGCCTTTGCCAGAGCGGTAAACCGCGATACACTCATCAGCGGGGCGGCGGAAATGGGTGTCGATATGAGTGAACATATTCAGTTTGTCGTCCAGGCGCTGGCAGCAGCAGCGCGATCACCAGAATATCAGGAATTGCCACTGGTCGGTTGATCCTAAGAACAAGAAAACCGCCTGACGTCAGGCGGTTCTTTTATTAGAGAACAAAGGTTTTTGTTTTGTTGTTAGCGAATAGCTGGTGCAGGAGGGATGAACGATGGCGATGCATTACCTTGATATGCTTGGGGAAATTTGTCCGCATCCCTTGCTGGGGGCTCAGGCGAAGCTTGATAAGCTGGCAGTCGGCGACAGTTTAGTGATCGAGTCGGATTTCAGCCGGTCGGTAAGAAACATCCTGGCATGGGCTGACAAGAACGGTCACGGTTATGACGTCGAAGAGGTGGAAAAAGGGATTTGGCAGGTTAAAATCACCAAATGCTAGCACACTTCCAGTTCGCCTGGTGAAGTAATGAAGCGGATGAAGCGCTTGGCGACACTGCTAAGGTCGTCTTCGCGATAGATCATACTGTATTCAACCTGCTGGTCGACGCCGTCGATGGGCAGAGCCAGGATGCTGCCGTGTCTGATGTCTTTTTGTACTGTCAGCCGAAGACAGATGGAGACGCCATGCCCGTTTTCCACTGCCGCCTTAATGGCGTTGGAATTGCTGATAGTTGTGCGGGGTTTGAGGTCAGTGAACTTCATGTTCAGCGGCTTTAGCGCATCATCGAGGATCGAGTGAAGTTCCGAACCTTCTTCGCGGAGGATGAGCCTATTTTTGGTTAGCTCATCCAAAGCAACGCTGGTCTTGCCTGACCAGCTTTTATTGTTTGGAACAATAGCCACCAAGTCATCGACAAATACCGTTTTGACTGTTAGCCCTTTTTGGTCGCGGATCGGGCATTCAATAATGGCAACATCGATAGACCGGTCGAAGATTTTGCTGATGATTTCCTGCGGACTGCTGATTTCCAGATTGATCTGCAGATCAGGATACTTGTCTTTAAAGGTCCAGATGCCGCACGCCAGGGCATGGCTGCCAACCGTAGGAGAGGCGCCGATGGTCAGCCGCTGGTTTTTTTCATCAGTCATACCGGTTAGTTTTCGTTCTAATTCTTCGTGTAGTTCCAGCAACTGCTTGGCATAATCGAACAGCACTCCGCCAGCTGCCGTCAGATTTACCCCGTGGGGTGTCCGCTCAAAGAGTTTGATGCCATAAAAATCTTCCATGGAGTGAATCTGGGCACTGATGGCTGGCTGAGAAATATGTAAAAGTTTGGCTGCCTTGGAGAAACTTTTGACCCGTGCTACCTGACAAAACAAGTCAAATTGACCGAGTTGCATAAACAAACCTCCAACCAACTCTATTTAGCTAAATTATACCATGAGTTGACAGGAACAGGTCATTTTTACTTATTGGTGATGCTGGTCGTGTTATAAGTAAAAAGTTATATCCCTTGTCGATTAAGGTCGTATACAAAGATGTGATAGCAGTGTGGCAACACCTGCTATTTTTATGCCATGAATCACCGCCCCTGTGCATACAGTTTAGAAAGTGGTGCAGAGGGGATTGAGCATGAGCCTAAAAAACGCCAATAAGATAATCGCCAATCTGAGCAAGGCCGGGGTAGCCGAGAAAATCGCCGACCACCTTTGGTTGCTGTTGTCCAGACAGGAAGGGATTAAAATCCGGCCGGTGGTGATACTCTGCATCGGATCTGACCGCTACACCGGTGACGCCCTGGGGCCGCTCATCGGCAGTTATCTATTGGAGAATGGTCCCTATACCGTGTACGGGAGCCTAGAGAGGCCGGTGCATGCCGGAAATCTGGTTGAGACAATCCGGATGATTGAGGCCCATTATATTCATCCTGTAATTATCGCGATTGACGCCTGTCTGGGAAAACCCAGCGAGATAGGTAACATTGAGGTATGGGAGGGGGGAGTCGAAGCAGGGATTGCGGTCGGCAATCGGCTTCCCTGCGTCGGCGATGTGTCGATAATCGGGGTGGTCAATAGCGGTGGACAGTTCAGCTATATTGATTTGCAGACAACGCCGCTGTCCATTGTGATCAAGCTGAGTAAGATCATTGGCGGCGCGCTGGTTCAGGCACTCGTCCGACTGAGGGCCGCCGATGCCGCGGCCGGCCTCAGCCGCCCCTAATGCTGAAATAACCGGTCCCACATAATATAGAGGACAATCAGAAGGGCGGTAAAAATAATCCCCAGATCGCCACTGTATTGTTCCATATTTATCACCATCCTGTTGCAATTATACCGTATCTTCGCGCAGTAATACAATGAACTAACAGAATTTAACAGGCACACAAAGCCCTTATTCCCCATACTATGGAACACAGACCAAAGCGGGGGTGAAAGGTTTTGGTGTCCTTTTTTTTGATCTTGGCGACCTCGGTTGTCAAGGGGCTTTCCCTCCTCGTTGCCTATCTGACCAACAATACATTTCCGTTGCCGCTTTCCGAAAAGGAGGAACAGTTATATCTGGATCGACTGAAAAGCGGTGATGAAAAGGCGAGAAATGTATTGATCGAAAGGAATCTTCGTCTCGTGGCGCATATTGTCAAGAAATTTGACAATACCGGCGAAGAAATCGACGATCTGATTTCCATCGGCACCATCGGTTTAATCAAAGCCATCAATACATTTGACCAAGGCAAGAAGACCCGTCTGGCAACCTATGCGGCCCGCTGCATTGAAAATGAGATCTTGATGCATTTTCGCAGCACCCGCCGGACCAGGACTGAAGTCAGCCTGTATGATCCGATCGGCGTTGATAAGGAAGGCAATGAAATAACCCTTATCGACGTACTTGGAACTGCACCGGACGTGGTGGCCGAGGCGGTGGAAAACCAGTGCGAACAAGAACGGCTGGTCAACCAGATCAGCCGGCTCAATAACCGGGAGAAATGGGTACTGGAAATGCGTTTCGGCATGCCGGACGGCGGCCGGAAAACACAGCGTGATATTGCCAAGATGCTGGGCATCTCGCGTTCCTATGTCAGCAGGATTGAGAAACGGGCGGTGGGAAAACTAAGTAAAAGTCTGACCGCCGAAGACAACCAATGAGTGGCGACATAAAACATGCAGAGAGTTTCCAAGAAATCCCCCTGGCTTGCCAGGGGTTTTGTTTTTTAGTTTCTTCCATGATATAATCTTTTAAAAGCATTTTCTGGGAGGTGCCGCGCGTTGTACCACCTCTTTTGTCCTGACTTGATGGTGGAGTCGCTTGACGATATTGATTTTGATGAACTAATCGCGGCTGGTGTCCGCGGGGTTATTTTTGACCTTGATAATACCATCGTGCCCTGGGATAGCCCGGATATGTGTCCCCATATCTCCTGTTTGATCCGGGATTTGCAGGCCAAGGGTATTAAGGTTAGTATTGTGTCCAATAACTGGCACCGCCGGGTCAAGAAAATCGCCTTGCAGTTTGAGCTGCCCTTTGTTTCCCGGGCTTATAAACCAGCCAAAAGCGGATTTCGCCGGGCGCTGGCAGCGATGGAGCTTTTGCCTTCAGAGACGGTGGTGGTGGGGGATCAGCTGTTTACCGATATTCTGGGCGGCAACCGCATGGGGCTGCGCACCATCTGGGTGAAGCCCTTGACGGCGCAGGAGTTTATCGGCACCAGGATTCATCGGCGGTTGGAAAAACTCGCAGTTAGGATTTTGCAGGCGAAAGGCTTGATGAAATAAGGATAAGATCATGGCCATTCTGCGGCAACTGCCGATTTTTGGCTGTACATTAGAGTGGCGGGACTACTGCCTCGGAGGTACATGGATGGTTTCTGGCAAGACGAAAATAGTGGGGCTGCTGGGATGGCCGGTGGAGCATACCCTTTCGCCGGCGATTCAGAATGCAGCCTTTGGCGCTGCAGGACTTGATTTTGTTTATGTCGCTTTCCCGGTGAGACCAGAGGAATTGCCGCAGGCTATTGCCGGGGCAAAGGCTCTTGGACTGGCCGGACTCAATGTAACGGTGCCCCATAAAGTGAATATAATGCCCTTCCTGGATGGTATCGACCGCAGTGCCCGACTGGTGGGGGCGGTCAACACAGTGGTATTTGAGGCAGATCGTGCGATAGGCTATAATACCGATCTGGACGGATTCATCAATTCCCTGATGGCAGAAGACGTGGCCATTGCCGATAAACGGGCGATACTCCTGGGGGCCGGCGGCGCCGCCCGGGCCATTGTATGCGGTCTGCAGGATAACGGGATTTTGTCTGTGACGGTGGGGACGCGCGACGCAAGCCGGGCTCAGGCGTTTGCCGCCACTTTCGGCCAGGACAGAGCCGTTTATGGTTTGGGCTGGCGAGAGTCCGAGTTTGTCGAGGCGCTGGGCGATTGTGATATTTTGGTTCAGTGTACTCCAGTGGGTATGTATCCCTATGCGTCAGAGGCAGTGCTGCTGGATTGGGAAAAGCTGAAGTCCCAGGCCGTGGTCTGTGACTTGATTTACAATCCGCCGGTGACACAGTTTTTGCGCCAGGCGGCGGCAGCCGGCCACAAGACGGTGGGCGGGGCAGGGATGCTGGTGGAACAGGGAGCCGCGGCATTCACGCTGTGGACAGGCATCCCGGCGCCGAAAGCTACAATGTACCAAGTGATGACCGAGGCTTTAGCGGCGGAACGGTTGTAGCCTCCTGAATGACATACCCCGGTGCTGCAGGAAATAATGGAAAAACGGCGAAGTTTACTTTTTAGTAAGAGCATCTCACTTAAAAGGTATCGTGCTGGGGAAAAAATTCGGAGCAGTCTCACAGCCGTAAATCGATGGGGAATTCTTCTCTCTTTTTAGCAAATCGCCCTTGTCGATTCTGGTTGACATGATGCCGCCAAGGACACCGTAGAAAAAGCAGGAGCTTAGGCAATCTTTGTCAAATTGTAGTTATTATTGTCAGGGTATACGGCTATTGCCCCGATTTACTTTTCAGTAATAGCCAGGAAAGGGAGAAATATATGTTGGAACTTAAAAACTATATGGAAACTCTTGTTTGGCAAAACGTGGATGATGTAGTGTCCGGCAATCATAATATTTGCCCCTGTGAGCGTTGCCGCTATGACATTGTTGCTTTGGCGCTGAATTTTTTGCCGCCGCGTTATGTGGTAACCGGCAAAGGCGAAACCTGGGCCAAAGTCAAGGCGCTGGAGCAGCAGTTCTATGTGGATGTAGTGGCGGCGATTACCAACGCGACCACCCTGGTCAAGACCAGACCACACCATAACCGGGCCGAGGAAGAATAATCCGGGGTCAAGGCTAGTTGGCAGTATTGGAGAAGGTTTACCGCCCGCTGGTGTCGGGCGGTAATTGGCATTATTAATTTCAGGCAGCCGCTTCGACTTCCTATGCGCCACCAGCGCGTGTGGGTGATAGGTAACGTTGAGGGCTTGTTTGACCCAAGGCATTGGCCTTGGTTTTTTGATACCTGCGCCTTTATGCCTCATGCCCTAAAAGGCTGGGGGCGATGGCCATAGACAAAATACTATTTTCGGACAAAGGAGAGTATGGCTATGTTTCGCTTCTTGACGGCCGGTGAATCGCACGGACCGTGTTTGACAGCCGTAATTGAGGGATTGCCTGCCGGACTGTCGATCAATATTGAAGAAATAAATCATGATTTGGCGCGCCGTCAGCAAGGATTTGGCCGCGGCGGCCGGATGAAGATCGAAAAGGACAGGGTTGAGCTATTGTCTGGGATGCGTTTTGGCCAGAGCCTCGGCAGTCCGTTGACCATGACAATTCGCAATCGGGATTGGGAGAACTGGCAGGAGCGGATGTCGCCTGACGGTAAAACGACCGGGCCGGCGGTAACCTCTCCCCGCCCAGGCCACGCTGACCTCAGTGGCGTTTTGAAGTATCAGCGCCAGGATGTCAGGGATATTTTAGAGCGGGCCAGCGCCCGGGAGACAGCTGCCCGGGTAGCTGTCGGCGGGGTGGCGAAACAGCTTTTGGCTATTGTCGGGATGAAGGTTGCTTCTCATGTCGTCAATATCGGCGGCGCAGCCATTAGTCCGCATCCTGCCTATCAATATCAGGATGTGGACAACCTGAAGGCTGACTCTGATTTGGGGTGTATCGACGCTGCAGCTGCGGCCAAGATGAAGGCGGCCATCCAGGCAGCCATGGAGCAGGGAGACACGCTGGGTGGAATATTCGAGGTGGTGGTGACCGGTGCGCTTCCTGGTTTGGGTAGCTATGTGCAGTGGGACCGACGCCTGGATACCAGGTTAGGCGGGGCCCTGCTTTCCATCCCGGCGATCAAAGGGGTGGAAATCGGGGAAGGCTTCAATTACGCCGCTCTGCCCGGCAGTCAGGCCCATGATGAAATATTTTACGATTCGCAGCAGGGTTTTTACCGGAAAACCAACCGGGCCGGTGGAATCGAGGGCGGCATGAGCAATGGCGGTGAAATTGTCGCCAGGGCGGTCATGAAACCCATTCCCACCCTGATGTCACCGCTGGCATCGGTGGATATTATGACGCGGAAAGTGAGCAGAGCCAATACCGAACGCAGCGATGTGTGCGCCGTGAGTGCGGCGGCAGTAGTCGGCGAAGCTATGACGGCGATCGTCCTGGCCGAGGCCGTATTGGAGAAGTTTGGCGGCGACAGCGTCGGCGACTTGTTGGCAGCAGTGGAAAGCTACCGGCACCGCCTCGACCAGTAGCAGGTGGCCGAATGAAAAACATTGTATTAATAGGCTTTATGGGGACAGGCAAGACCAGTGTCGGCCGGCTGCTGGCCGGACGGCTCAGGTGGACCTTTGTCGACATTGATAAAAAAATCGAAGCGGAACAGAAGATGACCATTGCTGAAATATTCACCAAGCATGGCGAAGAATATTTCCGGCAAAAAGAGCGTGAGATGATTTCCAGGATTTCCCGTTACCGTAGCGCCGTCATTGCAACCGGTGGCGGTGTGGTGCTTTTTCCGGAAAGCATGAATCGTCTGCGGTCGACAGGCATCATTATCGCCTTGACCGCCTCTGTTGCCAATATCGTGGAGCGGACCGGCAGGCGCAATACCCGACCTTTGCTGGACCGGCCCGATCGGGCGCAGTTTATTGCCGAGCTTCTCCATAAACGGGCCGGACTTTATCGGCAGGCCGACTATAGTATCAATACCGATCATTCGTCGCCCCATCAGACGGTGGATAAAATCATTGCTTTTTTGGGACAGGAGGGACATAGTCATGTCAGAAGTCCGGGTGGATCTGCCGAACGGTCGGTACACCATTTACATCGAACCAACAGGGATTGACAGACTCGGAGTGCTGGTCAAACAACTGAAACTGGCCGATAGAGCGCTGGTTGTGACCGACGACCATGTCGGCGCGCTTTATGGCAGGCAGGTCCTGCGTTCACTGGGCGAGGCCGGTATCGAAGCCGAACTGGAATCGGTTTTGCCGGGGGAAGGCGCCAAGGATTTGACGGTGGCCATGAAGCTTTATACCAAAGCGATCGCGATGGAACTGGACCGAAAGTCGCCGATCATTGCCCTAGGGGGCGGTGTGGTAGGCGATTTGGCCGGATTTGTGGCGGCTACCTATATGCGCGGTGTTCCCTTCATTCAGGTTCCGACAAGCCTGTTGGCCCAGGTCGATTCGAGCGTGGGCGGCAAGGTGGCCGTAAATCATCCAATGGGAAAAAATCTGATCGGCGCTTTTTATCAGCCTCGGCTGGTGATCGCCGACACCGGTGTATTGAAGACATTGCCGGCGCGAGAGCTGGCTACCGGGCTGGCCGAGGTCGCAAAACACGCGATTATTGCCGCACCGGATTTTTTGCAGTATCTTGAGGATAATCACCGCGGCATTCTAGCGCAAGACCCGGAGGCGATGACAAAGATCATTCAGCGGTCGTGCGAGATCAAAGCCAGTGTAGTGGAGCAGGATGAAAAGGAAACCCATCTCAGGATGATGCTGAACTTCGGCCATACCATCGCCCATGGGGTGGAGGCAAGCCGTGGCTACGGAGTATACACCCATGGCGAGGCGGTCGCCATCGGGATGCACGGTGCCGCTCTGATCAGCCGTTATCTTGGCCTCTGTAGCAGCGACACGGTGGAGGCGGTACAATCCATTCTACGCCGTTTTAATCTGCCGCTGACAGCCAAAGACTGCCAGCCTGATGAATTATTGTCGTTCTTCGCCCGCGATAAGAAAAGGATTGACGGCGCCATCAACTGGGTGCTTATCAAAGCCATCGGTCAGGTTGTCATTTCCAACCAGGTGCCGGAAGACATTATCCGCACGGTTTTAGGCGAAATCACATAAAATGACCCTGGAACGAGATACTAGGGAAGCAAAGGCAAATCATTATATTATTTAGATGATGGACCTACAAGTTGACGGGGGCGAGAATATGCTGGACCGCAAGGAATTGGCGAAAATACTGGATCAATCGTTGTCCCGCGGGGGCGACTTTGCCGATATCTTTATCGAAAACCGTGCCACTACGCTGGTTTCCTGCGAGGACAACCGGATCGAACGGATCAAAACCGGTGTTGACTGCGGCGCAGGCGTCAGGGTGGTCTATGGCGACACCACCGCCTATGCCTATACAAACAAGGTAACCTTGGCCGAATTGCTCTCGGTGGCTGATGTCGCCAGTCGGGCTGCCAAGGGTTTGAAGCAAAATAGTGCCATCGATCTCCGGCAGGTGCAGCCGACGATTGATCTAAATGTAAAGATCATGCCTGGTGACGTCGCCATTGCCGACAAAGTTGCGGCCGTAGGGGCGGCCAATGATGCGGCCAGGCAAATGGACGAAGGGATCAAACAGGTAATGACGGTCTATGGTGATGTTCGGCAGGATGTAACCATTGCCAACTCGCTGGGGCGATTGGTCGAAGACCGGCGGGTGCGGACCAGATTGTCGGTCAACGCCGTAGCTGCGGCCGGCGAGCAAATCCAGACCGGCTTTGAATCCCTCGGCTCCAACCAGGGATTTGAATTGATTACTGGCGATGCTTGCGTAGATCTGGCCAGGACAGCTGCCAGGCGGGCATTGTCGGCGCTGGAGGCAAAGCCGATGCCGGCCGGTCGGATGCCGGTGGTTATGGCTGGCGCAGCCGGAGGCACTATGGTCCACGAAGCATGTGGACACGGCCTCGAAGCCGACTTGGTGCAAAAGGGCTTGTCGGTCTATGCCGGACGCCAGGGACAAAAGGTGGCCGCCGCCAACATAACAGTAGTCGATGACGGTACCATTCCCAATCGCTACGGCACTATGCGGTTTGACGACGAGGGCTTTGCTACGCAAAAGACGGTGTTGATAAAAGATGGTGTACTGACCAACTTTATGTACGACTACTTGACAGCTACGAAGGACAAGGCGAAGCCGACCGGGAACGGCCGGCGGGAATCTTTTGAGCATAAGCCCATCCCCAGGATGCGCAATACCTATATTGCGCCAGGTAAAGACGATCCGGAAGCCATCATAAAATCGGTCAGAAATGGTCTGCTGGTCAAAAAGATGGGGGGCGGACAGGTCAATACTGTCAACGGTGATTTTGTCTTTGACGTGGCCGAAGGGTACCTGATCAAGGATGGTCAGATAGCCCATGCTGTCCGGGGAGCCACCCTTGCCGGCAATGGGCCTGAGGTGTTAAATATGATTGATATGGTTGGCACTGATATGGGTTTTACCATCGGGACCTGCGGCAAGGACGGGCAGAGCTCGCCGGTGTCGGACGCCCAGCCAACTCTTCGCATTCCTGAGATTATCGTCGGTGGTACCGATCACCGGAAATCCTAGCTCCACAACTTATATGTCAATCGATTTAAAACAGCCGGAAACGGCTGTTTTAAAATTTCCTTAATTATGACTGTTCGGTCAAATTCTAGCAGGATACGCCGCGTTATAGTCGAATATAAAAGGATGTATTTTTTCTGGTGGGGGAGAAGTAGATTGGCAACAAATAAGAAAAAAGTAATGACTATCGTAACGATCGTGGCTGTCGTTTTAGCAGGAGTTATTGGTTTTAGAATATATGCCAATCTGGCTGCTAATAAGGAACGCGCGGGTCGTGTGGCCCAAGGCCGGAGTGTGGCCGTCGAAGTAGGGAAAGTCGGTCGGCGCGATGTGCAATCCAATTTGTTGTTTTCCGCCAACCTGGAACCCTTTTGGACGGCAGATCTATCGCCTAAAGTGGATGGCAGAGTAGCTTCTTTGTATGTGGATGAAGGGGACACGGTCCGCGCTGGCGCAGTCATTGCCACGCTGGATACCGATGAACTCTTGCCTCAGGTCACCCAGGCCGAAGGCAGTATGTATTCCGCAAAAGCCAACCTGGAACAAGCCGAGCTCGATCTGCAGCGGGCAATACCCTTGGCCCGCCAAGGGGCTATTTCGGCTCAAGCTTTGGATACCGCCAGGATTAAACGCGATTTGGCCATCGGACAGCTGCGTTCAGCGGAAGGCGGACTGGCCCAGCTTCGGGCACGGTTTGACAACGCCAATCTGCCGGCTCCGCGGGATGGAATCGTGACCAAGCGGTATATGCAGGCCGGCTATTATGCGAAAACCGGGTCGCCGATCATCAGTCTGGCTGATGTCAGCTCGATGCTGGTCAAAGCATCGGTCGGCGAGGCCGAAGTCAGCCAACTCAGGCTGGGAATGCCTGCTACCGTCAAAATCGCCGCTCTTGGCGATAAGACATTTAGCGGTACAGTGACAAGGCTCACCCCGGTGGCGGCATTGCCGGCCCGCACGTTTACCGCCGAAGTCACCGTGCCCAACGCCGAGGGAATACTCAAAACCGGGATGTTCGCCCAGGTGCTGATATCTGGCGAGGTTCACAAAAATGTGGTTGCCGTGCCGGAAGGTGCGCTGGTGCTGCGCGAAGACCAGAAGGCCGTATATGTCGTCACCGCCGATAACAAGGCCCAGCTTAGGATTCTAAAATTAGGCTATGTCAATGGCGGTTGGGCTGAAGTGCTTGACGGGGTAAAAGAAGGCGAAGCGATCGTGGTTGCCGGACAGAACAAGCTGAGAGACGGATCAAGTCTTGATCGGCCTGCCAAGGAAGGGGAATAACCGTTAATGGGTATTTACACCTTCATCAAGCGGCCTGTGTTTACAACCATGGTGGTCATGCTGCTTGTTGTATTCGGGCTCAGCGCCTATCCCACCCTTGGCATTGACCTCTATCCTGACGTCGATTTCCCGATTGTCACTGTTACCATTACCTGGACCGGCACGTCGCCAGAGGAAATGGAAACTCTGGTAACTAAGCCGATTGAAGACGCCGTCAGTTCGGTGTCAAATATAAAAACCTTGTCATCAGTCACGCTGGAGGGTTTTTCCCAGACAACCATTGAATTCACTTTCGGAACAGACGCCAAGATGTCGGCCAACGATGTGCGGGAAAAAGTGGCTGGGATCCGCAAGCGATTGCCTGACCAGATTGATGAACCGGCAGTGCAGCGTTTTGATATCACCGCCCAGGCCATCGTCTATTTCAGCCTGGCATCTGATACCCGTAGCCGGGGCGAAACTCGTAAAATCGCCTGGGATATTGTCAAGGACGAACTCCAGCGACTGGACGACGTCGCTGATGTCAGCGTATTCGGCGCAGCCGCCCGCGAAATCCATGTTTATGTGGACCCGCGGAAGCTGGAAGCCTACCATATCGGTTTTTCAGATATGTTCAATATTTTAGATGCCCAAAACATGGACACTCCTGGCGGGCGTGTCAGCGAAAAAGGCACCGAGATCACTGTGCGTACTCTGGGGCAGTACAAATCGGTGGATGATGTCAAAAACATCGTTGTAGGCAATCAGGGCTTACAGACGATCAGAATTCGCGACGTCGCCGACGTGGTGGACGGCTTTGAAGAAGAGCGCACCTATGCCAGGACGGACGGGACCCCCAGCGTGCTCATCGCAGTTCAGAAACAGTCCGGGACCAATACCGTGCAAGTGGCCGAACGAGTCAAAAAACGGATGGTCGAACTGCAACGTGATATGATGCCACCCGATATCAAGGTATCCATTGTTCGCGACAGTTCCCGCTATATTCACGACAATCTCGACGATGTCATGATGTCGCTGGTTTTTGGCGGTCTGCTCGCAGTTCTCATTACCTTCTTATTTTTGCAGAATACCCGGGCGACCATCATCGGCGCCATTGCCATACCTACCTCTATCATAGCGACCTTTTTTCTGATGAAAGTCATGCATTTTACGTTGAACAACATGTCGCTGATGGGCCTCAGCCTCGCGGTCGGGATTCTGATCGACGATGCTATTGTGGTTATCGAGAATATTTTTCGCCATATGGAGCATGGTAAGCCGCCGCTGGAGGCTGCCGCCGAGGGGACAGGCGAAATTGCCCTGGCGGTCATGGCTACCACCCTTTCCATTCTGGCGGTGTTCGTGCCGGTAGGCAATATGGGAGAGGTTATCGGCGAATTTTTCAAGCAGTTCGGCTTGACGGTGGCCTTCGCTGTTGCTTTTTCATTGTTTGTCGCCTTTACCCTCACGCCGATGTTGTCAGCCTATTGGCTGAAGATCAGCCCGGTTGATCGTGAAAGCCTGCGCGGGCCGGGGAAATGGGTCCAGAAGGTTCTCGATGTTTGGGAAGACGGATTTTTGAAGTTTCGCGACAATTACAAGGCAATTATCGGCTGGGCGCTGAAACGGCCGAAAAAGCTGGTGGCGCTGGCAGTCCTTTCCTTGTTTATTAATGTTGCATTGGTGCCCTTCCTCGGCAAGGAGTTTCAGCCCCAGTACGACTCTGGTGAATTCAATATCGCCATGGAGGCGCCTGCTGGCACCTCTCTGGAAAAAATGAAGGAACTGGTGGGGCCAGTTGAAAAGGAAGTCCTCAGCATCCCTGGATTGGAGACGGCGTTTATCAATATCGGATCGCAACGGAATCCGGTTTACAAAGGATTCATCGGTGTTCGCCTGATCCCGTCCGACCAACGGTCGAAGTCGATGATGGATATCATGGACGATCTGCGGATCAAGTTCCGTAAGGTCCAGGGCCTCAAAGTAGCGGTAAATAACGTCCAGGGTGTCGGACGTGGCGACGCGCGGCCCATCCAGATTGCCTTCCGCGGACCGGATTTGGATGTCTTGAGGACGGTTGCCTCTCAGCTTGCTGACGAAATCCGTAAAATTCCTGGGACGGCAGATGTGGATGTTTCCAGTGCCCAGTCCGAGCCTGAAGTCCAAATCCGCCTTGCCCCGGCGCGGATGGGCCAGGTGGGGGTAGATGCCACCGCCGCCGGTAATGCCATTCAGATGGCCTTCCTGGGCATTGTACAGAAGAATCAGTTCACCATCGCCGATAAAGCATACAATATTCGCGTTCAATTGCCGGAAAATAGCCGGCAGAGCATCGAGGACGTCGCCAACCTGCGCATTTCCGGCAAATCCGGTACCTTCGTAAGGCTGGGGGATATAGCTGAAGTTAAATTTTCTTCCGGACCGACCCAGATTGACCGCGAAGGACGGCAGCGCCAGGTCATTGTTTATGGCAACGCCATCGGGATTTCCTCCGGCGAGGTTATGGACAGGGCGCTGAATACGATTATTCCGAACATGGATGTGCCTTTCGGCTATACCTATCGATTGGTTGGCCAAGCGCAGACGATGCAGGACTCGTTCCGGGAAATAAGCAAGGCGCTGATTTTGGCAATTGTGCTGATCTATATGGTGTTGGCGGCCGAATTCGAGAGTTTTGTTCATCCGTTAACCATCATGTTGTCTTTGCCATTCTCGCTGGTCGGGGCGATTCTTGGTCTGCTGCTGTCTGGCAAGACCATCAACATTATGTCCTTGATCGGTATCATCATGCTAATGGGTCTGGTGACAAAGAACGCTATTTTGCTGATCGACTATACCAATCAGTTGCGGGAAAAAGGCCATGAGATCACTGAGGCCCTTATCGAGGCCGGGGCGGTGCGTTTACGTCCGATCTTGATGACCACCTTCGCGATGATTTTGGGTATGGCCCCGATTGCTTTGGGTTGGGGGGCCGGAGCCGAATTGCGCTCATCCATGGGGGTGGTGCTGATCGGCGGGTTGATTACTTCCACCTTCCTGACGCTAATCATTGTGCCGCTAGTTTACTTGTTAATCGATAATCTGCAGCAATATGTCAAAAAACGCCGTAAGGGGACGCCGCCGGCAAGCTTTAACGGATAACAGAAAAACTGCCCAGAACCAAAGTTCTGGGCAGTTTTTTTTTACCATGCTACTTTTCTTCTGATTTCTTTTTCAGCAAGGCCTTTACGTCTTCTTCCATTTTTTGGTTATTGACATCGATGACGTCGATCATGGCTTTTAGCATCGACATTAAAGCTCGTTGAAAAGCTTCTTTTTCGCTATTGCGCGACATGCGTTCCTCGTAATACTGTTTGTGCAGTTTGCCAAGCTCTTTGCGCGAATAACCCATTCCCACGTGTTTTCCACCCCTTGTTTTTGCTTTCATTTACACCTTTCTAGAAAACCCCGCTTTTTCCTTTAAATTTAGGCAGTTAGTGATATTATCCAAATAAAAAAAACAGACGAAGAAAAGGGGAAACCGGCAGGAAACAAGAAAGAATACAGCAACCAAAAGTGGTTTTTGGAGCTATAGCATAATCAATAGATTATAGCTGGCAAAACAAAAGTGATATGGTGATAAACCGGCGTACCCTTGTCGTTGTCGTAAAATTCTGTTACGCTAAGAATGTATAATTTTGCACGTACTATTTTCCCCGAAATTTAAGAAAAAAATTGAGCATTGGTTGTTTCTGATGCCTCATTTTTTTGCCCGCGAAGTTGACTGTACATGGGGAGGTGATCAGTGTGTTCGTGGTGACGATTGACCCAGATAAGTGTGTAGGCTGCGGCGAGTGTGTCAAGGCCTGTCCAGCAAAAATCATCTCGATGGTAGATGGCAAAGCCGAAGTAACAGGGGATGATTGTCTGGGCTGCCAAAGCTGTGCAATGCTGTGCCCAGTCGAGGCAATTACTGTTCAGGAATATTAGTTGCAAATTTTTACGGAGGTGAGTAGTATGGCAGAATCCCGGACCCCGAAGTTGGATGACCTGGAAAAAGGCGCTTGGCCTAGTTTCGTTACCGAAATCAAGAAGGCTGCCAAGACCAAGGCAAACGCGCAGGATCTGTTGAACCAGCTGGAATTATCCTATGAAGACCATGTCGGCTACTGGAAACATGGCGGAATTGTCGGAGTCAAAGGGTACGGCGGCGGCGTAATTGGCCGGTATTCGGCAAAACCGGAAGAATTCCCCAATGTCAAGGAGTTCCACACTCTGCGGGTTAATCAGGTGCCTGGGTTCTTCTACACCACCAAGGCGCTGCGTGACCTGTGCGAAATCTGGGACAAGTATGGCAGCGGCCTCACCAACATGCACGGTTCCACCGGCGACATTATTTTGCTGGGCACCAATACCGAGAGTTTGCAGCCCTGTTTCGATGAACTAAGTGAAAAAGGCTGGGATTTAGGCGGCTCAGGCGGCGGTCTCAGGACGCCTTCCGGCTGTGTGGGTATGGCCCGTTGCGAGTTTGCTAATATCGACAGTATGGATATTATCCAGGAAGTGACCCGTCATTTTCAGGATGCGCTGCATCGTCCGGCCTGGCCTTACAAATTTAAAATCAAATGCTCCGCCTGTGCCAATGACTGTGCGGCAGCCACTGCCCGCTCGGACTTTGCCATTATCGGAACATGGCGCGACACCATCAAAATTAATCAGGATGCTGTTCGCGAATACGTAAATAAAGGCTTTAAGATTCAGAGCATGGTTATTGGCAAGTGCCCGACCAAAGCGTTGGAATGGGACGAAACGAAACAGGAACTGACAGTCAGTTCCGAAGATTGTGTTCGCTGTATGAACTGTATTGATATGATGCCCAAGGCTATCCGGCCGGGCTCTGATCGTGGCGCTACCATTATGATCGGCGGCAAGGCGCCGGTTGTTAAGTCGGCGTTCATCGGTTGGGTACTGGTACCGTTCATGAAAGTCGACGCGCCTTATACCGAATTGTTTGACCTGGTTAGCAGAATTACCGAGTATTTCGATGAGCATGCCAAGAGCCGCGAGCGGATCGGCGAACTGATCTACCGCGTCGGTATGAGCAATTTCCTGCGCGGCATCGGTTTGACGCCGAAACCGCAGATGGTGAATGCACCGCGCTCCAATCCTTATATCTTTTGGCAGGAAGAGGAGGTAGTGAAACATGGCTAGAACAGATTTTGGACCTCCTGATTATCGGACAATGATACCGCCGGTGGTTGCCAACAATTACGGCAAATGGCAATACCATGAGATTCCCCAACCAGGGGTTTTGCGTCATGTCAGCGAATCAGGCGATGTTCTTTACTCGGTGCGTATTGCCTCAGCTCGTTTGGTTAGTACTGAGTTCATCAAAGAGTTGTGCGATATTGCCGAGAAATATTGCGCCGGATACCTGCGCTTTACTACCAGGCATAACGTGGAGTTTTTGGTCAGCGACGAAAGCCAACTGCAGCCGCTTTTAGCAGAACTGAAAACCCGTGGTCATCTTGTAGGCGGTACCGGCAACGCGATCAGCAATGTGGTGCATACCCAGGGCTGGATTCACTGCCATACTCCGGCTACCGACGCTTCCGGTCTGGTTAAATCGATGATGGATGAGCTGGACGGCTATTTCACTTCCATGAAACTGCCAGCCAGACTGCGCTTGGCTGTGGCCTGCTGCGTCAACATGTGCGGCGCCTGCCACTGCTCGGATATCGCCCTTGTCGGCATCCACCGCACCATTCCGCGGATCAATCATGAGGGTGTTGCTGCCCGTTGCGAGATTCCCTCGGTTATCGCCGCCTGTCCTACCGGCGCCATTCGCCCCAATCCTAAGCTGAAAAGCGTGGATGTTATCAAAGAAAAGTGCATGTTCTGCGGCAACTGCTATACCATGTGCCCGTCTATGGAGATCATGGACCCGGCCAATGACGGCATTTCCATCTGGGTCGGCGGCAAAGTTTCCAATGCCCGCTCAGCCCCGAAATTTTCCCGTCTGGCCATTCCCTTCCTGCCTAATAACCCGCCTCGCTGGCCGGAAGTCACCGACGCGGTTACCCATCTCGTAGAAGTCTGGGCCAAACAGGCCAGAGCTGGCGAACGGATGGGCGAGTGGATCGACCGGATCGGCTGGGAGCGGTTCTTTACATTGACCGACCTGCCTTTCACCGAAAAGCACATCGACGACTTTACTTTTGCTCCGACCACCTTCCGCTCATCAACCCAATTCAAATATTAAATTTTAGCTGCCGGGAAGAGGCCGTCATAGCCTCTTCCCGTGCTACAATACCTTCGCGTTGGAGGTTTAGGCGACATGTTATATTTTATCGGGCAGGTGCTTCCCTTCATTGCAGCTGGCGTTTTTTTGATCGGCGTGACCTATCGGGTTATCGGCTGGTTGAAGGTGCCGGTGCCGTTTCAGCTCACTCTCTTTCCGGCGCCTAAAGATGGAGTCGGCCGGGTGACAGCTGTCGGCACAGAGCTGCTGTTTTTCAAGAGCCTGTTTCACAACGACAAGACTCTTTGGCTGTGGGCATGGTCGCTTCACATCGCCTTGGCGATGGTCATTGGCGGGCATGTCGTCGGAATCTACTACCTGATGAATCAGTTCACCCTGGTAGGGATGACGCCGGCGGCCAGCCAAACTGCGTCGGCGGTGCTGGGAACCACGGCCGGTATTGTGTTGATGGTGGCGCTCATCGTACTATTCTATCGTCGGATTGCTGAGCCGGAGGTAAAACGCTTGTCCGACCCGGCTGACTATGTAGATATTATGTTTCTGCTGTCCATTGTCATTACTGGCAACCATATGCGTCTGCCAACCGTCCATGTCAATCTTCCGGCGATTAAGAGCTATTTGGGCGGTCTCTTCACCCTGAGCCCGACGCCGATTCCTACTGACTGGGTTTTTGTGGTGCACTTTACTTTGGTTAACCTATTTCTGATCTATTTCCCCTTCTCCAAGATGCTTCACTTCGCCGGTTATCTGGTGAACCGGGCGATGCTGGTGGAGGCGCCGCCGGTGTATCCCACTCCGGCTGGAACTTCTTTGCGCTCGCCCTTTGCCGGAACTATCTCAAGTCCAACTGCTCCTGCCGGTCAGCCGGCGGGAACTAAGGGGGTATGACCGGTGAAAATACCGCTACATTTGGCTAAGGATAAAGAAGCCGAAGCCATTGGCTTTCCGCCGGTTGCGGAGGCAGACCAGCAGATCAGACTGCTGGCGGAAATGGATGATTACCGCAAGTTCGCCAGATCGCTGATGGTGATGCTGGAGACTTGCACCAAATGCGGGGCCTGTGCCAATGCCTGTCACAGCTATCTGGGAACAGAGGATTTTAACAACATTCCTGCCGCCCGGGCGGATTTATTCCGCAAAATCTATAAACGCTATTTTACCTTTACCGGCAAGACGCTGGGCCGCTATATCGGCGCAGAGGATTTTGATGCCGAGACAATCGGCAAATGGGTTACCTACTTTTATCAGTGTAACGAATGCCGGCGATGTGCGGTTTACTGTCCTTTCGGCATTGATACGGCTGAAATTACTATCGCCGCCAGGCATATTTTGACTCGGTTGGGCGTTATGCCGCGGTTTATGGCCGGGATCGCCGCCAACATGGCCAAGACAGGCAACAATATGGGGATACCCAAACCGGCGTTGGTTGACTCTGCCGAATTTATGGAAGACGAAATGAAGGAAGAAACCGGACTGGATATTAAAATCCCGGTGGATAAGCCGAATTCGGATATCCTTTATATTCCTTCCTCGGCCGACTTCTTTTCTAACATTGACACTATGTTTGGCGCTGCCAAGATGTTCCACTATCTCGGCGTAAACTGGACCATTCCGTCAACCGTGTTGGAAGCAGCTAATTTCGGCCTGCTTTTCAATCTCGATGTGATGAAAGAACAGAACAAACGCCTTCGCGAGGCTGCTGCCAATTTAGGCGCTAAGCTGGTGATCCAGGGTGAGTGCGGCCACGGCTGGCGGGCAGCCAAAATGTATACCGAGGGATCGGCAGGGCCGGCCCCGTTCGAGATGGTTCACGTCTTGGAATATGCCTATCAGAACCTGGCGAAATTCAAACTCAACAAGTTGCCTATGCGGGTAACCCTGCACGACCCCTGCAACTACGCCCGGGCCGGTGATATCAGCGAACAGCCGCGGGAGATCGTTAAGGCATGCGTGACCGAATTCGTCGAGATGACTCCTAACCGGGAGCGCAATTACTGTTGCGGCGGCGGCTCAGGTCTCTTGATGGATGAGATGATGGAGATTCGTATGCAGCTCGGCAAGAAAAAAGCCGAGCAGGTGAAAGAACTTGGCCATCTGGATTACCTGGCTGCACCTTGCTCGATCTGCAAAGCCCAGTTGCCGCATGTCATGAAGCATTACGGCATGGGCGAACTGAAGATGGGCGGGGTAATGGATTTGCTTGGCAAAGCTATGGTGCTGGAATAAACTACAAAATAACGTGGAGGTAGAACTATGGCGGATTATATTGAAGCAAAAGGCCAAAAAATTGAAATTGATGAAGACGGATTTCTGGTAGATCCTGACACTTGGAACGAAGATGTGGTCGCTATTTTCGCCAAAGTTGAAGACGTGGAGGCGTTGACAGAGGCCCACTGGAAAGTCATTCATTACCTGCGCGACTATTACAAGCAGTTCGGTATCGCACCAATGATCCGCAAACTCTGCAAAGACACCGGTTTTACCCTGAAAGAAATCTATGACCTCTTTCCCTCCGGCCCGGCCAAGGGAGCCTGCAAACTTGCCGGCCTGCCCAAGCCCACCGGCTGCGTCTAAAAAGCTTGTCACGCCACCTGCTACTCAAAAGGTGGCGTGATCTTCGGCTGTAATTGTGAAAAAAATATTTTGACTTAAAAATGGCTTTTGCGTATATGGAAGAATGCGATATTGACAGAGACATAGCAGCATACATACTTAACGACACCGATCCGATGGCTGGAATCCAGACCAGGTGAGGTGACGTTCCGGCGTAAAATCAATCTTCCGACCTACGAAAATTTAAGGAGGAATTTGATCATGGCTGGTGTTCCTCAGTCATCACTCCCGGCAATCAAACGGGAAGACACTTGGGCAATTATTATTGGTATGGGCCTGATTCTGGTTACGACTCTGGCGTTTTTCGCAAATTCGCTGGGCTTCTTCAAGATGATAGCTGTAGGTTTTTCCGCCTGGACTGATTTTGGCAAAGCCATGGGCGATGTCAGCGCTAAAATGGGCGGTATAGTGGCGCTGTATCTTTTCTTTGTTATCGTTTTCGGGTTTGCTGCCAAAGTGATGGATGTTAAAGTGCCCCAGTTCATCGGCGGCTTTACGGTTATTTATGTTCTATCTGTCATTATTACCCTGTTCGGTATCAATAACTCTTGGAAGAACTGGATGGAAGGTCCACTGCTGGCATTGGCTGTAGGTATTATTTTGGGCAATTTGATTAAATTGCCGGAATGGTTCCGGACGGCCTTAAAGACTGAGTTCTATGTTAAAACCGGTATCGTCCTGATGGGTGCCATCCTGCCGTTTACCATCATTTTGTCGGCTGGACCGCTGGCGATTCTGCAGGCCTCGATTGTTGCAATCACTACCTTTATGGTTATTTTTTGGTCAGCTACCAGGATTTTCGGTCTTGATCCCCGCTTTGCCGCCTGCTTGGGCGCTGGCGGCTCGATCTGCGGCGTATCCGGTGCCATCGCCATTGGCGGTGCCTGCCGCGCTGAAAAAGAACATGTGTCAGTGGCCATCTCCCTAGTTGTCGTCTATGCTGTGGCGATGATCTTCATGCTGCCGATATGGGCGAAGGCTCTTGGATTAGAGCCCGGTCCGGCAGGCGCATGGATTGGCACCTCGGAATTTGCTGACGCCGCCGGTTTTGCCGCTGCAGCTGCCATCGGCGATGAACGCGCTATCAAAACCTTTACCTTGATGAAAGTTGTTGGCCGGGATATGTTTATCGGCGTGTGGGCGCTGATGGTTGCCTTCCTGTCGGTCACCGTCTGGGAGAAAAAGACTGCTGACAAGGCCGAGCGGGTCAATATCAGCGAGATTTGGAACCGCTTTCCGAAATTCGTACTGGGATTCTTTGTTGCGTCTATGTTTACCACCGTTGTTATCGCTCTGCTCAGTCCCAAAGTGGGGTCAGAGTACTCCAGAGACGTGCTTGGGGTTATTAAAAACCTCCGCGGCTGGGCCTTTACCTTCACCTTCTTGAGTATCGGCTTTACCACCCGCTTCGGGGAACTAGCCAAGTTAGGCTGGAAACCGCTTGCGGCTTTCACCATCGGTGTACTGATCAATGTGCCGCTCGGGTACTGGTTGTCCAATGTGCTGCTAGGCGGCTACTGGATGACGATTAAGTAACTTTCGAAACAATTAGTCCATGAGAGCCCGGCAAGGAATTGTCGGGCTCTCATTATGGCGTCTATATTACGGCTTATGGTATACTTGACTTGTGAGGAGTGAGCTTATGGGACAAGACTATACGGCAGTTGTCAATCATTTGACCCGGGTGATCCTTCATTTGGTTGAGGAGCCTGCCCCTTACGCTGATTTGCCTGCTCGGCCCAGCGCCGATCATGTGCGTCTTCTCGGTGCACGGCTGCAGCTGCGGACCGAGCGGGTGGCAGGGATGATGGAAGCCTTGGCAGCCAAAGATTTTACTTTTCAGTTTAAAAAAGACAAGATTTTTGCCGAATCCAACGATATGGAAGCACAGGACGTCAAGCAATATCTTTTGGCGCAGGGGTTTCACGACACCGAATTCCAGGTCTTCTTAGAGTATGTCCGCAAATGGGGAATGCTTTAATTGGATTGGCAAAAAGGGGAGAACTGATGGAACAGGTATGGAACACGCCTAGGATAGTGATTGGAGCGCCGCACGGTCATTCCGGCAAGACGACCATCAGTATCGGGCTTCTCGGGGCCCTGCGTAAAAACGGTCATGAGGTTCAGCCATTCAAAAAGGGCCCGGATTATATTGATCCGAGCTGGCTGGGACATGCTGCCGGGCGTTTTTGCCGTAATCTGGACTGCTTTTGGATGAATGAGCGCCAAATCCTGAATGCTGTGGTCCATGGTTCGACCGGTGCCGACATGGTGCTGATCGAAGGTGCCATGGGGCTTTTTGATGGAGTGGACCTGGAGGGAACGGGGAGCACCGCTCAAATCGCCAGGATCACGAAATCACCGGTTGTTTTAGTAGTCGACGCCACTAGAATGACTCGAAGTATTGCTCCCATAATTTTGGGATGTATGAATTTTGAACCTGATATCAGGATCGCCGGCGTCATTTTGAATAAGGTCGCCCGCAGTCGCCACGAAGAGATGCTCAAGGCGGCAGTTGAAAAGTACTGCGGAATTCCGGTTCTTGGTGCAATCCCCAAAAATGCCTACAGCGTTTTTCCTGAGCGCCATCTTGGCCTGGTGCCGGCTGCTGAGCACGATTCGGTGCTGGCAGCGATTGCCGGTAATATTGCTATCGCCGAACAATATCTTGATCTGGCTGGGATCGCCACAATTGCCGGCACGGCTTTGCCGATTGCTGCCGATACTGTCGGCGAAGCATGCCAGATAGGTCCGGTGGTACGAATCGGCATTATCCGGGATCAGTCATTTACCTTTTATTACCCGGAAAATATAGAAGCCCTGGCATGCGCCGGGGCCGAATTGATCTATATTGACAGTATGCGGGATGAGACCCTTCCGCCCCTAGACGGACTGTATATCGGCGGGGGCTTTCCTGAAATCTTCGGCAAGGCCATCGCTGCCAACGCGCCGCTGCGCAGTGCCGTTAAGGTGGCAGCAGACGGCGGACTGCCGATATATGCCGAATGCGGCGGTCTGATGTATTTGGCGCGGACCATCCGGTGGCATGGCGATGAATTTCCTATGTGCGGCGTTTTGCCGCTGGACGTTATTGTGGAAAATCGGCCCCAAGGCCACGGATACACGGTCATGCGCAGTCTTAAAGGCAACCCTTTTTTCGCAGAGGATCGTTGCGTCAAAGGTCATGAATTTCACCATTCAAGGGTGATAAACGTCGCCGACGGTATGCGGTACAGTTATCAAGTCGTTCGCGGGCAGGGCATTGACGGTCAGCAGGACGGTCTGCTGTACAAGAATGTGTTCGCGACTTATAATCACATTCACGCGACCGCCAATCCAGAGTGGGCGCCGCGGTTTGTCGCCTTGGCGCACTCTTTCCGGCAGAGGAACTGACGGCTAGCCCAGGCACCAGCCCTCGACCACCAATTTTTTGATGCTGAGAAACTTCGACAAGGTGATGGTCAGGGGAATTTCAGGCAGTTCGTGGGGTACAAATACGGTAAACCCCTGGATGGATTGTCTCGTAAAATTTTGAGGATCATGCGGCTCGCCGAAACGGACAGACGGACTTTCTTTCAGATGGAGACAGCAACTGATCAGCGGCGGAATATCGAGAAATATCGGTTTTTTGCGAGATTTGATATATTCAGCGGCGGCCGGGGTTATGGTTAGCATCTTGCTATTCCTCCAAAAGTACGCAATTATTTTTTATGTAGGCGGCTTCCATATTTATTATACCCTGAAGTTTGCCAGGTGTCAGCAATCAGGGCCTCGACGAAAAAAACGCCAGGTTGTCTAGAAAAGGTTGACTATATTCCGAACATTTTGTTATGGCAGACTATTTTTGTCCATATTTTGTGGATTTTATAAAGTTTTTCTTAAAAAGTCACTACTTTTTGTAAAATGTGGCAGGAATGTATTATGTTATGTCGAAATGTTGCATTGGAAGCGATGAAGTGTAAAAAACTATGTGGTCACTTATTTTACACTGAGCAAGTAGTGAACCCCCCCAGACTTTCTGTTTGGAGGGGTATTTTTGTGCCCGGAGGTGACCGATATTAAGCAAATGCTATTATGCAATACCGATGAAAGCATGATTTTAGCGCAAGATTTAATCGACCTGCATGGCAGAATACTGGTCACCGCAGGTACGGCGCTCCGTAGGGAAATCTTGGCGTTACTTAATAAACACCAGATCACCTCGGTCTGGATCAAGGACGACCCGATCCAGATCAAGCAGCCGGTCAACCGGGAAATAACCACGGTGAATAATTTGATCAGTACGGCGACCCGCCGCAAGATGATTCAAACCATGCAGAACGCCTTTCGCCACCGTGGCAGCGTCGCTGCCCATCTGCCTTATTTGCGTGAGGCAATTGATGAAGTGATTCGTGAACTGGCCGGCCATGAACAGCTCTTAATCTATCTTACAGACATTCGCAAACACAGTGATTATCTCTATGGGCATTGTGTCGATGTTGGCGTTTTTGCCATTGTTATCGGTACTGCCATGGGTCTGTCTAAAGAGGACATATACATTCTGGGAATCGGGGGGCTTTTGCATGATTACGGCAAGACCACCATTTCAGATGCTATCCTAGAGAAATGCGGACCTTTGACCCCTGATGAATTTGAATTGGTCAAAACCCATCCTTCTGCCGGCTATAATATTCTCCGAACTGAAACCAAGGTTGACTCCCGGATTGCCTTGATGGCTTTGCAGCATCACGAACGGCCAGACGGAAAAGGGTATCCTTGGGGGATAAAAGGCGAGGAAATTCACTTGCTGGCCCGTGTTGTGGCGGTGGCTGATGTCTATGATGCACTGACCACTGACCGCGTTTATCGGCCGGCAGTAGCCGTATTTCAGGCGATTCGCACCATTTCCTCCTGCAGTGGAACGCAGTTTGATCCAAGGGTGGTTGAAGCCTTTAAACGGGTGACCGTCCCCTTTTATATCGGGAGCGGGGTGCAGCTCAACAACGGTGTTTCAGGAGCAGTACTCAGGATCAATAGCAGCAACCCATCGCGGCCTGTCGTCTGGACCCGGGAAGGAACGCTCAACTTAATCCACGAACCTGATGTAGATATTGTCACAGTGGTTTAGTCTGCCGGCAGGCCAAGAGCTGCCGGCAGTTGTATTTTCCGGCTTATATTTTCTTACCGGCCGACCTCTAAAATGTAAACATAATGCGGAGCAAGTGAATAAGATATAGTGATCACTGTTGCCTTGGAGGTGGTATAGTGGAGTTACAGGATTTCCACCTCGTGTCCTACCGGGGGGCCGAATTCAATGATGTACTGTCACTTATCCAGCTGCAAAACTCATATATTAATAAAATATACAAGCTGATTTATTTATTGAATGAAGACTTAGCCATTTCCGGTAATAACGAGTTTCGGGAATTTTCGGCGCATTTCAATATATTTGCCCAGCATCAGGCAAGTAGCGAAGGTTTTAGTAAAGCGATGGAAGCAGTGCAGGTATATCATTATGTGTTGCTGGAAAAACTTTTGGACAGCCAGGTTCTGGCCGCCGCGGAGCAATTGGAAATGGCCGCCGGGTACCTGGAACTTTTTTCGCGCGAACCCAAATTTCGCGGCAACGCCCACATCTTGCTTCTAAACCAAAGCATTGGCTTGTTGGAGGAAAATCAGTTAAAGATAATGGAAAGCCTGGAGGCGTTATTATTAGGTTCCCGTCAGGAGCATCTGCAAAATTGAGGATATGTTCACCAAAGTCTTGAGACAGGTGGCGGGATATGGTAAAATAGAACTGGACTAATGTCATGAAGACATAATTTCCCTTGGGATGTTATGTCTTTTTTTATTTTAATAGAATGGTGGGATGGTTACTGTGGACACAAAGGCAAAAGAAACGCGGCTAAATGAAGCCCTGCTTTCGCTTGATAAGGTAGTGGTTGCCTTTTCCGGCGGCGTGGACAGCACTTTTCTCGCAGCTGCAGCCAAGCGGGTTCTGGGTGATAAGGCGGTATTAGCCACCGCCTATTCGCCAACCTCATCCGAACAGGAAAAACGGGATACTGAAACTCTGGTGGATAAACTGGGGATGAAGCATGTATGGCTGCCTGCCACAGAGCTGGACAATCCTTTGTTTATTGCCAATACGGCTGAGCGCTGCTATTTTTGCAAAAAGGGGCGCTTTGGCGGTTTAGTGGCGTGGGCCAAGGAACAGGGCTTCGCCTGGGTGATCGAGGGTACCAATGCCGATGATTTAACCGATTATCGTCCAGGGATGAAGGCGATCGCCGAACTGGATGCGGTGAAAAGCCCGCTGCTGGAAGCCGGGTTTAGCAAGGCCGAGATCCGGGCCGTGTCAAGAGAATGGGATTTGCCTACTTGGGATAAGCCCAGTGCTGCCTGCCTAGTTTCACGGTTGGCTTATGGGCTGGAGATCACGCCTGAGAGGCTAAAACAGGTTGACGAGGCGGAGCAGGTGGTCAGACAGTTTATCAAAGGACAGGTGCGGGTTCGTCATCATGGTGATTTGGCGCGGGTCGAGGTTTCTCCAGACGGTATCGGCGTTCTTGCCCAGCCGGACACGGCGGCTGCCATCGCCAGTGGCTTGAAAAAGCTGGGATTTACCTTTGTCACGCTGGATTTGGCGGGATACCGGACCGGAAGTATGAACGAAATGCTGGATGAGGTGCAAGGATGAATATTGATACTATTACGGCTATGCTGGAAAACTTTCGGGATGGGCGGATTTCCTTGGAAGACGCATTGGAAAAGTTGAAGAGCTTTCCTTATGAAGATCTCGAATTTGTGAAAATAGATCATCATCGGATGCTCAGGCAAGGCTTTCCGGAAGTTGTGTTCTCCCAGGGAAAAACGGTGGAACAGGTTGCCGAGATCGTTAGCCGCCTGGCTAAGCATAACGGGAATGTACTTGCCAGCCGGGCTACGATGGAAATGTTTGAAGCAGTACAAGTGTTGGTCCCCACAGCCAAATATTACGCGGCTGCCAAAATGATCGTGGTTCAGCAAGAGGAAGTGGCGGTCGATCCCGAACGGGTGATCTTGGTGATGACAGCTGGAACCAGCGACATCCCGGTGGCCGAAGAGGCCGCGATCACTGCAGAAGTCATGGGTAATCAAGTGAAGCGGGTTTTTGACGTCGGTGTTGCCGGCATTCACCGGCTGCTTGCTCAGCACCAGTTGATCGAGTCCGCCAATGTCATCATCGTCGTCGCCGGAATGGAAGGCGCTTTGGCCAGCGTAGTGGGCGGCATGGCTTCTAAACCGGTGATTGCCGTGCCGACCAGTGTGGGCTATGGTGCCAATTTCGGCGGAGTCGCGGCTCTCCTGGCGATGCTTAATAGTTGCGCCGCCGGTGTAGCGGTGGTTAATATCGACAACGGCTTTGGAGCCGGTAGACTGGCTAGCATAATCAACAAAATGAGGTGATCAGATGCGTACTTTATATTTAGATTGCTTTGCCGGTATTAGCGGAAATATGTTTTTGGGGTCTTTGATTGACCTTGGTCTGCCGGAGCAGCGGCTGCGGGAAGAACTGGCCAAGTTGCCGGTAGGTGGGTATGAGTTGGTTGTCAAGCCGGTCGAAAAGCTGGGGATCAGCGCTACTTATCTCGACGTTAAGACTGCCAAACAGCACCACCACCGCCATTTGCCCGATATATTCAAGATCATTGACAATTCAGCCCTAGAGCAGCCGGTGAAAGACGGCAGCAAGCAGGTTTTTATGCGACTCGCTGAAGCCGAGGCCAAAGTGCATGGGACCACCCTGGAGAAGATCCATTTTCACGAAGTGGGGGCGGTGGACGCCATTGTCGACATTGTCGGCACCGTATTCGGGTTGCATTATCTTAAGGTCGACCGCATTTATACGTCCAAACTCACTACTGGGACAGGCTATGTGAAATGCAGTCACGGGAATATGCCCATTCCGGCGCCGGCGACTGCTGAGCTGCTCCGGGGCATCCCCTATGATAAGGGGGAAATCGCCAAGGAGCTGGTGACACCGACCGGTGCGGCGCTGGTTGCCACCCTGAGCAACGGTAACGGATTTACGCCCAAGGATTTTGTCAGTGAAGCCATCGGCTACGGCGCCGGCACGTGGGACCTGATTATTCCCAATGTCCTGCGGGCTGTTCTCGGAGAAAGCGGTCGGTCAGTCCCGAAAGCAGACCTGACAGACCCGAAAAATGACTTGACGCCTAAGGGTGACCTGACGGTGGTGGAAGCCAATATTGATGATATGAACCCTCAGGTATACTCTTATGTTATGGAGAAGCTTTTTGCCGTCGGAGTCCGTGACGTATGGATGACGTCAATCATTATGAAAAAAGGCCGTCCGGCGACCCAGCTTTCGGTGCTTGCCGATTCTGAGGTTCTGGACAAGGTTTTTGGCGTCTTGTTTAGCGAAACGTCGACCATTGGCATGCGCTATTATCCGGTAAACCGGGTAGTGGCTGACCGTGAATTGATCGAAGTGGCGACTTCGTGGGGTCCGGTCAAGGCGAAAATCAGCTCCTATCAGGGGAAAGTTTGCAATATTGCGCCCGAATTCGATGATTGCCGGCGTTTGGCTGAAGACGGAGGCGTGCCGCTGAAAACGGTATGGCAAGAGGCGCTAAACAGCGCGTGGCTTTTGTATGGAAAGGCGGCCGATAAAGGCAATGAGCGACATTGAAGACTACATAACGGACATAAAGGATAAACTAGGTGGCGCCGGGTTTGTGGTTAACGCTGAAAAGAAGCTGGAATATGGTTTCCAACTTACAGTGACCGACGGAATCGACCGCGTCTATGTGAATGTCTATAGCGGCCAAAAGGGAGTCAGTCTGGTTGTAGCCGGATCAGCAAAGTTACCGCTCAAACAGGCGGTGCAGGAACTTGTCGGGGAGCGTTCAGCAGCAGCTTCTCCGAATGTTGCGGATATGACCGGAGTTCCCGGGTTTGAGGGGGTCGCCGGTTTCGACAATTGCTGGATTGGTACTGATGAATCAGGCAAAGGCGATTTCTTTGGGCCGCTGGTCGTGGCCGCGGTTAGGGTGGATGCTACTACTGCCGCCGCGCTGGAGGCTGCCGGGGTGAAAGACAGCAAAGCTCTGGCCGATAGCAAGGCGAAAAGGCTGGCGGCCCGTATCCGGGAGATTTGCGCCGGACATTTTGTCGAGTTGGAGATGTTGCCGGCCCGTTATAATGCTCTTTATTGTCAGTTGCGCGGTGAAGGCAAGAACTTGAATCATTTGCTTGCCTGGGGTCATGCCCGGGTATTGGAGGATTTGCTGCAAAAAGCACCCTGCCGTTTCGCGCTGGCTGACAAATTCGCGAATGAAAAATTTATTCAGTCCCGTCTGATGGAAAAAGGCCGGCAGATTTTACTGGTGCAGACACCGAAAGCCGAACGGAATATTGCGGTGGCAGCGGCTTCTGTCCTGGCGCGTGAGCGCTTTCTCAACCGCATGGAGGAAATGGCGGTGCGATTCGGCATAGTCTTCCCCAAGGGTGCGTCATTGCAGGTAGTCGAGGCAGCTAAAATATTTGCTGAAAAGCGAGGGAAACCAGCGCTAGTGGAAGTGGCCAAGACACATTTTAGAACAATGGACGAAATTTAGCCCTTTTGCAGGAATTCGGCCGAAAATGTCAAAGTATTGAAATATAAATATCAGACCACTCGTCGCTTTTTTGCAGATTAGTGGCGACAACAGTCAGTGCCAGAGGAAGAGGGGTAGGAATGCTCCAAATTAGCACAAAACGGTTTCGGGTCGATGAAGTTCAACCTGGTATGGAGCTTGCGCGCAGCCTGATGACTGACAACGGCAAGTTCGCGTTGGGTGACGGAACGGTATTGACTACCAGCCTGATAGATCGCCTAAGGTCTTGGGATGTCGATTATGTCGATATCCGGGTGACGGTTGACGTTCAGGAAAAGCTGCCGCCACCGCTTACCGCCCAGCAACAGGCTGTTTCCCGGCAATATAACGACACTGTTTCCAGCATTAAAAAATCATTTGAGACATTGCGCTTTTTCAAACAAGTACCGCTGAAAGAGATGCGGGAACTGGCCGATAGCGCCGTTGAACCGGTTATTGACACCTCCGGCATCCTAAATCATCTACATGTTGTTCATCGCCGTGATGATTATACCTTCCACCACTCCATCAATGTAGCGGTTCTTTGTGGGGTGCTCGGCCGCTGGCTGGGCTATCAGGGAGAGACTTTTAAAGATCTGGTTCTGGCCGGATTGCTGCATGATGTCGGCAAAACCCAGATTCCTCTTGAGATTCTGCGCAAACCGGGAAAATTGACAACCGCTGAAATGGATGCGATGAAACTTCATGCTACCAAGGGCTACAACCTTCTGAAAGAGCTTGACCTGCCGCAAGGGGTGGTGTTCGCCATCCTGCAGCACCATGAACGGGAGGACGGCAGCGGATATCCCCTTGGGGTCAAAGGCGATAAGATTCATGATTTCGCTAAAATTGTCGCTGTAGCCGATATCTACGATGCGATGACCTCCGATAAGGTCTACAAGCAAAAGACCACCCCGTTCCAGGCCGTGGAAGCGTTGATGATGGATATGTACAATAAACTGGACCCCCGCATTTGCAGTGTGTTTTTGAACAATGTTCGCGATTTTTTTATCGGCAATATTGTGGAATTGAACGACGGCCGCGAAGCCGAAGTGGTTTATCTGGGACAGACTACTACTGCCAGGCCGATTGTTCGCACCGAAGAAGGAGAATTTATCGACCTGGAGCAGCGCAAGAACATCAGCATAGTCCGATTAGTCGGGGCGTAAAAGGCTGTTGTAAAACAGCCTTATCTTTTACATTGCTGCTGAAGAGGGTATACCACAAACTAGTATTATCGTATAATATGTTTCAAGTAACCATAAGGAGTGTTGTTGTCGTGAAAGCAGTTGTTCTTCTGTCAGGCGGACTGGATTCTACGGTCTGTATGGCGGTTGCCCGGGATAGTGGTTGTGAACTTTGGCCAATCAGCTTTGAATATCAGCAGCGCCACAGCCGTGAACTGGACTGCGCCCGACAGGTGGCGGCCTACTTTCGGGTCAAACGCCATCTGGTGATTCAGACTAATATGAGTGCCATCGGCGGCAGCGCCTTGACCGATTTGTCGCTTACCCTGCCCGGGGGAGATATCGGCCGACAGGATATACCGACCACCTATGTGCCGGCGCGCAACCTGATATTTTTGAGTTATGCTCTGGGCTACGCCGAGGTGGTTGGCGCGGACCGTATCTATATCGGCGTAAATGCCCTGGATTATTCCGGCTATCCAGACTGCCGGCCGGAGTTTATCGGACTCTTTCAACAGCTTGCCGACTACAGCACCAAGGCAGCTGTTCAGGACGGGCGGAAAATCGTTGTGGAAACACCGCTCATTCAGTTGTCCAAGAAAGAAATCGTCTTGCTGGGAGACAAGCTCAAAGCGCCGCTGGATCTGACCAGCAGTTGCTATGCAGGCGGCGAATCGGCCTGCGGGCGCTGCGACAGTTGTCTGCTCCGTTTGAAGGGTTTTGCCGAAGCCGGCCTAACCGACCCAATTTCTTATAAACAGTGACCATACTGAGGGGCGCAAAAGGTTATGCGCCGTTTCCGGGAGTGAGAATGGATGAAAGATGTACAGAATTTGGCCGATGAGCGCGGCATCGCTATCCAAAAAGTAGGTGTCAGTGAAGTTCATCTGCCATTTTTAATCAAAACCAAAGCTGGGTCATTCCAGTCGGTGCTTGCCAATATCAAGCTAACCGTTGATTTGCCGCAGGAGTATAAAGGGACTCACATGAGCCGGTTTATCGAAGTGCTGAATGACTGGAGCCAGAAGCCGTTTTCCAACAAAGAAATGGGCTATATTCTCACTGATATGATTGACCGGCTTGATGCGCAGCGGGCCAGCATGGACATTGCTTTTAAGTATTTTATCGAGAAGACGGCACCGGTAAGCGGCATGAAAAGTCTTCTTGATTTGGACTGCCTTTTTTCCGGCAGTCTAGTCAGAGGCCAGCATCTGGACTTTACCTTGGGTCTGGCGGTTCCTTTTACTTCCCTGTGTCCCTGCAGCCGGGAAATCTCCGCCTATGGAGCCCATAATCAGCGCGGTTTGATGCGGGCGAAGGTCAAATATCTTCCCGGGAAGTTCATCTGGATCGAAGATCTGGCGACGTTGATGGAGGCCCAAGGCAGTGCGCCGGTTTATTCGCTATTGAAACGGGAAGACGAAAAGCATCTGACCGAGCAGGCTTATGAAAATCCGAAATTCGTCGAAGATGTGCTGCGGGATCTGGTGCTGGCAGTGAGAGCCTTAAAAGGCGTTGCCTGGTTCGAGGTGGAGTGCGAAAACTATGAATCCATTCACAATCACAGTGCGTATGCCGCCCATGTGGAATCGCTGGCAGACTGAATCGTCCAAGGATGATAAGGTCTAAAAGGGAGACTCTGCTGAATATACATTAGCGGAACATTATGGTTACGAGGATTGGCACAGTGAATCGGAAAAAGTTTTTTGCCGAGTGTCATCAAATCACGGAATGGCTAAGCCAAAAGGGATTGGGCGAGGCAGACCAGATCTTGCTGAGGATACTGGTGCTCATTTGGCGCGGGCAGGGGCCTTTGGAGGCTGTGGTTGCCCAGGCGATAGCTTTGCCGTCTTTGCGGCAGGCCGCCGGGGCTGAATGTCTTTTACCGGTTACCGGTGATGATCTGCCTGATGAAATCCACACGATCCTTGTCAGGTGGTCGTACAATTTACCCTGCGATGTCTGGCTATTAGGTGAAATCCATGAAAAACTCGCGACCGGCCGCCGGGCGCGGGGTCTTTTCTATACTGCACCCGAGATTATCGATTTTATAATGACTCATACCGTCGAGCAGGCGGAGTTTGCCCTGAATCCCTATCGCAAGGTCTTGGACCCGGCATGTGGCTGCGGCTATTTTCTGCTGAAAGCCTATGATGTTTTATGGAAGAAGCTGGTTGAGAGTCGAAATATTCTAATCGGCAGATTTCCAGGACAAGATTGGTCAGACGCCGGCATTCATCGTCACATTATCACCCATAACCTGTGGGGGGCTGATATCGACCCGCTGGCCACAGACATTGCGGCCGCCAGTCTGCTGCTGAAGAGGCCCGAGGACAGCTCCGGTCTTCAACCGAATCTTTTGGTCTGCGACAGCCTGCGGCGTCCTGAGGAGAACTCAACTGGCAGAGATAAGGCCTTCTGGGCGGCCAGTTATGATTTTGTTGTCGGCAATCCGCCTTACCTGTCGTTCGGGCTGCGCGGTGCCAACCGTCTCGACCCGGACTATGAAGGCTATCTGCGACGAGCTTTCAGCGCGTCTGCCGAATACAAATTAAGTTATTATGTGCTATTTATGGAACGCGGGATTGAGATGCTGGTGGAGGGGGGGAAACTGGGGTTTATCGTCCCCGATAGTTTTCTGCTTGGCCGCTATTATTCAAAAATCCGCCGGTACATATTGGAGCATACGGCGATAGAGGTACTGGCTCATATCACAGCACCGGTTTTCAAGCATGTTGAAGTGGGGATGTCAGCGGTCTGTGTTTTAACCAAGCGCAGTGATCCTGTGGTTCGAGCGAATCAGTCGGTGGCTATATGTCAGGCAGTGGAGAAAGCCGCTTTGCAGCGAGATACGGAGTTTACCCATTATGGTCAGAGTTATTTTGCCGGATTGCCCTACAACCGCTTTCGTATTTTTTCCGATTTGACGGTTAAAAATTTGATTGATAAAATAGATAGTAACAGTTTGCGTCTGGGATTTTTTACCACGGGACACACCGGCGTCCGCTCGCTAACCAAGCAGAGCCATATTGTTGCCGATTCTTCCCATGGCGTCAACTGGCGGCGCGGATTGATATCCGGCAGCCAGATTCAGCGGTATGGTCTGGTCTATCGCGATCACTGGCTGAATATCGATCCTGGGCTTTTGTATAAAGGCGGCTGGGATCCGGCGGTGGTGGGCGACCGGAAAATATTGATCAGGCAAACCGGGCACACTCTGACGGCTTGTCTTGACGACGACGGTTTTTATCATCTGAATAACATCCACAGCTTTGTCCGGCGAAACGGGACTGTTAGTCTTGAATATTTGCTGATGCTCATCAATTCCCGCTTGCTGTCTTTTTACTACCACGCGGTAGCGATTGAATACGGAAGGGCTATGGCCCAAACCGATATCGACACCCTGGAGCTCTTGCCAGTTATCGTTCAGACTGAGGCTGATGCCCGTGCCGTAGAGCTTGTCGGTATGATGCAAAATCTCGTCAAAAGACAACTGGCTGGTGAAACGTCGCTAAATGATAAAATTAGTGCTTTGGATGGGTTGCTGGATCAACTGGTATACCGGATTTACGGATTGAGCGATGACGAAATCGATTGTGTCGAGCGTTATGAGGCCAGACTGATAGCTCGCCGTCGGCAAAACCGGGCGGCGGCAGTCACTGCCTTGAAACAATGAAGGAGGGAACCAGATAGGCTCCCTCCTTGCCGTGATTAGTGGCCGATGTTTTTGTCAGAGGTCTGAACTTTTTTGCCGCCAGCCTGTTGTTGCTGTTGGTTGGTACCCTTGTTTTGGCTGCCGGACTTGCCATAGTCGCTGTTGGCATCAAATTTTGCGGTCATGGTGCCATACTCGGCGACGCTGCTGCTGGTGGTGGCCGATGAGGCGCCGGAAGTCATTCCGGTAGTGTCGCTCTGGGCTTGGTAATCGTTGTTGGCATCAGATGTTGCGGTTAAAGTTCCATACTTGGATTTGGATTGTTGGGTTTTTTTGTCCACGCGGAAACCTCCTTCATATTGCTTTTGAGTCTAAATTTATTATCAGAAAGAGTAGCAGAAGTGATACCTGGGAATTTATACATAGATAGAGTAGGAAGCAGGAACGTTCTGGATACCGGTTTTAAGGGGATATGATGTGAAACGATTGATTGTGAATGCTGATGATTTCGGCCTGCATCCAGCAGTAAACCGGGCGATTATTGCGGGACATGCCTCCGGTTGTATCACCAGCACCTCTTTGATGACCGGCGGTGCTGCCTTTCATGAGGCATTGGCCATGGCCGGCGATTGTCTCGGGCTCGGGATCGGCGTGCATCTGACGCTGGTGGGCGAACGGCCGCTTACCGATCCGGCTCTCATCCCTTCGTTGGTAGATCGCGAGGGTCGGTTTCCGGATAACTATGTGCAGTTTATGGTCCGTTTTCTGCAAGGGAAAATTAATCTGACCGAGGTGCGGCGGGAACTGGCCGCCCAGCTCGACAAGGTGGTTGCTGGGGGCATTACGATTACCCATGTGGACAGCCATCAGCACTTGCATGTTCTGCCGGGAATTATCGACATTGTGCTCGATTTGGCTGGCCGCAACGGGGTAAAGGCGCTCAGGATACCTGACGAGTCTTTGTTTTTTACCGGTGGCTATCCTTTCACCATCGGCCGGGTCGTTGGGCGGAGCGGGCTATCTTTTCTCGCTGCGGTGGCCAGGCGCAAAGCAAAAAAACGTGGGTTTGCCGTTCCTGATTTTTTCTTCGGCATGCTGGCTGGCGGCAATATGCGGGAGGAATACCTGCTGAACATAATCAATACTCTGCCGCAGGGAACAAGCGAAATCATGATGCATCCCGGCAATGACGATGCTTTGTTGAATTCCAGCTATCCTTGGGTCTATCACTGGCAAAATGAATTGGCTGCAGTGACCAGCAGTCAAGTATTGGAACAATTGGTTACACAGGAAATTCAGTTGGTGTCTTTCAGGGAGCTGGAACATGGGTAATTTTTATCAACGCCTGGCTTTTATTGTCATCCTTGTTGTCGGTATCTCCGGGGCTGTCATCTATTTTACCCTGGACATTCATACCCTGCGCCATCTGACAGCCTTTCGGCCTTGGTCGCTGGTTCTGGTCGCCGTCTTGATGGCGGTGGGAATGTATTTCGATGGGACAAGGCTGTTGCATCTCGTTGATATTGCCGGGCAGCGGATAACTTTGCTGCAGGCGGTACAGGTTATATTCAGCAACTACTTTTTAGCTTTGCTGACGCCTGGTGCGGCAGGTGGGGCGGTAGCCCAGGTCGTGTTTTTGCGGCGGGCCGGGGTGCCCACCGGTATCGCTACAGTGGTTGTCCTGATCCGCACCCTAATGTCGCTGCTGTTTCTTTTTGTCTGTCTTCCTGTGGTATTTTATTATGACCCGGGATTGCTCCCCTGGATACCGCCGCAGGTGCTTGTTGTGGCCTCTGTGCTCATTATCGTGATTTGCGGGGCACTGGTCTGGTTTTTGCGCTCCAGCGCGTCGGTCAAACTGTTGGTGGCTTTGACAAAAAGGATCAAACCGACCCGGCGTAAGCGCGTTTTTACCTTGTATCGCGATACCCGGGGGGCTGTGTTTCTGCTCTTGGCGGCACCGCTCAGCATGCTCAGAGTGTTTGCCGAGTCGGCAGCCAGCCTGTTGGCACTTTACAGCATAGTGCCGGTACTTTTTCTCGGATTGGGGATCAGTGTCGACTGGCCCTTGGTACTGGGGCGAATGATCTTTCTTAATATCCTGCTGTATTTTGCCCCCACGCCGGGCGGGTCCGGCATCGCCGAAGGCGGCTTCGTGATCTTGTTCAACGAACTCTTGCCACCGGGGACGGTGGGGGTTTTAGCGGTAGCTTGGCGGATCGTCGCTGAATATCTGCCATTTTCCATCGGGTTGTATTTTGCCGTCAAGATATTCGGGCGGGATTTCCTGCTGAACCAACTAAATAGGGGGCCGAAATAATGAAAGTAGTGGTAACTGGGGGAGCGGGGTTTATTGGTTCGCACATTGTCGAGCACCTGCTCGGGAAAAAATATCAAGTCGCCATTGTCGACAATTTGAGTACCGGCTTGCGCGAAAATATCAATCCTGGCGCCCAATTTCACAAAATGGATATCGTCAGGGACGATTTAAGTAGCCTGTTTGCCAGTGAAAGGTTTGATGCCGTCATTCATCTGGCAGCGCAGACAATGGTTCCAAAATCGCTGGAGGAGCCAGACCACGACTGTGAAGTGAATGTGCTCGGGACAGTCAATGTTTTGGAGGCCGCTCGTAAAAACGGTGTGAAGAGGGTTGTTTTCGCCTCCAGTGCCGCGGTGTATGGCAACACATCTGCTGTTCCCATCGCCGAGAGTATCCCTGCTCAACCAACCTCGTTCTACGGCCTGAGCAAACTGGTGGCAGAGAATTATCTGAAATTATATAATGAACTTTTTGGTATGGAATATGTGGTATTGCGGTATGCCAACGTGTACGGCGAACGGCAGGGTGACAGCGGCGAAGGTGGCGTTATCAGCATTTTTGCCCGCAAGTTTTTGAACGGACAGTCGATTAGCATTTTCGGTGACGGCGGTCAGACTCGCGATTTTATTTATGCCGGCGATGTTGCTGCCGCCAATGGCCAGGCCCTTCTTGCCGTCGCCGTCAATCGAGTCTATAATATCAGTACCGCCACTGAGGTGAGTGTCAATGATCTGGCAGGGCTGATGGCCAAGGTTGCCGGGCGGCAGATCGAAAGAAAGTTCCTGCCGGCACGGGAGGGCGATATATACCGCTCGTCGCTGGATAACCGGTCGGCGGTCAAAGGACTTGATTGGCAGCCGGTTGCCGATCTGCAGGCAGGATTAGCCGGTACATATCGTTTTTTGCAGCAAAAAGGTTTGTAACTCAGATTTTTATCCCAGGAGGTAGCAATGTCAGAACGATTAGGCTTGGGTTTTCTTCTACTTACCTTTATTGCCGCCTTGATTCTATTTTTCAACCTCGGCGGGATTCCGCTGCTTGATCCGGATGAGCCGGTTTATGCCGAAACCGCCAAAGAGATGATCAACTTCCATGATTTTTTGTCACCGCGAATCTTTGGCGAATATTGGTATGACAAGCCGCCCATGTTCTACTGGTTGGTGGCCGGGTCATTTTCCCTCTTTGGAGTCGGTGAATTTGCCGCCCGGTTTCCGTCGGCGCTATTGGGTCTGATTTGTGTGATTTGGGTGTATTCTTCCGGAACGAGACTTTTTGAACAGCGGGCAGGGATGATGGGAGCCTTGGTTTTGGCGACCAGTGTCGAATTTTTCTACCTCGGCAAAGCTGCAGTCACAGATATCACCCTGACGCTTTTCCTGACCATCTCGTTGCTTTCCTTTATCGAAAAACGCTATTACTTATTTTATATCGGCGCGGCCTTGGCAACGGTGACCAAAGGTCCGATTGGTCTATTATTCCCGGGGGCGGTAGTTTTTCTCTATATGCTGGCGACCCGGAACTTTTCCGAACTGTTTAAAATGAAGATTCCCGGGGGGACGATCCTGTATCTGGTCATTGCGCTCCCGTGGTATCTGGTGATGTATCAACTGCACGGAAATCCGTTCGTTGATACCTTTATCGGGTTTCATAATATTACTCGGTTCACCAGCCCGGAGCATCCGGAAGGGGTGCTGTGGTATTATTTCATTCCGGTGCTGATTCTTGGCTTCCTGCCGTGGACGGCGGTGATGGCGCAGGCCCTCTGGAAGTCGCTCTTCGACGCGCGGGAAGATTCCCGAAAACTACTTTTTCTGCTGATTTGGGCTGGCTTCATCTTTGTGTTTTTCAGTATTTCCCGCACAAAGCTGATTTCATATATTTTGCCGATGTTTCCGCCCTTGGCAATGGTGGTTGGTTGGTATATCAATCGGATTAGTGACTGGAGGTACGGATTCCGGCCAATAGCCTGGCCGATTGTACTGACCATTTTGAGTGTGTTGATTTGGGTTGCCCTGTTCCTCGGCGTCAAGGCCATGCCCGATTTGTTGGCCGGAGCCATTGTGACCGCAGGCCTGTTTGCCGTCATGGTCTTTGGAGTATGGTACTATATTTGGCGCTGGGATATCGATAAAGCTTTCTGGCTGCAAGTCGGCGCCATGACCCTGTGTTCCCTGGTGCTGATGACCATGCTGTTTCCTCAAGCCGCTCCCGCGTTTCATTCCCGCGATATCGCCAAAGAATTCAGCGCTTATTATGACCGAAAATCGCCGGTTTATGTCGCGAAATTTCTGCACCCCGGATTTGCCTTTTATTCCGATGTTTACGGTATAGAGCTGAAACAGGATCAAGCCGGTAAAATAATCGCCTCCCAAGAGAAGCTTTATCTGATCGTGCGCCGGTCGGAGTACAACGCCTTGGGGGCAGCCGATCAGCAGAAGTTGACCATTCTGGCAACAAGTGACGAAAAGATGTTGTTATTAAAACCGTGATGAGAGGAGAACGCCATGTTTCCTCTGGTAGTATTTTTTGTCGCCCTGGCTGTTTACCTGCCTTTTTGCGGTGCCATCCCGGTGACAGATCCGGTGGAGGCCAACTATGCCCTGACTGCCAAGGAGATGTTGACAAGCGGTGACTGGCTTTCACCGCAGATTTACGGACAGTATTGGTATGACAAGCCTGCCATGATTTATTGGCTGATCGCCGGCAGCTTTAAACTGTTTGGAGTGAGTGAATTTGCGGCCCGTTTTCCGGCTGCTGTGTTCAGTGCAGCCAGCGTCAGTTTTATCACCTGGTTCGCAAAAAGACTGTTCGGCAGTTGGCAGGTCGGGCTTCTTGCCGCTTTAGTGCTGGGAACCTCATTGGAGTACTGGGTATTGGCCCGAATGATTATTACCGACGCGGTGCTGTTCTTTTTCGGCAGCGTTGCGCTGGGGACATTATATCTGGGGATGGATGAGCAGGGCAAGGGATGGTATGTGGCGGCATACTTTTTTGCCGGTTTGGCGGTGTTGACCAAAGGCCCGGTAGGAATTGTTTTGCCTATGCTGACGATATTTATATATATTGTCGTCACCCGGCGCTGGGTACTGTTTACCCGACTGTTTATTCTGCCAGGGCTCGCGATCTTCTTTCTGACTGCGGCCCCTTGGTATATAGCGATGTATAAAGCACATGGCAAGGATTTTCTGGACACTTTCCTGGGATTGCACAATTACCTGAGGGCGACCGTCTCTGAGCATCCGAAAGACAATGTCTTTTATTATTACTTGGTGCTTTTTCCGGTAAGTATGCTCCCCTGGTCTGGAGTTCTTTTTCGCTCGTTGGTCAGTACGAGAGCGCCACACTTCTCCTTCTTGGCGGTATGGATGGGGGTCACGATCGGCTTTTACACTCTGATGGCCACCAAATATCCTACCTATGTATTTCCGGCCCTGTTTCCAGCAGCCCTGATGACTGCCCATCACCTGGAAAAGATGGTGACAGCCAGGCCTCGCCAGTGGCTCTGGCTGTCTTTGCCTGTGCTATTTCTGTTGGTTGCCCTTGCCGCCGCGCCAAAGTTTTTACCAGACGCGAATTGGTTGGGATTTTATCTGGTCATTGCTCTCGCCGCTGTGTCGATTTTATGGTTTCAATATCGCGGAGATGCAGCCCTGTTGCCATGGGTTGCCGGCGCGGCAGTGATGGCTGTTAGCCTTATACTGATCTTTCAGGGGCTGATTCCATTGGCCGAAACCCGCTCAGCCAGAGCGGTGATCAGAGATATTCCTGTTCAGGGGGCGATAGTGGCTGCCTATGGTGAATATCCGACTTCAGCCGTGTTTTACAGTGGCTATCGTATTCCGCGCTTGGTCCAAGACAATAAGGAAGTACCACCAGGCGATGTTTGGGTAGGAAAGTATACCATGCCGACTGAGGGTGTGGCCTCGTTCGCAGCGCGTAGCACCGGCAATCCGGACACATATGTTTTAATCAGTAGAGGCAGCATTTTTCCGCTTAGCGGGTATCAACCGGTTGCTGAATTTGGCAGGTTTTCGCTCCAAAAACAGACGATCCTAAAATAAAAGTTGTCGGTACTGGCAACTTTTATTTTATTTTAACAAGGGTCAGGCAGCAGTATCTTTCGCAACTTCATAAATTAATGGAGTATTTTGAAGGAAAATAGATTTTTTTAGCAAATGATAGAAAGGTAAAGAGTTATATTGCCTGGCCTATTTCACGAGGCTGGGAGTCGGTGCATGATTGTTAGCCAGATCAATAGTAGTAGCGGAAGCGAAATGAATAAAACGGGGGTAGCTTAAAAAATGAGCGGATTCAAAGTATTGATTGTTGACGATTCACCTTTTTCGCGGACGATTCTTGGGGATGTTCTTCGTGAAGGCGGCTGTGAAGTAGTTGGCGAAGCAGACTCATTAGATTCCCTGCTCGAAACATACAGCATCTGCAAACCGGACATTGTTACTATGGACATTGCCATGCCTGGTGCCGACGGCTTTGAGTGCAGTAAGGCGCTGCGGCGCCATGACCCGGCGGCAAAAATTATCCTGGTCAGCTCGATGAAAGATGATGAAACCGAAGCGGAAGCTAAAAGGATCGGAGTCATGGGGTATGTGCAAAAGCCGGTGGACGGAGAAACATTGACGCGGGTCATCAACGCAGTCATGTCGCCGGATGCTTTATATCAAAGTCTGGGGACAAGCGGTATGGAGATTTTTATTGAAGCCTTGTCCCAGAGTGTCACCCGCATGACAAAAACCACGGTGGCGTGTCTTGAGCAAGAGGCCTCAGCCGCCCAGTACTTGTCTTTGGGTATTACTGTGGTTATCGGAATCATCGGGAAATACCCAGGGTCGATGGTTCTGGACCTGTCGGTGGAGTCAGCGGAGAAAATGGCCGAGGTGTTGCTGCGTCGCCCCGCTAAAAGCCGTGATGAAGTGGTGGCGATGGCGGCAGAATTTGCTAATGTAGTGGCAGGGGTGGCCTGTTCCATGTTAAATAAAAAAGACAAAGCCTTTGGGTTGCGGGTGGCTCCGCCAAGCGTGTTCTATGGGGCATCGACCGAAGTGATCAGTCCGAATATTGAAGTCCGGGGCGTCTGTGCTGATACCGATTTTGGGCGCCTTTACATGAGCGTTGGCTTCAAGAAGGGGTCGGTATTATGGATGTAAATGCGATTAATCCAATTCTTGATGCGTTTGCCAACATCTTACCGCAGATCGGCTTTTCCAAGGTGGAAAAAAGATCGGTCGGGCTGGAAGGATCGGTTTTGACGAATGCAGGGCTGATGATCAATATCGGGGTCATTGGACCATTGAAAGGCGTAATACTTATCGGTATGGATCTTGAGTCAGCGAAACAATTTGCTTCGAAGATGATGATGGGCATGGCGGTGACCGAACTCGACGGTTTGGCGCAAAGCGCAGTCTCTGAAATGGGCAATATGGTATGTGCCAATGCCTGTACCAAGTTCAGTCAGGCCGGGATCAACGGACTTGACATTTCGCCGCCGACCTTGCTGATTGGTGCGGGGGGACAGGTTAGGCTGTCAGTGCCGAAGGTGATTGTAGTCAAATTCCTTGCCGATGACATCGAGGTCAATGTGAGTGTAGGTCTATTTTCTTAATTTGCGGTAACCAATTATTTACAATATAAAAACAAGAGGCGGAGATATCTCCGCCTCTTGTTTTTATATTTCAGATCAACGAACCTATTTTCTTGATACCAAGAGTTTTATCGCCGGCGACGATGGTTGGATTCTGGTTTATACCCAAGTGTCAATCGTCAGTGGGGTGCGGTTGCTCAGTCATTAACTGGAGGGGACTGGGGTAAGCGAACATACAGTAGCTGGGTTCAAAATCATGTTGCGCCATCTGGGCTATGAGCGTCTCGGCTGTTTTGCTTTCAAAAGCGGTGATATCCTGCGTATCGAAAGCCCCATCCTCCACCAGAACAGTCAAATAGGGATCGGCTTCCGGGGCGTCTGGGGGCAGCTCGCTGCGATCAAGGGGCAGGGTGGGAACAAGGCGTAAAGTAGCAACATAGTTTCCCAGGGAGTCGGAGACCCTGGCCCGATAAGTGTTATGCCACAGCGTGCGAGCCAGTTTGATACTTAGGGCTGTTTCTAAATCGAGCATGATTGGCACGTCCTTTCGATTATCTAAAAGCATTATATCATCTTCGTTATTTGCTGAGCTATTTTTTCGGCAAATGTATGCTAAAAAAAGAACCGGCAGCAGATACTATAGCCAAATTACAAATTGATCGTAAGGAGGGACGTGTTTGAGATTCATACGCTGGTATGGAGGACCGATTTTAGTGGGGTTTCTGCTAAGTGCGATGATCAATCCAATGATGGCCGGACTGGGACTATTAGTATGGTTGGCACTGATTATTTATATTATCCAACGCTGGCCCGGCAGGCAGGAATATTGACGGCAGATATGCCGTCAATATTCTTTAGTACAGCCTGGGACGAAAGATAGCAATGTTGATGAGGGAGATCGGTTGAAGAGATTTAATCAGTTCACACTGAAGCGGAGTACTAATATTTTAGGACTGGCGGAAGAATATGGTTCGATTCGGCACATGCTGGAGTTCAAACAGTAAGGGTGCAATAAAAACAAAGTTCTTTGTATACATTAATCATTGTACTTGGTTATAACAATTAAAAATAAAAACACCGCTCATTATCTGAGAAATTTCCTGCGAATTAGGCAGGAAAATAATTTACGGTGGCGAAACTTAACAAAAAAATAAGATTTTAGTACTGTGAAATACAGCAATGTTGCTGGGCAATAGCCGGGTAGTGATACTCGGCTTTGGTTGCGGGCGAGAGAGAAAAAGGAATCCTTTGCGACAAGAAAATAAACAATAAGCGCATTTTGTATTTTGTATACACAGTACTTTTTTATAAAAATGTATTTACTACTGCCAATCGTATGGGCTATATTATGAATATGGGGCAATATCCTGGAGCAAGGCCGGTATTCGGCTACTTGCCAGGTTTATGGGAGGTATGACTGTGGCTTTAAATGTCAATCAGAAATTTTGCAAAGGTTGTGGTATTTGTGTAGTCTTTTGTCCCAAGCAGGTTTTGGCTTTGGATGAAAGAGGCAAGGTTTTTGTCAAAGAACCGGATAAGTGTGTTTCTTGTGGTCAATGTGAGTTAAGATGCCCTGACTTTGCGATAGAAGTTGTCAAGGCAAGCAAGGGGGAGACCAATGGGTAAAGTCCATTTAATGCAAGGAAATCAGGCCTGTGCAATGGGAGCTTTGGCTGCCGGAGTTCGCTTTTTTGCCGGATATCCGATTACACCGAGCACTGAAATCGCAGAGATACTTGCTGATAGCCTGCCCAGGCTTGGCGGTAAATTTATTCAGATGGAAGACGAGATTGCCAGTATGGGAGCGGTCTGCGGGGCATCCCTCACCGGATTAAAGGCAATTACCGCCACCAGCGGTCCTGGATTTTCCCTGAAACAAGAATTAATCGGCTATGCAGCGATTGCTGAGATTCCGGTTGTCGTTGTCAATGTACAGCGTCTGGGGCCAAGTACCGGCAAACCGACTTCTCCGGCCCAGGGCGATGTAATGCAGGCTCGCTGGGGTACTCATGGCGATCACGGCATTATCGTCCTTTCTCCCGGGTCGGTACGGGAATCGTTTGACATGATGGTAAAAGCGGTAAACTTCTCTGAGAAATTTCGGACACCGGTTATTTTCTTATTAGATGAAGTGATCGGTCATATGCGGGAAAGCATCGAACTGCCGGAACCACACGAAATTGAAGTCATTGACCGCAAGCAACCGACCGTGGCGCCGGGCGAATATGAGGCCTATAAACCGGAGGCCGACGAGGTGCCCGCGCTGGCTGATTTCGGCGAAGGATACTATTATCATGTGACCGGCCTGGTTCATACTTATAAAGGCATGCCGGCCGAAAACAACGAATTGACTACTGAGCTGATCGGTCGTCTCCATACGAAGATTGAACGGGCTCAGGATGAAATAACGCTATACACAGAGCATTTCCTGGAAGACGCGGAAATCGTCGTCATCGCTTATGGCGGAACATCTCGGACGGCCATCGCCGCGGTGAAAGAGGCTCGCCGCCGGGGCATCAAAGCCGGACTGTTAAAGTTGATCACCATCTGGCCGTTTCCGAAACAGCTTGTGGAGCAAGTCGGCGCCAAAGCCAAGACGGTCATTGTTCCGGAAATGAACTATGGGCAGTTGGTTGGTGAAATTGAACGTTACATACCGCGGGAAAAAGTGGTGTCGGTTACCCGGTACGACGGCGAATTGTTCAAACCGGAGGAAATTTTAGAACCGATAATTACCGCGGCAGGAGGGACAGGGCAATGAGCGCGATAACAAAATATCTTCGCCAGTCGGCACTGCCGCATATTTGGTGCCCCGGCTGCGGCAACGGCATTTTGCTTGCCGCTATTTTGCGGGCTATCGAAAAACTGGGGCTTGATCAGAAAAAAACAGTGGTGGTATCCGGTATCGGCTGTTCTTCACGGGCATCCGGCTACATGAATTTTAATACCGTCCATACCGCTCACGGCCGGGCACTGACCTTTGCCACCGGGATCAAACTGGCCAAACCGGAGCTGAATGTACTGGTCATTACCGGCGACGGCGACGCGACGGCGATCGGTGGAAACCATTTTATCCACGCTGCCAGGCGCAATGTGGACATTACCACCATTATCTTTAATAACAGCATCTATGGCATGACCGGAGGACAGTATTCTCCGCTGACGCCAACGAATAGTAAAGCCAGCACAGCGCCGCACGGCCATATCGAGCGGTCATTTGACATCGCCGCATTGGCGATTGCCGCAGGGGCCACCTATGTTGCCCGTGGTACCGCTTATCATACCAATCTCCTGACCGATCTTGTCGTCAAAGGGATCGAGAGCAAGGGATTTTCGGTGATCGACGCTATCACTCAGTGCCCGATATCTTATGGCCGTAAAAACAAGCTTGGGTCGGCGGGTGATATGATGGCCTGGCAGCGCGACAAAGCGGTATTTACGCAAGCCGTATCCAAGATGCGTCCCGAGGAACTGCAAGGAAAGTTTGTTATTGGTGAATTGTACCGGGCGAGTGCGCCTGAATACACTGCCGAATATGACAAGCTGATCGCCAGGGTCCAGAAGAAAGGGGGGGAATAGCGTTGATGTGGCAGATAAGCCTGAGTGGAACAGGCGGACAAGGCATAATCTTGGCCGGGATTATTTTAGCGGAAGCGGCCATGTTAGAAAATAAACAGGCCATCCAGACGCAATCTTACGGCCCCGAGGCCCGGGGTGGAGCCAGTAAATCTGAAGTTATCATCAGCGACGAAGCCATTGACTATCCTAAAATCGTCACCGCAGACATTTTGCTTGTCATGAGTCAGGATGCTTGCAACAAATATATCGGTATGTTGAAACCGGGTGGACAATTAATTGTCGATACCTCCATCGTCACCGAGATACCTGATGTTGAGGCTGAGATTTTTCCTGTTGCTATTACAAAAGCTGCCCGCGAGGAAATAGGAAATGTGATGTTTGCCAATTTGACTGCCCTGGGAGTGCTTGTCGGCGTTTCCGGCATCGTTAGCCGTGAGTCGCTGACTAAGGCGGTCTTGGGGAGGGTTCCCAAGGGAACAGAGGCCATCAATCAGAAGGCACTGGAACTGGGCTTCCGCCTTGGCGATAATACGAAGTAAAATCTCCATTTTCTCAGATTATCGAAATGATAAATGTGCCACCGCAACAAAAAACCAGCGCCTTTGGCGCTGGTTTTGTTTGTATGTTTGATTGGCCTATTTTTTGGCGCCATCAATTCCTTCTGCCAGGATGTCGGCGACATGTTTTACTTTGATTTCAGGAGCCTGCTTGTCAAGGCCGCCTCTGAGCTGCATCATACAGGCCGGACAACCGACAGCCACAACCTGGGCGCCGCTGTCTTTAATATTTGTTACCTTTTGCTTCAGGATCGGTCCGGACAGTTCGGCATATTTGATGCCGAAGGCGCCGGCCATACCGCAGCACTTGTCGCAGTCTTTCATTTCTACCAGTTCATAGCCTGCAGCCCCGGCTAAGAGTTTGCGAGGTTCTTCGTGGATTTCAAGAACCCGCTTCATATGGCAGGAGTCGTGCAGGGTTACCTTGGTGCCGCCGGCTGATTCTTTGCCAAGGCGGCCGGCTTTTTCGTATTCTTCGGCGACGAACTGGGAGAATTCCCGCACCTTATGGCTAAAGGTCTCGGCCCGTTTGGCCCACGCAGGGTCATCATGCAGCAGCTCGGCGTAGGTGACATGAAGGGTCTCGGTACAGCTCGGACAGGCCGCGATGACGTAGTCGACGTTGGCTTCCTCGAAAGCCGCAATATTTCGTTTGGCGATTTTTTTGGTGGTCTCAGCATCGCCCATGCCGATGACCGGTTTACCGCAGCAGCCTTGGTCTTCCGGGAATACAACCTGAATATTGAGGTCTTGCAGGACTTTATAGACCGATTCGCCGGTTTCGGGGAAGACGAAGTCGAGGTTGCAGCCACTGAAGAAAGCTACCGTTTTCACCGGATTCGCCGGATTTTTGGTGATTTTATGCACCCGGTCGCGCAGCGGGGAGTCGGCAACGGCCGGAAGGCTGCGGTCCTTGGTGAGACCAGCCATAAACAGCGGGAGATGGCGGATGAATTCGCCGGATTGGAAGGGTTTCTGGCCGAGGGACGCCACCCGGAGCAAAGAGTGGAAAAGCCTGCGATTGGAAATGACATTTTCGAACACCGTGCGGACCGCGAAGGGAAGGCCATGCTCCTTGACGGCGCGGGTGCGCAGTTCTTCGATCAGGCCGGGAATATCGATCTTGCCTGGGCAAATGGTGGTGCATTTCCGGCAGCCGATGCACAGCTCGTTGAAGGCTTCGAAATCGCCCATGCTGTTGAGAAAGGCGGTAAGAATGGCGCCGATGCCGCCAGCGTAGATGTGGCCGTATACGTGGCCGCCGACCAACTGATAGACCGGACAGACGTTGAGACAGGATGCACAGCGGACACACTGATAGATTTGCTTGAATTTATCGTCTTTGGCGGCCTTCAATCGGCCGTTGTCAAAGAGGATGATATGCAGTTCTTTCTCTTCTTCCACCCACTTGCCGTCTTTTTTGACCATGGTGGGTGCCGGACCGGAAATCATACTCACATAACTGGTCAAAAGCTGGGCGGTGGCGTTGCGGGGCAGACTGCGCAGGATAGGCACCGCGTCTTTAATAGTCGGAATGAGTTTTTCGTAGCCGATGATGGCCACATGGATGCGCGGCAGGGTGGTGACCAGGCGGGCATTGCCTTCGTTGGTGACCAAGCCGATGGCGCCGTTTTCGGCAATTCCGAAGTTGGCCCCCGATATTCCCATGTCTGCCTGGAGAAATTCGTCGCGCAGGGCGACCCGTGCCGTCTGGACCATGAAGGGGATATCGGCAGGGATGTCTTCGCTCAGCTCTTTGGAGAAGTAGTCGGCCACCTGCTGGCGGTTGAGGTGAATGGCCGGCATAACCATATGGGAAGGCTTGTGGCCGGCCAGGGAGATGATCCATTCCCCAAGGTCGGTTTCCTTGACATGAAGGCCGGCTTTTTCCAGCGTATGGTTGAGATGGATTTCTTCCGAGGCCATGGATTTGGATTTAACAATCCGCTTCACACCTTTGGCCTCGCAAAGATTGAGGAGGTATTCCTTAAGGGCGTCCCCATCTTTGGCGCGGAATACTTTGGCGCCACGCTTGGTGGCCTCGGCTTCAAATTTATCAGCCACCGCATCGAGATCGGCGACAGTGGCTATTTTCATGTCGCGCAGCGAGTCGCGAAGGGCTTCGATATCGTCGACATTTTCATACGCCTTGGCGCGGGCCACAGGATACGCTTCGCCAAAGCGGGCAAGGGCATCCCGCAGGACTTGGTCGGCTAGTTTTTCGTTGATTTCTTTTTTGAGATTGCGGTTGGCTGATTCCATTAGGCAGCACCTCCGGCAACTTGCTCATCGATAGCAATAATAATAAAGCGGCTGGGGCCATGAACGCCGATGGTGAGAACCCGCTCGATGTCGGCGGTACGGCTGGGGCCGGTGATAAAACTGATATAGCCGCGGTCAAATACCTGGGATATGACGCCGAGAGCTTCTTCCATTCCCCGGACGATATTTTGACTTGGCAGGAAAGCGACATGGATGGGAGTGAGTGCGGAGACAAGTCGGCTTTCGACTGCATAGGCATCCTGGCAGACACTGCCTGTTTCGGCGACAGCGAATTCAACACCGGAGATGCCGAGATCGGCTGATTCAGCATGGGCTGCAATTTCTTCGCGGGTGGTGTAGACTTCGATTCCCAGCGACTGCAGCGCAGCATTGATGCCGGCGGCCTGCTGCAAAGGACTGTCCACCGCCACTACCTTCTTGGCATTGATGCTTTTGACGATAGTGAGCAGCGCTTCTTGGGCTTCAGCCGCTGTTTTCACCCGAAAAACTTCGGCAGAGGCATTTTTGGCCCGCATTTCAAACTCGTCGAAAAAACTGGGACCCCAGTTTTCCGCCGGAAAGGCTTGCTCCCAGTTTGCACACACCTTTTTCACGATAATATTCCTCCCTAACTGGTATGGTGGACTGACCAGTAATCTATTTCGGGCCAATTAGTTCAAAATCCTTCTAAAATATACGAAAATTTCTCACAATTAATGAGGTGTTTTTCCCGACACTTTTGGCGCCGTCGTTTGCCGTGAGAAATAGGTCAGTATATACCAGTCCGGTCATCATTATCAACCGGAGGGCTTGACTTGATCTCCCGCCGCTATCTGGCTGGTTGTTAGTCAAAGGAAAATGAAAATAATGCAGTTTTTGCCTCAATTAGCAGGAATATCTTCATAGTACCCGAATATAAGGACATAATATCCTAAACATATTCCGCCTTGGCGGCAATTTCATATTGAGGGAATAGGTGCTTATGCTTAAAAGGGAAGCCGGTGAAATGCCGGAGCGGTCCCGCCACTGTAATGGGGAGCTGTCCACGTTATACCACTGGTCAAACCGGGAAGGTGTGGTCCAGCAAGGAACCAGAGCCAGGAGACCTGCCTGTTCTAACACACGCCGTTATGACCTACGGAAGATAGGCAGGTGGGTAAATAACTAATGCGATTTTGATCCTTGTTATTTATGCCCCCTGTTTACAGGGGGTTTTCTATTTGCCGGCCAAAACACTGCGAACAGGAATCACTACAGGAACCTGCGCCGCCGCTGCGGCCAAAGCTGCTGTACTTGCCTGGAAAGGTACTCAGGTGGATGCGGTGGATGTGATATTACCACAGGGTAAAACGGTTCGTGTACCTGTCGCCCATACCGCTTCAACCGCCACGGAGGGAATGGCTTCAGTGATCAAAGACGCCGGGGATGACCCAGATATTACCAATGGCGTGACGGTGACAGCGACTGTGACGATAGGCTCTTCGTCTGATATTATCTTAAAGGCCGGGGCGGGGGTTGGAACGGTGACCAAACCGGGTCTGGCGGTGGCTATGGGGGAACCGGCCATTAATCCAGCACCTCGACAAATGATTTATAATGCAGTGCAGGAGGTACTCCCAGCCGGACTGGGGGCCGAGGTTACCATTTCCATTCCCGACGGCGAACGACTCGCCACCCGGACTTTGAACCCTCACCTTGGGATTACCGGCGGACTGTCGATCATCGGGACCACCGGCATTGTTGAGCCGATGTCGGAAGAAGCATTTAAAAATTCGCTGGCGCCCCAGATTAGTGTGGTAAAGGCGCTCGGCTACGAGCAGATTGTTTTTGTACCGGGAAAAATCGGCCAAGATATTGCCATCAGCCGTTGTGGCCTACCCTCGGATGTTGTCGTCCAGACCAGCAACTTCATCGGCTATATGCTGGAGAGTGCGGTCAACTATGGAATCCGTCAGGTGCTATTGATCGGCCATCTCGGGAAAATCGCCAAAGTGGCAGCCGGTATTTTTCACACCCACAACCGGATTGCCGACGCCCGAATGGAGACCTTGGCGGCATATGCCGCTAAAGTCGGGGCAACGCAAGAGACGGTGGCGGAGATTTTGGATTGCACTACCACCGAGGCGGCCATGCCGATCATTGAGAACGGCGGCCTTACCGCAATTTATAACATTCTGGCCGAGCGGGCGAGTGCCAGAGCTGTTCGCTATGTTTTCGGCGACCTTGTCGTCGGGACGGTTATCGTTACTTTGGCGGGAGAAATTCTGGGTATGGATGAACCAGCCCGGGCAATCGGAGGTGGTTTAGGATGGCGTATAAAATAATTGTTGTGGGTATCGGTCCAGGTTCGCCGGACTATCTGCCACCTGTGGCCCAAAGGGCGATTGACCAGGCGAAGGTACTGATCGGCAGCCAGCGGGCTCTGGCCACTTTTGCTTCGTCCGAAGCGGAAATGCGGGTAATTGACAAACATCTCGACGAGTTGATGGCATTTATTCGCCGGTGTCTGACGGAATCCGATGTTGTTATTATGGTCTCCGGCGATCCCGGCTTTTACAGTTTGCTGGCCAGGTTGCGGCTGGAATTTTCTCCCGAGGAGCTGGCGGTGATACCAGGAATCAGTTCGATGCAGGTGGCGTTTGCCCGTGTGGGCTGCCCTTGGCAGGACGCAACCCTGGTTAGCCTGCACGGTCGTGAGGCAGCAGAAGATCAGTTGATTTATCAACCAAACAAAAAAATCGGCGTTTTGACAGACGCCCAGCATGATCCACGGCATATTGCAAGGCTGCTGATGTCCAACGGCTGGCCGCCGGAGACTGCGACCTGGTTGTGCCGCGATCTTTCCTATGAGGACGAACAGGTGCTGGCCACGACACTGGTTGTCGCCGGCGAGCAGCAAGGCTACGAACATTGCGTGATGGTGGTGACAGGATGAGCGACCATTTCCCGGGAATTGCCGATGAACTTTTCGTTCGTGGCGATATCCCGATGACCAAGCAGGAAGTAAGGATTTTGGCTCTGAGCAAGGCCTGTATCGCCGAACAGGATATTGTCATCGACATCGGTGCCGGCACCGGTTCGCTATCGGTGGAAGCGGCGCTGTTGGCCAGACGAGGCAAAGTTTTTGCTGTAGAGCGGGAAGAGGAAGGCACGGCGCTGATTCGCACCAATGCGGCCAAATTTGCGGTGGACAATATCGAGATCATCGCAGGTGAGGCGCCTGGCGCACTTGCCGGATTGCCGGCAGCCGATGTTATTTTTGTCGGCGGGAGCGGCGGTCATTTGGCAACCATCCTTGCTGAAGCCGATCGACTGCTAAAACCGGGAGGGCGGCTGGTGATTACTGCTGTGACGGTGGAAACACTGCAACAAGCGCTGGAAATTACCCAGCAACGCAGCGAATACAAAGTGGAGGCCACCGGCGTTCAGATTACCCGGCTCAGGCGGGCCGGAAGCAAAAATATGTTCCAGGCGCTAAATCCGGTGTATCTTATCGCCTGCAATAAGGGAGGACATTATGACCGGTAAATTTTATGGCATTGGCGTGGGGCCGGGGGCGCCCGACTTATTGACTTTGCGGGCGATCAATGTGCTAAAAACAGTGGAGGTCGTTTGTTTACCTCGGTCGAGTGCCGATAACGACAGTGTCGCCATGAAGGTCGCGGGCCAGTATATTTCTGCAGCGGCTGAACTGGTCGAAATCGATACCCCGATGACCAGGGACAAAACTGTTCTTGAAAACGAATGGCGGCGTGGGGCCTGTAAAATTGCCGAATATCTCAAGCAAGGCAAAAATGTTGCTTTCATCACCATCGGTGATGCCATGCTGTTCAGTACATATACCTATCTATTGAAGCAAGTGCGGCTGGTGCTGCCGGATGTCGAGGTGGAGAGCGTACCAGGAGTCACTTCGTTTGCCGCTGCAGCAGCCTGTTTGAATATTGCCCTGGCCGAGGGGACGGAAAAATTGGCGATCATTCCGGCAGTGGACGATCCGGCCGATCTCAGGCCGATACTGGAGCAGTTTCCGAATGCCGTACTGATGAAGGTGGCGGGAAAATACGAAGAGGTCGTCGATATTCTCGATGAGATGGACCTGAAGGATAAGGCGGTTTTCATCAGCAAGGTCGGTTATCCTGAACAGTTTATCACATTTGACCTTGACAGTATTCGCAATAGCAAACGGGACTATTTGTCGCTGATTTTGGTGAAGCGGGAGGGGCTATGATGCCTGTATATTTTGTCGGGGCGGGTCCTGGTGACCCGGAGTTGATCACAGTAAAAGGACAACGGCTGCTGGAGAAGGCTGATACCATCATCTATGCCGGTTCGCTGGTCAATCCGGCCCTGTTGGCCTGTGCCAAGCCACAGACTGAAATCTTAAATAGCGCGACCATGACCCTGGCGGAAGTCATCGCTGTGGTTGAACAGTCGATAAAAGCTGGCAAAATGGTGGTCAGATTGCATACCGGTGACCCCAGTATCTATGGCGCCATCAAGGAACAGATGGACGAACTGGATGCACGCGGCATTGCTTATGAAGTGGTGCCTGGGGTGAGCTCCTTTTTAGCGGCGGCGGCGGCCTTGCAATGCGAATACACCCTGCCGGAAGTGACGCAAACTGTTATTATCACAAGGCTGGAGGGCCGGACTCCGGTGCCGGAGAAAGAAAAACTGGCGCTCTTGGCCAGCCATAATGCCACCATGTGCATCTTCCTCAGCGTCCATATGCTGGACAGTGTAGTCGCCGAACTGCTGCAGGGCGGATATGGGGAAGATACGCCGGCAGCAGTTGTGCAAAAGGCTTCCTGGCCGGATGAGAAGATTTATCGCGGCACACTGGCCACCATTGCCGAGACCATCGCTGAGGCCGGTATCGACCGAACGGCAATGATCGTCATCGGGAAATGTCTTGGCAGTGATTATGCTTTATCACGTCTTTATTCTCCAGAATTCGGGCATATGTACAGGGAGGCAAAATGAGGCTCGCAGTCATATCTGTTACAATAAATGGTGCATTATTAGCTGACAAGTTGGCGCAAACTTTAGACGCTCATATTGATTTATTCGCGAAAGCCGGCCGGTGCCAGGGCGGCTCAGCCCAAAGTTACGATAGCCTGAGCCGGCTGATAGCCAGCATCTATCATGTATACGACGGACTGGTGTTCATCATGGCCACCGGCATTGTGGTGCGGGTGATCGCGCCCCATATTCGCGACAAGCGCTTCGATCCGGCGGTGGTGGTCATGGATGAAATCGGCGAGAATGCCATCAGCCTATTGTCCGGCCATATCGGCGGCGCCAATGAACTGGCCAAAAATATTGGTAGGGCCATCGGCGCTCGTCCGGTGATCACCACCGCCACCGATGTTCTCAATAAGCCGGCTGCCGATATCCTGGCCATCAAGCTGAGCTTGGAAATTGAACCTTTTGAACAACTGAAGTCGGTGAACGCCGCCATAGCCAATCATGAGAAGGTTTCCTTTTTTATCGATAAAACCCTGGCTAACCATGAACATTATTTTCAGCAGGCTGAGGATATGGGGGTCGAGTTGCTGGAGATGGAGAGGTTGGCTCAGGTTGATGAATATGATGCCGCGGTGGTTATAACCGATAAAGATCTATATATGGTCAAGCCGCATGTCTTTCTCCGGCCGGGGACTTTGGCCATCGGCTTGGGTTGCCGCAAAGGCACCACCAGCGCTGAAATCTATACCGCCCTGGATGACGCCTGCCGCAAGATCGGCCGCAGCAAGCGGAGCATCGCGGTCATCGGCACTACTGTCGCCAAGGAGGAGGAAATCGGCCTGCTGGCTGTAGTGCAGCAGATGATGATGCCGATGGAAGTGTTCACCAATGAACAACTGCAGGACTGTATCGACAAGTTTAAGTTAGAGACGTCAGATTTTGTAAAAGAGCAGATTGGGGTGGGTAATATATGCGAACCGGCGGCATTGCTGGGAGGCCAAGCGGAGGAGTTTCTGCTGCGAAAGACGGTTTACAAGAAAGTCACCATTGCCATCGCCGAGGTAAAATATCGGTGGTGGGAATAGGACCAGGCAGTGTCGACGACATGAGCCGCCGAGCCTATGACGCCATTGTGGGCGCCGAGGTGGTGGTCGGCTATGATGTGTATCTGGATCTCATCCGCGAATTGTTGGGTGAACAAAAAATCATCGGCACTGGTATGACCCAGGAGATCGACCGATGCCAGGCTGCAGTGGAAGAGGCTCTAGCCGGGAAAGCGGTAGCTGTTATTTCCAGCGGCGACGCCGGCATATATGGAATGGCCGGCCTGGTGCTGGAACTTGTGATGAAATATCCGCCTCTCGTTCGGCCGGAAGTAGCCATTGTTCCCGGTATCAGCGCCATCAGCGCCGCCGCCGCCGTCCTGGGGGCTCCGCTGATGCACGATTTTGCCGTCATCAGTCTGAGTGACTTGCTCACTCCCTGGGAGGTCATCAAAAACCGGATCGAAGCCGCCGCCGCCGGAGATTTCGTGGTAGCCCTATACAACCCTAAGAGCCGTCGGCGGGTCAGCCAAATCGAAAAAGTGCGGGAAATCATGCTGGAACATCGTCCGGCAGCCACCCCGGTGGGGATTGTGCACCATGCAACTAGGGCGAATCAGGGGATGGTCTTGTCTGACCTGGAACATTTCACCAAGGAGCATATTGATATGTTTTCTCTGGTCATCATTGGTAACAGTCAGACTTATATCCTCGAAGGCAGAATGATCACACCGAGGGGCTATACGCTATGATTCTGGTGGTGGCAGGCACCAGGGATGGCCGGGAAATCGCGGCCGAACTGGCTGCTCTTGGCTATCCGGTGCTGGTTTCGGTTGTGAGCGAATACGGTCGGCAATTGAGCGAACAAGCCAATCTGCAGGTCAGTGCCTGCCCGCTGGACGGCGACGGGTTCGCCGATCTGATTGCGCAGCGAGGCATCACGGCAGTGGTTGACGCCAGTCATCCCTACGCCACCGGAGTATCCGGCAATGCGGCAGCTGCCTGTGAGCGCTGCGGGATCCACTATCTGCGCTATGAGCGGCCGGTGGCTCCGCTGCCACAGTATGACCGACTGCATGTAGTCGCCGATGCCCAGGAAGCGGCTCAGGTTGCGGCCGGGCTAGGCACGGTGGTGTTTTTGACCACCGGCAGCCGCACCTTGAAGGTATTTAAAAACGAGCCGCTGTTAGCCGGCCATCGTCTCATCGCCAGAGTACTGCCTGAAGAGCAGGTGATCGCCGAATGCACGGCGCTGGGTTTTACGCCAGAAGATATTGTAGCGCTGCAGGGGCCGTTCAGCCATAAATTCAACGTCGCTTTATTTAAAGAATATGTAAGCGAGGTTATTGTGACCAAAAACAGCGGGCTGGTTGGCGGTGCTGACAGTAAATTCAGCGCCGCAATCGAGCTCGGGTTGCCGCTGGTGGTTATCGATCGGCCGCAAACCTTGGCGCAAAATAGTGTTTCTTCCCTTGAGGATGTTATACGGTATGTTAAGGAGGCTTTTTCGTGAAACCTGGAATAGTGATCCTCGGACACGGCAGCCGAGCCGCGGTAGGCGAGGCCAATCAGGTGGTTTTCCAGATCAGTGATATGATTCGGGAAAGAGTGGGCCACGATTTGGTGGAAACGGCGATCATGAACCGCAAATCGGGCCTGCAGACCATCGAGGAAGCAGTAGACAAGCTGGTAAGCCGGGGGATTTCTCAGATTACCATTGTGCCGATGTTCTTCGCTAACGGAATGCACATTCAGCAGGATATCCCGGAAGAAATCAGTGAGCTTCGCTGTAAGCATCCCGGCATAGTCATTTCTATGGCCCGCCACATTGGCGCCGATCCACGTATCGCTGATATTTTGCTGGAACGGATCAGGGAGGTACAATAGTGGAGTTCATCACCGATCCCCGTTTAATTGAAACCAGGAGCATGGAAATCATCGCCCCGTATCTTGGGGGAATGAAACTGGATGCTCGCACCGTGAAGGTGTTTTCACGGATCATTCATGCTGCCGGTGATCCCGATTACGCCAGAATTATCCGCGTCCATCCCCAGGCGATCGATGCGGCTTGTCAGGCGATGGCAGGCGGCTGCGATATTTTCTGTGACGTGGAAATGGTCCGGACAGGCATCAACCGCCGGCGACTGGCCGAGCTGGGCGGACAAACCCATTGCCTGATCGGCGACGCCGACGTTGCCGCCGAAGCCCAGCGGCTGGGCATTACCCGCTCGATGGCTGCGATGCGGAGTTTCGGCGAGCGGCTGCATGGTGCGATTGTCGCCATCGGCAACGCTCCCACCGCTCTGTTTGAAGTACTGCGGCTGATGCGGGAAACCGCTATCCGTCCATGTGCGATCATCGGCGTTCCGGTGGGATTTGTCGGTGCAGCCGAATCGAAGGAATTACTGATCGCCGAGTCGGCGGTACCCTATATCACCGTTGTCGGCAACAAGGGCGGCAGCCCGATCGCCGCAGCCACCACCAACGCTCTGCTCTATATGCTGGATACATGAACGCCAATACAGCCAAGGTGCTGATCTTCACCGGCGAGGGCAAAGGAAAAACCACGGCGGCGCTGGGCCTTGCGGTGGCTGCAGCCGCACAGGGAAGAAAAGCGGTGATGGTCCAGTTTTTAAAGGGCGGCGGCTATACCGGGGAACTGTTTGCCCAGCAGCAACTGGCGCCTGGTCTTGTCATCAGGCAGTTCGGGTATGGTTGCCCTATCGCGACCGACATCAAAAGCGGCGCCAAGCAGTGTATCAAATGCGGTGAATGTTTCCGGGAAAACCGTAACCCGGTCCACGACTATGCCGGACAGGCCCTGGCTTTTGCCAATGAGGTGCTGCTAACCGGCAAAACAGACCTTGTGGTACTGGACGAAATCAGCCACGCCATCCGCCATCGGCTGCTGGCAGTGGAACAAGTAATCGAACTAATCGCCAACAGGCCGTCGCAGGTGGACCTGGTATTGACCGGGAGAAACATGCCGGCGGCACTGCTGGCTCTGGCTGACCGGGTGACCGAGTGCCGGGTGGTCAAACACCCCCTCCAGGCAGGTATTGATGCCAGGCGCGGCAGCGAGTATTAGAAAGGCTGATGGCCATGACTATGCTGACTATTCCCCGGCTTGTCATCGCCGGTACCAGCAGTGGGGTGGGCAAGACCACCATTGTGACCGGACTGCTGGCGGCGCTAAAAAAGCGGGGCTATCAGGTTCAATCTTATAAAATCGGCCCTGATTATATTGATCCGGGTTTTCACCAGTTGGCCAGTGGCAAGCCAGCCCACAATCTCGACAGTTGGCTGATGCCGGAAGAGGCTCTTGTTTCTTTGTTTGCCCGTACTGCTGCTGGCAATGATATCGCAATGATCGAAGGGGTCATGGGTCTCTATGACGGCGGTCGCGGCGGAGTGAGCAGCACGGCGGCTATCGCCAAAAAGCTGTCGGCGCCGGTGATTTTGGTGGTGGATGCTAAATCGGCGGGCGAGAGTGTGGCGGCCACCGTGATGGGCTTTCGGCAGTACGATTCTGAAGTCAATCTTGCCGGGGTCATTGTCAATCGCCTGGGTTCGGCTTCACATCAGGCTATTGTTGCTGAGGCGCTTGCCAGGCTGAACATACCGGCGATAGGCTTCATTCGCCGTGATGAGGCGTTGACCATCCCCGAACGGCACCTGGGGTTGACCCCGGTCACCGAAACCGACGCCGCTACCGTTGTAGCGGCTATGGCTGAACGGCTCAGCCAGCAGGTAAATATTGACGCGTTGCTTGACGCGGCCCGCAGTGCTATGCCGCTGGCATTGCCTCCGGGCGCTCCTGTTCCAGTGTTGCGCGATGTCAAAATCGGTGTGGCCTGTGATGAAGGGTTTTCCTTTTACTATCCCGAAAGTCTGGCCGTACTGGAGTCGCTTGGGGCGGAGATCATACCTTTTAGTCCGCTGCGGGATCAAGTTTTGCCGGATGTCAGCGGACTGATTTTTGGCGGCGGTTTTCCCGAGATGTTTTTGCCAGAACTTGCGGCTAATACCGCGATGCAGGAAGCCGTTCGCGGCGCGGCGGGAAGGGGTATGCCCATCTACGCCGAGTGTGGGGGGCTGATGTATTTGGCCCGGCAGGTGACTGCCTTTGATGGCCAGACCTTTGCAATGGTCGGCGTAGTGCCTGCGGTCTCTATGATGCAGTCCAAGCTGCAGACTGTCGGTTATGTGGAAGTTACCGCTTGTCGGGATAACGTCCTCGCCCAGGCCGGCGACAAATTGCGCGGTCACGAGTTTCATTTTTCTTCGCTGGAACCGACAGGTGACAGTGAGTCCTTCCCATGGGCCTTTGACTTTGAAAAAATGCGGACAGGAGCGGTTTATCCCGGCGGTTATGCCGCAGATAATCTGCTTGCGTCCTATCTTCATATGCATTTTGCCGGCAACCGGCCGGCAGCGGTTCGGTTTGTCACTAAATGCCGCGAATTTCAGGCCGCAGGAGGAAGACGATGAGCGGAAAGATTGTCTTGGTCACCGGCGGGGCCCGTAGTGGCAAGAGTCGTTTTGCCGAGGACTATGTCACCGCCCTCGGCGTTAAGGTGGCTTATATTGCTACAGCCCAGGTACTCGACGGTGAGATGGCCAGGCGGGTCACTTTGCACCAATCCCGCCGTCCGGTTGAGTGGCAAACCTATGAGGCCCCTTTTGGCGCTGCACAAATCCTGCGCGAGGCTGTGTCTGTCGCCGGGGCGGTACTCTTTGACTGCCTTACTGTGTATACCACCAATCTGATGCTGTCACCGGAGGCACCGGCGACCCCTGAAGGCCGCTGTCGCTTTGTTCAAGAGCAAATTGCCGCTTTGCTGCAAAGCGCCAAGACCCAGCCGTCCACGGTGGTTTTTGTCACCAACGAAGTCGGTATGGGCATTGTGCCGGATAATGCGCTGGCCCGAGAGTTTCGGGATTTGGCCGGTCTGGTCAACCAGCAAGTGGCGGCAGCGGCGGATGAAGTCTATCTGACGATAAGCGGTCTGGCGGTGGAGATTAAGAAACTGGCGATTGTGATTGATAACGCGAAGAGTTAACAAAACAGTCCCTGAAGAGGTGTAATCTGATGAAATCCATCATGCTGCAAGGAACCAGCTCCCATGTTGGCAAAAGCATACTGACTACAGCGCTGTGCCGGATTTTCCGTCAGGACGGTTTTCGTCCAGTGCCGTTCAAGGCTCAGAATATGGCTCTAAACTCCTATGTTACTAAGGACGGCGGCGAGATGGGGCGGGCTCAGGTAGCCCAGGCTGAAGCCGCTGGGCTTGATCCGACGGTGGAGATGAATCCGGTGCTTTTAAAACCCACCGGCAATTCTTCCTCCCAGGTGATTGTCCTTGGCAGGCCGATCGGCAATATGTCGGCTAGCGAATACCACGCCGGCTATAGCCGGAAGTTGCTGGGAGTCATCGAAGAATGCCTGCGCAAACTGCAGAGCGAGTATGATATTGTGGTGATCGAAGGAGCCGGCAGCCCGGCCGAAATCAACCTGAAGGCCAACGACATCGTTAATATGCGCATTGCCAAGCTGGCGCCGGCGCCAGTACTATTGATCGCCGACATTGACCGCGGCGGAGCGCTGGCTTCGGTTGTCGGCACTCTGGAACTGCTGGAACCGGAGGAAAGGGATTTGGTTAAAGGGATTATCATCAATAAATTTCGCGGTGATATTAAGCTGCTCGAACCGGCTCTCGAATTTATTACTGCCCGGACAGGCAAGCCGGTGGTGGGAGTCATTCCGCATGTTGAGGCCCTGGGGATCGATGATGAGGACTCGGTTTCGCTGGATGATCGCCAGACAAGCAGCGGCGAGATCGAAATCGCTGTGCTGCGGACACCGAAAATCTCGAACTTTACCGATTTTGACGCCTTAGCCGGTGAAGCCGATGTGGCGGTGCGCTTTGTCCGCCAAGGCGAGCGGCTGGGATCTCCGGATATGATTATTTTGCCTGGCAGCAAAAATACCACTGAAGATTTGCTGTACCTTAAAGAGCAGGGCTATGACAGGGAAATACTCGCGCTGGCAGAAAAGGGCACCCCGGTTGTCGGCATCTGTGGCGGTTATCAGATGCTGGGCCGGGAAATACGCGACCCGGAGCACAGCGAGTCTGATTTCGACCAAGTGGCAGGACTGGGACTGATCGATGCGGTTACGGTCTTTGCGACTGACAAGGTTACCCATCAGGTGACTGCTTCCTGCTCAGGGCAGGGGTTTCTGGGGATTGATTATAGCGCCGATCAGTTGACCGGCTACGAAATACATATGGGACAAACCGAGTTTTTCAGTCCCGTTCAATCAGCGTTTACCATTACCAGCCGCTCAGGCCAGGAGACAGTACACGACGACGGAGTCGTCCGTCCGGATGGGCTGGTCCTGGGAACTTATATCCACGGTATCTTTGACAATGATGATTTTCGCCGGGCGGTAATCAACGCTCTCCGCCAACGAAAAGGGCTGGTCCCGCTGGCTGCTGCCGAAAGTACCAGGCAGCGGAAAGAGGATAGCTATGACCGTCTGGCAGCGGTGGTCCGGCGTAGTCTTGATATGGAACTAATTTACCGGATAATGGGTGAAAAATGACCAGCATGGCCTCGTTTTTGCCAGCGGCGGCGGTCATTTTGGATAGTATTGTCGGTGACCCGCGGAGTGCATGGCACCCGGTTGTGCTGATCGGCAAGATGATTTCCTGGTTGGAATCTTTATTGCTTCGCCCGCTGGCAACACCGGCCGTCAAGCAGGGAGCCGGGCTGGTGCTGGTCGTGATCACCTTGGCTGTCAGTTATGGAGTGACCTGGCTGGCCGTCCTCGCTCTAGATGCCGCTCATCCGCTGATCGGTTTTATCGGCGGGGCCTGCCTGCTGGCTTTTACTATTTCTCCTCGCAGCCTGGCCGAAGCCGGACTGGAGATCAAGGCCTATTTGGATGCCGGTGACCTTGTCCAGGCCAGGGCAAAAGTCGGTTGGATTGTGGGCCGGGACACCGCCGAACTCGGCACCGCCGAAGTTACCCGGGCGACGGTGGAAACGGTGGCGGAAAACATTGTCGATGGCATCATTTCGCCATTATTCTACGCCTTTATCGGCGGGGTGCCATTGGCCTTTTTATATCGGGCGGTAAATACCCTGGATTCAATGGTTGCCTATAAAAATGAAAAATACAGCGATTTCGGACTGGTTGCGGCCCGGGTCGATGATTTATTCAACTATATCCCCGCCCGGATCAGCGGTCTGCTGCTCGTTGTCGCCGCCGCCGCACTGGGCTATGATGCCGGTGGCGCAGCCAGATGCATTCATCGCGACGCTGCCAAGCATCCCAGCCCCAACAGCGGCATATCGGAAGCCGGAGTGGCGGGGGCGCTGGGTGTACGGCTGGGCGGATTGAACTATTATGGCGGCCTGCCTTCTCACCGCGCCGAGATGGGTGAGCCGCGCCACGAACTCCAGCCTGTCCACATTGCTCAGACCGTCAAGCTACTATATCTGGTTACCTTTCTCTTTGTCGTTATTGCCACCGGTTTGACTATTGCCGGTCTCTGTTGGTGATGAGTCAGTCGGGCGACAGATGGGACTGGCACTAAGGAGTGGAAGTATGCGCGCCCTGATCACAGCTCTGCAATTTCTGACCCGTATTCATATATTCCGCCAGCAGGAGGTTTTGCCTGAAGATTTCGGACGAAGCGTCAAGTTCTTTCCGCTGGTCGGAGCGGTAATCGGCGCCATCCTGGCAGCCGCCTACTATTTAGCTGATTCCCATTTCCCGATCCATCTGCTGGCCGCCATTCTGATTGTCGGGGAAATCCTGCTTACCGGCGGTTTGCACTGCGATGGTCTGATGGACACCATGGACGGGGTGTTCTCCGTGCGTTCCCGTGAGCGAATGCTGGAAATCATGAAGGACAGCCGGGTGGGCGCCAACGGTGTAATGGCTTTCGGTGTTTTTTTGCTGCTGAAATGGTCGCTTTTGCTCGACCTGTTGCCGGTCACTGCCGGTCCGGCCTTATTCGTTATGCCGGTAGCCAGTCGTTTGGCTATGGTCATTGCAATTACGGCCTTTCCTTATGCCCGGCCGGAAGGAATCGGCAAGGCTTTTGCCCAGTATTCCGGTCGATACAGCCTGCTTTTCGCCGTAGTGACCGCGCTATTGTTCGTTTTGCCGCTGGGGATAACGGCAGGCGTCAGTCTGGCGGCAGTGGTCCTGTTTTCTCTTGCTTTTTGCCGCCGGATGACAAAAACTCTCGGTGGCCTCACCGGCGATGTTTACGGTGCCCTTACCGAAATATCCGGATTGGTTGTGCTGGCCGTGTTTTTGCTGGCCCGGGAATGGGGCTTATTCTGGTTTTAGAGATAAGGAGTCAACAATGAAAGCAATGGTCCGCGCTCCCGGGTCCTGCGGCGAATTGGTGCAGGGGACGGTCGAGGGGAAAAACTTTTTGATTACTTGTCCGGTCGATCTATATAGTGAGGTCGTTGTCCAAGATGATGCCAGTCCTGTTGTCGCCGCTGGCGGTAAAGCCGTCGAAGCGGTGGAGCGCACTTGGGCCTATTTAGGCATCCGCCCGGAACGATTCAGTGTTCGTGTTGAATCCGCCCTGCCCAAGGGAAAGGGCATGGCGTCAAGCAGCGCTGACATCAGCGCTGCTTGTCAGGCCGCGGCTGTCTGCTGCGGCAGATTGCTGACGCCGGACGAGATCGCCGATATCGCCCTCGCAATCGAACCAACAGATGGCATTTTTTATCCCGGGATTGTCATGTTCGATCATGTTGGTGGCCTGACCCGTCGCTTTCTCGGTTTTCCGCCGCCGCTGAGTGTCGCCATCTTCGATGTCGGTGGCCAGGTAGATACCTTGCAATTTAATCAACGCAGTGATCTGATTGTTTTAAACCGTGCCAAGGAGTCCCAGGTCGAGCAGGCGGTGGCGCTGGTTACCCGGGGCCTGGTCAGCGGCGACTGTGGTCTGATCGGCCAAGGCGCCACCTTGAGTGCGTTGGCCAATCAGAGCATTCTCCATAAGGCCTGCCTACCGGCGATTCTTGAGCTGCTGCCGCGCTATGGGGCGGTGGGTGTCAATACCGCACACAGCGGCACAGTGATCGGCATCCTGTTTCCCGGCGTGATCACAGAGAAAATTGGAGAATGTATCGCCGCAGTACAGACGGCTTGTCCGGAACTCACTTTTCTGCGGACCGCTCGGGTGATTACCGGCGGTTTGACGGTGATAGAAGGGGGTAGCCAATGAACAGAGCCGACATCTTTACCCACGGTGGTAACCTCTACGCTATGCAACGGCAAAAGGGCGGCAAGATGGAAGAACTGCTCGATTTCAGCGCCAACATCAACCCGCTCGGTTTTCCGGATAGTGCGCGCCTGGCGGTGGCTGAAGCTCTGCCGTATATTATTCATTATCCCGACGCTGAGGCGGCGGTGCTCAAAGAGGCTATCGGCCGACGATTTGGTATGAATACCGAGCAAATCAGTCTCGGCAACGGCGCCGCTGAATTGCTGTATGTCCTTTGTCATATGACCCGCCCTCAGCGGGTGCTGATCCCGGCACCGACCTTTAGCGAATATGAGCGCGCTGCCCGGGCCTCTGGGGCGGCAGTCGAATATTTGTATCTCGATCCGGCGACCGACTTTGCCATACCGGTCGAGGAAGTCGTCAGTCACTTAGCAGAAGTCGATATTCTTTTCCTCTGTAATCCTAATAATCCTACCGGGCGCATTATGCCGCGCTGTGAAGTGGAGAAGATCATCGCCGCCGCAGCGAGTAAGAATGTTCGGGTGGTGCTCGACGAGTCTTTTCTCGAATTTTTGCCAGATGAGGCGAACTATAGCTGTCGTTCTCTTTTGGCCAGCTATGCCAATCTTGTCATAGTGCAGTCGTTGACCAAATTTTATGCACTGCCCGGGCTCCGTCTCGGCTTTGTTTTGGCCGACAAGACGACATGTGAACTGCTGGACAAAGGCAAAGATCCCTGGAATGTCAATTCTCTCGCCCAGGCGGCAGGGGCGGCGGCTCTGGCCGATGACGGCTACCGGGCGGCAAGCCTGGCAATCGTCAGTTCGGCCCGCGAGGCTTTTTGCGCAGCATTGCGAGAAATCCCCGGCTTTAGGCCGCTATCGGCCACAGCCAATTTTCTTTTGGTTTCTATCGCCGGTTCGGGATACAGTGCTTCTCAGCTCCGCCAGGCTCTTTTGGCTGTAGGTGTCCTGATTCGCGACTGCAGTAACTATGTGGGGCTGTCGGACGACTATATCCGGCTGGCAGTGAAGCTGCCCCAGCAGAATGAACAATTGCTGACTTGTTTACGCAAATTAATTGAAGGCAGGGATCGAGCTTGATGACGAAATTAATTTTGGTGCGCCACGGTGAAACCATTTGGAATATGGAAAAAAAATTTCAGGGCCATACTGATATTGCTTTGTCAGAAGAAGGAGCGCGCCAGGCCTCACTGGTGGCTGACCGTCTGGCAACGGAAAAGATTGCTGCTGTTTATTCCAGTGACCTAAGCCGGGCATTTGTAACCGCCGAGACTATTGCCAGCAGGCACGGCCTGGCTGTCACCGCCATGCCGGCTTTCCGGGAAATGAAATTCGGCGAGTGGGAAGGACTAAGCTATACCGCAATACACGAGAAATGGCCAGATGAGTTGAATGGATTGTTTACAAAGCCTGACGAACTTGTCATTCCAGGGGGCGAAACATTTCGTGAGCTCAAAGACCGGGCTGCCGCCGCTCTTGCCGAATTGGTGGCCAGACACGAAAATGAAACGTTTGTCGTTGTTTCCCATGCCGGCACCATCCGCACCGTCTTTTGCTCGATCCTCGATATTCATCTGAATCACCTTTGGGATATCCGCCAAGACAATACTGCCGTCAATGTCGTCGAATACTTTGAAGACCGGGCGTTGATCGCCCTGGTTAATGATAGCCACCATCTAAGGTCCGGCAAAGTTTAGACATTGGCAAGTGATCAGTTAAAATAATCTTGAAAACTATTAAAAATAGTTGGAAACTGATTAAATAAGTTGGAAACCTTTCGAAATAGTTGGAAACCTAGCATTGTACAAAAATCGGCAATGATTGACAAGATAGGCAATTGCTATTAAAATAAAAAACAATAACAAAGACAACGAAGTCGTTCCATCTAAGCATGGAGCGGCTTTTTGTTTTTCTGAGGAAATGACCAATATTAGTAGAATGGGAACAAAGCGGTGCATTGAAAAAACGAATACTTGAAACAAAACAAAATTGGTCGGTGTGGGGGGATTATTTTGTTTAACTCAATTTTGGCGCCAGTCGTTAAACTCATGAACAAGTTGCAGTATGGGTATAAGTTTTTCCTAATTGGGTGCATATTTGCGGTCCAGGTTGCAGTGTTAATGTATTTTGTCGTGGCCGAAATTAATGAAAACATCGAATTCATCCAGAAAGAAAAGGCGGGAGTCGAATATGTCCGTACAGTCATTCCCTTCCTTACTTCGGTTCAGGATCATCAAATGTATGTCTATATGCTCAATAGCGGCGATCCCCTGGCTAAAGAAAAAATAGTAGGCCAACAGAAAGAAATGGACAAGTATATCAAGGATATTGACGCGGCGGAGCAAAAACTTGGTGCCATTTTGAAATCGCAGGAAAAATGGGAAGCGGTAAAAACAAAGTGGCAGCTTGTCAAGTCGCAAAGTCTTGGCGTTTCACCCCAACAAGCCATTGCCCTCCACGCTGAATTGTCTGATGATATCACCGATCTCGTCGGACACGTCGGCGATACTTCCAATCTTATTTTAGATCCTGTTCTTGACAGTTATTACACCATGGATGCCGTCATTACCAAAATGCCGGTGATTATCGCCAAGACGGAACAGGCGAGATTGCTTGGGGCCAGTGCCATCAGTCGCGAATTAAGCATTCAAGAAAGGGCAGAGTTCATTATCACAGGCGGACTGATTAAATCCAATGCCGAAAACGCTACTAAGGGAATGGAAGTAGCCTATAAAGAAAATCCTATTATCAAGGAAAGACTGGATAGTCAAGTCGCCACTATGAATAAAGATCTAAGCGGGTTTCTCGATTATTTTACAAAACTGACCGGAGCTGAGGCTGGCAATGCCAACCCTGGAATACTGCTGGAAAGAGGTCAGCGAGTTAGTCTTGATAGCCGCAAATTATATGACTCTGAAGTTAAGATGCTTGATGATCTACTCACTGTACGGATGGAAAAATACAATAACCATAAGCTTTATATTATTTCCGGCAATCTGGCGGTTTTATTGCTGATTCTATTGCCGCTGTTTCTTGCTTTTGGTTTATCGGTTAAGACCAGTGTATCTGAATTGCAAGTCGTCATGGCGAAAGTGGAAACAGGCGACTTTACTGTGCGAGGGGAAATTCATTCGCAAGATGAACTCGGTGCCCTGACAAAGGCCGTGAATAAAACCCTTGACGTTCTGAGCGCCATGATCGGGGATATTCGCGAAACGACTGTCCAGTTGAAAAGTTCTTCTTCTGATCTTGTCGACATTTCGACAACCTTAGCCGCCAACAGCCAGGAGATGAGCGCGAAGATCTGCACGGTGAGTGCAACCGTCGAAGAAATCTCGGCGAACATTGAAGAAACCGCCAGTTCTACTGAAGAAGTAAGTCACGGCGTGGATGCGGTGGCCGATTTGGCCAACCAGATGTCGGAAGCTTCCAAGGGAGCGGCCCGGACGGCGGAAGCCATTGCCGGCGAAGTGAAACAGGTAAGCACCGTGGTGGAAGGAATCTCCCAAAGCATTACCCGGGTGGCAACCTCCGCCGGGGATGTCTCGACATCAATGGACAATGTGGCCCGGGCGGTGCAGGATATCAATCAATCGCTCAGTCATGTCAGCCAAAACTGCGAACGGTCCATCGGCATTACGGTGGAAGCGGAGGATCGGTCGAGGGAAACGACGGTGATCATCCAAAAATTAAGTTCGACGTCAAAGCAGATCAACCGGGTGGTGGATACCATCCGGAGTATTGCTGAACAGACCAATATGCTGGCGTTGAACGCGACCATCGAAGCGGCTGGAGCTGGTGAAGCAGGCAAGGGCTTCGCGGTTGTTGCGGCAGAGGTCAAGGAACTGGCCAAACGGACTGCGGAAGAGACCCGGAACATCGGCCAGCAAATCGAAGAAATGCAAAATGACATGTCCGAAGCTGTGGCCGCCGTTGGGAAGATTGCCGCCGTCATCTCCGAGACCAAGGACATTACCCGTACGATTGCTTCCTCCGTTGCCGAACAATCGCAGAGTGTCGGCGATATTTCCGGAGCAATGGCGGTGGGTGTGAAACAGGTGACCACCATCAGCAAAGAGATCAGTGATATTGCCGCTCATGCGGAGCAAGTATCCCAAGGGGCGACCGAAGCTTCCAACGGGGTCAAAGCGGTCTTCGATGCGACAGTCGAGATCTCGGCAAAGTCCACCGATGTTGCCGGCAGTGCCGACAAAATGGCTTCGGTGATGAGCAACATCGCTTTAGCCACTAAAGAAATTGCCCAGGGGACCCAGGAAATCATCGAGAGTATTCAGGAGGCGGACGCCGCTACAGCAGAAACCGCAGGGAAGGCATCGCTGACAAGTGAGTCGGCCTATCTGTTGGGAGAAACGGCCAATCGTCTGGATGCCTTGGTGGAGAAATTCAAAGGCTAAGGGGTAATTTGAGATGTGAGTGGTGACTGCGGTGAATCCCAATAGTGAATTGTTACAAGAATTTATCGAGGAAGCAAAGGCTCATATTGGTGAAATGGAAGCAGGCTTGTTGCGCATGGAAGAGGGAGACTGTGACGCCGACACGCTCAACGAGGTATTTCGCGCCGTTCATAGTATAAAAGGTACGGCAGGCTTTTTTGAGATGTCCAAGCTTGTTGAACTGTCCCATACAATTGAGACTCTTTTTGGTAAGCTGCGCGACCGGGCCCTGAATGTGACTCCGGACATGGTTGATGCTTTATTGGCGGCGACTGATATATTGAAGGAGCTTGTCTGTCGACCGGAAGAGCCGGAGCGGTATGACATCATCCCCCATGTGGCTGCAGTAAAAGCTTTTTTGCAGGCGGCAGGGACAGTGCAGGCCGGGGGCGATGCAGGCGGGCTTTCTGCCTGGGATATGTGGAATCAGCTTACAGCCATAGAAGGGCAGGATGAAGGAGGGGAAGCCTCTCCGCGAAGCCAGGAACCCCAGCCGATGGCGGTTGAGTTTGAATTGCCAGAAGCGGTGACCGATACAGTTTCCTTGACCCCTTCTACCATGAAAGACGGGGCGGGCCGGCCGCCGGATGGCAAGGCGAGGAGTATCGCGGCAGGGGATAGCATCCGGGTTAGCGTCGCACTTTTGGATGATCTTCTTAATATGGTGGGAGAAATGGTGTTGCGGCGGAACCAATTGCTCCGCATCGCCCAGAATGCGGGTAAGGAAGTGACGCAGCTCGATGTTGTGGCCCAGGGTATCGACAAATTGACGACAAGCTTGCAGGAAAAGGTCATGAAGACCAGGATGCAGCCTGTCGCCAATATCTTCAACAAATTCCCCCGCATTGTCCGGGAACTCTCACGCAAAATGGGAAAAGAAGTCGAACTGGTAATGGAGGGAATGAGTGTCGAACTGGACCGCTCCATCATTGAGGCACTGGGCGACCCGGTTACCCATTTGGTGCGTAATGCCCTCGACCATGGCATTGAACCGTCCGAGATCAGAATAGGTAAAAATAAGTCTCCGATAGGAACGTTGATGCTTCGCGCCTACCACGAAGGCGGCAGGGTGGTTATTGATATTCGTGACGACGGAGCCGGGATTGATGTAGAAAAGGTCAAGGCGAAGGCTTTGCTCAAAGGCTGGATCACTGAAAAGGAAGCCGCTCTGCTGAGAGAGGCAGACATCCTGAGTTTTATCATACGACCGGGTTTTTCGACGGCAGAACAAATTACTGACGTTTCCGGGCGCGGTGTTGGCATGGATGTGGTAAAGACAAATATTGAGAAATTGGGTGGCAAGGTTGAACTGCTTACCACAATGGGAGGCGGAACCACGTTTAGGCTGATGTTGCCGCTGACCTTGGCCATTATCTCCTCATTTATTGTGGAGGTATCTGGTGACGCTTTTGCTATACCACAGGTCAACGTGAAGGAATTGGTCCTCATCCAGCCTGACGCAAAAAATGAAAAGCGGATTGAGTTTATTCATTCCTGCCCGGTTCTCAGGCTGCGTAATCAATTGTTGCCGCTTGTCCGCTTGGCTGATGTTCTGGGAATCGCCAGTGGCAGCGAGAGCAGTCGCGCCTATTTTACCGACAAAGCCCGGACTTTTCGTATTTTGGTGATTAAGAGTGGTAGTCTATGGTATGGGTTGGTGGTCGACGCTGTTTATGATACGGAAGAGATCCTGGTGAAGCCGGTTCCTGCTGCTCTCAGAACCCGCGGCTGTTATTCCGGCGTGACCGTTCTGGGTGATGGCCGTATTGCCATGATTATTGACCCGGAAAGTCTTCGGGCGGAAGCTAACCTTGGTCAAACGGAAGACGCTGCCGAGTTAGTGGACACGCAATTGACGGAAAAACGCCGGTCGGCCGAACAACAATATTTGCTGTTGTTCAAAACTTCGGGCGGTGAAATGCTGGGCGTCGATTTGGCGATGGTTTCTCGGATCGAGGAAGTGGAGCTTTCCCGGATTCAAAAAATCGGCTCTAAGCACTATCTCGCCTTTCAAGGGAAAACGATCAGGATCATCCGCCCCGAACATTATTTGCCTATTTCCAAACGAAAAAACAATCTTTCCAAAGTCTATGTCATTTTGCCCAAGCTGGTGAAACATCCAGTCGGAATCATTGCCGAAGAGATTTGCGACGCCATTTCGACAATTATTGATCTGGACGCCGGCGGCGTTTGCGGGCAGGGTATCATCGGATCAACGCTAGTTGGCGACACCATTGTGACTCTACTGAACATTCATGAGCTTTTTCAGAAAGCGGCACCGGAATACTATGCCCAAGAAAGTATCGAGACCAGAAAAAAAGCGATAAACTTTTTCGAAGGCAGTCTCCCGGCAAAGAAAGCGGTGATACTATTGGCAGAGGATACCCCGTTTTTTGCTAAGACGACCAAGAGCTATCTGGAAAGTGATGGGTATGAAGTGATCTCAGTTGAGAATGGCCGTGAAGCTTTTGCGTTATTATCCCGGCAAATGGTGGACGCAGTCATAAGCGATATCGAGATGCCGCTCATGAATGGTCTCGAGTTGGTGCGGGCCATCCGCGCCAGTGAAACGTTGAAACATCTGCCGGTGATCGCTTTGACGTCACTGAGCGGCGACAGCAACAAAGAAAAAGGATTGAGGGCCGGCTTTGATCTTTATGAAGCCAAGTTGGACAGGACTCGCCTGCTCGAAAGTGTCGACAAGGTCCTGCGAAAAAGAGCGTGATTGGTTTTCAATACTTTCGTAGTCACCGAACAGGATGTCAGCAGAATCAGGTGTTTTTTAATCTGGAACAGGATCGCAGGAGAGAATTATGCCAAAGATCTTAATTGTCGACGACAGCCCGATTAATTTAAAAATCATTAGCAAGCTACTGGGAAATGCATATGAAGTGCTGGTTGCCGCTGACGGACCGACAGCTATTCAGCTCGCTACCGAACAAATGCCGGATCTGATTTTATTGGATGTAATAATGCCGGAAATGGATGGATTTACTGTCTGCCGGTTCCTCAAAAAACAGGTGGCAACCGAGGAAATCCCCATAATTTTTATCACAGTTCTTACTGAGCCAAAAGACATAGTCAAAGCGTTTGAAGCAGGCGGACAGGATTATATCACAAAGCCATTCAGTTCAATGGAGTTGTGCGCCCGCATCAAAACACATCTGGAACTGAGAGCGTCTAAAGAGACATTGAAAGCCTACACCAAGCGGCTGGAGGGAAAAAACCGGGAATTGAATGAAATGCTCGAAAAACTGGAGATCGTTGCGATAACAGATTATTTGACTAATCTTCCTAACCGGCGGTATATGGTGCAAAGACTACAAGCCGAAGTTGCAAGGCTGAGAAGGAATTCGGGCAATATGAGCATAGTTTTGGCTGATGTTAAAAATTTTAAGAAAATAAACGATTCCTTTGGTCACGATTGCGGGGATTTGGTCCTAAGGGAGATTGCTAAGATTATGAAGTCGAATATAAGGGAGCAAGACGTGGTCGCACGATGGGGCGGAGATGAATTTCTACTGATGCTTCCTGATACTGATTTTTACGGGGGACGGGTTGTAGCGGAGAAAATACGACAGACCTTGGAAATGGCAGCGATCTGCTATGAGGGAAAAGAGCTAGTGGTAGCTATGAATTTGGGAGTAACGCAGTTTGACTTGCGGCAGGATATTGATGCAAACATTAAGCGGGCTGATGATGCACTGTACCAAAGGGAAAAATGAAATCAACCCCTTGTTTTTTGTTCGGACTGACCCGCCCCGATACATTTTTTCAGAAGCATAAATGCATATTTTGGGGGCGCAAGGCACGAACACGTGCGGACTTGCGTGTAATATTCGTTGCAATATTTGCTTGCATCAAAATCGGTCACAAGCGATTGTATAAGCTGGCAGGCCATATTTTATCCTCTAAAGTCAGGTCCTTGGGGAGATGTGAGTCAAGTTCGCTTTGGGAAGCCAATTCATTTGCAAACAGCATTGTTGATAAGGACAAAACTTGACCTGTCGGGCGGATAGCCACAAAGTATTATTTTTGTTGTTTTACGAGTCGGGCGATGCCGACAACGCTTGCCTCCCGAACCTATCAAGTTTCAGAGTTGCATTCTCCTGCGAATTTATGTGGAAGCTTTTCGGATTTTATAATCCGGAGAGCTTTTATTTTACTGGTGAGAAGTCTTTATTCCCTGTTTAACAAGAGAATAAATTGCAATTCAACTTTGGGAAGCATAGGTGAAATAGAAGGTAGATGTCAAGATTGATGGGTTCTTTTTAGGAGAAGACTAGGGTAGAGAATAATTATGCAAGCATAACATGTGGCACGAATGGATAGTTTCCGACTCATTATATAGGAAAACATTTCAAAGGTGAGGTCGACTGACGGTTTCTAACTTTTTAAAAAGGTTGAAGTTCATTGTAAAGTCAGGGGTTTTAGTTTCCAAGCCCATTTTAACGAATCATGTGTGAGTGATCAGTGAAGATAATCTTGGTTATGGCGCGGTGGGTTCTGTTGATTTTCTTCTAGGACCCGAGCAAAGAAACAAGGTCGTGCATCAGCCCTACGTAAACCCAAAAGATGAAAAGAGACCGATTACTTACTCTCGATAAAAGGCGGCGGCTTTGCACTGAGGGCGGATGATAGGATGCAACAAAGCCAACTACGTGAGCAACGTTCACGTAGTTGGCTTTGTTAGTTCTTGACGTAAGCATCACTTGACACCTGGCTGGGGACATGTTGCCGAGCATAATTACGGACTAGGTATCATGAATATTCTCTGAAGGTATAATTGTACTTTCTGCTATGCCAAACACTTTAAAGATGTGTTTTAACCACACTTTTGTAGGGTAGGAAAGGTAAGTGTTATTTTTCCAAACGAGGGCAAGGTTCCATGGGATAATTCCATTCACAACCGGCAAGGTTTTGATTAATTGAGAACTGATTTTTGCACATAGTGTGTGCGGCAAGAACGCAATGCCCAGTTTTGACGCGACAATGTTCACCATGAAGTCCCACTGCGCCGTTTCACATACTATGTGGGGTTCGAAACCAAGTTCCTGGCATTTTTCGATGATGTGATCATGCAGGGCAAAGTCCTCCTTATAGAGTACAAAAGGCTCATCACGCAGATCATACATGTCAACAAATTGCTTGGTAGCTAAAGGATGGTTGGGATGAACAATCAACATCATTGGGTCATTCATAAAGGGAAAAACAACCAGTTCTTCTTTGCCTCTTGTGGGCAACATCATGATGCCGACGTCGATGGTTCCCTCGGATATTCCCTGTTCAACCTTTTTGGAACCGACTTCAATTAGGTCGATAATGATTTGAGGGTAAAGGGACTTGAATTCGGCGATGGCCTGCGGAAAAAGTGTCTGGACCATCGGCGACATACCGATCTTCAGGCGTCCCCGCGGAGTGCCGGTCAAATCGGACAATTCTGGATGAATGCTGTTTAGGGTTTCAATAATGATCTTAGTCTTGGTCAAAAGAAGTTGCCCTGCATCGGTAAGTATCACTCGCTTAGGGGTGCGGTAAAAGAGGGCCACTCCCAATTCGCTCTCAAGATTCTTAATGAGTTTGCTGATGGTAGATTGAGAAACATACAAAACCTCTGATGCCTTGGTAAAGCTTTCCTGGCGCGCTACTTCAAAAAAGTATACTAAATGAATAAAATCCATTTCTATCACCCTGCATAATCATACTAAGTTTTCTCTGTTTTAGCAACAATTGGTCGAATTCGTTATGGCTTTCATCTATAACGGTCATGGTTAAGGGATATTTTACTTGATACTGTCAAGGTAATAGAATGAAGTTAGGAAAATCTCGGCCAATGTAATTGCTGATACCCAGACTAGAGCGCTTGACAAAAAGCTGATAGCAGTTTGAAAGGGGGTAAAGTAGAAGTACATCACATAACACATAGATTCATAGATGTAATAATCACAAAGAAGTGAGCTGATGACGCGGCGGGCTTCTGGGGAAGCCTAGTTCGCAAATCGAATCAGACGATGGGAGAGATCAAGAATGGACCTCGCAACAAGCGAAGCGGTCACGCAACGATCATGGTCCACGAGGCGCGAAGGCAAACGTCGGCGCATGGGGCTGGTTGCTCCGTGGATGAATGGTAAAATGCTTCCGCAAAACAAGATGGTTGATGCCCTTGAGACGCTCTTGGTTCCGGGAGATCGGGTCATTATCGAGAGCGTGCAAAAGCAAGCAGACTTTTTGTCGCGCTCGCTAGCCAAAGTGAATCCCCAAAAAGTGAACAACTTAAATGCGGTGATCTGGGCAGTTGCCCGCCCCGAGCATATGGAAATATTCGAGCAGGGGATCGCGAAAAGACTCGACTTCAGTTTCGCCGGTCCGCAGAGCTTGCGAATCGCGCAAATGGTCGAAGATGGAGAGATCGAAATAGGGTCGATCAACACCTATGTCGAACTGTCCGCGCGAATGTTTGTCGATCTGATCCCCAACGCGGTGCTTGTCTGCGCGGACATGGCCGACCGTGAGGGCAATCTCTTCACCGGCGCGAATACGGAAGATACTCCTTCGATGATCGAGGCCGCCGCGTTCCGTGATGGCATCGTTATTGTCCAGGTGAACGAAATCGTCGACAAGCTGCCGCGCGTCGATATCCCAGGCGGCTGGGTGGATGTCATCGTCGAAGGGGATCGGCCCTACGCAAAAGAACCGATCCAGACACGCGATCCGAAAGACATCAAAGAGCTTCAGATCCTCACAGCAATGATGGTTATTCGTGGAATTTACGAGCGCCATCAGGTTCTGTCCCTGAATCACGGTGTTGGTTTCGACACCGCGGCCGTTGAACTCTTGCTTCCGACCTATGGGGCCCAACTCGGACTGAAAGGCAAGATTTGCCGCAATTGGATTCTCAATCCGCAGCCGACGCTCATTCCGGCGATCGAGAACGGATGGGTTGAGAGCATTCACAGCTTCGGCAACGAAGCCGGCATGGAAAAATACGTGGCCGCCCGTCCGGACGTCTATTTTACCGGGCAGGATGGCAATTTGCGCTCCAACCGCGTCTATTGCCAGCTTGCCGGACACTACGCGGTGGATCTCTTCGCGGGATCGACGCTGCAAATCGACGGAGAAGGGAACTCGTCGACGGTTACCAAAGGGCGTATCGCTGGATTCGGCGGCGCGCCGAATCTCGGCAGTGACGCTCGCGGTCGGCGCCATACTTCGCCAGCTTGGTTGTCCCTCATTACCTCAGACAGCGCGACTGCCAGAGGACGAAAGCTTTGCGTGCAGGTGGTCGAGACATTCAAGGCAGGGGGCGTACCGTTGTTCGTCGAAAGCCTCGACGCCATTCAAGTGGGCAAAGACGCCAACCTGCCGGTGGCTCCGGTGATGATCTACGGTGATGATGTCACTCATATCGCCACCGAGGAAGGCATTGCCTACCTCTACAAAGCCGACTGTCTCGAAGAGCGCCGTGCCGCGGTCGCTGCCATCGCTGGGGTGACCAAGGTCGGACTGAATTCGACGGCCAAGCAGGTTGAGAAGCTGAGGGAAAGGGGCGTCGTCGCCTATCCCGAGGATCTAGGTGTACGGCGGTCGGACGCAACGAGATCGCTTCTTTCTGCGCGCAGCATGAAGGACTTAGTCACGTGGTCGGGCGGACTCTACGAGCCGCCGGCGCGTTTCCGGAGCTGGTAAGATGTCCACGGACTTCTTCATCGATGCACGGCAACTGGCTTATTTCCCGGTCGAATCGGCCGATTTTTCGCCAGCTGTCGATGCGAGATATCTCGCCTTCCATGCCGTGCGTTCGATGGTTGCCGAAGCCGATCTAACACCCAAGCCGGGTCTTGTCGACAGACGTGGATCCGGATCCCATGCTGACCTTAACCTGGCCCTCATGCACCGCTCTGCTCTATCGCTGTTTTCCTGCTTCCGGACAATGGCGACTATGGCAAACAGAGCCTGCCCGACGCAGTCGTTGCGCGAACAGTTGGCAGCGATCGGCCGTGATGGGGAGGAAACGATGTTTGCCGCCACCGGCGGAGTGAACACCCACAAAGGGGCAATTTGGGCGATCGGCCTGCTCGTTTCGGGTGCATCCATGTGCCCCTATGACCGGATAGACCCAGCCACGGTCGCACAGTATGCAGCCGACGTTGCCCACCATCCAGATTCCCGGGCGCCCGACAGGTCCACCAATGGCAGTGGGGTCATTCGTCGATTTCGGGTGGTGGGGGCCCGGGGGGAGGCGCAAGAGGGCTTCCCCAGTGTCATCGAGCGAGGGTTGCCTGCACTACGGGCGGCACGGAAGCAGGGGGCTGACGAAGACAGTGCCAGGCTGGATGCATTGATGGCCATCATGGCGGAGTTGGACGACACCTGTCTGCTCCACCGAGGAGGATGGAAAGCGCTCGATGGCGCCAAGAGCGGCGCCAGGAAAGTAATCGAGTGTGGTGGGACGGCTACTGAGGGAGGCCGCCGGGCTTTGGATCATCTGGACAAGAGTCTGCTAGAGCAAAACGTCTCACCAGGCGGAAGCGCAGACCTATTGGCTGCAACCCTCTTTTTAGACGCCATCGAAAAAGATGATCGCAAGCCTTACCTGGAATTTAAATTTGGAGAAGGAGAATTATGGAGATATTAACATTTGAATTCCCTACCTCTGGACCAAAAGGAAAACGTTCCCATGTCGGTGTCGTGGGGTCCGGCGACTTAGAAATTCTGATGGAACCGGCAGATGACAATCGGACCAAGGTGAAAATCCAAACCAGTGTTGCCGGGTTTGGCACGACCTGGAAGGCGGTTTTGGAGCGCTTTCTCCAGAATTACCCTGCCGCGAGCAACATCGAAATCAACGATTTTGGCGCGACCCCCGGAACAGTAGCACTCCGGCTCCGCCAAGCTGTCGAGGTGAGCGAGTCATGATGAACATTCCCCCTCTCTCAAAAGAAGTCTTGGCGCTGAGTGAGCGCCGTAGTTACATCGAACTCAATGCCCGTGCTCGCGCGAAGGAACTGCTCGATCCGGGTACTTGCCGCGAACTTCTCGGTCCCTTTGATCGGGTCATGTCGCCTTGGCTGCCGATGCAGGGCATCGTGCCCCAATCCGATGACGGTTGTGTCGTCGCCAAGGGAACAATCGACAGTCAACCGGCCGTGGTGATCGCCATGGAAGGCAAGTTCCAAGGCGGATCCATTGGCGAAGTCTGTGGGATGAAGATGGCCGAAGCATTTCGCTTGGCCCGAATCGACAACGAGAAAGGCATTCCGACTCGTGCCGTTCTTTCACTTGAAAGCGGCGGTGTTCGCCTCCAGGAAGCGAACATGGGCGAGTTGGTTATTGCCGAGATCTACTCCGAAATGGTGGCTCTCAGAAAGCACACCCCACTGATTGTCGTGATCGCTGGTCCAACCGGTTGCTTCGGCGGTATGTCGCTTGCCGCAGGCTTGGCGTCCTACGTGGTCATGACGCAACAGGCACGATTGAGCATGAACGGTCCTGAAGTCATTGAACAGGAAGCCGGCGCCGCTGAATTTCCATCAGGCGATAAACCCTTCGTCTGGAGCGTTAACGGAGGCGCGCAACGTGCGGCAACCGGATTTGCTGATCTTTTGGTCGAAGACGACGCGGCAGAAATCGCGAAGGCCGTAAGGAGTCTGTTCAGCAAGGGCCACCCGGCGAAACTGCGCACCGACAAATACGACCTGTTCATTAAACGCCTCGCTGCCATGGACTGTTCCAGGCAGTGGACAGGCGAAGATATCCGCAAAGTCTGGAAGGAGGTGGCAGAATGAGTGACACCGTCATGAACCGTGGGCGCAAGTGGTTTGAAGCCCTTGCCGGGAATAACGGAAGCGTGCCCGGAAATCCCGGATCCCTTCTGTTATCAGGTGGTAAATTGGGCGACGAGGAGGTTGTTTTCGTCGGCTTGGTTCCTGATCCGAAAAGTCGTTTTCCGCGGGCCGGTCGTAGCGAGGTGGGCGTCGATGAGGGCTGGTTTGGTACGAAGGCCCTTCGCCAGGTCATCGAGGCTGACAAGGATAAGAAGGTCAAACGTCCGATCATCACAGTTTGTGATACCAAGAGTCAGGCCTACGGACGCCGTGAGGAGCTCTTCGGTATCCACGTTGCCGCTGCGGCGATTATCGCTGCCTATGCCGACGCCCGAACGGCTGGGCACCCGGTCATTGCCTTGATTGTCGGCCGCTGCGTCTCTGGTGCATTTCTTGCGATGGCCGGCCAGGCGAATCGATTAATTGCGTTCAACGATCCGGAAGTCCTGATTCACGCCATGTACAAAGACGCCGCGGCGCGTATCACGCGGCGAAGCGTGGAGGAACTTGACAGGTTGGGGCAGGAAATTGTGCCCATGGCGTACGATATCGGCTCCTTTGCGAAACTGGGTGGGCTGCATGCCTTGCTCGACGTGGCCCATCCGGACGAGCCCGCAGCGGCGACCGTCGCCCAGGTACAGAGCGCCCTGATCGAGGCCATCGCTGACTCTCGTGCGAAACCCGCGACTTTGGATGTCAGGCTCGAGTCCGATGGGGCGAGAACCTACCGGAAGGCCTCGCTCTTGGTCCGCCAGAAGATGGCGGAGCAGTGGAACGCTCTCTGACGTGATGTGCTCCGGTCGAGCCAGACCGGAGCACTATTCCTACCGGGAAGATCCGGCCGAAGAACATGACCAGGTGTGGTGCCTTATCTGCGAGCGAACCGTTGGAATATCAAAAATAGACAGAGTATTCAGAGAGGATCGATCGAATGCAGACATACCCTCATTCTGACATCCAAGTTCATCCTCACGATTTGGTGTGGTTCCTCGTCGGTCCCCATCACTTGCCAAAGACGACGACGCCACCCTGGGTACTGGAATCCCTGCAGGAAGCTCCTGTCGCCGTTGTTCGGCGAGCGTCGCAAGATGGGAGGCAAATCCCTATCGGGATACGCGGTGTTTCCCGTGACCAAAGATTTGCTGCAGCCATTCCTGTCAGCTCGGTGGTTAGAGGGATACCGCCCGAACGTCTTCTCAGCGAGCGTTGCGAGCCCAGGCGCAGCCGTTACGCCGAAATTCCCGCACTGCGGGCGTTTCAGATTGTTTTGGAACGTTGGGGGCGAATGGAACATGTTTGGGGACCGACCGGCAGTGTCGGGTTTGAACTAGGGACCGGCTGCGAGGTTGTCACTCCTAAAAGCGATCTCGATCTGATTATTCGTGTGCCGAACAAAATATCTCGCGATGACGCGAAGCGAATGCTCGCCGAGCTATCCGAAATCGGGGCTTCTGTAGATGTGCAAATGGAAACACCGGACGGTGCAATTGCCATGAAAGAATACTGCTCGACAGAACAAGGGCGGAAAATACTTTTGCGTACAATGAATGGGCCAATCTTGGTTCTTGATCCCTGGAATACAAATAGGGGAGAACAGCGATGACGATTTCATATCTTTTTCCCGGGCAGGGTTCGCAACGGCCCGGTATGTTGCATCAGCTTCCCAGCCACCATGAAGTGGCGCGCACCATTGAGGAGGCTAGTGAAGTCCTAGGCCGGAATGTTCTCGAATTGGATGCCGAGGACACAATTCGGTCGACCGTTTCGACTCAGATTGCAATCTATACCGCTGGTGTGGCTGTAACGCGTGCCCTGGCAGCGGAAGGTGCTTTCCCGGACGCGGTGGCAGGTCTGTCGATTGGAGCTTACGCCGCGGCAACGGCGTGCGGAGCCTTGAGCTTTCGGGACGGAGTACGCTTGGTCCATTTACGTGCGTCGATGATGGAGGAAGCCTTTCCGAGTGGCTTTGGACTGACTGCAATCGTCGGTCTCGATGAGGAACAGGTCAACTCCATCGTCTCCGCCGCGACGACCCCGGACGCCCCAGTCTTTGTGGGCAATCTTAACGCGCTAAGGCAGATCGTCGTGGCCGGATCCGACGCGGGGATGGAGCGGGTCATCGACTTGGCGCAAAAGGCCGGATGCCAGAAGGCCGAACGCCTAGAGGTGTCAGTTCCTTCGCACTGTAAGCTGCTGGCGGGAGTGGCTGACAGATTGGTCGCTACCATGAAAGATCTTGAACCTAGACCAATTACGGCACAATACCTTACCAATCGGCGAGCTCGGCCGACACACGCTTTCGATCGAATTCGGGAAGATATCGCCACAAACATAGCGTACTCGGTTCGTTGGCACGATATCACCGAAGTTCTGGTTGGCATGGGGACTGAGCTATTTGTGGAGATTACCCCTGGTAGGGTTCTGTCTAAGCTCACAACAGAGGCGTTTCCCGAAGTTCCCGCCATTGCGGTGTCGGCGATGCCCCTCGAAGCTGTAATTCGACAAGTAAAAGACGTAAGGGCGTCGGCTTATTAGGGATCGCACAAATAAATGTAACATTCATCGAGGGGAGACAATAATGTCTATTTTTGAATCATTGAGCGGGGTTTTCAGCTGTATGCTGATGATTAGCCTTGGGTATTACCTAACAATGAGGGGGTGGTTTAATAAAGAGGTCGGTCAACTGTTCGCGAAATTCGCCATGACGGTGACTATCCCGCTGTACATGGTCGTAAGTATGATGAAATCCTATACAAAGACTGACTTGCTTCAGCTCGGTATAGCCGTGACTATGCCCTTGTTTACGATGTTGGTCACTTACGCGATCGGAGTCATAACTTCTTTTGTCATTCACGTTCCGGATTACCGACGCGGGACGTTCCGGGCGATGTTTTTCGTCGCCAACACAGCGTTCATCGGTTTTCCTGTGATCATCGCGCTATTCGGTGACAAGGCTTTACCAATTGCGGTGATGTACTATCTTGTCCAGTCCATGCTGTTCTGGACCATCGGTGCCTACGGCCTCAGCCTCGACGGATCGAAGTTTGCGTGCATTGAAGGCAGTCAAAATGGCAACGATATCGCGACGCCGCGTGTCCTGAGCTTCCAGACAATTAAGAACATCATGTCGCCGCCATTGATCGGCGCTGTCGTCGCCATCTTATTCATTTTGGGCAGTGTCAAGCTCCCGACCTTTATCAATGGAACCTTCAATTATCTTGGCAGCATGACGACTCCTTTGGCCATGCTGTTCATCGGCATTGCCATTTATTTGGCCAACCTCCGCAATGTTCGCATCACACGTGACATGGCTGTTTTGATCGCTGCGCGATTCATCATCTCGCCCGCAGTAGTTCTGGCGGCGTGCTATGTGATCCCCGTCCCCGAATTGATGCGGAAAGTCTTTATTATTGAAGCCGCAATGCCAGTCATGACCCAGGTGTCGATTGCGGCCCGGGCATATAAAGCTGATGCGAACTATGTTGCGGTAATGACTGCACTGACTACGGTCATTTCTCTCTTTACCATTCCTGCATATTTCATCCTGCTGACGCTTGGCGTACTTTGAGCCAAAAGAAGAGGAGCTGCATGTTGTTTTTTCTGCGCGGTGGAGTGAGGCAATGACATTCTGGACGCGACGATTCAATTGTTTCGCCAAGCTGATATTCTGTGAAGCTAGGCGGCTAGTTTGTATATCAAATACAATCTGCTTAGCACAGCCTTTTTAACTTAGAGGAATGCCGAATATGCCCGAGTATCGTTCCCGCACCTCTACTCACGATTGCAATATGGCAGGAGATCGCGGTCTGTGGCGTGCCGCTGGCATGAAGGAGGAAGACTTCGGCAAACCGATCATCGTTATCGCCAACTCATTCATTTCGTGCCAAGCCATATCCATCTCCATCTCAAAGATCTGAGCCAGTTGGTGGCTGCCGAGATTGAAAAGACGGGTGGAAGTGGATCATGCTTTATTAATTGGCCGGGCATATTTATAGAGAATCTTCGTTAATTTTAATATGTATGCAGATTCCGCCGATGTATAAAGTGTATAGAAGCAAAAAAGAAGCCAGGGGTGGCGCGAAAGTTTTCCACCCCTGGCTTCTAGTGTTTTTAGAATGGTTTTCTTACGAGTGTTCTTTTAATATACGGGCGCAGAACGGGCTAAATAGTAAAGGCTATGACTTTGTTGGCCTAACCAGAGATTTGGCACAGGGGGGCAGCAATACTCTTCTAAAATAAGTTGCCTATTAATGTATCTTCATTTAGAAGTAGGAGCGGCTGTTCAGACAGATCTTCCCAAGCAACTTTGGATAGTTTGTCAAAGGGATGATTTAAGGGTAAACATAGAATTTCCCCAGTAGATAAGGGTATAGTCACTAAATGGTGAAGACATATTATCAATCATTATGATTCCATCAAGATCACCTTGTTCAAGTTGGTTCGAATAGACAAAGTGTCTTCTTCCCTGATAGAAAGATCCAAGTGCGGATATGCACTTGGAAACTGGTTAAATACGTAAGGAAAGAGGATTGCGCCTATCATGGAAGAGATACCTATTCGTATGGACCCTTTCTGATTTTTTTGTAATTATTCATCTTTGTGATGGTATCTTGCGATTAATTGAGTATAACGTCAGCACGCTGAAAAAAATTGCCCTTCTAATCGTTAATGCTAACTGCTTCTGGCTGCGGTCAAAACGTTGAATTTCAAGCTCCTTTTCAATCTTTTGTATTGCGATCGAAATAGCTGGTTGCCAAGGGAAGGTGTTTTATGGTGCGTGTGGCGCGTCTCTGCACAGGAAGTATTGGAGTGTGGGTAAATACCAATAACCGGTCTGGCTATGGCGAGGTCGATTGACGGTTTTCGACTTTTTTTAAAGGTAGAAGTTCACTGTAAAGACAGATTTTTCAGGTAACTGGACGTTTTGGCATGAATAAAATTTCTCTTGCTGGTTTCTCTCTGTTTCCGAAGGGAATTCAGCAATTAATCGGGATAATTGGGATGCATCTTATTCCTCCAAACGGGCCTGATAGACTTCATTTTTGTCATGTTGCTTGAGAAATATACTCTCGATGCCAAAATTGTGCGATATTACTGATAATTAGATTAGAGTTATTTAAGGAGGTCTTGTTTTTGAGAAAGCCATTGGAAGGAATTGTTGTTCTTGATTTAACACGGGTTTTGGCAGGTCCTTATGCTGCCATGATGCTGTCTGACTTTGGTGCCAATGTTATCAAATTGGAGGCACCGAAGGGTGGTGACGATTCAAGGGCGTTTGGTCCCTTTATCGGCAAAGAAAGCGTCTATTTTATGAGTCTTAATCGTGGGAAACGTTCCATGACCCTGAATCTGAAAGAAGAAAAAGCGCAGGAACTTTTTAAGGCAATGGTTGAAAAGGCGGATGTCGTGCTGGAAAACTACCGTCCTGGAACGATGGAAAAATTCGGACTTGGCTACGAAGAGCTCAAAAAAATTAATCCGAAATTGATTTATACCGCTTGCTCTGGGTTTGGTCATACCGGTCCTTATTCGGAAAGACCGGCCTATGATGTCATTGTTCAGGGTATGGGCGGCATTATGAGTATCACCGGGCAGGAAAACGGTGAGCCCACCCGTGTTGGCGCATCGGTTGGCGATATTACCGCCGGACTGTTTGCCGCCTTTGGTACAATGACTGCTTTATACAACCGTGAAGTTACCGGTATCGGCCAGAAGGTGGATGTCTCGATGTTGGATTGCCAGGTAGCGATTTTAGAAAACGCGATTGCCCGCTATGTCTCCTCCGGCGTTGTTCCGAAACCGATAGGCAATCGCCACCCGTCCATCACCCCGTTCGAGGCCTTTAAGGCAAAAGACGGGTATGTCATCATAGCTGTTGGCAACGACAGACTGTGGGCTACCTTCTGTAACCTTATCGGAAAACCAGAGATGATTACCGATGAGCGCTTTGTTTCCAACCCGAAACGGACTGAAAACCAAAAATCCTTGAAAGCGATTTTGGATACGGTATTTCCCAATAAAACAGTGGATGAGTGGCTGGAAATTCTCGAAAAAGCGGGAATACCAAACGGTCCGATCAATACCATTGATCGCGTGGTGAATGATGTACAAGTGAAAAGCCGCGATATGATTATTGAAACCGATCATCCGATCGCCGGAAAGGTCAAAATGCCGGGTATTCCCATTAAGATGTCCGAAACACCCGGTTCTGTGGAAAGTCCCGCGCCGCTTCTCGGTCAACACACCGAGGAAATCCTGCACGAAATATTGGGATTCACCGCCGAAGAAGTAGCGGAATTAAGATCAAAAAACGTATTGTAACCCCTGTACTGCATAGTGCGAATGTCTGGTAAAGCATTCGCACTATGTGCAATACAATTGCTGAAAACCAAAAGGAGGAATGATCCATGATTATTTACGGAACGGCTTTGCTGGCGGCCTGTCATCTGATCGGTGTTTATCTAGGAGACCTTCTCGGCGTAGCTATCGGCGCGAAAGCAAACGTCGGCGGCGTCGGTATCGCAATGTTGCTGTTGATCTTTGTCCGACTGTATATGCACAAGAAAAATATCATGCCACAGCTGACCGAAGCCGGAGTCGGCTACTGGGGAGCCATGTACATCCCGGTTGTGGTTGCCATGGCAGCCCAACAGAATGTGGTTGCAGCATTAAAGGGCGGACCGGTGGCACTGATTGCGGCTTTTTTAACTTTTGCCGCTTGCGCTTGCTGCATTTCGCTGATCAATCGCATGGAATCTCCGGAAAGCGTCGAAGCAGCCAAGAAGCTATTGGCTGAACAAAGCCAGCAAAGCTAAAAAAATCGGTTGGAGGGTTTAACTATGTTGCATATGCTCGAGAATGTCGCGCTTCAAAATAGCCTCATAACAGCCTTTGCCTTTGTAGGTATTATTATGTTTTTATCAAGTCAGTTCTCGCGACGGCTGACGCTTGGCCGAGTCCATGGATCGGCCATCGCGATATTGCTCGGCTTGGCTTTGGCTTACTGGGGCGGCATGCAGACCGGCGGTAAAATGGGCCTGGCCGACATCAAACTGTTCGGCGGCATCGGCCTGATGGGAGGGGCCATGTTCCGGGATTTCGCCATTGTTGCCACCGCCTTTGAAGTCAAGGCGGAGGAAGCGAAAAAGGCCGGATTGATCGGCGTTGTCGCATTGTTTGTCGGAACCGTAGTGCCTTTCGTCATTGGCGCAGCTGTTGCCTATGCGTTTGGTTATAGAGATCCCATTTCCATGTCCACCATCGGCGCCGGCGCTGTCACCTATATCGTCGGACCGGTTACCGGCGCGGCAATCGGCGCCAGTTCCGATCTGATGGCGCTCAGTATTGCAACAGGTGTTGTCAAAGCAATTATCGTCATGGTGGCGACACCAATGACCGCACGATTTCTCCGGCTGGAAACTCCCCGGTCGGCCATGGTATTTGGCGGACTGGCCGGTACAGTAAGCGGCGTGACAGCTGGACTGGCTGCCACCGACCGCCGCTTGGTGCCATACGGCGCCCTGGTATCAACCTTTCACACTGGCCTAGGCTGCCTAATGGGACCTTCGGTGCTCTTTCTCGCAACCAAGGCCTTGTTTGGGTAAGTTATTATTTCGAGAGACACGCAGGTACTCTGAGAAATTTCATTCGGATTTATGAATTGTGTACAAGACGAAGGGGCGGGGAACAGTCAACCCGCAATAACCTAAACGGTGCGAGGGCGCGACATGGGGCGTGCCCTCGTACTTTTTCTCGTGACTGAAATAATTGACAGGTTAGCGGCGTCGTGTCTATAATCAATATGTTATACTTTGGCGCAGTACCGATGCGAGGTGCCTGGCGTCGGTATCTTTCAATAGGGCTAATCAAAGGGGTAATTATTCATGAGTTTGCTAAAATCAAATCTTATTCTCCTTCTTGCTGCGGCAATATGGGGATTTGCTTTCGTCGCCCAGCGGGTAGGAATGGAATATATCGGACCATATACCTTTAACGGTGTACGATTTGCTTTAGGTAGCCTTTCGCTGCTTCCACTCATCATCTTCTTTTCCCGAAAACCGGCAAGTGACGCAAATGTCGGTCGGGATCAATCGTGGAAATCTGCAGCCATGCCTGGTTTCATCGCCGGTATGGTCCTTTTTCTGGGGGCCTCTCTGCAACAAGTGGGACTCATTTACACCGAAGCCGGGAAAGCGGCATTCATTACCTGCCTTTATATTGTCATTGTTCCCCTGATCAGCCGCTTTGTTTTTAAACAGCCCTTGACGAAAATGACGCTGTCCGGTTGCCTGGTGGCTGCCGTTGGTCTATATTTGCTATGCGTGAAAGAAAGTTTTACGATTTCATTTGGCGATTTGCTGGAACTGATTGGGGCTCTTTTTTGGTCAGCGCACATTTTACTAATTGACAAATTTTCGCGCAAAATCGATGTGCTGAAACTGGCTTTTCTCCAATTTGCCACATGTTCTTTGCTTAGCTTAGCGACTGGGTTAGCCATCGAGAGCGTGACCTTAACCGGCCTCCATCAGGCCATGATACCCATTCTGTATGGTGGGATATGCTCGGTCGGCGTTGCCTATACCTTGCAGATCGTCGGACAAAAGTACGCTCAACCATCGCATGCGGCGGTCATTCTGAGTATGGAGACGGTCTTTGCCGCCGTCGGTGGATTCATATTGCTGGACGAAAGACTGGGAACTGCTGAACTTGCCGGATGTGCCCTTATGTTTGGCGGGATGCTGCTATCGCAACTGAAGGCCGGGGACGCTGTAAAAGGGGCCGGGGAGCAGCTGCCAGTGTCCGAGTAATCGTCGGGTAATCGGTTTAACGACGGAGATTTTGTCAATTGGATCAGGGTAGTATTTTTTGCAAAGAAAAAGGCCACTTAACAGTTAAACCGTTCTGTTTATCAGTTGATTTTGAAAAAACTAACTAATTAAAGATCAAAGCTGGCAGGAAGTATTTTGCCAGCAGCTTATAGCGAGGCCAAAGCTGCATTAAAGCTGTATGGTTTTTAAAATGACATAGATTTCGTGTCTGAAGCCCCATTTGAAGTTGCCATCAAGATACTGGCGGATTTGCTTGATAAAAGCTCATTGTATGATTGGGTCAATTCCGGCGATTTATCTTACCTCAAGCACGCAGGAAGACCAGTAAGACATCCGCTTCCCGGTGTAGGTGTTGGCAGCCGTTTCATTGATTGTTTGACCGACTTGTCTGGATACGATTCTGAGAGCCTCGCGAAAAAGCTACTTAAAGTTAACACAAGGGCTATCGATTCCTTCTTTAATATCTCTGTCGCCGTAGATTAAGTATTCTAGAACGACCTCTAACAACAGCCCGCCATAGTGCAAAGAATTATATGTATGCAAATATAAATCCCCGATATGCGCAGTTTGCTGTAACGATACTACGGATTTGGCATAGTGACTGTAGGCCATTTGGGAAGAAGGACGACAAGCTAACTCCAGCCCAAAGGTTAGGAATTGTTGATCGCAAGACACACTACGAGATATTCTATACCTCAAATAACAAGAAGAGAGCGTATCTTGTACGCACTCTTCTTTATTGGCTTTAATTTAGTTAATCGGGTTGCTTAATATATGCTATGGACATAGGTTTGCAAGTCAGGGCAATAAATAATTTTTGTCTTTTTCGTCATAATCCCATTTTGCCACGATGGAGTAACCATGCGGTTTCTGAACCAGATTATATCCAATTCTTAAATAATACTCTTTTTTAACATATTCCAAGCTCCTAGTACCTTCCAATATTCTATCGCGTTTCAGCACCCAGCCATTACGATTCATTTCGGCAGAATAGAATCTGCAAAATTCGTCCCAGTCATTATCTGTAGTATAGTTATAAAAAAAAGTAATAAAGCGATTCTTTGTCATCATTTTATCTCCTACAAAATCAGCTCCCGGCAATTTATAAATACGACCGAGTTCCTGTCGAAGCTCAGTTTCGGCTGCCGCGGTCTTGGGAGCCACGTCGGTGTGATCGTAATAGGTTCGTATGATTATAAATGAAAAAAACAATACCAGGAATACAGCTACAGGCTTTGACATCCTCATAATTATTCATCCTTTGCCAGCATTTAATGTGCCAATTGTACGACAAAAACTCTTAAATTTTCAAGGTCTTCTAAGACATCCAAATCTATAACATTGCTTTGCTTTATTCCATCGAATATTTTTTGTGTGTCTACCGGTCGATGCCCTTACCTTGCTGGTTTCGTTGTGACAAGCCAAGACAAGTTTCATTAGGCTCGCCTAAATAAGAAAACAATTCCCGCGACTCAGCCTCAAATCCAGATTTTAAAAGGCCGAAGAATATCGAAGGAAAGAGTTGATATCACTAGCTGCATCTATACCAAGAGGGGTTTTAAAATTTTTAATGTAATAGGAGTCCAAGAACAGAGGTAAATCTACATCGATGTCAACGTCAATGAAGTCAAGTTCATACTGCGATTAGCTCGTGAAAACTGATCGATAATTTTCATAATATGCCCCCACGTTGCTCTAATACCAATATTTGACACCGGGAGATATATTCCTACTTTTCCATTGCATTTAATTAATTTGGTATAATTAATATTAAATGATAGTTGTTGCAAATTATGCGTCAAACTCAATGTCTAAATAGATAAAAAAGAGCACCAGTTTTGGTGCTCTTTTCGCATTTCAACTTCTGAATGGAACGGTTTAACTTAACAGTGGCCTTTTTCTTTTGGGCAATGTGCTCACAGGGATTATTCTCTTTATCATCAGGAGGAGACAGGTGGTTTGATTAAATAAATCACGGATAAAACCCCAAGAAGAATTTAGAAAAAGTATCTGTTTTTTCTAAAGAGGAAGAAGGAAAAATATGTCGGACAAAGAATGGTTTAACTGGTACTACCGGTTAAACCGGTAATTCCAATTTGGCTAAGCAATAGTTGCCAGGTAAAAGGCTGAGGGGAGAAGTTTTATGAACTATAAGGTGAATGGGATTAAACAGATTCTTGCGTCCGGGCGTCCGGTTATCGGGACTTGGGCACAGATGGGCAGCCCGGAGATGGTGGAGATTGTCGGGCATGCCGGCTATGACTTTGTCATTATCGACGCGGAACACGGCTCATTTTATTTGGAGACTGCGGTGCAGATGGTGCGGGCGGCAGAAGCTGTGGGTATTACGCCAATCATCCGGATACCAGACAAAAACCCTAGTTTTATCACGCGGATGTTAGATGCCGGCATCATGGGGATAGTCGTTCCTCAGGTCAATAGTAGCGCCGAAGTCGAGTCGGCGGTGTCGGCTGCCCGTTATCATCCATTAGGCAATCGGGGAGCCTGCCCCAGAATCCGAGTAGCCGGGCACCAGGCTGAAGACTGGCCGGAATTTATCCGCTGGTCCAACGAGAATGTTCTGGTTTGGCCGCTTATCGAAGGCCTTGACGGTGTAAATAATTACAGCCAGATCATCGATGTACCGGGAATAGACGCAATTATGCTGGGGCCGACAGACCTGTCCCAGGCGATGGGGCTGCCGGGTCAACAGCAACACCCGGCGGTAGTTGCGAAGCTGGAGGAAATGTATAAGATGGCTGCGGCGAAAAACATTGAAACCATCGCGGTGGCCTCAGCCCCCACACCCGAGGGTATTCAAAAACTGACCCAACGTTGGCTGGATTTTGGCTGTCGAATTATTGTGGCTGGCAGTGACCGCAAAGTCGCGGTGGATGGCTTCAAAGCCATTGTAAACAGCGTGCGGGAGTTATTTTAAGTTGGCGGAATGATGAAAGCTCTATAGTGAGTGATAAATCGATACTCAAAAGGGGTGCGTGTTTGTGCAACGAGATCAGGGAGTTGCTGCCGTAAAACCCAGGAATAAGAAGCTAGTTAACGGCCTGATTGTATTGGCTGTCGGAGCAATCATATGGTTCTGCCCTGTGCCGGCAGGCTTAAAGCCGGAGGGGTGGCATCTGTTAGCCATTTTTATGTCGGTGATATTAGGATTCATTATTAAGCCAATTCCTGCTGGGGCATTAACACTGCTTGGTGTGGGATTTAGTGCCCTTACGGAAATTTTAACCCCGGCCCAAGTTCTATCAGGCTTCGGTAACGGGACAATATGGACGATTGTTTCCGCTTTTCTGCTTTCGGCGGGGTTCATCAAAACTGGTCTTGGCCGCCGGATCGCATATCTGGTTATCTATTTCATCGGAGATAAGACGCTGAAATTGATGTACGCCATATTGATTGGGGATCTGATCATTGCACCAGGAATACCGTCAAACGGTGCCAGACTGGGCGGTGTTTTCTATCCAATCATCCGCAGTCTTTGTTCCGCCTTTGGATCGGAGCCTGGGCCGACCGCACGAAAAGTGGGCTCCTTCCTCATGATGACGACTTATCACTCGGAAGCCTCGATTTCGACGATGTTTATGACAGCCAGTGCCGCCAACTTGCTGGTCGCGGCCTTAGCCGCCAGTACTATTGGGGTGAAAATCAGTTGGGTAACGTGGACAGTCGCAGCCTTGCTGCCTGGCGTGGCCTCATTGCTGATCGTTCCTTATTTTCTCTTCCGGGTCTACCCCCCCGAAATCAAAGAAACTCCTCAGGCTAAAGAAATGGCTCGTGCCGAGCTGGAGAAGATGGGTAAGATAAAAATTGAGGAAAGGCTTCTTCTCGGCATTTTTGTGACAATGCTGGTCTTATGGTGCACTTACCAGATTACCAATATTGATGCTGTCGTCGTCGCGATACTCGGGGGCTGCGCTATGGTAATCACCAATGTTATCACCTGGGATGACGTTTTGTCCGAAAAGAAGGCTTGGGATACCCTCATATGGATGGGGGGGACGATTGCTTTGGCTGACGGACTGACGAAACTGGGAACGATCGCCTGGTTTGCAAAAGTTGTGAGTGGTTCGATTGCTGGTATCAACTGGCCGTTGGCGCTGTTCATTTTGGTGTTGGCCTATTTTTATATCCATTATATTTTTGCCAATGTTGCCGCCCATATTACTGCCTTATATCCTGCCTTTATTACTGTTGCTGTTGCCGCTGGGGCGCCGCCGTTTTTAGTTGCCATTACCCTTGGCTTCGCTTCCATGCTCACGATGCCGCTGACCCACTATGCCTCGGCTCCTGCCCCTATCTTCTTTGGAGCCGGATATGTTGATCAAGGGACATGGTGGAAATATGGGTTCGCTGTCAGCGTGATTACTCTTGTCATCTGGGCCGGAATCGGCCTTCCCTGGTGGAAATATCTCGGCTTGTGGTGAGGTGCAGCGTTTTAGATTGCTCAAAACTGCTAGGAGGTGAGACCCATTCGCTTTACAAATGTTCGTCAGACAAAATCGTATATTGAAATTATGGAGCACCTGACCCGGATGATACGGGACGGACAATTGCCGCCAGGCGAGAAATTGCAGGGTGAGAGGGACCTGGCCAAGAAATTTGGCACCGGCAGGCAATGTCTTCGGGAAGCATTGAGTGCACTGGAAATTATGGGTGTGATCGAAATTAAGGTGGGAAAAGGGTCGTACGTCAGAAATGACGCCATCGAAAGCCTGAACAAGTACGAGCCGCAGCAATCTTTCACTGAAGCCGATAGTCCCTTCGACCTATTGGAAGCCAGAAAGATTGTCGAAGGCAAAACCGCCGCCTTAGCGGCCCAAAGGGCGACAGAGGAAGATATCGCCGAAATGGAAAAACTGCTGCGCATTATTGAGCAAAATCGGCTTGAGGGGATTTATGCCCCGGAATACGGGCGGGATTTTCATCGAATGGCGGCAAAAGCCGGCCGTAATCCGGTCCTGTATCAAATGGTGTGTGATGTCATGGATCGAATGGACAAGCTTTTGTGGCACAAGTTGAAAAGGGGAGTTACCGCAGATCATCTGCCCCTTTTGAATGCCATCAAAAAGGGCGATTCGCGCCGGGCCGAGAAGGCAATGCTGAAACATTTGGCAGACATTGAGGTTGACCTATTGGACAACGGTTATTAATCATATTGATGAATTTTATTGAAAGGACTGTTTGTTCATGCAGAATAAACAAGTGGACCCTATGACTGACGCTAAGAACAAAAAGAATACCAGTAAACTTATCAGATGTCTCGTCGTCCTGGCCGTCGGAGTCGCCATATGGTTCATGCCTCTGCCGGCTGGGGTAAAGCCGCAGGCATGGCATTTACTGGCAATTTTCATAGCGGTAATTATCGGCTTTATTATTAAGCCAGTGCCCAATAGCGTGATGGGCCTTCTGGGCGTATCTTTTTCCGCGCTCGTGGGAACGTTAACGCCGGCCCAGGCTTTGGCGGGATTCGCCAACTCGACGGTTTGGACGGTCGTTTCCGCTTTCTTGCTTGCGACGGCGTTTATAAAAACCGGCCTGGGCCGGCGAATAGCCTATAAGATTATCTATGCGATTGGGGACAAAACGTTAAAAGTAATTTATGCTATACTTCTCACCGATTTCATTATCGCCCCCGGGATGTCGTCGATGGCAGCCAGGGTAGGCGGGGTGCTTTATCCGATCGTCCGCAGCCTTTGCACGGCTTTTGGCTCAGAACCGGGGCCAACTTCCCGGAGGATAGGCTCTTTCCTGATGCTTGCCACTCATCATGCAGAAGGCAGCACTTCCGCGACCTTTATGACCGCTTCATCCGCTAACTTGTTGGCGGTGGCACTGGCGGCCAGTGCATTTGGCATTCAAATTAGTTGGGCCACTTGGACTCTGGGGGCAATCGTTCCCGGGGTGCTCGGAATGCTGATTGTCCCCTATTATCTCTACAAAGTGTATCCGCCGGAAATAAAAGAGACCCCCGAAGCCAAACAAATCGCCAGGGCGGAACTAGAGAAACTGGGCAACTTGAAAACCGAGGAAAAATCTCTTATTGCCTGTTTTCTCAGTATGCTTATTTTATGGGCAACCTATCAATTTACTAATATCGATACCGCTGTTGTTGCTCTACTCGGCGGCTGTGCCTTGCTGGTAACCGGGGCTATTGAATGGAAAGACGTCCTGGAAGAACATGCTACTTGGGATACCCTGATATGGATGGGGGCCATTATGTCGTTAGCTGACGGCCTTAATAAACTAGGAATCATTGCTTGGTTCGCCAAAGCAGTAGGCGCATCGGTTGCCGGTGTCGCCTGGCCGGTGGCCTTGGCAGTTTTGGTTCTGAGTTATTTCTATGTCCATTATGGTTTTGCCAGTGTATCAGCCCATGTCATGGCACTATTCACTGGTTTCGCCGTTGTGGCCATTGCCGCCGGCATTCCTCCTTTCCTAGCTGTTTTGATGCTCTGCTATTCAACCCATCTTTCTCAAAGCCTCACCCATTACGCTGATGGCGCTGCGCCAATCTATTTCGGGTCAGGTTATGTCGAGCAGGGGATTTGGTGGAAGTATGGTTTTATGGTCAGCCTGATCAACATAGCGATCTGGGCGGGAATTGGCATCCCCTGGTGGAAGTTTCTCGGACTGTGGTAACTATGAGGAAGTTGAGTTTGCTGAAAAATAGGGGGAGTTTACTATGGTAAAGCAACGTGAAGCCCTGAGGAAAATGCTCCAGGATGATAAAATCTATATTTTGCCAGGCGTTTTTGAGTGCATTGGGGCGCTCATCGCCGAAGAAACTGGATTTCCAGCAATCGCTGTTACCGGCAACGGACTGTCGGCGTCCGCCATTGGGATGCCGGATTTCGGGCTGATGTCGATGGCTGAGGTGGTCGAACGTTCCAGGCTTATCGCCAGCGCTGTCAGCATTCCGGTTATTGCTGACGCCGATACCGGTTATGGGGGAACGCTGAGCGTTTTCCGGACGGTGAAGGAATTTGAACAAGCCGGCCTTGCCGGCATCCATCTCGAAGACCAGGCTTCGCCGAAAAAATGCGCCTATTATCAGGCTGACCAAAAACTGATCAGCACTGATGATTTTGTCGCCAAAATCAAGGCGGCTCTCGCCGCGCGACAGGACCCGGCTTTTACCCTGATTATTCGCACCGACGCTTTTCGCATCAACGGTCTCGCCGAGACCATCGACCGCTGCCGCCGCTATGCCGCTGCGGGAGCCGACGCTCTATTCGTTGTAGGGTTGACCTCGCTGGATGACATTAGAGCGGTTAGTGCGGCCACGAGGATTCCCCTAATGGTCAATACCAACGATGGCGATAAACTAGCGGCGATTCCCCTTCCCGAACTGCGAGCAGCCGGAGTCAAGCTGATAGCGTATCCGGCTACGGTGCGTTCGGCGATGGTCCATGGTGTTGAGACGGCCCTCAAAGCACTTGCCGCGAAAGGAAATACCAATGATATCCTGGCCAGCCTGGCGCCCATTCCCGGCCTCAGCAAACTGACCCGCCTTGCCTACTACCAGGAGCTGGAACGCTCGCTGGAGACTGAAGGGCGAGGGAAGAATCCCTAACTGGGCTTTGGTCTAGATGGTGCGATATAGAATGTGAAAAAGCCTTGGAAAATCCGCGAACAGACGGGATTTTCCAAGGCTTTATGTATTGGAGGAATGGGCTGGATATGGCGGTTTGCTGTTAGTCCACCAATCACGAGTCCGAAGGCTACCCCTCTTTGCTGAAATCCAGCGTTTTTATAAAATCGACAAATGCTCTGACAACATTGATTTCCAGGAGTTCCTGCTGGTAAATCATCCAGGTCCGGCGCACGAGCGGCTGGCCGTTTTTGTCCTGGAGGTCGATGGTGAATAGGTCGGTCGTATCGCGCAATATACGCCGCGGCATAATCCCATAACCCAGCCCGTTCACGATCATTTCCTTGCAAGTATCGACTTGGTTGACGTCCATGCTGATCAAGGGCGGTTGGGAAAAGTTGTCCCGCCACCAGTTGTCCATCATGGATTTGGCCAGATGATCGGTCCGATACTCAATTCTCGGGATGTCGGGAAGCTGTTTTATATCGATTTCGTGTTTGGAGGCGATACATACCGACTCTTCAAACAAAAGATATTTCTCATCCCGCCATTCATAGTCTCCGCGGCTAAATCCGACATGGATGTCCTGGTTATAGATTAGTGGATACACGTCTTTGCTCCAGGCGGTAGTCACGTTAAATTCGACCTGGGGATATTGCTGTTTAAAAAGGCTGAGCAGCCTTGGTAATATATATTTGGTGACAAAATTCGAGGCACCGAGACGCAGTGTTCCGGCAACTTCGTTGTCAATGCTGATGACCTGTTGTTTGATGGTACGAATCTGCTGGAGCATTTCACCAGCGCGTTGCACCAAATATTCCCCTTGGGGCGTGAAATGAACTCCTTTACTGCCGCGAAAGACGATTCTGACCCCAAACTCTTCTTCGATCTGTTTTAACCGCGAGGTCAAAGCCGGCTGGGAAATATAGAGGAGCTGGGCGGTTTTTGTGATGCTCTTTTGGGCAAACAGGACCTGCAGGACCAGCCAATCCCGGTCTTCCATGAGTTGTGCCTCCAAATCTGCGTGTTGAAACAGGCTTATGTTGCTTTTGTTCGTGAAGATTGATTCGTTTTCCTGTCGGCAGGATGGAATGACAAGTAGTATCGGAATTTGTTATCGCTCGCTATCAAGGATATGTATTATTTCAAATTGTGAATATTCGCTATAATTATAAATGATCAAGCAGTCTTGTTTAGCATTGTCTCTGCAAGACTATTTGCTTTGCCTTGCAGGTTTGCCTGTAAGCAAATATTGGGGGGTTGTTTATGACGAAATTACTGAAGGCAGCACAGGCCGGCACGGTGGAGTCGACCGATATTCTCGTGATGCTTGCTCCAGCGGAAGCGGGCACGGGGATAAAAATTGATTTGACCAGTCCCACTATGCAGCAATACGGCGAACATATCAAGAACCTGATTGCCAAGACACTCAAAGAGTACGGCATCGATGACGCCATCGTGCATGCCAATGAAAAGGGCGCCATGGACTGCACCATCGAGGCCCGGGTAACAACCGCAATCACGCGGGCGATAGGTTGATGGGGGGAAGAGACATGGCAAAAGAACAAATGCGCCGAGCGATGATGTTTGTCCCTGGAAACAATCCGGCGATGCTTCAGAATGCCGGAATTTACGGCGCGGACAGCATTATTTTTGATTTAGAGGATACAGTGGCGATTACCGAGAAGGACAGCGCCCGCCATCTAGTGCACAACGCCCTGAAATATCTCAAATATCCTTGTGAGGTGGGGGTAAGGATCAACCATATCAGCACCCCATGGGGACGGGATGACCTGGACTGTGTATTGAAGGCGAAACCAGCGTTTATCCGTCTGCCAAAAGGCGAGTCGGCTGAAGAACTGCAGGAAATCGACGCCATCATCACCGCCGCCGAGAAAGAGTGCGGCTTTGAACCCGGCTCCATTTTGATGATGACAGCCATCGAAAGTCCCAAAGGGCTGCGCAATGCCTTTGAAATGGCAACAGCCAGCCCGCGGATGATGGCCCTGGCCATCGGCGGCGAGGATTTTGTCACTTCGCTCAAGACCGGCAAGACCAAAGGCGGTCGTGAGCTATATGTTGCGCGCAGCATGGCGGTTTTCGCAGCAAGGGAGGCAGGCATCCAGGTTATCGATTCGGTTTTTTCCGATGTTCGCGACGACGAGACTTTTATCGAAGAAGTAAAGCTGGCCAAAGAGCTTGGGTTTGACGGCAAATCGTGTGTCAATCCACGGCAGATTGACTTGGTTTATCAAATTTTTACCCCGACTGAAAAGGAGATCGATTACGCCCATCGCGTACTGGAAGCCTACGAGGAAGCGCTGGCGAAGAAGTCGGGAGTCATATCCCTCGGCGGGAAGATGATCGACTTGCCTATGATCACCAGAGCGGAGCGGGTATTGGCTTATGCCGCCGCCGTCGGGGCTTATGCGAAGGAGGAATCGGAATGCTAAATGCCGCAGGGAGAGAAATTCCGGCCAGCATAACAGGCTACAGGGAAGTCAAGCCTTATGCCGGGCCGTTCGCAACTCAGCCCACCGGGCGCATGGCCGGGGCCAAGCTCACAGCTGTATATCCCGGCACAGAAAAAGTGCTAAAGTCTATCGACGAGGCGATTGACGCCGCCGGACTGAAAGACGGCATGACCATCTCCTTTCATCACGGCCTCCGCAACGGCGACTATGTGATGAATATGCTCATCCCGGCCATCGCCCGCAAGGGCATCAAGGGGCTGACCCTGGCGCCAAGCTCGCTGATTGACACCAACGATGTATTGATCCCCTATTTTGAGCAGGGAGTCATTATCGCCGCCGAGACTAGCGGTGTTCGCAATAAACTGGGCCACTACCTGACGACAAATCGTTTGGAGAAGCCGACCATCATTCGCTCCCACGGCGGCCGGGTCCGGGCCATCGAGAGCGGGGAACTGCATATCGATGTGGCCTTTATCGCCGCCCCGACCTGCGATACCTATGGCAATATCAATGGTGTCGACGGGCCTGCGGCCTGTGGGTCGCTAGGCTACGCTATGGTGGACGCCCGCTTTGCCGACAAGGTGGTGGCGGTGACTGACAACCTGGTCAACCATCCCTTGTGTCCGGTGAGCATTCCCCAGTATCAGGTCGATTATATTGTCAAGGTCGATAGCATCGGCGATCCGAAAGGCATCTCCTCCGGCGCCCTGCGGGTTACCTCCAACCCCCGCGACCTGCAGATCGCGCGGTTGGCTGCCAGAGTCATCGAACGCGCCGGCTATTTCGCCGACGGTTTCGGGATGCAGCTCGGCGCAGGGGCGGCCTCAGTGGCCACCGGACGCTTCCTGCGGGAAAAAATGCTCAGAGACAAGATCACCGCCAATTTTGCCATCGGCGGCATTCCCGGTCCATTTGTCGACCTTTTGGAGGAAGGCTTGATACAGACCATCTTCGATGTCCAGAGTTTTGACGCTCAGGCCATCGCGTCGCTGAAAAACAACCCCCGCCATCAGGAATATGACTGCGGTTTCTACTGCAATCCCTGGAACAAGGGGCCGATTGTCAATAAACTGGATTATGTCGTCCTTGGAGCAACCGAGGTGGACGTCAATTTCAACGTCAATGTCATTACCGACTCCAACGGTATCATGATGGGGGCTTCAGGCGGCCATTCGGACGCATCGGCAGGTGCCAAGTGCACCATCATCGTGGCACCGCTGCTTCGCGGCCGGTTGCCGATGGTCATCGACGATGTACAGACAATCATCACCCCAGGCGAATCGGTCGATGTGATCGTCACCGAGCGCGGCGTGGCCATCAATCCCAGAAGGCAAGATTTGCTGGATAACCTAAAAGGCTCCGGGCTGCCCCTCATGTCGATCCACGACCTGAAAAACCTGGCCTACGAACTCGGCGGAAAACCCGCGCCGATCAAAGTCAGTGACGAAATCGTCGGTGTTGTGGAATACCGCGACGGCACGGTCATCGACCTGATCCGCAAGCCCATGCTATAATATTCCTGAAATAATTGCACCGAAGGATGGATGGGATATTGAGCGACTACGAACTGGAAATAGTCAACTTGAAAAATCAGAGACGGTTTGCCGAAGTTCAGTCTTTTCTCGCCCGTTTTGGGTTGTCCTTTGATCTGGATGTTGAGTATACCGTGGTTTTACGTCAGGACGACAGGCTGGTGGCCACCGGTTCTTTTGCCGGCGAGGTATTGCGCAACTTTGCTGTCGATGAGACGCTGCAGGGGACGGGGTTGACAGCCACTGTCGTCACCGCCCTCATGCAGGAGCAGGCACGGCGGGGTACATATCATTATTTCATTTTTACCAAACCGGATAAGGCCCAGCTTTTTCAGGCGATGGGCTTTGCCGAAATTGCCCGGGCCGAACCCTATGTGGCCCTGCTGGAAACCGGCTTGGGGTCGGTACATACCTATTGCGAGTCGGTTCAAAAAGAAACGGCCCACCTCGTCGGGAACCGCGCGGCGCTGGTTGTCAACTGCAACCCGTTTACAAAAGGACACGAGGCTTTAATCCGGCAGGCTGCCGGCGAAAATGAGGCAGTCATCATCTTTGTCGTCAGCGAGGACCGATCACTCTTTCCCTTTGCCGACCGGCTGGCGCTGGTCCGCGAAGGGGTGGCCGGACTCGGCAATGTGGCCGTAGTTCCTGCCGGCAAGTACATGGTGTCGGCTGCCACCTTTCCGGCCTATTTCACCCGCGAGGAAGACAAGGTTGTGGCTCAGACCCGACTCGACATTACGTTGTTTGCGACCCGGATCGCCCCAGAGCTTGGCATCCGGACGCGCTATGTCGGGGAAGAACCTTATTGCGAGGTGACCAACGCTTATAACGAAGCGATGAGTCTGATCCTTCCCGACAAAGGGATCGGGCTCAAAACCATTCCGCGCTTTGCCGTGGAGGGGGATGTGGTGAGCGCCTCCAAGGTACGGGAGGCTCTTCGCAGTGACGACTGGGCGGAGGTCGCTAAATTGGTTCCTGCCTGCACCTATGAATATCTCCGTAAACCGTCTACCCAGCCGATTATTGCCAAAATCAGAGAATCCCAATCCCGACATTAACGGGAGCTGCCTGAGACCGGGTTTTAAAAATCGGTTTTAAGGGGATGAGACAATGTCCAAATGGGTGAAACTGGCTGTCGTGGTTGCTGTTCCGGTGATTATGCTCTTGTTTCCGCCGCCGACAGGTCTGTCGCTGCCAGCCTGGCAACTCCTTTCGGTATATTTGGGCGCAGTAGTCGGACTGGTCCTACGCCCCTTCCCCGAACCGGTCATTTTTTTGGCGGCAGTGGCTGCGGTATCGATTCTGATGAAAAATACACAGGTCCTCGAGGGCTATGCCGAAGGCGTGCCCTGGCTCATTTTTTGCGCCTTTATGATCGGGACGGCTTTTATCAAAACCGGCCTGGGGCTGCGTATCGCCTATTACCTGATTCGCGTCATTGGCCGGACTCCTTTGGGACTGGGCTATGTGGCTACCTTGACCGACACCCTGCTCAGTCCGGCCATTCCCTCCAATGCGGCCCGGACCGGAGGCGTGGTTTTTCCGATTATCCGCAGTATCGCCTTGGCCCTCGACTCCGAGCCAGGGCCATCGGCGCGCCGAATCGGGTCCTACCTGATGGTGCTGGCTTACCAGGTCAGTCTGACGACAGGCTACTTCGTGATCACCGGGGTGGCCCCCAATCTACTGACTGTCAAATTTGCCGCCACCATTCTGCATGTGAACATCGACTGGATGATGTGGTTTTATGCCGCCATTGTCCCAGCTGGATTGATGTTGCTTTTGGAACCATACATCGTTTACAAGCTATATCCGCCGGAATTGAAGGTCATCGACAATAAAAGGCTGGCCGCCGAGGGGCTGGCAAAGCTGGGCCCCATGAGCGGCAAGGAAAAGATATTGATGACGATCTTCGTGTTCGCCATCATCGGCTGGATGACAGGCAGCATGACCAAAATCGATGCGCCGATTGTGGCAATAGCCGCTCTGGCTGTCTGTGTCATGGCCGGCGTCCTCGCCTGGGAGGATGTGCTGAGTGCCCACGGCGGCTGGAACACCCTCATCTGGTACGGCGGAATCATGGGCCTGGCGTCAGGGCTGCAAAAAGCCAAGTTTTTTGACTGGATGGCCAAGGTGCTTGGCGCCAACTTGAATTTTAGCGGCCAAGACCCGATGCTGATACTGACGGCGCTGGTGGTGATCAGTCTTGCCATTCGTTATTTCTTTGCTTCCGGCGGCGCCTATATCGCGACAATGGTCCCGCTCTTTTATACCATTGGCTATGTTTCCCATGTGCCGGTGATACCACTGGCCTTTGGTATCGGATTTTCGGCGGTGTACGGCAGCCTGCTCACCCATTACGGCAGTGCGGCAGGGCCGATCATCTTCAGCGCCGGCTATGTCGATCAGACCACCTGGTGGAAGATAGGGCATGTGATCGTTCTGGTCAGTGCATTGGTCACGCTGGGGATCGGTATTCCGTACTGGAAACTGATCGGACTTTCGCCGTGAGTAACCGGCAAAAAGTGAATCCAGCTTGCAGATGCTTATGGTTGAGCAGTAGTTACAGCAAAAAAACCCAGTACGGAGACTTTCTCCGTCGCTGGGTTTCGTTCTGCCTTTTCGCGGATTTCGGTCAGAGCGTGTGCTGCAAATCCTGGCCTTCCACCAAATCGATGAAGGCTTTCACCAGAGGCATTTTCAGAGAGTCTTCGTGGTAGAACATCCAGGTTTTCCGCGTGACCGGCTTGCCGCTCTTGCTGACGATATTTATTTTGAATAAGTCATCCTCATTTACGATCATCCGGGTCATAAGGGCATAACCAAGTCCATTCCGCACCATCTCGCGGCAGGTGTCGACATTATCGACTTCCATCACCACTGTAGGCGGATCAGAATAATGTTCCCGCCACCAATTGTCGAGCATGATTCTGGCCAGCATCTCATTGCGATATTCAATGCGGGGACACCGGGGGAGTTCCTTCAGATCGATCTCCTCTCTGGAAACGATGCAAACAGGCTCTTCATAGAGGAGACATTTGCGGTCCCCCCAGGCATAGTCACCGCGGACGAATCCGATATGAATGTCCTTATTATAAATCATGGTCACGATATCCTTGCTCGCCCCGGCGATTGCCTTGAAGTCGACTTTGGGGTATTGGGCCTTGAAAAGCTGGAGCAGGCCGGGTAGGGTATATTTGGTGAAATAATTCGAGGCCCCCAGGCGGAGGGTACCGATAACATCGTTACTCATATTCGCGACATCCTCTTTGATGCTGCGAACTTTGCGCAGCATTTCGTCGGCACACTTGACTAAATATTCGCCTTGGGGAGTGAACTGGACACCTTTCTTCGTCCGCTCCACAATAGTAACGCCAAATTCGTCCTCGATTTGCCGAAGGTGGGCAGTCAGGGACGGTTGGGACAAGAACAAGGCCTGGGCGGTCCTGGTAATATTTTTATGATGATAGAGGGATTGCAAAATAAGCCAGTCTCTGTCATTCACCGCATCACCCCCCTGCTGAAATTATTCTGAAAATATTCGACATTTATATTTAAATTTCCTTGTTCGGGGCGTCGCGGTCCACGCAAAGCAACCATTTGCCGATATATTAGTATTTCCGATCATTGTCCATACGAAAGCCCTATCGCCCTGGGGCAGGAAAGCAACAGGGAAAACTGTAATTTTCTGAAGAGACAGAAAAATCGGAGGAGGCGGCATGAATGGAATGGGAAAAGTTCAGCAGAGCAGGCGCTGGAAATGAGGATATCTCCCTTCAGGAAAAGAAAATTCCCCGTCGTGATTTTTTGGGCGGCGCGATTGGGATTGCAGCCGCAGTAGCTGTTGGCGGCTGGATTCCCGCCCAGGCAGCAGCCGCGGTAGCGAACACCGGTACCGGGCCGGCCATGAAAAATACCCCGATGTTTGCCTATGTCGGATGTCGTACCACCAAGGAACGAAATGCCCGTGGCGAAGGGATCGGCGTGTACCGGATGGATGGGAAAACTGGGGACTGGACGCCGGTACAACTGGTCAAAGATCTGCTCAACCCTTCTTTTCTTGGTTTCGACCGGCAACAGCGGTATCTCTATACCGTGCACGGCGACTCCAGCGAAGTCAGCGCTTTTGCGATTGACCAACAGACCGGTGAACTTGAATTTCTAAATACACAGAACTCCGGCGGCAAAAACCCGGTGCACCTGATGCCTGATCCGAGTAACCAATTTCTCTTGGTACCCAACTACCGGACGGCGACGCTGGCCGTTTTGCCTATCAACCAGGATGGGTCTCTGGAACCACTGTGTGATTTGGTGCAGTTGACCGGTGAACTTGGACCCCATAAAACCGAACAGAATTATTTGAGGCCGCACCATATTCCTTTTGATCGTGCCGGGAGTTTCGTCGTGGTACCGGACAAGGGCGGCGACAGGGTCTATACCTTTGGCTTCGACGCCGTAAGCGGCAAGCTGGTGGCTAATCATCCGCCTTTTGTCCAGGTTCGTGCAGGGGCGGGGCCACGCCATGTTGTCTTTCACCCCCAAAAGTCTTATGCATATGTTCTCAACGAGCTCGATTCGAGCATTACCACCTACAGCTATTGCAGTGTCAGCGGCATCCTGAAACCTCTACAGATCATGCCGATGCTGCCTACCAGCTTTACCGGCAACAGTACGGCTTCCGAGATCGCCATAGCGGCGTCGGGACGATTCGTCTATGGTTCCAACCGCGGCCATGACAGTATCGCGATTTTTGCCGTAGATCAGACCAACGGCCTGCTGTCTCCTGTGGGTTGGGAGTCGTCCCAAGGGAAAACGCCTCGGTTCTTTACGCTTGATCCGTCGGAAAATTTCCTGTATGCCGCGAACGAGGACAGCGACACCATCGTTACCTTCCGGGTCAATCAGGCAACAGGCAAACTGACTGCCACCGGCCAGATTGTGAAATCCGGCAGCCCGACGTGTATCGTCTTTAAACAGGCTTAGCCTGTGCAACACTGGGAAATAGGGCCAGGACAGGCCAGAAAAGCCTACCCGGCTGGAGCATGGAGGTAAGGCTGTTGCAAAATTCGCAGGCGAAAAAGAGCATTATCCGCTGGTGGATATTGCTGTTGCTTTGTTTCATGTACCTGATCACCTTCATGGATCGGGTGAATATATCGGTTGTAGCTCCGGCGGTTAGCAAGGAATTTAACTTTGATAAAATAACGATGGGATTTATCTTCGGTGCATTTTCCCTCGCCTTTGCCCTGGGCCAGATTCCCGGCGGCTGGATGGGCGACCGTTTTGGACCACGTAAAGTGTTGACCACCATTGTAGTTTACTGGTCGCTGATGACCATCGCTACGGCGCAGGCTTTTAGCTACCTGTCCTTTCTGGTCATCCGGTTTTTCTTCGGATTGGGCGAGGCTGGCGCTTTTCCCACCGCCACCAGAGCGATGCAGTTTTGGTATCCAAAATCGGAACGGGGCTTTATCCAGGGGATCACTCACAGTTTCAGCCGTTTCGGCGCTGCTGTTGTACCCCCGATTGCCGTCAGTATTATGGCGCTGTGGGGCTGGCGGGCGGTTTTCTATGTTTTCGGCGGGGCGGGCGTTCTTTGGGCGATATGCTTTTATTTTGTCTATCGCAACCGGCCGGAAGATCACGCAGGAGTCAATGAGGCCGAGCTTGCCTATATCCGGGAAGCGGCCGAACAGGGAGGCCGTCTGCAGGCCCATTCTGTGACCGACCGTCCGGCGGTGCCCTGGAAAACCATATTTTCTACCCCCAACATGTGGTATATCTGTGCCAGCTATTTTTGCTGGAACTATAACATCTTTTTCTTTATGACCTGGCTGCCATCCTATCTGGTGGAATACCGGCACTTTTCCCTGGCGACAATGGGTTTTCTGGCCAGCCTGCCCTTGCTTGCCGGAATGATCGGCGACACCGTCGGGGGAATGTTGACTGATCTTGTGCTGAAAAAGACCAAGAAGCTCAAGCTGGCTCGGCGGATTATCGCTGCGCCGTCGATGCTGCTTTCGGCGATTTTCATGGTACCTGCCGCAGTGACCTCTGATCCCTACATGGCGGTTTATTGCCTGGCTGGTTCGATGTTTTTCCTAGAATGTGTCATCGCCGTGGCTTGGGCGATACCGATGGATGTGGGCGGGCAGTACACCGGGACGGTTTCCGGGGTTATGACCATGGCAGGGAATCTGGCCGGGGTGGTGTCGCCGATTGCCTTTGGTTTCCTGGTGCAAGGCGGTTCCTGGATTGCTCCCTTTTATCTGCAGGCACTGATGCTTACCATTGGGGCATTTATCTGGGCCTTTTTACTAAATCCGGAAAAATCGGTGGTTGGGAAGTCCTGACCGGAATCATTGTGAACAGACAGAATAAGAAGTGTAAAATCAAAACAGGAGGAATAGAAAAATGGCAAAAACACTTACTGAAAAATTAATCGCAGCATCGTTAGTAGAAGGAGAAATAAAAACAGGACAGCGGATTGGGATTCGCGCCGACCAAACTCTATCGCATGACGTCAACGGTGTCATGTCCTATCTGGCGTTGGAAGCCATGGGATTGGAAAAGGTAAAAGTCGGACTGGCGGTGCACTATATTGATCACAACATGATCCAGGCTGACTATAAAAATTCGGATGACCACCGGTATCTGCAGGATATCACCGCTAAATTAGGTGTCATTACCTCCCGGCCAGGAAGCGGCATCTGCCATCAACTGCATCTGGAGCATTGGGGGGTGCCGGGCAAGACTCTGATCGGTGCCGACTCCCATACTGTCGCTGCTGGCGGCATCGGTATGCTCTCAGTTGGGGTGGGCGGCTTTGACGGGGCCATGACTATGGCCGGCGAGCCGCTGTATATCACCATGCCAAAGATTGTAAACGTATATCTTACCGGTAAACTGCAGCCCTTTGTATCGGCGAAAAACATCATCCTGGAATTGCTGCGCCGCGTCTCGGTCAAGGGCGGGGTTGGCAAGATTTTTGAATATAGCGGACCTGGCGTAGCAACGCTGAATGTCGCCGAACGGTCGACTATCACCAACATGGGACAAGAAACCGGTGCGACGACCTCAATATTCCCCAGTGACGACCATACCAGGAGATGGATGAAAGCCTACCACCGGGAAGAGCAGTGGGTGGCGATCGAGGCCGACAAGGACGCCGTGTACGACGAAGTCATCGAAATCGATCTGTCGCAGCTTGAGCCACTGATTGCGCTGCCTCATCAGCCGGACAAGGTGGTGCCGGTGCGCCAGGCGGCCGGAATCAAGGTCGATCAGGTCATGATCGGCAGTTGCACCAACACCTCGCTGAATGACGTCCTGTCTGTCGCCCACGTTCTGGGCGGCAAGCCCATCCACCGCGATGTCGACACCGCTCTCTATCCTGCTACCCGCACCGTCATCCGCGAGAGCATCGCCCGCGGCGCCCATGATAAGATTCTGGCGTCTGGCGTCCGGATCTTCGAACCCATTTGCGGTGGCTGCAACGGCTCGGGATTTGCTCCCCAGACAAACGGAGTTTCCCTGCGGACGACACCGCGCAATTTCACAGGCCGCAGCGGAACCGCCTCAGACAAGGTTTATCTGGTGGCGCCCGAGACGGCGGCCGCGTCGGCCCTCACCGGAGTGATCACCGATCCCCGCGACTTGAATCTGCCGCCTTTTGTCTATGACCTGCCGGAAGTGTTTACCGACGACCGCGACATGTTTCAGCCGCCGTCGTCTGAACCTGAAAAAATCGCCATCCGCCGCGGCCCCAATCTCCGGCCTATTCCGGAAATGGCGGCACTGCCGGATGTAACCAGCGGCGAAGTGCTGCTCAAAGTGGGCGACGATATTACCACCGACCATATCTGTCCGGCGGGAGCCCTCTATCTGCCGGTCCGGTCCAACATTCCCGAGCTGTCCAAACATGCCTTTAAAGTGGTGGACGACAGTTTCGCCGTTCGCGCCCAGCAGGCCGGGGGCGGGTTTATCGTCGGCGGTTCCAACTACGGTCAGGGCTCCAGCCGCGAGCAGGCGGCTATGGTGCCGCGCTATCTCGGGGTCAAGGCGGTGATCGCCAAAAACTTTGCCAGGCTGCATCTGGCCAACCTGGTAAATTGGGGTCTGCTGCCGCTGGTGTTGGTCAATAGTGAAGACTATGAGGCCATTGGCCAGAAAGACCGGCTGGAAATCGACACGGCGGTGCTTCGTGAGGGCAAGCAGTACATTCTTCGCAACACCACGAATAATAAAGAAATTGTCGTCACTTCACCTCTATGCCAGGCTGATCTGGACTCAATCAAAGCCGGCGGCCGTTTGAACGAAGTGAAAAATAAAAATCGCCAAGCGTAGTGAGTGCTGCGAGAAGAGCGGGAGGTAACCGGCAATGAACAGTATCGAGAAAAAGATGGTAGATATACTGAAAGAGCTGCGGCAAAGCCATGGTGTGACTGCTGTCAAAATCAATCTGGAGGCTGAAGGGATTCGCCCGGCCGAGATCCTCAGAACCAAAGAAATTGTCATGAGCGCCGGGGTGGGTCTGACCGTTAAACTGGGCGGCTGTGAGGCGCTGAGTGATCTCAGACTATCCAAAATGTATGGTGTAAGTGGTATTATGGCACCGATGATCGAGTCGCGGTTCGCTTTAGAAAAATATTTGGATATGGTGGAAAGCGAGTATGACGCCGCCGAACTGGAAGATATGAAACTGCTAATCAATATCGAAACCGCCGACGGATACCAAAAAATCGATGAGATATTGGCTGCCGACAATATTCAGCGCCTGGCAGGCATTGTGCTGGGGCGTACCGACTTGTGCAGCGCTGTGAAGGCAAGCGGGGTCAACGCTCCGGAAATACTGGATATTGCCAAGGCAGTGTTCGCCAAGGCCAAGGAGCGGTCGCTGCATTGCATCGTTGGCGGCGGCACAACTGTTAAATCCATCCCGTTTTATCAGCAGCTCAAAGGCCTGATCGGCGGCTTCGAAACACGGAAAGTGGTATTTGCCGACTATGCAAAAGCAGAGGCGGGGATGGCGGAAGGCATTCCGTTGGCGCTGAAATTCGAGCTCCACTGGTATGAACTCAAACAGCAGTATTACGGAAAAATCTACAATGAAGACGCCGCCAAAATGAAAAGTATCTCCGCCCTTCTTGGTTTATAGGCAAAGGGATTTCATGCGATAAGTCCGAAAAAAGTATAGCTATAATTCGTCTGGAATGGGAGGAGAGGGTGAAGGATGGAAAAGCATATTTCTGTTCCCTATGGTGAGGGTGTCCAATCACTAGATATTCTGGATCAGGCCAATCTAAAAGTGGTGTCGATGGCCGCCAAGGGCGAGGTAAGGGACGAAGCAACTCTGCTGAAAGAGGCTTTGGATCATCCGATAAATTCTCCGAGTCTCGAAACGATGGTCACACCTGAAGATCGGGTGGTCATCGTTGTCAATGATCACACCCGCCCGGGACCGACGCGCTTGATCGTCGCCGCGCTGCTAGAGCGGCTAGCGGCTGCAGGTGTCAGTGACGACCATATTTGCTTTGTAGTGGCCACAGGCACCCACCGGGCATCCACCGCCGCCGAGATAGAAGAGATCGTCGGCACTAAGCCTTTTGGGAGGATCAAAACGATCTGTCACGACTGCCAGGACAAAGATTCCCTGGTGTTCATCGGACAGTCGCAATTCGCCGATTTGCCGGTGTATATCAATAAAACCGTTGCCGAAGCTACCTTCCGGATTACTACCGGATTGATCGCGCCCCATCACCGCGCCGGCTTCAGCGGGGGCCGAAAGAGTATCCTGCCTGGCGTAGCCGGCCTGGAAACCATCAAGAAGAATCATTCCTTTCCCATCAGTCCGTATGATCCGGCCATGGGAATGCTGGAAGGCAATCTCGTCCATGTGACCGCCCTGGAAACGGCGAAAAAGGTGGGCGTCAATTTCATTGTCAACTCTGTCCAGGATCCCAACAAGCGAAATATCGCCTTTGTCGCCGGCGAACTGGAGGCGGCTCACGCCAAAGGGGTCGAGCTGTCCCGCGCAGTCTGCGAGGTCGCCATTGACGAGCTGGCCGATATTGTGATCACCAGTCCGGGAGGCTATCCGCGGGACCGGAATCTATGGCAGGCCCAAAAAGCGTTGTCGGTTGCCGAGGTACTGGTAAAACCGGGTGGCACGGTTATCCTTGTGGCCGAGTGCCGTGACGGAATCGGCGAAGGCGTTTTTCGTGAGTGGCTGGCTGAGGCTGCCACGCCGGAAGCGGTCATCGACAGATACCGTCGGGAAGGGTTTACAATCGGCGGCAACAAGGCGTGTATGGTTGCCAGGGCCCTTACCAAATCCAAGGTTATTGTCGTTTCTGACAAACTTTCCGGGGAGGAACTGCGGTCGATGCATTTGACCTGTGTCGCCAGTCTCGCCGAAGCCTTTGCCCTGGCGAGTGACGGCACGGCAGCGCCCAGCGTCTTGGTTGTACCAAAAGCTGTAACCATGATTCCGGTGGTAAAGAAATAAAACAGATATTCCAGGGATTGTAGCTCTGACTGCTAGTCAACACACAGCACTGATTCCAACAATTCTTTTTTCTTGCCAGCTTGTGCTGCAAAAGTTGAGAGTATTAGGAGGAATTATATTGTCCCGCAAAGCCCTGTATTCGTTGATTACCGTGGGGATGCTTGTCGGCATCTGGTTTGCGCCGGTTCCCGACGGATTAAAACCGCAGGCCTGGCACCTGTTTGCCGTATTTGTGGCTACCGTCTTTGGTTTTATCCTGAGTCCTGTCCCCAACGGTGTTGTTGCTTTAGCCAGTTTGGTTATCATTGTGCTTACCAAAACGCTGAGTCTGCCTCAGGTTTTAGCCGGAGCTTTCGGCGGTACGACGGTGTGGCTGGTGGTGTCGTCGTTTCTGTTCGCCAAAGGATTTACGGTGACAGGCCTAGGCCGAAGGGTGGCTTATCTCATCACCCGTACCTTTGGCGGTAGCGCGCTGGGGCTGATTTATTCGATGGCTTTCGCCGATCTGGTCATTGGTCCGACGACGCCGTCGAATGCCGCCCGTTCCGGCGGAGTACTCTTTCCAATTGTCAGAAGCTTATGCGAGGTGTTTGATTCCCGGCCTGGTCCCACCGCCCGGCGCATCGGGTCGTTCATGATGTTCGGCGTTTTTCAGGCCGACCTGGTGGTATCGGCCATGTTTCTGACCTCTTGCGCACCCAATCCTTTGATTGCCGAACTCGCTAGAAAAACGCTGGGGGTCGATATTTCCTGGACGACTTGGTTTTTGGCAGCCCTGGGACCTGGCATTGTTGCGTTGCTGGGTATTCCTTATCTGATTTACCTGCTTTATCCCCCTGAGTTGAAGAAACTGCCTGAAGCCAAGAAACTGGCCGAGGCAGAACTCAAAAAACTGGGCCCGATGAATGGCAAGGAGAAAATATTGCTGGTGGTGTTCGTGCTCTGTGTGACGCTATGGGCGGCAGGCGAGCATTTTGGCATTGACGCGACGACTGTTGCGCTATTGGGGATATTGATCATGCTCTTGACCAATGTCCTTAGCTGGGATCATGTGACCGAGGAAAAGAAGGCCTGGGAAACATTGATCTGGGTAGGCAGCGTCATCTGTATCGCCGGTTTTCTCAATACTACCGGATTTATCAAATGGTTTGCCAACGGGGTCCAGGTTTATCTGCAGGGATTGAACTGGATTATCGCAGTAGTAGCTGTTTTTGCTGTGTATTTATATTCTCACTACGGTTTTGCCAGTCTAGTGGCTCACGCCACTGCCATGGCCGGCGCGCTGATGGTGGTCGCGGCGGCGGTGGGGGTACCTCCGTTTATGGCCGCATTTACTGTAGCCATCGCTGCCAATGTTTGCGGTTGCCTGAGTCATTTCGGCACCGGTCCGGCGGCCATTTATTTCAGTGCCGGTTATGTCGAACAATCTACCTGGTGGCGACTCGGATTCATTATCTCATTGGCACATATCGTCATCTGGCTCGGAGTGGGCAGTATCTGGTGGAAGGTTTTGGGGCTGTGGTAATACCGACGGCCTTACAGCTGTCGACTGAGTGAGAAAGGCGAGTTTGACAGGGAGGGGAACCCATGAGAATTGAAGTGATTGTTCAAGGATTTCCGGGCAAAAGGCTGAGCGGATCGCTGGCCTGGAGTTCGGTCGTCTATGTGGAAACAGGTAAACACAAGATCCTGTTCGATACCGGAGGACCCAATGTGCGGGGGACGGTGCGTCAGCACCTCCAAAAAGCGGGAGTGAATCCTGAAGACATTACCATGTTGGTGCTAAGCCATTTTCACGACGATCATGTGCGCAACTTCGACTATTTTCCCAAGGCCCGGATCTTCCTCCATGCTGTAGAGGCAGAGTGGGCTCGCAGTGATCCGGACGAATTCGCCTATCCTCAGCATCTTTTTCCGGCACTGGAAAAGACCGGCCGGCTGGAACTTGTCGAAAAAGACGTCGAACTTGTACCGGGAGTTCACACCCTGCTGGTTCCCGGTCATACGCCAGGCAGCATGGCTCTGGTGCTCAAGGAGGCCGGCAGGCCGGTGACGGTGCTTGGCGGCGACGCTGTGAAAAACCTGGCCGAGCTGGCAACTGGTAAAGTGGATAAAAGCATGGATTTCGCCGTCAGTGCCCAAAGCATCAAGAAGGTGCGCGATATCGGCACCATCATTATCCCGGGCCATGACCGCACCCTTCAGGTGACTGACGACCTAATCGTCGCTCTGACCGCTGCCCGGGAAACCATCGTTGTTCCGGCCGGCGCCGCCAATCCGAACGAGCCCCGATATCTAGAGCTTACCCTGGAGCAAACCTGGCTGCCGAAGCTGGCGATCACCGATTGACTTGGAGGGGCGAATAAAGAAAAAAATGTCGAAAAACTCGAAGGCGCGTTTTTTTGAGGAGGTTTGCCTGGTGGCAGAGAGAAAGTTATCTTATAAACCCTTGTTGTGGATGGCATTATCGCTGGTTGTCATGTTCGGCATCGCCTTTATGCCTCCTTTGCCCGGGTTGTCGGTGGCAGGGCAGCGTATTTTGGCCATCCTGGCCTTTGCGGTCATCATGTGGGTGACTGAGGCCGTGCCTTACACTGTGAGCGCTGTGGCGATCGTTGTTTTCATCACGCTGTTCCTGGGATTCGCACCGGAAAAGGGACTGACAGGACCTCTGCTCGGAACAGGTAAAGCCCTTCCCATCGCTTTCGGCGGCTTTATCAACGGCGGCCTCATACTGGTGGGAGCCGGTCTGTTTATGGCCGCAGGAGTCTTACATACCGGGTTGGACCGGCGCATTGCTTTGAATATCCTGAAACTGGTTGGGGCGAAAACGAACAATATTATCGCCGGTATGATCATCATCATGTTTGTTTTGGACTTTTTTATTCCTTCCATGACCGCCCGGGCGGCGACGGTGGTGCCATTAGCCCTTGGAGTGCTGCGGGTTTTTGACGTCGATCCCCGAAGTGTGTTTGGGCGTAATCTGCTGATTTGTGTGGCTCTCTCGGCCTCCATCTCCGGCATCGGCATTCTCAGCGCGGGGGTTCCCAATCCGATCGCCGTTTCCTTCATCCAGCAGACGGTGAACCACTCCATTTCCTGGCTCGAGTGGGCGGCTTACGGCATGCCCCTTTGCGCCCTGATGCTGATTGCGTTATATTTTCTGATCACCAGGCTGAACAAGTTTGAGTTTGAGGAGGTGCCGGGCGGACAGCAGTGTATCAATCAGTCCTGTATTGATCTTGGGCCGATGAGTCCTGCGGAAAAACGGATTGGCATTATCTTTGCGGTGACTATATTGCTTTGGTCCACAGACTTCATTCACCGAATCGACGCAAATAGCGTGGCCGTGGTCTCGGTGCTGCTGATGCTGTCGCCCTATATCGGTATCGCCACATTTAAGGAGATGTCGGCCAAGGTCGACTGGGGCACGCTGATCATTTGCGCGGTGGCCATCTCGCTGGGCGAGGCGCTGTTTAAGACCGGCGCGGCCTTATGGCTGGCCAAGACCATGCTCGGCGGGCTGGGACTGGAATCTTTGTCCCCACCGGTGATGATGATCATTCTGGCCGGGGCACTGCTCATTTTCCGTTTCGCCTTTGCAAGCATCGCCTCTGCGACCGCCGCCTTGGTACCCACTGTACTGGGTTTTCTTCTCAGTCTCAACAATCCCGATCTGCCCATCTGGGGCATGACGGTGCTGGCAACCTTTACCGTCTATTTCTCCTTCGTACTGCCGGTTAATGCACCACAGAATATGATCCCTTATGCCACAGGGACCTTTGAGGTCAGGGACATGGCGAGAATTGGCATCCCGATGACGCTGATCGGTTTTGCTCTATTCACCTTGTTTACTTTTACCTACTGGCGTTGGCTCGGCTTAGTCTAAATAATTTTTGTTATTTTAAATGAAGGATGGAGGGTGATCAAACAATGAACCGTAAGATGTTTTGGCTTGTTCTCGCGCTGCTCAGCATGCTGGGTATCATGGCTGCCGGTCCGTTCACCGGATTGTCGGTCGATGGACAACGGGTGCTGGCGATCCTGGTTTTCGCTGTCATTGTCTGGATATCAGAGGCCATTACCTATCCACTCAGTGCTCTTGCTATCATCGCTTTTCTCATTTTATCCCTCGGTTTTGCGCCAGCCAGTGCTGGGGCGGGATTACTAGGCACCAGCAAAGCCATATCCCTGGCCTTGAGCGGCTTTACCAACAGCGGCTGGGTTTTAGTAGCCGCCGGTCTCTTTTTAGCCGCCATCATTCTCGAAACTGGGCTGGAAAGACGGATGGCTCTGACCATCTTAAAAGTCTTCGGCACGAAAACGAATAATATCATTCTTAGCATGATTGTAGCCATGTTCGTATTTGCCTTCTTTATCCCATCGATTACCGCCCGGGCGGCTACGATGGTCCCGATAGCTCTGGGCTTGGTTGACGCCTTGAAGCTTAGCCGCAAAGGCGGTTTTTCCAAGGCGCTGCTGCTGACCATCGCGTTGTCCTCCTCCATTTCCGGCCTCGGTGTTTTGAGCGGTGCCGCCCAGAATCCGGTTACTGCCTCCTTTGTAGAAAAAGTCACCGGCAAAACCGTCACCTGGCTGGACTGGTTTATCTACGGTGAGCCGTTTGCCATTGTACTGGCTATTGCGGCCTATTTTCTGCTGACCCGTATGCTGACAATCGAATTTGATGAGGTTCCCGGCGGGAAAGAGATTGTGAACAGCGAACTACAGGCCCTGGGGCCCATCAATAAAAAAGAGAAGAAAGTCCTGTTTATCCTTGTCGCTACCATCGTGGCCTGGGCCACCGAACCCTGGCACAAAATCGACGCCAACAGTATTTCAATCCTTTCGGTCATGTTGTTGCTGTCGCCGGTCATCGGGGTTACCGAGTGGAAGAATGTCGCTAAAAAGGTGGATCTGGGCACCATGCTGCTGTTTGCAGCCGGCATCTCGCTGGGCGAACTGCTGCTGAAAACCGGTGCAGCTACCTGGATGGCCAAGAACTCTCTGGGAGCAGTAGGGGTAACTGAGATGTCACCGATTATGATCATGATCTCCTTTGCTGTTGCCATCTTCTTTGTGCGAATGGCTTTTTCCAGCAGTACATCGGCCACCGCGGCCCTGGTGCCGACCATTCTGGGCTTTTTGCTCAGCGCCAAAACGCCCAATCTGCCGATCGCCGGAATGACCTATATCGCGTCCTATATCCTCTTGTTCGGCTGTCTGCTGCCGGTCAACTCACCGCAAACCATGATACCTTATGCCACAGACACCTTTGAATCCAAGGAGTTTATCCGCCTGTCCCTGCCCCTGGTGCTCATCGGGCTATGCGTCTGGCTGTTGTTCTATGTGACTTACTGGCATTGGCTGGGACTGGTCTAATCGAAAAACAGGAAAGAGAGGGATCACTATGAACTGGGACGAAATCATTGTCAAAAATTTTGGGCCGTCGTATGAGCCGGAAGTGGATCTCAGCGGTATTGTCGATTTGCATATCCATTCCGATCCCGATATCCGGAAACGCCGCCACAACGATATCGAAATTGCTGCGCTGGCCCGCAAGGTGGGCGCGCGGGCCATTGTCATCAAATCCCATGTGGTGCCGACCATGGACCGGGCCTTTATCTTGCAGCAGCTAATGCCGGAAATCGGCATCTATGGCGGCGTTACCCTCAACCCGCAGGTGGGTGGTATCAATCCTGACGCGGTAGAGGTGGCTATTTTCCAGGGCGCTAAAATTGTCTGGCTGCCGACCATGCATTCCTCCAACGGCTATCGGGCGGCAGGTAAACCCGGCGGCGTGGAGTCGGTGGTCGACGGCAAGGTGGTCCCGGCACTGGTGGAAGTGATGAAACAAATTGCTAAGGCTAATATCGTTCTGGCCACTGGGCATCTTTCTCCCCAGGAAATTTTCGTCGTGGTGGAAAAGGCCAAAGAGCTGGGGGTCGAGAAAATCATCATCAATCATCCTGAAAATCGCTTTGTAAACATGTCCATCGCCGACCAGAAAGAACTTTCTGGTTATGGGGTGTTTTTTGAACGGTGTTATGCCCGCCCTGTCAGCCATGGCAATTATGTCCTTAATTTTGAGGACAATCTGAAAGCCATTGAGAGTGTCGGCTACCAGTCGACCATCATCGCCACCGACGGCGGCCAGGTGGAAAATCCCATCTGGAGTATCGCTATGGGGCAGCACCTAAGCTATCTCCGGCAGGCCGGACTGAGCCAAGACTGCATCGATCAGATGATCAGGGTCAATCCTGCCAAGATGCTGGGATTGTCCTGACAATAGTGATTTGTCGAAATAGGATAAAGGAGGCTGAATTTATATGAGTGACAAAACGATTTCTCGCCGTACCTTCCTCAAAGGAGCCGGAGCCGGGTTTGCCTTGGCGACGCTGGCCGGATTACCCCTGTCAACAGGCTTTGCCGAACAGATGCTTGCTGCCGGCGAAGTCCAAGCACCCTTTACCGCCGGGACGCAGCGCCCACGGATCAAGGTGCCGGCCTATGCATGCGACTGTCACCACCATATCTATAACCCGGCCCGTTTTCCCTATTTGCCGGAAGATACCCGCAACCAGCCGCCCGGAACGGTCAGCGACTACCGTCTTCTCCAAAAGAGGCTGGGGACCAGCCGCAATGTCATCATCCAGCCTTCGGCTTACGGGACAGACAACCGCTGCACCCTCGACGCTCTGGATGAAATGGGCTCGAAGACAACCCGGGCGATTGTCGTTGTTGACGATAGTATAACAGACGCAGAACTGGAGAAGATGCACCAGCTCGGCGTGCGAGGGATCCGTATCAACATCGCGTCTGAGACGGTCATGGACCTAATGGGTACATTGGAAACGCTCTCCGGGAGGGTCAATGAATTGGGCTGGCATGTTCAGTTCTGGATGAAGGCCGAAGACGTCGTGACCTATGCGGCGCTCCTGCAGCGGTTGCCCTCGCCGTTGGTCTTTGATCATCTGGCTCATATCCCGCAGCCCGCCGGAGTGAATCATCCTGCCTTCCGGGTGGTTTCCAACCTGATCGACAAAGGCAAGACGTGGATCAAGCTGTCTGGGGCCTATCAGGATACAAAGGTCGGTTCGCCGACCTACGCCGATGTGACTAAAGTGGCCCAGGCCTTTGTAAAGGGGGCGCCCGAGCGAATGGTATGGGGCAGCGACTGGCCCCATCCCTCGATCTTTTCCTGGCGGAAGCCCTGGCCTGATGACGCTCAACTCCTCGACCTGCTGGCCGAATGGGCACCGGATGAAGCCACCAGGAACCGGATTCTGGTAGACAATCCAGAGGTGCTATACGGCTTTTCGCGGGACATCTAACCCTTTTTAACCGCGGATTTTTTGAGAGTATGCCAGTGACAAGCGAATGGGGGCGAAGAAATGAGTACAGTAACCGGCAAGCTGGCCGATTTTGTCGTGAATACCGATTTTGCCGATTTGCCTGAGAAGGTTGCTTATAAAGCCAAAGAGTGTATTTTCGATACACTGGGTGTGGCTCTGGCAGGTGCAAAATTTCCTGACGTAACCGGCATTACAGCCGAACTGAAAAAGGTTGACCAGCAACAAGATTGCGTTATCTGGGGGATGAGTGAGAAGGCCTCACTGCTGAATGCCACTCTGATCAACGGTGCCATGAGTCACGCCATCGAGATGGATGACGTACACAAAACTTCGAAGACCCACACTGGTGCGGTGGTGGTTCCCGCAGCCCTGACGCTGGGCAGCTATCGCCGGACGACAGGTAAACAGCTGATCAGCGCCGTGGTCGCCGGTTATGAGGTTGCCTACCGCATCGGCACCGGGATCAACGCCGCTGCCCATCGGCTGCAAGGTTGGCACGCCACCGGCACCTGTTGTCCCTTCGGGGCGGCTGCGGCGGCCAGCAAATTGATGGGGCTTGACCAGAGCAAGACGGTGAGCGCGCTCGGTATGGCCGGCACTCAGTCAAGCGGATTGTGGGCCCTTACCGAAGACGGCGCAACCTGCAAAAAGTTTTATATGGGCCGTGCCGCCCAAAGCGGCATTCTGGCAGCAATTATGGCAACAGGCGGCATGACAGGACCGAGCATGGTGCTCGAATCCAAGGACGGCGGATTGTTTGCCGCGGCATCTTCCAACTACGACTTCGAGGTCATTACCCGTGCACTCGGCCAGGAATGGGAGATCATGAAGGTTGACCGCAAACCGTTTGCCTGCTGTCGCAGCGCCCAGCCGCCTATTGACGCCATCCTGCAGTTGCGCAAAGAGTTTGGCATCCAGCCGGAGAACGTCAAGCAGGTGATTGTGAACACCTATGATATCGCAGTGAAGCAGTGTTTCAATACCAAGCGACCCCAAAATGTGGTCGAAGCCCAGCTGTGCATTCCCTACACGGTGGCGGTGGCTCTTTATGACGGAGCGGCTTTCATCGAGCAGTTTACCAGCGAACGGATCAAGGATGAGGCGGTGCTGGCCCTGGCGCAGAAAGTGGAAGTGATCAGCGATCCGGAGTTCACGGCGCTGTATCCGCAAAATTGGGGCTGTCAGCTTATTTTGGAGACCATGGACGGCAAGCGCTATGAAAAGGTCATTAAAAATGCCAAAGGAGACTTTGACAATCCCCTCAGCTTTGAGGATCTTGTGGGGAAATTCAAAGGCCTGGCATATGGGGTTCTGCCACTGGAACAGCAAGATAAAATCGTCGATATGGTTTTTGCCCTGGAAAAAGTGGAAGATATTGCTCAGATGGTCGAACTGCTAGGTAAGAAGTAGATAATGATGAGGGCAAACAGACTGTGCCCGGAGGTGTACTATGTTTGAAGGATTTAAGCACTTACAGCTTCCAACCAGTGATCCTGAAGTGCAAATTAATCTTAAGGTCGGCGGACAGGGGCCGGCGCTTCTGCTGCTGCACGGCAATCCCCTGACCCATGTCACCTGGCACAAGATCGCGCCGCTGCTGGCACGGGACTTCACCGTGGTGGTCAGTGATCTGCGCGGCTATGGCGACAGTTCCAAGCCCAAGGGCCTGCCGGATCACAGCAACTATTCGTTCCGCCGGATGGGGCAGGACCAGGTCGAGATTATGGAGCAGCTTGGCTTTAAAGAGTTCGCCCTTGTCGGTCATGACCGCGGGGCTCGCACTGCTTTTCGCATGGCTCTCGATAACCCTGACCGGGTGCGCCAATTCGTACCGGTCGACATTGTTCCCAGCCATCATGTCTGGACGACGCTGCCCCGCGGCTGGGCGCTCCATTCCTACCACTGGTTTTTTATGTCCCAGCCCTACGATTTTCCCGAACGGCTGCTTACGTCCAACCTAGAGTATTATATGAAAAAGAAACTGGAAAAGCATATGCATGGCCAGGGCGGGCTGACCGCCGAGACGGTGGCGGAATACATCCGTTGTGCGACGCCGGAGCAAATCCACGCCGTATGCGAGGATTACCGCGCCGCCGCCACCATCGACTTTCAGATGGATACCGAGGACTATGAGGCCGGACGGAAAATTACCTGCCCAGTGCTGGTGGTCTGGGGCGATAAAAGCCATGTCCAGCTGCATTTCAGTCCGCGTGAAGCTTGGCCGCAATATGCGGAAAATATCGTGGATATGGTTGCCGTGCCAGCCGGGCACTATCCGCAGGAACAGGCGCCGGACGAGGTCTACCAGGCGCTGCACAAGTTCCTGAAAGGCTAATCAGTGCCGCGACTTTAGAAGAGAATACTGGATCAGGTGTGGCGAGAAGTTTGCTTGTAATGTGAATTGAGGCGAGGGGGAAAAGTATGTCGATCCAAATGATCATTGGGTTGATTATCATTTGTGGTGCCATTTACCTGCTGATGAAACGTTACGAATCCCGGTTGGTCCTCTTCATGGCCGGATTGGCGCTGGCCTGCGTCGCCGGCAATCCCATGGCCGCGTTCAAAGCCTTCTCCGGGGCAATGCAGAATGCGAAATTGCTGGAGCCAATAGTGGCAGCCATGGGGTTTGCCTTTGTCCTGAAGTGGACAAAATGCGATGAACACCTGGTTCATCTTCTGGCTGGCGGACTGAAAAAAATCGGCCCGGCCATTGTGCCTGGCGCCGTTTTGGTGACTGCTTTCATCAATACTTCAGTAACCAGTGCTTCAGGCTGCTCGGCGGCGGTGGGGGCGGTACTGATTCCGCTGCTCATCAAGGCCGGAGTCCATCCGGCCGCCGCCGGGGCTGCGGTTTTCGCCGGAACCTACGGTTCGCCACACCTCAATCCCGGATTTGCTCAAGTCATTGTAGTTGCTGATGTGACCCACAACACGCCGATGGCGGTGATCGCCAATCACGCCTCGGTGGTGATTATTCTGGCCTTCATCGTTGCCGCCGCGCTGGCGGTGGTGGTCTATCTCAAAAAAGAGCACACCGGCTACAAGTCGGAAGTCGCGGATGTCGAATTTAAAGTGAGTTTCATAAAAGCGATCGTTCCTTTGATTCCGCTGGCCCTGCTGCTTCTTGGCAGCACCAAGGCTGTTCCCGCCCTCAAGGACCTGGGAATAGCCCATGCCATGATTATCGGCGTGTTCTGCGCCTGGGCGGTGACAGGGGAAAGCCCGGGAAAGATATCCAAGGAATTCTTTCATGGTTTCGGTGAGGGCTTTGGCCATGTTTTCGGCATTATTACCTGCTCGTTCGTATTTGTCGGCGGGATGGAGGCCCTTGGTCTGGTGAAGGCGCTGATCAGTGTCATGGACTCCAACCCCCAATTGGCGAAGATCAGTGGTGTCGTAGGACCTTTCCTGCTGGGACTTGTGACAGGATCGGGTGATGCTGCGTCTATTTCTTTCAATACCGCGGTAACCGCTTATGCCGGCGCCTTTGGCATGAACCCCTTGAATCTTGGCAGCACAGCAGCAATCGCCGGCGCTCTCGGCCGGACCATGTCGCCTATCGCCGGGGCTTGCATCATTTGCGCCGGTTACGCCGGTGTCAGCCCGATGGAGCTGGCGAGGCGAAACGTGCTGGCATCGATTGTCGGCGCCGTCTTCTTGACGGTCATGATGATGTATTTGCGCTAAAATTTATATACAGGAGGATTTTCTGATGAAATTTGGAGTAGTGGAAGGTAATGGCATCGGACCGGAAATCACGGCCGCGACAAAACATGTTCTGGAGGCCACCGGCCTGCCGATCGAATGGGTGGACATCCCTGTGGCGGAGTCTGCTATGGAGAAATACGGTCATCCGTTGCCGCAGGAGTCGGTCAAGGCTCTGAAAGAAGTAAAAGTATCGATCAAAGGGCCGCTGATTGTCAATAAACTGCTGGGGCGGGTTACCTGTGTTCACAGCGACGGCAGCGAACATACCTATCCTTCGATTAACAACGCGATTCGCCGCGAACTGAAACTATTTGTCACCCCGCGGCCTATTCGCGGAATCCCCGGTATTTCCGGCAAATATGCCGACCTTGATATTGTGGTGATGCGGGAAATCACCGAGGATGTCTATATTGGCTGGGAGCACCAAATCGGCGACTACGCGGCTCAGGCCATCAAGCTGACTACCCGGGAAGCGGTGGAAAGGGTCGCCAGATACTCTTTTGACTATGCTCGCAAAAACGGGCGCAAGAAGGTCAACTGCCTGCATAAGGCCAACGCCCTGAGTATCACTGACGGACTGTTTCTCAAATGCTGTCGCAAGGTGGCTGCGGAGTATCCTGATATCGAGTTTGACGACTTCTTTATCGATGCCGCCTGTTATACCATCATCAAAGCTCCGGAAAAATTCGACGTCATCGTGACTGCCAACCAGTACGGCGACATTTTCTCTGACCTGGGGGCTGGTCTGGTCGGGAGCCTGGGTCTGGCGCCTGGAGCCAACGTGGGCTTGGACACCGCGGTTTTCGAAGCTACCCACGGGGCTGCCCCGGATATCGCCGGCAAAGGGATTGCCAATCCGGTGGCCCTCATCCTGTCAGGTGCGCTGATGCTTCGCCATGTGGGCTGCGTTGCCGAGGCGGCGAAAATAGAGACAAGTACCCGGGCGGTTTTGGGCGAGGACCGGGTGCTGACCTCCGATCTGGGCGGCAGCGCCACGACCATGCAATTGGCTGACGCCATCGCCAAACGGGTTGCCCGATAATAATTCACCGACTGCATCAAGCGAAAAGCTTGATGCAGTTTCTTTTTTGCGTCATCTGCCTACCAACATTTCGCTGGGCCACGCTAGGCTTAGCAGGGAAACGATCATCAGGCGTTTAAATGTAGGGTATTGATAAGTAAAGGGGCCGGATGGGGCCTATTGATCTATTGATATACCGGCGGAGCGAAAAAGGGAGAACCGGACGTGAAGGCGGTGACTGGATGATAAAGACAAGTGTGGACATGTTACAAGCCGGCAGTGTTCCGGAACGATACCAGCGCAATATCGGCACCGTTGGGCTGGCGGGACAGATCAGGCTGCTGGAAAGCAGGGTGGCTGTGGTCGGGGCTGGCGGGCTTGGTGGTATGGTAGTGGAACTGCTGGCCAGGATGGGGGTGGGTTATCTCCGGGTGATCGACGGGGATTGTTTTGCTGCCCACAACCTGAACCGGCAATTGTTGGCCACCGAAAACAATATCGGGGAGAACAAAGCCCAGGCTGCAGTCCGGCGAGTAGCTGCCGTCAACAGCGAAATCACAGTTGAGGCCGTGCCTTGCCTGCTTGACGAAAGTAACGCCGTGCGGCTTCTAGACGGGATGCATGTGGTGGTGGACGCCTTGGACAACTTCTCTGCCCGTATTTTGCTCAGCCGCGTTGCGGCTCAGCTGGGCATTCCTATGGTCCACGCCGCCATTGCCGGTTTTGTTGGACAGGTAATGACGATTTTTCCCGGTGACAAAGGATTGGAGCAGCTTTACCAGCGCTTTCCCGAGTCTGACCGCGGTATAGAAGCGGTGCTGGGCAACCCTGCTGCAACCCCGGCGTTTGCGGCCGGGCTGGAGGTGCAGGAGGTGGTCAAGATTATAACAGGCATTGGAGAGCCTATCAGAAATAAATTGTTGTTCTTTGACACGCAATTTAATGTGTTTGAATTCTTGGATATAAATACTGATAAAACCTGATCTCGCCAACGGCTGCTGAGCGGGGGTTCGAGCTGCCCCCGGAAGGAGCAGTGGTCTGGGATGGAGAAGTGGTTAGAGTGGAAAAAGGGGTACAATAAAGAAAATTATTTGAAACAAGGGGGATATTGATGATCCCGGTCATTTCTTTTGTCGGCAAATCCGACTGCGGCAAGACGACCTATCTGGAAAAATTAATTGCCGAGATGAAACGCCGCGGCTATAAAGTCGCGACCATAAAACACGACGTGCACGGCTTTGATATCGACCGCCCTGGCAAGGATACTTGGCGGCACGCCCAGGCCGGAGCGGATATTGTGTGTATTTCCTCACCCCAGAAGGTGGCGATGATCAAAAAGGTGGAGCGCGAACTTTCCCTGGAAGAGGTCGTTGCCCATATTGACGGCGTCGATTTTATTTTTACCGAAGGCTATAAACGGGAAGGTAAAACTCGGGTCGAGGTCTTTCGGCAGGAAGTCTGTGAAACGCCTATTTGCAGCCCTGAGGAACTGCTGGCTTGTGTGTCAGATAAGCTTCTTTATCCGACTGTTCCTTGTTTTCCGTTGGACGATGCGGCGCCTTTGGCCGATTTTTTGGCGGCCACCTATCTGTTGTGACAGTCTACATAATAATGGGATGAGGGACTAGCATGGAATTTTTTCAGTACTTGCCGCTAGAGAAGGCGCGGGTCCTGATCGGTGAAAGCCTTGCAGGGATAGCGAGTGCCGTTGAGACGGTGGAATTGCCCGAGGCCTTGGGCCGGGTGACCGCTGAGGCGGTCATCGCCGGTGAAAGTTTACCGCCCTTTGATCGTTCAACTGTCGATGGTTTTGCGGTCCGCAGCGCCGATACCTTTGGTGCCTCTGAATCCGTTCCGGCACTGTTTGGCGTCGCCGGTGAAGTGGCGATGGGGGAGCAGACGGCGCTTGCACTGCGGTCTGGACAAGCGGTCAGTATCCCTACCGGCGGGATGCTGCCGGCAGGGGCAGACGCGGTGGTGATGCTGGAATACACCGAGCAGCCTGATGCCGGGACCATGCTGGTAGCAAGAACGGTGGCGCCGGGGGAAAACGTCGTCAGCCGGGGGGAGGACATCCAGGCTGGCGCTGTCATTGTGGAGCAGGGGCAACGAATTGCCTCCCAACATATCGGTGTGCTGGCGGCGTGTGGCTACGGCCACATCCAGGTGCGTATGAAGATAGACGTCGCGGTTATTTCCAGTGGTGACGAGTTGGTGGCTATCGTCGAAACACCTCAGCCGGGCCAGATCCGGGACATCAATTCCCATACCGTCGGGTCCATGCTGACCGAAGCCGGCTGCAGGGTGAAGAACATGGGGATCGTCAAAGACAGCTACGCCGACTTTCATGCGACGTTAGCCCAGGCTGTGGCTACAAGCCAACTGGTGATCATTTCCGGCGGCAGTTCGGTGGGAGCAAGGGATTATACCGTCAAGGCCATTGACTCGCTGGGGACACCAGGGGTATTGATCCACGGCATAGCGGTTAAACCTGGCCGACCGACGGTTTTCGGCCTGATTGGCAAGGTGCCTGTCTTTGGTCTTCCCGGTCACCCGGTAGCGGCGATGACGGTCTGTGAACAATTGGTGAAGCCGGCGGTGCGTTTGCTTTTATGCCAGAAAGAGCCGTATGCCGGATTTGGTATTTTGGCTTGTCTGGCCCGCAACGTTGCTTCCACGCCCGGTCGGGATGATTTTATCGCGGTACAATTGAGCAAACAGGCGGGCGGCTATGTCGCTGACCCGCTTCTTGGAAAATCGGGTCTGATTAGTGTGATGGCCAAGGCCGATGCCGTTATGCATATTCCGGCAGACAAAAGCGGGTTGTATGAAGGCGAAATAGTGGAAGTCATGCTGCTGCGGAGTCATGAATGATGCGGGGGGAGAAAGGGTTGCCGAAAAGCAAGGCATATCTCGACTGTTTAGAACGTCAGCAGGCCCAGGAACTATGGCTGCGAAGGCTGACCGAAAGCGGTTATTTTGAAAATTTGCCGACCGAGTTCATCACGGCTGAAACCACGCTTGGCCGGGTCACCGCGAACTCGGTGTACGCCAAACGTTCTGTGCCCCATTATAATAGTGCGGCGATGGATGGGATCGCTGTTCGCGCCCAGGACACTTTCGGTGCCCAGGAGACCGCGCCGAAGCTCCTCCGGTTGTGCGAGCCCTCGCAAGCAGCCGGTCCTGGCTGCTGTCATATGGTGAACACTGGCGCTTTGCTGCCGAGCGGGACTAACGCCGTGGTAATGATCGAGGACGTCCATATCGCTGCAGGATCGGCGGAACTTATCGCCGCCGCCGTTCCCTGGCAGCATGTTCGCGTCATCGGCGAGGATATCGTCGCCAATGAACTGGTGGTTCTTGAGCATCAGCTCATTACCCCGGTGGATCTCGCTGCCTTGCTGGCGGCAGGACTGGAGATCATCTCTGTGGTGCGAAAACCGCGGGTAGCCATCATTCCTACCGGGGATGAAATTGTCGCCAGCCACCGGGAATTGGTGCCAGGGAAGATTTTGGATGTAAACTCGCATATGCTGGCGGCGGCGGTGTCTGAATGGGGGGCCGAAGGGCTGCGCCAAGCCATTGTCAAAGATGATGGCACAAAACTGAAACAGGCGGTTCTTGCCAGCCTGGAGCAAAGTGACATGGTGATCGTCAATGCCGGCACCTCGGCTGGGACGGAAGACTTTACCGCCGCCGTGCTGGCCGAACTGGGAGAAGTGCTGGTCCACGGAGTGGCCATCAAACCGGGAAAACCGGTCATTCTGGCAATCTGCCAGGGAAAGCCGGTCATCGGTTTGCCTGGCTATCCGGTGTCGGCAATGCTGACCGCCGAACTATTCTGCCGGGATATTTTAGCCGCCAGACAAAAACTGCCGCGACCGAAGCCTACTACTGTTGAAGCTTTTTTGGCCAAACAGGTGACGTCACCGCTCGGGGTCGAGGAGTTTGTCCGGGTATCGGTTGGCACTGTCCAGGGCCGTCTGGTGGCAGCTCCTCTGGGGCGGGGCGCCGGCCTGATTTCTTCGCTGACCAAAGCCCAGGGTATTGTCACTGTGGGACAAGCCAGCGTCGGACTTGAGACCGGGACGAAAGTGCCGGTGACGCTGCTTGGCAAACGCGAGCCAGCCAACACCCTTCTGGCGGTGGGCAGTCATGATTTGGCGCTGGAACTGCTGGGGGTATTCCTTCGCCGCCGCCGGGAAAGCATTTTCCTGTCCTGCGCCAATGTCGGCAGCACCGGAGGCATCATGGCCATCCGCGCGAATGAAGCCCATATTGCCGGTATCCATATGCTGGATGAAATCACCGGCCGCTATAACGTTGCCTTTGTGGAGAAATTCTTGCCCAAGGGCGGCTGGCAGTTGGTGCACCTGGCCATGCGCCAGCAGGGACTGATGGTGCTACCGGGAAATCCGAAAGGGATAACCCGGCTGAATGATCTGGTTCACCCGGACATTACTTTTGTCAACAGACAGCGAGGATCGGGAACACGGATGCTGCTGGACTATGAGCTGACCAAGATGGGACTGGCTTCTGATCAAATTGTCGGTTATGACAAAGAAGTGGGGACCCATATGGCAGTGGCGGCCACGGTAGCGGCCGGAGCAGCTGATGCAGGACTCGGGGTCAAGGCGGCGGCCGTCGCGCTGGGGTTGGATTTTATTCCAGTGGCCCAGGAACAATACGATTTGCTGTTGAATTTCGTTGCCGGCGATGATCGACTGGACTTAATTATCGATATTTTACAATCCGCTGCATTCCGTAGTGAGGTCGAAGCGTTGGGCGGTTATGACCTGAGCGGCGCCGGCGCGATTGTTGCGACAGGAAAGTAGCAAAGAAGAAGAACGAAAATCAATGACAGGGGTGATCGGTGTGTTGAAACGGTTGATCTTCGTGTTGATAGCAATCGCGGTATTTTCTGTGGTGGCAGGCTGTGGCGGCAAGGAAACGGCTAAGCAGCCACCGAAACCGGATAAAGTCGACCTGATCCTGGCCACGACCACAAGCACGCAGGACAGCGGTCTGCTGGATGTTTTAGTCCCGGCCTTTGAAAAGAAGACCGGCTATAAGGTGAAGACCATTGCCGTAGGCTCCGGTCAGGCGATTGCGATGGGAGAAAAGGGTGAGGCTGACGTGCTTTTGACCCATGCCCCGGACTCCGAACGGAAGGTTGCGGCCAGCGGGGCGGTGATCAACCGCCGTCTGGTGATGCACAATGATTTCATCATCGTCGGACCTGGCGGCGATCCTGCCGGGATTAAGGGTAAAACGGTCAAAGCGGCGCTGGCGGCCTTTGCCGACAGTCAAACCGCCTTTATTTCCCGCGGCGACAACTCAGGGACCCATCAATTGGAGAAGAAGCTCTGGACGGAAGCCGGTATCAAGCCAACCGGGTCCTGGTATCAGGAAGTAGGGTCAGGAATGGGGCAAACCCTGAAGATCGCCGACGAAAAAAAGGGCTATACCGTGACTGATCGGGCCACATTTCTTGCCATGCAGAAGAATCTGACACTGCAAATACTCCTTGAAGGCGACGCCAAACTGCTGAATATCTATCATGTGATGGAAGTGAATCCGGATAAGTTTGCCAAAGTGAACAGCCCGGGAGCCAAAGCATTCAGCGAGTTTCTCTTATCCGGGGAAGGGCAGGCCCTCATAGCCTCCTTTGGCAAAGATAAATTTGGCCAGGCGTTGTTCTTCGCCGACGGGGGCAAAACCGAAAAGGATTTCGGTTTATAGAGGACATATGGATGTTATTATTCAGGGCCTGATGCAGGCTGCGCACCTGATCATCAGCGGCGACCAGGAAGTCATGCAGGTGACCATGCTGACCCTCGCAGTCTCAGGAACGGCGACGGCGATCAGCGTGGTTTTCGGCGTACCGTTCGGTCTGTGGCTGGCGGTGAAGGAGTTTCGCGGAAAACAGGTTTTCAGTGGCCTGGTCAATTTCGGGATGGGTCTGCCGCCGGTGGTCGTGGGTCTGGTAGTCAGTCTCTTTCTGTGGCGCTACGGGCCGCTAGGCGGTCTTGGCCTGATGTATACGCCGGCGGCGATGATTATTGCCCAGGCGATTATTGCTGCGCCGATCGTGGCCGGACTGAGTTTTGCCGCCATTCTCGGGGTAAATCCCCGGCTGCGCTGGCAGATGATATCGCTGGGGGCAACCCCCTGGCAGGCTAATTGGATGCTGGTCCGGGAAGCCCGTTTGGGACTGATGGCAGCCGTAATCGCCGGTTTTGGCAGGGTCATCTCAGAGGTGGGGGCGTCCATGATGGTCGGGGGTAATATCAAGGATCAGACCCGGGTGCTGACCACCGCGACCGTTATGGAAGTAGGCAAGGGAAATTATGACTTGGCGCTGGCCATCGGCTTTATTCTGCTGCTGGCGGCTTATAGTGTCGTTCTGCTGTTTACTTATCTGCAGCATAGCGGAAAAGAGGGACGGGCATGAACGATTTCGTGTTAGAGCTGCAAAATTTTTCCGTCGACCGCGGTAACCGCCAAAGGGTGTTGGCTATCGATGCTTTCGCTGTGCGGCGGACAGAGCTGGTCGCCGTGGTCGGGCCAAACGGCGCTGGCAAGAGTACTCTTTTGCTGGCGATTAATCTGTTGCAGCCGTACCGGGGTGACATGCGCCTGTTTGGGCAGGCGATTGCCGACAAAACCGGGCTTCGCCGCCGCTCCGCCATGGTCTTTCAGGAGACCTTGCTGCTCAACGACTCGGTGTACAATAATCTGGCCTGGGCCCTAAAATTTCACGGGGTGGCAGAGGGGGAAATCCGCCAACAGGTGTATGACGCACTGCGGGATTTCCGTTCAGACCATCTGGCTGAGCGGTCGGCCCGGACGCTGTCCGGGGGAGAAGCCCAGCGAGTCTGCATCGCTCGGGCGCTGGCCACCAATCCGGAACTTTTACTCCTCGACGAACCGTTTGCCGCCCTCGACGCGCCGCTCAGGGCCGAAATGATCGAAGAGATCAGGCAGTTGGCACTAAAACGCGGTATGACCGTGCTGTTGGTCAGCCATAATTTCGCTGATGTGCTGCATTTTGCCGACCGGGCGGTAGTTGTGATCGGCGGCAGTATCATTCAGGACGCCAAGCCGGAAATGCTGTTGCGTCGGCCAGTCAATGAGCAGGTGGCAAGGCTGGTCGGAATGGATAATATGATTCCCTGCCGACTGGAGGAAACCGATAAGGGTTTAGTTGTGACTATGGCTGGTGGATTGTCAATTCCCTATCATGGGGAAAGGATAGACTCGGTTACCACTTGCTGTATCCCTGGTGACGCCCTCTTTATCTGCGACGGAAATTCGCCGGATGAGTCCGGCACGGGAATTGTGCTGGAGGGCCAAATCGAGCGAATAGTGCCGGATGTAGGCAGCTACCGGATGTTGGTCAGGGTTGGCGGGCAGGCGTTGGTTGTAAGGGTGGGGCGCAGGGATATCCCGGCCTATATCAGCAATCAGGACAAGGTGAAATTGCTGCTTCGCTTGTCCGAAGTGCAGTTGGTCTGATTCACTGATAAAAAAGGATTTGGCGGTTTTTTCCAGAATACCATGGTAAAATCTGCCGGTGTGATTGATAATACCGCGCAAGGACGCAGAGGAGGCGAGACAATGGCTGATCGTAAAGCCCTGGATGCCATCTTTCTCCAACATGGCTTTGATGATTTTCGCTGGATGAATCCCAAAGATATGATTGTCGCCCATTGGGTCCGGATGAAGTGCACCTTCGGCTGCCCCGCCTATGGCAAAACGGCTTGCTGTCCGCCCAATGTCCCTTCGGTGGAAGAATGCCGCAGCTTTTTTCAGGAGTACGACAAGGGCGTTATTTTTCATTTTGCCCACAGTGTCGAAAAACCGGAAGACCGTCACCAATGGTCGAAGGGAATCAATCTGAAGCTGTCCGGCCTCGAACGGGAGGTCTTCCTGGCTGGGTACAATAAGGCTTTCCTGCTGTTCATGGATTCTTGCAGCCTTTGCGGCGATTGCGGCAAAGAGCGGCATCAATGTGTCAACGCCAAAATTGCCCGCCCCAGTCCGGAAGGGATGGCGGTAGATGTGTTCGGCACCGTCAGGGAATACGGTTACCCCATTGAGGTGCTGCGCAGCTATACAGAGGTTATGAACCGGTACGCCTTTTTGCTTGTGGAGTAATACAATCAGCTCTGATCAGGACCCGGTTTGAGATCAGGCGTCGTATGTTGGCGAAGTCAACCGCATACACATAGACCATCGACTACTTCCGGAAGGAGGTCGCAGCCGATGGTCTTATTTTATGCTTTTCTTGGGATGGTTTGCTGGGGTTTGGCCCCGCTGTTCGGCAAACTTGGGTTGAATGGCGTAAACCCCACTGCCGCGCTTTCCCTGCGCACCCTGATTGCTGCGACTTTTGTGACCAGTTGGGTTATCGGCACACGGGGCTACAGTGAAGTATGGAATATACCGCTGCTACTATGGGTCTTCATCGCGATCGAAGCCATTCTGGCGACGCTGCTCGGTGATTTGGCCTATTTCTTTGCTTTGAAATACGGCAATGTCAATGTGGTTACTTTGATTATGGCCTGTGCGCCACTGGTTACTATGCTGGCCAATTATCTCTTTCTCGGCGATGTTGCTACATGGCGGCAGCTTTTCGGCGCCCTGATGATTACCTTTGGACTGTTGCTGGTCTGTCTGGAATGACAGCGGCCATCAGCAGGCGATTATCGAAAAAACAACCGCCGTTTTTCCCAGTCGGTCTGAAAAAAACGCAAGGAGAGGATCACACTGCGGACAAAGTAGTCGGTGGCGGTGATGAGCCAGGCGGTGGTGATGCCATAATCTTGGGCGGTAATCAGAAAGTAGGTCAGCGGAATGCGGATCAGCCACATGCCGATAACCGAGCTGCAGGCCGGCCAGAAGGTGTCGCCGCTGCCGCGGAGGGCGTGGCCGAGAATCATGGTTGCCGCCATCGTCGGTTGTTCTAAAATAGCCAGCAAGATACAGGCTACCGACCAGGAGGCAACCTCAGGGTCGGCAGTGAAAAGCCGGGTCAGCGGCGACGCGACTAGCGCGATCAAAGCGCAGAGGACAGGCATGGCGACAATGGTGATGGCCCCGCTGAAACGGGCGAATTGTCTGGCCACCTGCGGCCGGTTTTTGCCCAGACTTTGGCCGACTACCGTCAGGACTGCGGCGGAGAAACCGACGCCGATCATTTGGGGAATACCTTCCAACTGTTGGGCGATTTGGTTTCCGGCAAAGGCTTTGGCGCCGACATTGATTAATTCCAAATTATATAAAGTAAACCCAAACTGCAGGGCAAGCTGTTCCCAGGCCACAGGTAGACTGATTCGTAAAATTTGGGAGACGACGGCGACTTTGAGCTGGCAGAGATTTTTGATTTTGAGGGCAAGTTGCCGATGGGAAAAGAGGAGAATCAAGGTGGTGATGGCACTCGCTACCGAGCCCGCTCCGGCCCCCCAGACTGCTCCCAGCACCCCCAATCCGGGATGGCAGGCATAGATCAGGAGGCAGGTAGCTATAAGTACTGTCGTATTGTTTACAGCAATAATGACAAAAGCCAGCCGGGTTTCGCCCATTCCCCGCAGGATGCTTTTTCCCAGCCAGGTAACGAGTGAGAATGGGACAAAAAGACAGAGTGGTTGTAGCAGCATCTCTGTGAGAAGGGCGATTTTTTCGTCGGTATCGACAAAGGAATGCAGGTGGGGAAGGGCTTCATGCCCTGCACAGCCCAGCACGACACCCCCGGCCACGCCCAAAGCCAACGTTTGGCCGGCAATTTGCCGCAGCAGGCCCCAGTTGCCGGCACCAACCTCCCTCGCAGTAAGTATGGCTGCGCCTATGCCGATGACGCCGACAATCGAGACCACAGAGCCCTGGAGCAAGAAGGCCAGGCTGAAGGCTGCCAGGTCGTGCGGGCCCAGATTGCCGACAATGGCGACAATGACCGCACTCAGCAGCAGGCTGTAAGACTCTTCGGCGAACACCGGCCCGGCCAGGCTCAAGGCTGCAGTCATCATACCGCGTTTTGTCGCCATAGGACATCTCCCGTCCGAAAAAACTTGTGCCAGTTGTGGATATAACCCGGCTAATCGCCGGGTTATTGGTTTATTTTTCGTTCCTCATTGTCAGCGGCGCGAACGAGTACCAAGTCGAATCGGCTGGCATAAAATAAATTGAAATTTTGCGATATGGGGGAATGATAGTGGTGCGTGGGGAGGAGACACCCATCATCGCTGCCTTGGAAAGGTATATTGCCGCCAGGACGGTGCGGTTTCATATGCCTGGACATAAGGGTGGCCGAATTGTTGATAACCGGATCAGGCGTCTTCTGGGACGGAAAGTGTTCCGCGCCGACGTCACCAACATTCCGGATATGGATGACTTGCATCAGCCGCAGGGAGCGATACAGGCCGCCCAGCAGCTGGCGGCGAAAACATTTGGCGCTGAGCAGACCTATTTTTTGGTGAACGGTAGCTCATGCGGTCTGCAGGCGTTGGTTATTGCCACCTGCCGTCCGGGCGACAAAATTCTTGTGCCTCGCAATATTCACCGGTCGATTCTCGGTGGAATCATCTTGAGTGGCGCAGTCCCGGTCTTTTTTATGCCGGAATACTACCGGGAATATGGCATTCCGCTCGGGACTACGCCGCAAATTTTACAGGCCCATCTAAATTGCGAACCGGATATCAGAGCGGTCATGGTTGTCAACCCGACCTACCATGGTGTGATATCCGATATCGCCGCCATCGCAGCAACGGTGCATCAATACGGTATTCCCCTGCTGGTCGATGAAGCGCATGGTCCGCATCTCGGCTTTCACAGCCAATTGCCGGCAAATGCCCTGCGAAGCGGCGCCGACGCAGCGGTGCATGGCACCCACAAAATATTAGCCGCTTTCACCCAGGGGTCGATGCTCCATGTACAAGGTGATTTGGTGGACAGGCAGAAACTGGAGACCGCCCTTCGCCTGCTGCAGAGTACCAGCACCTCCTATCTCTTGCTGTCCTCCCTTGATGCGGCCCGGGCCCAGATGGAGAATTCAGGCCGGGATTTATTTAATAAGGCGATCGGCAGTGCGGACTACGCCAGAAAACGACTCGCAGATGTGCCAGGAATTACAACCCTTGGCGCAAATGTCTGCAGCCCCTTCCGGCTTGACCCCACCAAGGTAACCATTTTGGTGCGCAAACTTGGGGTAACCGGGTTTTGGCTGGAAGAGCGGCTCAAGCGGGAATACGATATTCAGGTGGAAATGTCGGATCTTTATTCCTTGTTGCTGATGATTTCTTTCGGCAATTCCCGGCGTGATATCGACAAATTGGCTACAGCCTTAGGCGGCATTGCCACCGCGCTACGCAGCAATTCTTCCGCCATTGCCGCAATAAGCGATAAGCTTCTTTTTCTGCCGATTCCGGATATGGTAGTACCGCCGCGCGAGGCCTTCTTTTCTCCGGTCGTGAACATACCCTTGGAAAATTCGCCAGGCAGGGTCAGTGCCGAAGTCATTGCTTGTTATCCCCCGGGAATTCCCATTATCTGCCCGGGGGAGAGGATTACACACGATACGGTAGCCTATTTAACCGCTATGCGGGATATGGGGGTTCACTTTCAAGGCTGTCACGATCCCAGACTGGAACAGGTGAGTATTATTGCGGAAGACTAGGGGAAGATTCACCGAAAATATATGCGCGGTGATGCACATAGTTTCGCAAAAAGAACACCCCGTCGCTGTTAAGGCGGCAGGGTGTTCTTTCTTTTGTGGCAATTACGTTGAAGGATACTGCTATGGCACGGTCATTGCCTGGGGATATCTTTTTCACTGCCATCATATATTTGCTAGTGAAGGATTCAGGAGGATGGAAGCATGAGGCGACTAAAAGTCCTAAAAATCAATAAACCGGTGGTCTTCTTTAGCATGGTCCTGCTGATTCTGGCCGGGATGGTGGCCGGTCTTTGGGGAATAGACTATCTGGATGAACAGGAATTGGCGGCAATACCCGGACAGACCAGCCTGCCTCCACAGGGAAAAGTCTCGATTGTGGTCAAGATTAACGAGTGCGTGCTGGAGCTCTATGACGCCGGCAGCCTTCATAAAAAATACCGGATTGCGGTAGGCAAGAGCGATACACCGACTCCCATCGGAGAATGGAATGTCGTCTGGAAGGACTATAACTGGGGGGACGGTTTCGGCACCCGCTGGATGGGCTTGAATGTACCCTGGGGAATTTACGGTGTGCATGGCACCAATGACCCTTGGAGCATCGGCCGGTTTACCAGTCACGGCTGTGTTCGCATGCGCAATCGCGATGTCGAAGAGCTGTTTGAATGGGTTCCTATCGGGACGGAGGTTAAAATCACCGGACGGAAGATCAAATTGCAGCGAAAGTTAAAATATCAAATGTCTGGCGCCGATGTCGTGATCTTGCAAATGAAGCTGAAAGAATTGGGCTATTTCACTACCCGGGCCGACGGGTTGTTTGGACCGTCTACTGAGGCGGCGGTGCGCGCCTATCAAGTTACTCAGGGCTTAGCGCCCACCGGTGTAGCCGATAAAGCGATGGCTGAGCAATTGGGTATCTAGGTTTTGCAAAGGTGAGGGGAATATTTTTGAGGGTAAGATATTGGGGCTTTTTTTCTGTTTGTTTTGTAACCCTTTCCTTGTTGGCCGGCGTTGTAGCCATCGAGCCGAGTCTTGCCATCAAAAGAGTGCCGACAACCCATAAAGTAGTAGCGATCACCTTTGATGATGGCCCTCATCCGTTGACCACTCCGGCCCTTTTGACGGTGCTTGGTGTCAAGCAGGCCAAGGCAACTTTTTTCGTGTTGGGCAGTCAGGTCAAGGAGTATCCTGAACTGGCCGGAGCTATTGTCCATAACGGGCAGGAACTGGCCAGTCACAGCTATCACCATCGCTATCTCAACAAGCTGACGCCGGCGGAACTGGCAGAAGAACTGGATGAATCGGAAAAAGTGATCGCCGCTGTCGGGCCTAGGCCCACGCTGATCCGTCCACCTGGCGGCGGTTATAACGACCGCCTGGTAAGGGCCCTCAGGGAGAGGGGCTACACGACGGTATTATGGACGATTGACCCACGGGACTGGGCTGGCGGCAGCAGTCAGCGGATCGCGAATACTGTGTTGGGGCAGATCAAACCGGGAAGCATTGTTTTGTTGCATGAAGGGGAATGTGCCGCAGCCACTCCGGCGGCAGTAGGGCTGATCATCGACATGCTGCGCAATCAAGGCTACGAATTGGTCACGGTGAGTGAACTTCTTCAATATTATGAGGTCCGTCCATAGGGATTAGGGATAGGCTGCAGACAAAGTTCGCAGCCTATCTTTATAATCTTTTTAGCCGAATCGACAAATAGCGGCAGGAATCAGATTTGCTGCCAAGAATAATAATTATGGTAAACCAAATCGGACTCAGTCTTGACGCACTAGAATACGCAGATAAAATGGGGGGCAAATGAATGATTCGACGGACAATTTCGCTGCTGATCCTTGCTGTTTTTCTCCTGCAGGCTGTTGCCATTGCGGCACCACAGCCACAGATTGCCGGGGCGCCGCCGCAGATCGGGGCCGAAGCCGCTGTTCTCATGGTTGCCAAGACCCGGCGGGTGCTCTTCGCCAAGAACCAATCCGGGATCATGTATCCGGCCTCTACGACGAAGATGATGACCCTGTTGGTCGCTCTGGAAAAAGGCAATCTGGACAGTGTCGTGAAGGTGAGTTCCCGTTCCGCCGCCTGTGAGGAATCGAGTCTGGGGCTCAAACCGGGGGATCAGATCACACTAAGGGAACTTCTCTTCGGGATGATGGTCGTTTCCGGCAATGATGCGGCTGAAGCGGTTGCCGAACACATCGCCGGCTCGGTACCGGACTTTGTCAATATGATGAATGCCCGGGCGACGCAGATGGGGTTGGCCAATACCCATTTTTCCAATCCTCACGGCCTGCCTGATCCGATAAACCATTATTCAACCGCCTATGACCTGGCTCAAATTGCCGCCACCGGAATGCAAAACCCACTTTTCGCGAAAATTGTGTCCATCCCGGAATACATAGTTCATTTCCTGAATCGTCCTCCCCTGCGGGTGACGACAACCAACAAGTTCTTGAAGATGTATCCAGGTGCCAACGGGATAAAAACCGGCTATACTGAGGCGGCCGGCGACTGTCTGGTGGCTGGTGCCAAGCGCCGCGACGTGCAGTTGATTGCCGTATTTTTGAATGATGACGATCGCTGGACCGACGCCCCGAAATTGCTGGATTATGGCTTTCAGCAGGCGTTATCGTACTGACCTTAATTATTGACAAGCCGCGTGCTTCGCGCATGCGGCTTTTACCTATCCGGCAGGAAAAATTTTGCAGCTAGCGTAATAAATCGACTTAGCGAGCAGAATACTACTGGCTGTGCTATGCGGAGCAAGGCGTCAACTCGCGTCAGGCTTTTCGGGGGTGAAAAGGAATGCGCCGGCCCGACGTCAAATATTGTGGAAAAAGGGCGGTCTGCCGCAAGAGAAATCAGGTGGTATGAGATGAAATGGATTTTGGGGATCGACGGCGGCGGGACAAGAACCACCGCCTGGGCCGGCGACTTGACCGGCGGCGTGCTGGGGCGCATTGAAAAGGGACCGGCAAACTATCATGTAACCGGCCTAGTCCAGTTTCAGACCCTGATCGCCGAAATCGTCGAAGAACTGGGACACATCTGCGGTCTGGACCAAAGCGGACTCGAACTCATCAGCCTGGGGCTGGCCGGGGTCGACCGGCCGCGGGACAGGGAACAGATCAATACTGCACTGGACAATTTAAAATTGGACTGCCGCCTTCTTGTCAACAACGACGCGGTCATCGCCCTTGCGGCGGGGCTGGGTAAGGCGGAAGGCATTGTTCTCATCGCCGGCACAGGTTCAATCGCCTATGGCGTGAATGCCGCGGGCGGCGCTGTCCGGGCCGGGGGCTGGGGCCATGTCGCCAGCGACGAAGGCAGCGGTTATGATATCGGTCGCCAGGCACTTCAGCGCGGTATCATGGCCTGGGAAGGCCGGGATAAGCCGACAGTGCTTTTGGCAAAAATAATGGAGTATATCGCAGTCGATGATATGGACGGGCTGATTCAATTTATCTATCATCCCGATACCGATAAAGCGGCGATTGCGGCGCTGACCGAAGTGGTGGCCGCTGCAGCGCGGCAGGGTGATGCAGTTGCCAGCGAGATTTTGCTGGCCGCAGCCGATGCACTGTCAGACCTCGTTAAATCAGTCATCAGCCGCGGGTTTACAGGCGCTGGCCAGGTCGAGGTGTGCACATTCGGCGGCGTGGTCAACCATATCCCGTTGATTAGACAGCGGCTTGCCGAGCGGCTTGCCGGGCAGGCGCAGATGGTCCAGACCGACCGGGAACCGGTATGGGGAGCACTGCAACTGGGTTATCAATCTATAAAAAGCCAAAAGGCTTGAAAAATGGGGCGGATGCGTTGAGTCTGAATGTGGATGGTCTGTTGACCGAACAGGTTAATCCGGCAACAGCCGAGATTGATTTGATGACAACAGAAGAAATTTTGCGCCTGATCAATGACCAGGATAAAACCGTTGCCACGGCGGTGGAGCCGGAGATACCAAACATCACAGCCGCAGTGGATAAAATTACTGCCGCTGTCAAAAATGGTGGGCGGCTGATTTATATCGGCGCCGGCAGTAGCGGTCGTTTGGGAGTGCTGGACGCAGCCGAGTGCCCGCCGACATTTGGCGTGGACCCCGGTCTGGTGATCGGCCTGATCGCCGGCGGACACGTGGCTTTGGCATCGGCGGCCGAAGGGGCCGAGGATACCGAGGACACAGCGCGGGAAGACCTCGTGGCGCTGGGGTTGACCAGCCGGGATGTGCTGGTGGGGATCGCAGCCAGTGGCCGGACACCTTATGTCAAGGCTGGTCTGGAATATGGCAACAGCCTGGGGGCTTTCACTGTGGCTGTCAGTTGTACGCCCGATCCCGAGATCGGCGCTGTCGCCAAGCTGGCGATAACCCCGCTGGTCGGGCCGGAAGTCATCACAGGATCCACCAGGCTCAAGGCGGGTACAGCCACCAAGCTGGTGCTCAATATGCTGACAACTGCAGTAATGATTCGTTCAGGCAAGGTATATGGAAATTTGATGGTCGATGTCCGCCCGACCAATGACAAGCTATGGGAGCGGGCGAAACGGATGGTGGCTGAGGCTGCCGGCGCGACCCGGGAACAGGCTGGGGCTGCGCTTGAAGCAGCCGGAAAAAACGCCAAGACAGCCATTGTCATGCTGAAATGCGGCTGCTTGGCGGATGAAGCCCAGCGCCGTCTGGCGGCGGCGGATGGTTTTATCCGCAAGGCAATCAACCAGACGGAAAAGGAGAACAATAAATGATGAATGTGTTGTTGGTCTGTTCAGGCGGCATGTCCAGCGCCATTGTGGTCAAAGCCATCCAAGGCGAGGCTGGGAAGCAGGGGCTGGATATCAATGTGAAGTCGATTGGGGCGGGTGAATTGCGCGACCAGTTGAAAGGCAACTGGGATGTGCTGCTGGTGGCGCCTCAGGTACGACACCGGCTGGCCGAGTTCCAGGACGCGGCGGCAGAGTCCGGCGTCCCTGTGGCCCTCATTCCGCCTCAGGGCTATTCGCCGCTGGGAGGGGCGACGGTGATCGCCGAGATCCGGAAGATCGTAAAATAAACGGGAGACGTGCCGATGGACCGAATTTTTCAACTGCTTGATCAATATCTGATACCGGTAATGACCAAACTGTCCGAGCAGCGCCATTTGCGGGCTGTTCGCGACGGGATTATTTCCACCATCCCGCTGATCATTGTCGGTAGTTTCTTTTTGATTATCGCCTTTCCCCCTATACCGTCCCTGGCAGAGGCCGTCAAACCCTATGCCGGAAAAATTCTGTTGCCATTCCGGCTGACGATGGGGTTAATGGCCCTGTATGCCTGCCACAGTATCGGCTATTATCTGGCCAAATCCTACAAATTGGACGGGGTAGCCGGAGGAGTGCTGGCCATGGCGGCCTTTCTCCTGACCAGTGTGCCGCTGAGCATCGAGGGCAAAGGCTTGGCCCTGTCGATGGACAATCTTGGCGGTGGCGGGATGTTTGTGGCCATTGTCATGGCGATCTTCGCGGTGGAAGTCTTGCGTTTCACCAAAGAACGGAAACTGATCATCACTCTGCCGGAAGGGGTACCCGACTCAGTGGCCCGCTCTTTTGAGGCTCTTATCCCGGCGGCGGTAATCATTCCTGTCGTCTGGGCTTTGCGGGATGTGGCGGGGTTTGATATCCAGGCATTCGTAACCGGACTCTTTGAGCCGCTGGTGCAGGCCGGAAACTCTCTCGGCGGCATCCTGGCGCCGATTATTCTCATTACTTTGCTGTGGGCGACCGGTATTCACGGCGATTCGGTGGTGGGCACAGTGGCCCGGCCGGTGTGGCTGGTGCTGCTGGACCAAAACATCGCCGCCGCCGCTGCGGGTCAGCCCATTCCCAATATTGCCCCTGAGCCTTTTTTCCAGTGGTTTGTCTGGATCGGCGGCAGCGGGGCGACCATCGGTCTGGTGCTATTGATGCTCCGCTCCAAATCGCCCTATCTGAAAAGCCTGGGGCGGGCGACGCTGCTGCCGGGAATATGTAATATCAATGAGCCGGTCATCTTCGGTGCGCCAATCATGCTCAATCCGCTATTATTTGTACCCTTTCTCTTGGGGCCGGTCATCATCGGGATATTAACCTTTTTTTCGATGCAGCTGGGATTGGTCACTAAACCGTATATTCTTGTCCCCTGGACGCTGCCGGCGCCGATTGGCGCCTATTTAGCCACCGGCGGTGACTGGCGGGCTATCATTCTGGTTCTCATCAACATCATGATTGTCACGGCCCTCTATTACCCTTTTTTCAAGGCATATGAACGGAAAATGCTGCGGGAAGAGGCCGCGACAGGGCAGGAGGAGATACAATGAGCGAGACGGTAATTTTTGAAATTATACTGCACGCCGGCAACGCCAGAGCCGAGGCCTATGATGCCTTGCGCGCGGCCCAGGCCGGGGATTTTGACAAAGCCGAGGCCCATTTGCGTCAGGCAGAGGAAGAGGTGGGGATCGCCCACCGGACCCAAACCGATCTGATCCAACAGGAGGCCCGGGGGGAGAAAACAGAGATAACACTGCTTTTTGTTCACGCTCAGGACCATCTGATGACTGCGATCGCTGAAAAGAGTCTGATTGAAAACATGGTAGGGATGCATAAAACCATCCAGGAACTGTCACGGAAACTGGAGGCCAAGTCATGAGCGGACTGAAAATCGTGGTCATCGGCGGTGGCAGCAGCTACACTCCGGAACTGGTAGATGGTTTTATCCGGCGGGCCAAAGAATTGCCGGTGGCCGAACTTCACCTTGTCGATATCGCCGCCGGCCAGGAGAAACTTGCCATTGTCGGCCAACTGGCCAGGCGGATGATTGCCCGGGCCGGGCTGGATATCAAGGTAGCGTTGACCATTGATCGGCTGGAAGCCCTGCCAGGTGCCGATTTTGTCATTACCCAGCTGCGGGTAGGCGGGCTGGAGGCCCGGATTCGCGACGAACGGTTTCCGCTGAAATATAACGTTCTCGGTCAGGAGACCACCGGTCCGGGCGGCTTTGCCAATGCCCTGCGGACCATTCCGGTGATGCTGGATATCTGCCGCGACATCGAGGAACTTTGCCCCGATGCCTGGCTGATTAATTTCACCAATCCCTCCGGCTTGATTACCGAAGCTATTTTGAAACATACTGCCGTCAAATGTCTGGGCCTGTGCAACGTGCCGATCCATTTGGTGATGACCATCGCCAAATTATTCGAGACCGACAGCAAAGACATTGTCGTCGATTTTGTCGGCCTCAACCACCTAGTGTGGGGCCGTACCGTTCATTGCAAGGGTCAGGATATTACACGGCAGATATTGGATAAACTGGCCGACGGGGCGGCGCTGAGCATGAAAAACGTCCCCGACATGAAATGGGATGGTGAATTCCTCCATGCCCTGGGGATTGTGCCTTGCCCCTACCACCGTTATTATTATATGACTGACAGGCTTCTGGCCGAAGAACTGGCGGCGGCGGCACCCGGCGGACCGGGGACCCGGGCCGAGCAGGTGCAGGCAGTGGAGAGCAGACTGTTCGAACTTTATCAGGATGAAAATCTGGCGGAAAAGCCCCAGGAGCTGGAGAAACGGGGCGGGGCCTACTATTCAGAGGCGGCAGCGTCGCTGGTCAGCGCAATTTATAATGATAAACAGGAAATACACACCGTGGATACCGCCAACGCCGGAGCTATCGCCGGTTTGCCAGACGACAGCGTCGTCGAAATCAACTGCGTTATCGGCAAAAACGGCGCGACACCAATTGCCGCCGGGCCGCTGCCCTACGAAATCCTCGGCCTGATTCAACAGGTCAAGGCGTATGAAATATTGGCCATTCAAGCCGGGGTCGAGGGTGAGGCCGACAAGGCGCTGCTGGCGCTGGTCAATCATCCGCTGGTGCCGTCGGTCGCGGTAGCGAAACAGTTGCTTGCCGAGCTACTGGTCATAAACAAAGAATATCTGCCGAAGTTTGCCGCTGTAAACTGCGGGAATAGGGGGCAGTCATGCAACGACTGATTATCAACGCCGACGATCTGGGACTGACGCCTGGCTGCAACGCCGGCATCGTCAGGGGGCTGACCCAGGGGATTGTCAGCGACACCACCCTGATGGTCAACACTGATTATACCCAGGCGGCGGTGAATTTACTGAAGGAACATGGCATCTCTCAGGCCGGTCTGCACCTCAATCTCACCTTCGGCGTGCCATTGTCGCCGCTTGCCGAGGTACCCAGCCTGGTGGACGAAAACGGCCGGTTTTTTCGCAAGATCGCCCGCTCGGTGGGGGGGCTAAAGCCGCAGGAGGTGGAAAAGGAACTGCGGGCTCAGGTGGCTAGGTTCGGGGAAACCGGCCTGCATATGACCCACCTGGACAGCCACCATCACGCGCATATTTATCCGGGAATTTTTGCTATGGTCCTTTCGCTGGCAAAGGAACTGGCGGTTCCCCTCCGGCAAACCAGTACTGCCCTCCGGGAAAAAATCACCAGTGCCGGGGTGGCGACAACCGATGCCTTTTCGCTTGATTTTTATGACAAGGGCGTCACGCTGGAAAATCTGCAGCAAATTATCCGCGACCATACCGGCGAGGTGCTGGAAATTATGTGTCATCCGGCCGAAGCGGGAGAACTGATTTACACGATCAGCGATTACAATTCCCGCCGCGAAGAGGAACTGGCTATTTTGACTTCGGCAGCGATGAAGGCTTTCTTGCGGGAAAATGACATTACGCTTATCAGTTTTGCGGAGTTGTAGTCATTATGGAACGCCTGTTGCGTATTTATCGCAAAGAGGAACGACTGGTGGCAGGACTAATGTCCGGGACGTCGCTCGACGGCATCGACGTCGCTCTGACGCGTATCCGGGGATGTGGTGCCAAGTCTGAGATTGAATTAATCGCCTTTAAGACCATCCCCTTCACTTTTGAGATTCGGCAGGAACTGCTGGCGGTTTGCGCTAAACAGTCCTCTGATGTGGAGCTGGTCTGCCGCCTGAATTTTACACTGGGAGAACTTTTTGCTGCTGCGGTGAAGGAAATCTGCCAGGAAAGCGGGATCGCCCTGGCCGATCTTGATATCGTTGGTTCTCATGGCCAGACCATCCAGCACCTGCCAGGCGACAGCACCTTGCAGATCGGTGAGCCGGCGGTGATTGCCGAACGGACCGGGGTCGTCACAGTAGCCGATTTCCGGGTGAGGGATGTGGCGGCCGGAGGCCAGGGGGCGCCGCTTGTACCATACACTGAGTATCTCTTGTTTCGGCATGCAACCAAGAACCGGCTGCTGCAGAATATCGGCGGCATCGCCAATGTGACTCTGCTGCCGGCCAGCGCAACACCAGAAGATGTGATGGCCTTTGATACCGGCCCGGGGAATATGATGCTGGATGCCTGTATGGAGATCATCACCGGCGGCAGCGAGCATTTCGACAGAGATGGTCAACTGGCCGCGGCTGGCACCATCCACACCGGCTTGCTGCAAGAGTTGCAAGGCCATCCTTATTTTATGGCGCCGCCGCCCAAGACCACCGGACGGGAGGCTTTTGGAACAGAGTACACCGCCGGGGTGGTCAAAAAGGGCTTGGCCAATGGGGTGAGTGCCGCAGACATGATGGCTACTTTCACCGCTTTTACCGCCGCCAGCATCGCAGACAGCTACCGCCGGTTTATTTTTCCTCGCTGCCGGGTTGATGAGGTTATTGTCAGCGGTGGCGGCCGCCTCAACAGGACCCTGCTGACCATGCTGCGCCAGGAACTGCCGGGGGTAAGGGTTTTGACGGCCGAAGATATCGGGTTTTGCGGCGATGCCAAGGAGGCGGTGGCCTTCGCCATTTTGGCCAATGAAGCTATCAGCGGCCAGACCAACAACCTGCCGGCGGTCACTGGGGCCAGACGGCCGGTGATTATGGGTAAAATATTGTTATAGGAGGAACGAATGGTAGAGGAAACAGTAGTACTAACAAATAAGGTCGGGCTGCACGCCAGACCGGCTGCTTTACTGGTCAAGACGGTCAACGGTTTTACAAGTCAGGTGACGATCGTCAAGGACGGAAAATCGATCAACGCCAAAAGCATGCTGTCAATCATGGGTGCAGCCATCAAACAGGGAGATTCGGTTACCATCCAGGTCAACGGCGCGGATGAACAAGAGGCAATCTCGGCAATTACAGGTCTTATTCGATCAGGATTTGGTGAAAATTAGCAGCATGATTCAGGATAATTTATATTGAGCGGAGGGTGCTTTTTGGGACGATATGGCAGACTGTTCAGCTTGTCGATGCTTCTTTTGGTGACGATTTTTATTCTGCCGATGTTTACCAGTGGTTGCTCTAGTGCGCCTGAACCGGTAAAAGTTAAAGTAAGGCTTGGCATCGACAATATTGATCAGCAAGCGGCGCTGTTCGCCGGCAAGAGGGTCGGCCTGATCACCAACGCCACCGGTATGAACAGCAATTTTGAGAGCACGGTGGATGTGATGAAGGCCAAGACCAATCTGGTGGCGCTGTTTTCACCGGAACACGGTATCCGCGGGGCGGTAACGGCCGGCGATACAGTCAGCAGCCAGACAGATGCTAAAACTGGTCTGCCGATATACAGCCTTTATGGCGATACCAAGAAGCCGACACCGGAGATGCTTGCCGCTGTCGATGTGCTGGCCTTTGATATCCAGGATATCGGGTCGCGGTCTTATACCTATATCTATACCATGGCTTATGGGATGCAGGCCGCCAAGGAGGCCGGAAAACCCTTTGTCGTCTTTGATCGGCCCAACCCGATTGGCGGGGTGGAAGTGGAAGGCGGGCTGGTGAAAAGCGGCTTTGAGTCCTTTGTCGGCATGTATCCTATTCCCTACCGTCACGGTATGACGGTGGGCGAACTAGCCAAACTGTTCAACAAGGAATTCGGAATCGACTGCAACCTTGTGGTGGTGGAAATGACCGGCTGGAAGCGGGGCATGTATTTTGACGAAACCGGATTGCCCTGGGTGATGACTTCGCCGAACATTCCTACACCAGATACAGCCCTGCTCTACCCGGCGACCGGCATTTTCGGCGGCACTAACATCTCGGAGGGGGTTGGTACAACAAGGCCGTTCGACTTTGTCGGCGCTGCCTGGCTGGATGCGGAGGCATTGGCCAGCCGGATGAATGCCAAGAAACTGCCGGGGGTTGTTTTCCGGCCTGCCTATTATGTGCCGCGATTTGGCAACTTCTCCGGTGAAAATTGTGCCGGAGTGCAGCTTCATATTACCGATCGCAAAGCATTTCGTCCGGTGCGAACAGGCTTGACGCTGCTATTTACCGTCCAGGAGCTGGGTGATGATAAATTTACCTTCAAGGACAGCGGAGGACGGCGGCCGATGATTGATCTGATCACCGGCGACAGCGCCCTCAGACTGGGCCGGTACAACCTTGACGAACTGCTGGCTGCCTGGGACGCCGAGGCGAGCCAGTTCAAGGAAATGGCCAAAGCTTACTATATCTACCCGCAATAGACTCAGAACGCAGGATTTGTGGCTCATGACCGCGAAAGAGCGGGATAAATTGGTATTATTACTCTTGACGACTGTAAAGACGGCACAGGGATAGGATATGGAAGTGAAGCAGTGCTCAAAAATTTCGCCAAAAATCCAAAGATGATCTATCTTGTGATGTTGGTTGTGCCGGTGTTCTGGGGCGGGGCGTTTGCGACCACCAAACATGTTGTCGGTGAACTGCCGCCCATTACGGCGTCGACCATCCGCTTCGGTCTGTCTGGCCTATTGATGGCCGGGTGGCTCGCCGCCAGAGGGGGCTGGGACTGGCCGCTTATCCGTCGCCACTGGCTTGGTCTTACAGGATTGGCAGTGACCGGAGTCTTTTTCTACAACATCTTCTTTTCAATCGCCATGCAGTATACATCGGCGATCAATGCAGCTCTCGTCATCGTGGTCAATCCGGTGACCACCGCCCTTGTGGCGGTGACTTGCCTCGGGGAGGCTTGGAGCTGGCGCCTGGGAACAGGAATGGCGCTTTCGTTTGTCGGGGTGCTGATAACTATAACCCACGGCTCGGTCGCCGTGCTGACCGGTCTGGCGTTTAACAGCGGTGACCTGCTGTTGGTGGGCGGGGTCCTCTCCTGGACCACCTATACCAGCCTCGGGAAATTGGTGATGCGCGAGGTACCTCCTGTGCTGGCAACCACTGTCGCCATGTTGCTGGGCTCGGCGCTTCTGGGAGTGGCATCGCTGAGCGAAACCGGCTGGGGCAAAGTGGGAGCGCTCAGCACGCAAACTACGGTTGAGATGGTGTATTTGATTTTGTTTGCCACGGTGGCTGCCTATGTGCTGTTTAACCTGGGAGTCAAACAGATCGGTGCCAGCCGGGCCAGTGCCTATATCAACCTGATGCCGGTCAACGCCATCTGGATTGCAGCCGTATTTTACGGTGAAAGGGTGACCTTGGTCCATCTGGGTGGTGCGGCGCTCATTGTCAGCGGCGTATTACTGATCACCTATTTTGACGGTGTGAAGGCCCGCCCTGACGAGGCTCCGCCTCAGGCCGGGTAGACGATCAATTGACGGATACGAAAAAGACCACTCGCAGACGAGTGGTCTTTTGGTTGCTATTTTTGTCAGTCGCCGAAACAAATGCCGATAGACCGGCCGACATGGAGAAATTCGAGGGGCACGTTACTGGGTTTCCCGGCAACCTCCTGGATGGGGACGCGAACGATTTCGTTTTTCTGCAGGGCGACCATGCAGTTGGTTTCGCCGGCGACGATGGCGTCTACGGCTGCTACACCGTAGCGGGTCGCCAGCACCCGGTCAAAAGCGGTGGGGCTGCCGCCGCGCTGGAGATGACCTAGGGTGGTGCAGCGCGACTCGGCGCCAGTCAGGTCTTCAATCTGTCGGGCCAGTTTTTCGCCGACGCCGCCAAGACGGATCTTTTCGGCGCTGCCTTCCACAATACGGGCGACGGTCTGTTCGCCGCCGGCAGGGAAAGCGCCTTCGGCGGCAACGATGATGCTGAATAATTTGCCCTGGGCTTTGCGGGCGTTAATTTTGGCGACAATTGATTCGACGCGGTAGGGCAGTTCAGGAATGAGGATGACATCGGCGCCACCCGCCAAACCGGAGTGCAGGGCGATCCAACCGGCATAGCGACCCATTACTTCGAGCACCATAACCCGGTGGTGGGACTCGGCGGTGGTGTGCAGCCGGTCGAGGGCGTCACTGGCGCAGGCCACGGCGGTGTCAAAGCCGAAGGTTCGCTCGGTATGGGGGATGTCGTTGTCGATGGTCTTGGGGACACCGACCACCGGAAAGCCCAGCTTGTCGAACTCGCCGGAAATGGCCAGACTGCCGTCGCCGCCGATTACGATCAAAGCCTCAATACCCCGGCTGCGTAGGTTTTCCAGCGCCTGCCCGGACATGTCGCGATAGCTGACCACGCCGTTTCTTTCGGTATAGTATTTGAAGGGATTGTCGCGGTTAGTGGTCCCTAAAATGGTGCCGCCGCGATGGAGAATTCCGGATATCTGGCTGTCGGACAACTCATCAATCTGATTTTCCACCAAGCCGCCGAACCCATTTTTGACGCCCCAAATCCTGATGCCATTGTTAAAACAGCTTCTTGTCACACTGCGGACAACTGCGTTGAGGCCGGGGCAGTCCCCACCTCCGGTCAATACGCCGACGCTTTTAAATTTAGCCATCATCCCGCTCCTTCACCATTACTTAAAAAGAAATTCCTGGAAAAATTATATAATAAATCAGAATGTTCGGCAAGTTATTTGTCGATGAATGTCGATAAAGGGGTTGGCTTTGGCGACGTGGAAAGAAATAAAGTAACCTAATAGCAATTCAACGAAATCGCACGTCACACCTGAATGTTGACCAGACAAATCGACAGCCACAGGTCTGCTAAGGATTGTTGACAGCCGTTGCCGACCAGGCAGCGGTATACAAGGGAGAATATCAATGACCGAACCATTTCGCTTATTATCGAAAGATTTTAGTTTTGTCTGTGTCGCCAATTTCCTCTATTTTGGCAGCTTCTACCTGCTTGTTCCCACCTTGCCTCAATATGTCGCCGGTATAGGCGGGTCGCCCGGCCAGATCGGACTGGTGATGGGAGCGCTTACTCTGGCGTCGGTTGTGGTGCGGCCATATTTTGGAAAACTGGCTGATCGTTACGGACTGAAGAAATTCATGTTACTTGGCGCCGGATTTTTTTCTTTTTTCTTTTTATTTTATAGTCAGATTCAGGCTTTTATCCCGCTTTATTTTTTGCGGGTTATCCATGGTTTCTCCCACGCCAGCTTTCTGGTCGCTTCGGCAGCCTATGTTGCCGACTTGGCACCGGCTGAGCGCCGCGGAGAAGTGATTGGCATTTATGGTACCTCCAGCGTAGTGGCTATGGCGATGTTCCCGGCCTGGGGAATTGCCATCGTCGGACAGTATGGCGGATTTTCAGCCCTCTTCACTGTCTCGATTGTTGCCGCAGGCTCGGCCTTTTGCTTGTTGTTATTTGTTCGCGAAATCAAACCAGGGAAAAACCGCACCGACAGGATGAGCTTGATGGAAATTGCCCGACTGCGGGTGGTACTGGTGGCTTCGCTGGCACTTTTTAGCGGGGCGACGGTGTATGGAGCGATCCTTACCTTTTTGCCGGTTTATGCCGTTGAACAGGGTCTGACCAACTTTGGGCTGTTTTTTAGCGTATATGCAGCAAGTACGCTGGCCAGCCGGATATTGGCCGGAAAGTTGTCTGACCGTATTGGCAGGAACCGGGTGATTTTGCCGTGCATGGGATTGGTGGCGGCGGCGATTTTTATGTTACCGCTTTTGGGCAGTATTTATCTGCTGGCGTTTATTGGCGTATGTTTTGGACTGGGGTTCGGAGCATTCATGCCAACCCTGAATGCGCTGGTTGTTGATAATACGCCGCCGCAGCACCGCGGCAGCGTTCTGGGATTTTTCACTTCGTTTATGGATATTGGAATCACCGCCGGAGCGGTAGGCTTGGGCTTGGTAGGAGAACACTGGGGCTATGCGACGATGTTTGCTATCGGTGGATTTGTCGTCGTCGGCGGTATGATGGTATTTGCTGCCGAAAGCCGGCCCGGCAACAAGAAACTACAGGAAGAAAAATAGCGACAGGTGAGAGTGATGGATCAGATACGCGGACGATTCGCCCCCAGTCCTTCCGGGGAAATGCATCTAGGCAACGCCTGGACGGCGCTGCTCGCCTGGCTGCAGATACGCAGTCTGGGTGGCAGTATGATACTGCGGGTGGAAGATCTGGACCCTGAGCGGTCTCGAAATGAATATACGCAGCAGATTATTCGCGATTTACGCTGGCTGGGGCTGGACTGGGACGAAGGTCCTGATGTCGGCGGCCCTTATTCGCCGTATACTCAGGATGGGCGACGCGGGCTGTACCAGCAGTTCCTCGACACGCTAAGTCAACGCGGACTGATTTATCCGTGCTACTGCACCCGGGCCGAGATCTTGGCAGCCGCATCAGCTCCCCATGGCGGTGAAGGCACCTATCCCGGTACCTGCCGGATGCTCAGCGAAGAGGATAAGGCAATCCGGTTGTACCAAGGCCGACGACCGGCCCTAAGGCTGGCAGTACCCAACGAGACGATCGAGTTCAAGGATGGCTTACATGGTCATATTGTCCAGAATCTGACCGAGGTTTGCGGCGATTTTACCGTCCGCCGTTCCGATGGGGTGCACGCCTACCAACTGGCGGTGGTGATTGATGATGCCACCATGCACATTAGCCATGTACTCCGCGGGGACGACCTCTTGACTTCAACCCCCCGCCAACTGCTGCTGTACCGCCTGCTTGGCTTTACATCGCCCCGTTTCACCCATGTGCCGCTGCTCTACGGTTCTGACGGACACCGACTTTCCAAGCGCCAGCAGGATTTATCGCTGGCCGCCCTCAGAGGCCGAGGGGTGACAGGGGAAGAAGTGATAGGCTTCCTAGCCTGGAAGGCCGGACTGGCTGATAGTCCCGCAGCCATAGCCGCCAGCCAGCTGATTGACAGGTTTTCCTTGGATCGGTTGCCCAGAGGACCGGTTGTTGTCGAGTTTTCCCTGTAAACAAAAAAAACTCCGGCTGCTGGCCGGAGTCTGGACCCTCACCGATAGCGCCTGGCGCCGCAGAATTCGTCGCCATAGACACCAGTAGTGCAAGATTCTTCCCTGACAGCCGAGCGGCTGTTCGGGGCATGGATCATCTGGCCGTCACCGGCGAAGATACCGACATGGTGGATCGAGCCCTGGCCGTGATCACCGGCGAAAAAGAGCAAATCGCCGGGAGCCAGGTCGGTCTGATCGACGGGAATGCCGCCCCGGGCCTGGTCATCGGCATCCCGGGGAATAGACACACCCTGGGATTGGTAAACGCGCATGGCAAAGCCGGAGCAGTCGAACCCGAAAGAGGAAGTTCCGCCCCAGATATAGCGCAGCCCTGTGAAACGCCGCGCTTCGGTTACCAGGTTTTCGGCGCGAAGGATGATTTTATCGGTCTCCTGGATGGCGTCAGTCGCCAGATAACCGGTGCTGCCATCCGGCAGGCGGACCGCGATGGTCTGGTCGCCGCCCGGACCCAGGCAGGGCAGTCTCGTCTGGTAGCTGAGCTCGGTTATGGGGACTGTGGCATTGGAATCCCGGTATAGGATGGTTTTGGCCGTTGAAACAGCTATTAGTGGCATTTGGACCTGTGCCTGCAAGTATTCAGCGGTGAAACTGACCTGGTCGGCAGGCAGCCAGCCTGGGTATCCTCGGGAGTCCTGTTCGGTCGCCTGGGCAACGGCTGCCACCTTGAGCCAGTTTTCCCGGCGGTCGAGAATGATCAGTCGCTCTCCAAACAGTACCTGGGTTTCGACTTTGCCGACCAGCCAAAGCCGCATTTCATCATCCATGCCGTCAGCCCACCTTGCCGGATCGGTAGGCGATGACAGGATCAGATTATCGTGAGTTCTTTTGGCACCTGGCTCGACCCATAATACGGCCAGTGGTACTTTTACCGCGCCAAACCTCTCTTCCATAGATACCTCCCTAAGTCGCTTTAGTCTATTTTATTCAATTCGTCGTAAACCGCCAGGGAAAGCTTGGCGATGGTTTCCTGCCCGCTGAGGGCGTCCGGGAGACCGTCGGTCATGACGGTCAGGATGTAGTGGCAACCGGGGCCGTAGACGATAGCAGCGTCGTGCTCCGCGCCGTCGAGTTCACCGGTCTTATGGGCCATCACCGTGTTTTTCGGCAGAAGCAGAGGAATCTTGCATTTATCCTGCTGGCCCCTGAGAATGGCCAGCATGGCGTCGTCACTGGCAGTATCCAGGCAGCGGCGCAAGTAGAGCTTTTCCAGTACCGATGTTATATCAAGGACAGTGGTGTAGTTTTCCCGGCCTTGTCCGGCGCTGGCGAAATCCATCATTTTGCGTCTGAGGACGGTATCGCTGTACCCGAGTCTTGTGATCATGGTATTGATATCTGCCATCGACAGCTTGTCGATCAATAAATTGGTGGCGGTGTTGTCGCTTTCGACGATCATCAGATCGACCAAATCGTACCAGGTTTTCATCGTCCCGGCCGGGGCGTGCTCCAAGGGGCCGGCTCCACCGACCCTGGCCGCGTCGGTGACAAGCGTTTTTTCGTCAAGGTTGAGACGGCCTTGGGCTGTCTGACGAAACGCTTCGATCATGATGAAAATTTTGATCAGGCTGGCGGAACGCATGCGGCATGGGTTGTGGAGCCACTGGCGGCCGCTGGACAGATCTTTTATGGCTACCGAATAGCAGCCCGGTTGGTTGCCCAGTATTTGTTCCAGGCAGGTTGCGATCATTTCTGCAGGCAATGCGATCAACTCCATTTGAAGTATGGTTTTTATTTCGGCGCAGAGCAACCAAACCCCTTGCGCTATATCGGGCAAAGAGTATGGTTTGTCTGTCGGTTGCGCAAATTATCATTGGAACTATGGAGAGGATGTTCGAGATGGTGAAACGGAAAATTGCGGTTATCATGATATTTTTTTTGATCGGAGTCGGCTTTTTGGGTGGCTGCAGCTGGTTTGGCAGCAAATCAGGCCCCAAGTATCTGCGCTATGCAGTGGGGGCTGAACCGGAGACAATCGATCCCCGTAAATCCACCAGCCTTGCCGCCTCGACAGTCGAGGGCCAGATCTTTGAAGGATTGACCGCAATGGATGGTGACAACAAAATTGTCCCGGCAGCGGCCGAACGCTGGGAGGTTTCGCCTGATGGTTTAAAATATGTGTTTTATCTTCGTCCTGGTGCGAAATGGTCCAACGGCGAGCCGGTGACGGCCCAGGATTTTGAGTTTGCCTGGAAGTCGACTCTTAGCCCGGAATTGGCGAGTAGTTACGCCTATCAGCTATTTTATCTCAAAAACGGGGAAGCCTATAATACGAAAAAAGCAACCGCCGACCAAGTAGGGGTGAAGGCCATCGGCGATTCGGTGTTGGAAGTCGTATTAGAGAAACCGACGCCCTATTTCTTATCATTAACCGCTTTCCATACTTATTATCCGGTAAACCAGAAGTTAGCCGCCAACGGCAAGTGGGCCAGCGACCCAAAAACCATCGTCGGCAATGGTCCGTTCAAGCTGGTCAACTGGGTGCATGACAACAAAATGGAGTTTGTCAAGAACGAAAACTATTGGGATGTCGCTAAAGTCCGGATGGCCAAGCTGGACTTTATCCTGGTGGACAGCACCAGCACGGTATTGACCATGTTCGAAAATGGCCAACTGGATATGGCCGAAAATTTGCCGACCACCGAGATTCCGCGGCTGCTCAAAGAAGGCAAGCTGAAAATCTTTCCCTTTCTGGCGACCTACTACTATACCTTCAATGTCAGTCAGCCGCCGTTTGACAACCCTAAAGTCCGCAAAGCCTTCAGCCTGGCTATTGATCGGCAGAGCATCATCAACCGCATCCTGCAGGCCGAGCAAAAGCCGGCTCAGGCCTTGGTGCCCTTTGGTTTGCCTGACACCAGCGCCGGCGAAGATTTCCGGGTGAAGGGCGGCGATTATTTTAAAGACAACGATGTCGAAGCAGCCAAGAAATTGCTGACTGAGGCCGGTTATCCCGAGGGCCGTGGTCTGCCGCCGGTGACCCTGCTTTACAATACCAGCGAAAGCCACAAAATGATCGCCGAAGCGGTGCAGGAAATGTGGAAAAAGAATCTTGGCGTAACTGTTCAGCTCTCCAACCAGGAGTGGAAAGTATTTCTCGACAATCTGGACAAGCGTAACTATCAGGTCGCCAGAGACAGTTGGATCGGCGATTATGCCGACGCTATGACTTTCATCGATTTGTTTGAGTCGGAAGGTGGCAATAATACCCCCGGCTACAAAAACCCGGCCTATGACGCGTTGGTGAATACAGCGAAAGGTTCAGCAGATCAGGCGGTACGGGTCGCAGCTATGCATCAGGCCGAAAAAATGCTGCTGGACGACGCGGTTGTCGCCCCTATCTACTTTTATACTAACCCGGTGCTGGTGAAGGACAGTGTCAAAGGTTATGCCCGTTCAATTCTCGGTACGGTCTATTTTAAAGAAGCCTATATTGAATAGCAGTTTCCATTGACCAGGTAAGAGAGTAGCTCTATAATGAAATTAGAAATGTTATCCAATAGTAACAAGTAATGTTTTGGAGGCATATTATGGATAGTATTGAACAGGCCATCGGCGGTAAATCCTGGGCGGTAGTGGGCGCCAATAACAATCATGACAAGTTTGGTTGCAAGATATTTAAATACCTTGAACGTTCGGGGAAATACAAAGTCTATCCGGTCAATCCCGGTCTGGACGAGGTTCAGGGACAAAAATGTTATGCCAGCGTGAAGGATTTGCCGGAGAAGCCGGATGCTGTGAATGTTGTTGTGCCTCCGCGGGCTGGTGAACAGGTCCTCCGCGATTGCGCCGAGGCCGGCATCAAAACAGTCTGGTTGCAGCCTGGGGCTGACACCGATGCGGTGGTCAAAATGGGGCGTCAACTGGGACTGGATGTGATCTGTGCCTGTGTTTTGGTTGAAGGGCGCCGGCGCGGTATTTCAGGTTAGTAAGGGTAACTAAACTTAAAGGAGGGTTATGATGGCGAACGTAATGGAGGCTAACGAAAGCAATTTCCACGAGGAAGTGTTGGAAGCCGACAAGCCGGTACTGGTGGACTTCTGGGCACCTTGGTGCGGTTACTGCCAACGTCTGTCGCCGATTATTGATGAGTTGTCAACCGAGATCGGTGACAAGGTTAAGATTATGAAGGTTAATGTGGACTCTAACCGGGCCCTGGCCCAGAAACACGGCGTTATGAGTCTGCCGACCATGCTGCTGTTTAAGAACGGCGAAGCGGTGGAGAAGCTGATGGGCTTTATGCCCAAAGACAATATTACCGCTAAGATTATGCCGCTGCTTTAAAAGATGACAGGACAAAGCGCGAACCACATGGTTCGCGCTTTTTTGTATTCAAGGTCGAATCCAGGCCGTTTCCTGACTGACAATCATAAATGTCTGCAGGCGTGAATAGGAAATAACATATTTACGCAGGAGGCAGGGGAGGAAATGCAGCAAGTTGTCCTTGTCGGGACACCCAATGTTGGGAAAAGTGTAATTTTCAACTATCTGACCGGACGATATGTCAATGTGTCCAATTATCCTGGCACAACGGTGGAAATTGCCCGCGGCCGTAGCCGGATCCGAAACAAATCATTTGAAATCGTCGATACGCCTGGTCTATATTCTTTGTTGCCGCTGACAGAGGAGGAGCGGGTTACCCGTGCGCTACTCTTCGACCGGCGACCCGATGTCGTGATCCATGTTGCTGATGCGCGGAACATTCGCCGGGCGCTCAATCTAACCCTCGAACTACTTGATGCCGGCTTGCCGGTGATTTTGAATCTCAACCTGATCGACGAGGCCGCCGCCGCCGGCATCCGCATCGATTATCAGCACTTGTCGCGGCTGCTGGGTATCCCGGTTGTGGCCACGGCGGCGGTGAAAAAAATCGGTATGGAAAGCTTTAAAACAGCTGTTGCCGGCTACCGGGGGCAAGCGGTCAACCCGCCGGGCTACCAGGCAGAAGTCGAAGGACTTATCAGCGCTATAGCTGCCAACATACGTGGCAGCCATCCGGTGGCAACGAGGATGATCGCCATATTACTCTTGCAGGGTGATGAGTCGGTTCAAAGCCTGATTCACGGTGAACCAGACTATCCGAAAATCATGACTAATGTTTTCAAGGCCGTAAAGGCCTTCCCTCAGTCATTTGTCTACGCCATGGCGACTGAACGCCAACTGATTGTCGATCAATTGTTACATGCGGTTGCCAGCAACAGTAAGCCTCGCCAGCGACGCTGGGCCGCGAGGTTTGATCGATTGACCAGGCAGCCGCTGACTGGGGTGCCGATTTTAGCTATGGTCTTATATTTCGGGCTGTATAAATTCGTGGGCGGACTGGGTGCCGGGACATTGGTGGAGTATATCAATGACGTTGTTTTCAGGCAAAATCTTACCCCGGCGATTACCTATGCCGTCGAGCGAACTTTGCCTTGGGAATGGCTGCAGTCGTTGCTTGTAGGCGAATACGGTCTTTTTACGCTGGGGATCAGGTATGCAGTAGCCATTATCTTGCCAATTGTCGGTACTTTTTTTCTGGCGTTCGCGTTACTGGAAGATTGCGGCTACCTACCGCGGTTGGCCATGCTCATGGACGGGTTGTTCAAGAAAATCGGTCTCAATGGGCGGGCAGTCATTCCTATGACTCTGGGACTGGGCTGCGGGACGATGGCCGTTTTTGTCACGCGGACCCTGGAGACCCGCCGGGAGCGTTTGATAGCCACCTTTTTGCTGTCGCTGGCGATACCCTGTTCAGCCCAGCTGGGGGTTGTCCTGGCGCTCTTATCGGATAACGGCTGGATAGTGCTCCTTTGGGCAGGTTATGTAGGGTTGATATTCGTGATTGCCGGTTGGCTCAGTGCCAAAATTTTGCCTGGCACGCGCAGTCCGTTTTATCTGGAAATACCCCCGCTCAGATTGCCGGTTCTCAGCAACGTCCTGATGAAGGCCTGGACGCGGATGGGATGGTACTTTGTCGAAATTATGCCAGTTTTTGTTTTGGCCAGTGGGCTGCTGTGGCTGGGAGACCGAAGCGGCATTTTAATATATCTCATCAAGGCCATGGAGCCGTTGACAAGGTTGCTGGGTCTGCCGCCTGAGACTGCAGAAGCCTTCTTGCTCGGTTTTTTCCGGCGGGACTACGGCGCAGCTGGGCTTTATGATCTGGCAGCCTGTGGACTTTTGAGCGATCGGCAGTTATTAGTCGCGGCAGTCACGCTAACGCTATTTGTTCCCTGTGTGGCACAGTTCATGGTCATGATCAAGGAGCGGGGAGCCATCACCGCGTTGTTCCTGATCATACTAATCGGGCTGATTTCCTTCTTTTCTGGCTGGCTGGTGTACCAGCTGTCTCCGTGGTTGTATATTTAGCATGATGAGGAGTTGTGGCATTAAAATATTTTACAACACAGAATGTGCTTTGAAGTAAGCCCTGTTCATGACCGATCTTCGCCTGGAGAAAGTGGCAATAGGTCCTTGGCGACATATACTGAAAAGTAGTTGGGCGAAGAGCCGCTTTTGCTATGGGGGGGAAGGGCGATGATCGGGACAATATTGTTGACAGAACTGCGGCCAGGTGAGCAGGCGATCGTAGCCGTGCTGCCCACTACGGGGCGACATCTGCAAAAGCTTTTGGTTTTCGGCATTTTACCGGGTATGGAGATTAAAATGGTTCAGACCTTCCCCAGCTATGTGTTGGGTGTTGGCAATACCTTGCTTGCTCTTGATGGCGAAATCGCTGCCAGCATAGCGGTAATCAAAAAATAAAAGGCAGGGAAAATCTCCCTGCCTTTTATTTGTGAAATTATTTGCTGCCGCAGCCACAGCCGCAGCCTTCGCATCCCGCTCCCTGGGCGGCTTTATTTAGATCGGCAATAAGGGCATCGACGTCGACGCCGTGAGCTTGAGCTCCTTGCTCGATGTTTTCAAACCGGGCGGCGGCGCAACCAATGCAGCCCATGCCGTAATTGCGGAAAACCTCAATGGTTTTCGGATATTTTTGCACTACCTCGATAATACCTAAATCTTTGGTGACAAGCACGAGGTTCACCCTCCTTTCCGGGAAAATATACTAAAGTACAGTAATTATATCACAAGAATACAGGCTTGTCATGAGGTTCACACGAAAAGCCGGGACCTGAAAATCGACAAATGGAAAGAGCCCGTAATGATCTTCGCTACAGCCAATGCCCGTCATTACATACCTGCACGCAATCTTTCGACTACATACAAGCATTACACAACCAACACTGACCTTTGCTCGACTACCAAGAGTACCTTGGAAACCTACTGCAATCTCTCGACTGCAATAGACCTCTGCAAGATCCCCGGAAAACCTACGGAACCCTTGGCAGTCTTAGCTCGACCACTATACATCCCTATCGACCACACGGCAACAGTTGAGCTGTCGTACAGCCTTACAAGACATATAGCGATCTGCCCGCCGACCAACACCAAGCCGTACCGACCTGATACTGATCTTTGGCCGACCAATACCGAACCCCGATTGTGAGATCCGATACTGATCTTGGCTCGACCATTACGAACCCTTACGCTGATATTATGGCTCGCAACGCGGTTCATTATGCAAAATCATTCTAGCAATTTTTGTCGATACCAGTTAAAATACTAGTATTACGATTCGGCATAAGGTGAAAACATGTGTAAAGTCGCTTTTGATATTGGGCCATTCCATTTTTACTGGTATGGTACGATTATAGCTGTGGCCGCTCTAGTTGCCTTTGTCGTCATATGGTGGCAGTCGCGGCTCTTTCGTGACCCTGTTATTCCCCTGGTCGATATGATGCTCTATGGTATGCCAACAGGTATAATTTGTTCCCGGGGGTATTATGTCATCACCAATTGGGAACTTTACCGGGACAACCCTTGGGAAAGTCTGTATATCTGGCAAGGTGGACTTTCCGTTTATGGCGCGTTGATCGGGCTGGTTGTCGTCCTTTTGATTTATACCCGTACCCATCGGTTGTCCTTTTGGCACTGGGCAGACCTTTGTGCACCAGGACTGGCTATAGGCCAGGCCATCGGACAATGGGCCAATTTGATCAATCAGGAATCATTCGGATATCCAACTTTGTCAGCCTGGGGCGTATATATCGATTATGCCGTCCGCCCAGCCGGTTTTGAGCAGTTTGATTTCTTTCAACCGATCTTTCTGCCTGAGTCGGTTTGGAATTTGCTATTATTCTTTGTTGTCCTTACTTGTATCTATGGCCACCGAAAGCGAAACTGGCTGCAGTCTGGCAGCATGTTTTTGCTTTATCTGCTGCTTTTTTCAATCGGCCATTTTTACCTGGCCGGCCTGAGACTGGATCTTGAGGCAGGCGCGGTCTTTTTGACCCAACTGATGAGTTCCGCGATTATAGCAGTAACCTTTATGATTTTTGTTCGCCGGAATCGTTACTTCCCTGGCAGGAAAGAAAAAGGGGAACACTGATGCCGGTGGAACGCGTCAAGGAATTTGTTGAACTTGCAACCTGAGGAGAACGAAGAAATGGCAATTGAAGTAGTTAGAAAATATTTTAAAAAATATGGCCGAGATAAAGATATTTTAGAGCATGAAGTGTCAAGTGCGACAGTGGAACTGGCAGCTCTTGCCCTGGATGTGATACCTGCCAGGATTGCAAAGACTCTTTCCTTTAAAAATGACAAGGACAGCGGGTGCCTTTTGGTTGTGACTGCCGGGGATGCTCGGATTGATAATCAGAAGTTCAAACAAGAATTTGGGATAAAGGCAAAAATGTTATCGCCGGATGAAGTGCTTGCTTTGACTGGTCATGCGGTGGGGGGAGTTTGCCCGTTTGGAATTGAGAACAAAGACGTCGAAATTTATCTGGATATTTCTTTAAAGCGATTTGATACGATATTTCCCGCCTGTGGGAGTAGCAATTCGGCGATAGAATTGAACTGCAAAGAGTTATATCGGTATTCGAAGGGCTTGAAATGGGTTGATGTCTGCAAGGATTGGTCTTGTTGATTGTAAAGTCTGATCGTCTCCGGGAAATAACAGGAGCGAAGGTAATTGACGTTGGCCGCAGAACCGTCTAAACTAGAGGGGAATGGCTGAAAATATCATAGGAGTTGGGATCTGCACGGTGTTGTGCAGAAAGGAGGCCGGTGATGCGCTATAAGAGTCTGGTATTGGCGTTAATTGTATCTTTACTGCTAGTTTCGCTGCTGGCTTCGTCCGGAGTGGGTACCCGGGCTGTGGCTGGCCGTCAGTATCGCCCGGCCAACCTAACCGACGTTCCTGTGCTGGTTTATCACAAAGTAGATACGTTATACCATGCTCTGTCAATGACACCGCAGGAATTTGACGAACAAATGAGCTATCTTTATGAGAATGGCTATCATACGATCACCCCTGACCAACTGATGGCTTACATAAAATATGGCAAAGATTTACCGGAAAAGCCTGTCCTGATTACGTTTGACGATGGCTATCTCGACAACTACACAAATGCCTATTTTATCATGAAGAAATATGGCTTTACGGGAACGATATTCTTGGTTACCAGTTTGGTGGGGCAGGATTCGCGCTTCATGAACTGGGAACAAGCCCGGGAAATGCAACAGGGCGGTTTTGTTTTCGGTTCGCACACTGTCGACCACCAACCGCTGACCAAACTTACTCCCGAAGAGGCGTTGGCTGAACTGGTGGATTCCAGCGAAATCATCGAGCAGGAACTGGGCGTCAAGCCGTGCTATTTTGCCTATCCGACCGGTGCGTATAACCAGCAACTGGAGCAACTGGTCCGCCAAGCTGGTTATAAGGCGGCGTTTACCATACGGTTCGGTCAGGCCGGACTGGAGAGCGATCCCCTGGCGATTGAACGGATTCCGGTGTTTAAGAGTTCGCAGAGTTTCCGCAGTTTTTATTATCGACTGACAGCCGCGCCACTGCTGGAAAGATTGGGTATTATCAGAAATTAAAAAAAATAAAATTTTTTTTTGAGCCTTAAAAATCTATATCTTGGGGCTCGGTCGCAGAGTGATAACAACATCTTGTTAATTTTGCTGTCAAAGGCGCACAGATAACCGCGAATAGCCGAGAATGATTAGAAAATCCTTCAATTTCTTGAAGGATTTTTTAATTTACCTGATGAATTATAGTAAAAGTGGTGAAATGTGGTGCAAAGTGGTTGAAAAAACCCTGAAGGTGGTGATGAGGCAATGTTCATGGGAGAATATTCTCATACCATAGACAATAAGGGACGCCTCATCTTTCCGGCTAAGTTCCGGGAGAACCTGGGCGATAATTTTATTGCCACCAAAGGGCTTGACGGTTGCTTGTTCGTATACACTCAGGAAGAATGGGCCATCCTAGAAGGTAAACTGAAGCAACTGCCACTGGCCAAGCCGGAAGCTCGGGCGTTTGTCCGCTTTTTCTTCGCCGGTGCCGCCGAATTGGAAGCTGATAAACAGGGAAGAGTGCTGCTGCCCACCAATTTACGCGAACACGCCCGGCTGGATAAAGACGTCATTGTTATCGGAGTCTCCAGCCGAATTGAGATATGGAGTAAGGAAGCTTGGGATGAATATAACAATCAGATTGGGCCGGAAGTCGCCAAGATAGCTGAAAATTTAGTCGATCTGGGAATTTAGGCGGAGTGATTTCATGGAATTTGAACACAAAAGCGTATTGCTCAACGAAACACTGACTGCCTTACTTACTGAACCGGATGGAATTTATGTCGATTGCACCTTGGGCGGCGCTGGTCATGCCACGGCTCTTGTCGAGAGGCTGAGCGCCAAAGCTTGGTTCATTGGACTGGATCAAGATCCGGCGGCCGTTAAGGCCGGTGGGGACAGGCTGAGAACTGCCCCTTGCAAAGTGAATATCATCCACCGCAATTTTCAACAACTGCGAGAGGTCTTGACCGAACTGGGGCTTCCGGCAGTGAATGGTATACTGTTTGACCTCGGAGTTTCTTCCCACCAGCTGGACGTGGCAGAACGCGGCTTTTCGTACATGCAGGATGGGCCTCTCGATATGAGGATGAATCCCGAAAACGAGTTATCGGCCTTTATTGTGGTCAATCAGTACTCCGAGCAGCGACTCCACGAAATTATCGCTGGCTATGGTGAGGAACGATGGGCCAAACGAATCGCCCAATTCATTGTTCAGGCTAGGACCTTACGGCCGCTAGAAACAACCGCCGCGCTCATGGATGTGATCAAGAAAGCCATCCCGGCGGCTGCGAGAAGAGATGGTCCCCATCCGGCGAAACGGACTTTTCAGGCCATTCGCATCGAAGTTAACGCCGAACTGACCATTTTGCGTAACGCCTTTATAGCTGCAGTCGATCGTCTTGCAGTCGGCGGACGGATCTGTATTATTACGTTTCATTCACTGGAAGACAGGATTGCCAAGCAAACTTTGCAAGAACTGGCCAAAGGCTGCATCTGTCCACCCCAGTTTCCGGTTTGCGTCTGTCAAAACAAACCGCGGGTCAAAATACTGGGCAAGCCGGTGACCCCATCGCCGGATGAACTGGCCGAGAATCCACGGTCGCGGAGCGCGAAGCTGAGAGTGGCACAAAAGGTGTGACCAGGGAAGTATTCGTTCTAATTTCCAGGGAGGGTAAATATCATGTTAGTGAATCGCCAGCAAGAGTGGGTGCAATATCCACCGCAAGAGAAGGTCAAAAAAACCGTTCCTCTCGCTTCGGCTCGGCCGGACAACAGCTTCAGGCGCAAATGTCTGCAACTGATTATGCTGGTTGCTGTTGCTGCCATGCTTGTTACCATCCAAAGCGAGATTATGGTTCGGTCAGGTTATGACTTGGTTGACCTGAAGTCGCAAACCGCTAAGCTGGAAAAAGAGAACGAATTGCTCCGCCTGGATATTGCCAGACTGAAGTCACCAGAACGGATCCAGCAAATTGCGACCCGTGAACTGGGTATGGTGATGCCGAAAAACACTTATTATGCCAGCAATAGTGGCAAAACTGCGGTGAATCAGGCTGGAGAAGTTGCCAGTGGCCAGCCGTCAAAAGGCATTATGCTGATTAATAAGGTTGAGGCGAGCAAAGCACACTAAATTTCATAGCGATGGGGGCGAAATGGTGTGGCGTCGGCTTCACATGTGACCATTCGGAAAAGGGCAGCCTTGCTTTTTCTTTTTGTCATGGTTGTGATGATAGGACTAGTTGGTCGGTTGGGGTATCTCCAGTTCGTCCGTAGCCCTTGGCTAACGGAAAACGCCATGGATCAAAGGGTTAGGGAAATACCGGTGGAGGCAAAACGAGGAACCGTTTTTGACAGGACTGGCAGGGAATTGGCGGTTAGTGTGAGCACCGAATCGGTGTACGCCGTACCTGCGGAAATAGTTAACGCCGAAGAGACAGCAGCCAGCTTGGCTGCTATTTTGCAATTAGACGCAGATGAACTTCGAACCAAATTGAAAAGACGCCAGGCTTTTGCCTGGCTCAAGCGAAAAGTCGACGAGCCGACCGCCATGGCCGTTAAACGGCTTAATCTGGCAGGCATCGGGCTTACCCAGGAAAGCCGCCGGTACTATCCGCACGACGATCTGGCTGCCCATATGCTCGGGTTTACCGGCATCGACAGCCAGGGCCTGGATGGCGTAGAGCTGACGTTTGACAGTTATTTGCGGGGCCGCCCTGGCGGTATTGTCGTGGAATATGACGCCCGCGGTCGCGAAATCCCCTATGCCACCCACCGGTTTGTTCCACCGGTGGAGGGTCAAAATGTTTATTTGACGATGGATGTGGTCATTCAGCAAATTATCGAGCGTGAATTGGATAAAATTATCCGTGAGACGCAGGCCAAAGCGGCGACGATCATCGTCATGAAGCCGGAAACTGGTGAAATTCTGGCGCTGGCCAACCGGCCCAACTACAACCCCAACCATTTCGCTGATTCTCCGCCAAAAGTATGGCGGGATATCGCGGTGTCCAATGCCTATGAGCCGGGATCGACCTTTAAAATCATTACCACTGCCGCGGCGCTGGGCGAAAAAGTGGTTACCCTGGAAGACCGTTTTTCCGACCCCGGGGAAGTGGAAGTCCAGGGACGCCATATCCATTGCTGGAAAGACGGCGGACACGGTAGCCAAAGTTTTCTCGAGGTGGTGGAAAACTCCTGTAACGTGGGGTTTGTCAATGTTGGTCTCAGGTTGGGCGCCGATCCCTTTTATCGTTATATTCAAGCCTTTGGTTTTGGCCGGGCCACCGGCATTGATCTTCCCGGTGAAGCCAAGGGAATCATGATTGACAAGGCGAAAATCAAGCCGATCAATATTGCGACCATGTCCATCGGTCAGAGCATCGCGGTCACCCCCATTCAGCTGCTCACAGCGGCTGCGGCCCTGGCCAATGACGGCAAATTGCTCCGTCCGCAGATCGTGCGGGAAGTGAAGGGAAAAGACGGTGCTGTTATTCGCGCTTTTCAGCCTGATGCGGTAGCTGAGGTTCTGAATCCGAAAACCGCGCAAACGGTAAAAGGAATTTTGGAAAAAGTTGTGGAAGAAGGAACAGGGAGAAGTGCTTTTCTTGAAGGGTTTCATATTGCAGGCAAAACGGGAACGGCGCAAAAGGTGGGCGACGGTGGCTATGTGGCAGGGAAATATGTAGCCTCTTTTGTTGGTTTCGCCCCGGCTGACAGGCCTGAAATTGCGATGCTGGTTGTGATTGATGAACCGGTGGGGCCCTATTATGGCGGGGTGATCGCCGCCCCGGTCTTCGGAGCTGCGGCGCGGGACATTTTGCAATATCTCAAAGTTGCACCGCAAAGCGGCATAAGCGAGGCTGATTCCAAACAAGCCCATGTCATCGTTCCCAGTGTGATTAATTTTTTGGTGACTGACGCGGTGAATGGACTGAAAAAGGCTGGTTTGGCCGGCCGAGTCGAGGAAACCGGCGAACGGGTGGCTGATCAGATTCCCAAACCGGGCAGCCGTGTGCCGCCAGGCTCGACAGTCCTCCTATATACTGTAACCCCGCGCTACCTGGCAGACGAAATTACCGTGCCTGATCTAACCGGCAAAACTCTTCAGGACGCAGTGGCGGCCTTGGGAGACCTGGGACTCGGCATCTGGCCGGATGGAACAGGCAGCAGGGCGGTGAAGCAGGACCCGCCGCCCGGCAGTAAGGTTGCGGCCGGAGCCAATATTAAGGTGTATTTTGAGTAATTGCCGGCTACATCTGGCAAAAATGGTAATAATAAAGAGTAAAAGCAGGAGGATCAGTTGTGGCAAAGAATTTGCAAGAGCTTGTGGACCGCATGGCGGGGGCCGAGGTCCGCGGCAGTTCTAACCGGGAAATTGAAAAAATAACGTATGATTCTCGCCAAGTCACGGCTGGATCATTATTCATAGCCCTGCCTGGCAGCAAAGTCGACGGGCATGACTATGTAGCTGCCGCATGCCGTCAGGGAGCAACAGCCGTACTCGTGCAGCAGGAGGTCGCTGTCGACCCAGGGGTGACGGTGATCAAGGTTGCCGATACCCGGGCCGCTATGCAGGCGGTCGCGCCTTATTTTTTCGACTATCCCAGCCGCAAGCTGAGAATGATCGGAGTGACCGGCACCAACGGCAAAACGACCACAACCTACATCCTCAGGGCCATTTTGCAACAGGCCGGATTCCGCGTCGGTCTGATCGGCACCATTAATAATATGATCGATCAACAGGTGCTGCCAGTGAAGAATACCACTCCTGACGTGATCGAATTGCAGGCGCTGCTCTCCGATATGGTCACCGCCGGTGTGGAATATGCGGTGATGGAGGTATCCTCCCACGCTTTGGCTCTGAACCGGGTGATCGGGACTGAGTTTGATGTGGGAGTCTTTACCAACATTAGCCGTGATCATCTCGATTTTCATCATACTTTTGATCATTATATCGCCGCTAAGGCAGAGCTTTTCCGGCTGATATCCGCTCCCGGTCCGACGAAAAGCGGCAAGGCGGCGGTGGTCAACAGCGACGATCCGGCAGCTGGTAGTATGCTGGCAAATTGCGCTTGCCGACAGATCACCTACGGCGTGAGTCAGACGGCTGATATACAAGCAACGGCGATTGATGTCCGGGCCGACGGGGCCTCCTTTACCGCCCATGCCCCGTTTGGTACCCTACCGCTGAATTTGAAGATAACCGGCGTGTTCAATGTTTATAACGTTCTTGCCGCAATCGGCGCGGCCCTGGCCGAAGGGATCGCACCGGCGATCATCAAGCAGGCGGTGGAGGATTTTAGCAGTGTGTCAGGACGCTTCGAACTGGTGAACGCCGGCCAACGCTTCACAGTGATTGTCGACTATGCCCATACGCCGGATGGCCTGGAGAATATTTTGAAAACCGCCCGGCAGTTCGCCAGACGCCGGATTATTGTTGTTTTCGGCTGCGGCGGCGACCGGGACCGCACCAAGCGTCCGATTATGGGAAAACTGGCGATGGAATACGGCGATGTCGTTATAGCGACCTCCGACAATCCGCGCAGTGAAGATCCGCACGCTATCTTGGAAGAAATCGAAGTCGGCCTGAAAGAAGGACTGGACAACCGGAAATCCTATGTGATTATCCCGGAACGGCGCGAGGCCATTGCCCGGGCCCTGAATTTGGCCGAGCCGCAGGACGTGGTCATCATTGCCGGGAAGGGTCACGAGACCTATCAGATTCTTAAAGACAGAACTATCGCGTTCGACGACCGGGAGGTCGCCAGGGAGATCATTAGGGAGATGAAGTAATGGCTGAATTTACGATAAGTGAAGTGCTTGCGGCGACCGGTGGCGAACTGATCCGGGAACATAAGAAGGTCTTCACTGGCGTTTCTACCGATACCCGCACATTAAAGCCTGGCCATCTGTTTATTGCCCTGAAAGGGGAGAAGTTTGACGCCCATGATTTTTTGCTGCGGGCGTCAGACAGCGGTGCTACCGGGGTGGTAATCAGTAACCGGGATGCGTATATTCCAGACAAAATGACTGCCATTATCGTCTCCGATACCCTTGTGGCGCTGCAGGAGCTGGCAGGATTCCATCGTCGCCGCTTCAGCATCCCGATGATCGGCGTTACCGGCTCCAACGGCAAGACGACAACCAAAGATATGATTGCGGCGATGCTGGGCAGCCGGCTCAGTGTCCTCAAAACCGAGGCCAATTATAATAACGAAATCGGACTGCCGCTCACCCTGCTGAATCTGACAAAGGATCATCAGGCCGCAGTGGTGGAGATGGGCATGCGGGCCCGCGGGGAAATCAGGCGGCTGGCAGAGATCGCCGCGCCGACGGTTGCTGTGATCACCAACGTCGGTGAGACCCATATCGAACTTTTGGGCAGTGAGGAAAACATTGCCGCCGCAAAAGCGGAGCTGGTCGAAAGTCTGGGGACCAATAGCCTCGCGGTTCTCAACGGAGACATTCCCTTGGTCCGGGCCATGCGCTCCAAGGCGGCAGGACGCGTTATCACATATGGATTCAGCCCTGATGTCGATCTGCGGGCAGACAACGTCAGCGACGCCAATCAGGAGATTACCTTTGACTGCATCTGGTCGCAAGGGGTATTTACAGTGACCTTGCCGACGGTGGGCAGGCACAATGTTTACAATGCCCTGGCGGCGATTGCCGTCGGACTGGACCTCAATCTTCATCCTTTGGAAATATGTGCAGGCATCAAGAAGTTCGTTCCCAGCGCCATGCGTTTACATATCGAGCAAATCGGCGATTTTACAGTGATTAACGACGCCTATAACGCCAGTCCGTTGTCGATGCATGCGGCCATCGAGACATTGGCAACAGTGGCCAGAGGCCGGAAGGTTGCTGTCCTCGGCGATATGCTGGAACTCGGGGAAGTGGCGGTTGAAGCCCATTGTCGCATCGGCCATAAACTGGCTGATGAAGGGGTGCAGGTGGTGATAACTGTAGGCCAACTGGCGGGACATATTGCCAGTGCCGCGCTGGAGGACGGCGTCGATGTTACGGTAGCCTGCCCCGGTCATGAAGAGGCGCAAGAGGCGCTCCGCAAACTGCTTCGTCCTGGAGATACAATACTGATCAAGGGTTCGCGAGGCATGAAGATGGAGAAAATGCTGGCGATGTTCAAGAAATAATTGTTGTTGCATCGTTTTAATGGAGGGGTACCATGCAGGAGTTGTTCTATGCCGCTGGACTGGCGTTTTTGATCGCCCTCGCTTTGGGACCGGTGCTGATTCCGGTCCTCAGGCGTCTGAAATTTGGGCAGAGCATCCGGGAAGAAGGTCCACAGCGACACTACGCCAAAGCCGGAACACCGACCATGGGCGGATTGTTGATTCTAGTGGCGCTGACCGTGCCTTCACTGTTGTTTGCCGGGAAAGACCCGCAGGTGTGGCTGGCTCTTTTTATCACTCTCGGCCATGGACTGATCGGTTTTTTGGATGACTTTATTAAGGTTGTACTAAAACGGAATCTCGGACTGAAAGCCAAACAAAAACTGTTGGGACAGATTATCATGGCGGTGGCGCTGGCCTATATCGCGACAACTTATTTTGGGCGCGGCACCGACCTGTGGATACCACTTGCCGGGATCAATATCGACTTTGGTCCGCTTTATTATGTCCTCATCTTTTTGGTTCTTATCGGTACCACCAATGCCGTCAACCTAACCGACGGCCTTGACGGGCTGGCGACCGGCACCACCATTGTCGCTGCCGGTGCTTTTGCAGTAATCGCCCTCGCTTTTGGCCAGCAGACGCTGGCAATCTTCTGTGTTTCACTTGGAGGAGCGCTACTTGGCTTCTTGCGCTACAACGCCCATCCGGCCAAGGTCTTCATGGGCGATACCGGTTCGCTGGCACTGGGCGGGGCGCTGGCGGCTGTGGCCGTTTTGACAAAAACCGAACTGCTGCTGGTTGTCGTCGGCGGGGTTTACGTTATTGAAACCCTTTCGGTGATTATCCAGGTGCTGTCGTTTAAATCTACCGGCAGGCGAGTCTTTAAAATGAGTCCGATCCACCATCATTTCGAACTGTCGGGCTGGTCGGAGACCAAGGTAGTAACCGTATTTTGGCTGGCAGGCGTCTTCTTTGCGATTTTAGGGTTGACAATTCTAGCTGCCAGTCGAGGAGGAATAGGATATGGATTTTAGCGGTAAAAAAATGCTGGTGCTGGGTGCAGGAATCAGTGGTATAGCGGTGGCAGGCATCCTGCAGGATAAGGGCGCTACAGTGACGCTCAGCGACACAAAACCGGCGGAAAACATCAAGCATGATCTGACAGGACTTAAAGAAAAAGGCGTAGCACTGGCCCTTGGCCGCCAGGACGAAGCCCTGCTGACTGACACTGATTATGTGATAGTGTCCCCTGGTGTCTCGATTTACAGTCCTTTGGTTGTCAAGGCTCAGGAGTCAGGCATCGCGGTGATGAGCGAGATAGAGGTTGCCTACCGTTTGTGCTCGGCACCGATTGTTGCCATCACCGGCACTAATGGAAAGACGACGACGACCACTCTCACCGGCGAAATCCTCAAGGCTGCCGGACGGGAAGTGGTGGTAGGCGGAAACATCGGTCTGGCCCTGTCCCAGGAAGTTAAAGATATTAGCGCCAGCGGCATTGTGGTGGCTGAGATTTCCAGTTTTCAACTGGAAGGGGTACTGACTTTCCGGCCCCATGTGGCAGCCATTTTGAATCTCACTCCTGATCACATCGACCGGCATCGATCCCTAGCTACTTACCAGGATATGAAAGAGCGTATCTTCGCAAACCAGACGTTCGAAGACTATCTCATTCTGAATTACGACGACCCGGCATTACGGGAAATGGCCGGCCGTGCCCCATCGCAAGTAGTGTTTTTCAGCCGTAAAGTAGAACTGGAAACAGGCGTTTTTGTCAAGGATGATGCTCTAACACTCAAATGGCAGGGAGAAACGCTGACTATTTGCCCGGTGGCCAGCATAAAGATTAAGGGTGGCCACAATGTTGAAAATGCGTTGGCAGCTTGCGCTGCTGCTTTCTTCGCGGGAGCGAAGCCTGCGGCAATGGCCGAGGTATTGGCCGCTTTTCCCGGGGTGGAACACCGCATCGAACCGGTGGCAACAGTCGCCGGTGTGACCTATTACAACGACTCCAAGGCAACCAACCCTGAATCATCGATCAAGGCGCTGGAAGCCTTTCCTGCAAACATTATCCTGATTGCCGGCGGGAAGGATAAAAATACCGATCTTAGCGAGTTTATGCAATTGATTAAAGAACGAGTCGATCACTTGATCCTCCTGGGCGAAGCCAAAGAACGCTTTAATGAAGCGGCGGTCCGGCAGGGTGTGAAAAATATTCATTGTGTAGATGACTTTTCCAGTGGAGTAAAACTGGCCCATCAGCTGGCTCGGCCGCCCCAGGTGGTCGTACTCTCGCCGGCGTGTGCCAGTTATGATATGTTCAACAATTACGAAGAACGGGGGAAAGCGTTTAAAGAGCTGGTTCATCGCTTGAAATAGGAGGGAGTACCTTGGCGGGAAGACCTCAATCGCCAGATTTTATCATCTTTTTTACGGTTATTGCCTTGCTAGGACTTGGTGTTGTGATGGTCTACAGTTCAAGTGCGGTCTCTGCCTACGTCAACTTCGATGACAGCTATTACTTTCTCAAACGCCAAATCATTTGGGTAGCACTCGGGTTATTGGCGATGTTCTTTACAATGAGTATCGACTATCATGTGTGGCGCAGGTTGGCCAAACCCATCATGCTGGTCACGTTGATTCTCCTTGTCCTGGTCTTGGTGCCTGGATTAGGCAAAGTGGTAAACGGAGCCCGGCGGTGGCTGGGGTTCGGTTCACTGTATCTGCAGCCGTCCGAGATTGCCAAACTGAGCATGGTGCTCTTTTCGGCTGAAAGCCTGACCAAAAATCAAGATAAAATGACCAGTTTCCTCAAAGGGCTCTTGCCGCAGCTATTAATGTTGTTGCTGGTTTTCGGCCTCATCCTCAAGGAGCCTGATCTCGGTACTGCCCTGGCGATCAGCGGCACGGTTTTCGTGCTTCTCTTTACGGCAGGGGCAAAGATTTCCCATCTGGCGTCTATGGGATTCGCCGGGGTAGCGGGGATCATTACCGCGATCATTGTTGAGCCCTATCGCCTGCGGCGCCTTTTGGCTTTCAGCGATCCCTGGTCCGATCCGCTTGATACCGGCTATCATATTATTCAGTCGCTATATGCCATTGGCTCTGGCGGTCTTTTTGGAGTGGGGTTGGGCCGTAGCCGGGAAAAGTTCCTCTACTTGCCTGAGCCTCATACCGATTTTATCTTTGCCATTTTGGGTGAAGAACTCGGCTTTATCGGAACGGTGACGGTTATTATCCTCTTCTTTCTCTTCGCTTGGCGCGGACTGAGAATAGCGATTTCTGCACCCGATATTTACGGCAGTGTGCTGGCGGCAGGACTGACCACCATGATTGTCGTGCAGGCGCTGATGAATATCGCCGTAGTCACTGCATCGATGCCAGTTACCGGGATTCCGCTGCCGTTTATCAGTTTCGGCGGCTCGGCACTGATTTTTACCCTGGCCGGGGTGGGTATACTGTTGAATATTTCCCGCTATGTGGGGTTAAAATGAGGGATTGGGTATGCGGATCATAATATCAGGCGGCGGTACAGGCGGCCACATTTATCCGGCTGTGACCATCGCCAAAACAATAGCCGGTATGGTTAAGCCTTGCGAGATACTATTTGTGGGTACCAAACAAGGCCTTGAGTCCGACATTGTGCCCAAAGAAGGGTTTTCCTTTGCCACCATCGAAGCCCGGGGTTTTGAGCGGCGGCTTTCCTGGGACACTGTCCGGACGGTTTATAAAACAATGACCGGGCTGGGGCAATCGCTGCAGATCATTCGCCGCTTTCGGCCGGATATCGTTATCGGAACCGGCGGCTATGTTTGTGGCGCGGTTTTGTTGACGGCCGCCCTGATGGGCATTCCCACCATGATTCAGGAGCAAAACGTAATTCCCGGCGTCACCAACCGGATTTTAGCGCGGTTTGTGAGCCGAGTGGCTGCAGGCTATCCAGAGGCGGCAAAGTTTTTTGGCAAACAGGTGGACAAGGTATTTGTTTCCGGCAACCCGATCCGGCCGGAAGTTCTGGAAGCCACCCGGGAGGAAGGGCTCAAAGTCCTCGATCTGGATGGCGGCAGGCTCACTGTACTTATCGCCGGCGGAAGCCGCGGGGCTCGTACCATCAACCAGGCGATGGTTGACGTTCACCGTCATTTTGCCGGACGCAAAGATATGCAAATCTTGCATGTCACAGGTCAAAGCGAGTATAATAACATAGTCGGTTTGATTCAGCAAGCAGGAATAGAGATTGAAAAAACTGGAAATATTATAGTGAAGCCCTATCTTTACAATATGCCTCAGGCTCTGGCAGCCGCCGATCTTGCCGTTTTTCGGGCGGGAGCGGTCGGGCTTGCCGAACTGACGGCGCGGGGCATTCCAGCCATTCTTGTTCCTTATCCTTTCGCCGCCGAAAATCATCAGGAATTTAACGCCCGGGTGCTTGAGGAGCAGGGGGCTGCCGTGGTCATCCGCGACGCCGAACTGACTGGCGCCAAGCTGGTGGCCGAAATAGAAAAATTGCTGTCCAGCAGGGAAGACCTTGTTCGGATGGCTGAGGCCAGCAAACGGTTAGGACGTCCCGACGCAGCGGCGGTCATTGCCCGAATGGCAATTGATCTCGCCGGTCCGTCTGGAAGATAAATAGAATGTAACACCCCTGCTATGGCGCGCATACAATACCATTACGTTGAAGGCGCGCTTGCGGCAGGAAGGGGGAGAAACTTTTTGCCGAAGGATTTGACAAAAATTCATTTTGTGGGAATTGGCGGGGCTGGTATGAGCGCTATCGCCAAAATTCTGCTGGAAAAAGGTCGCGCTGTTAGCGGGTCTGATATCAGCAAGTCTGAGATCGTCCAGCGGCTGGAACAACTTGGCGCCAAAATCTTCATCGGCCATCACGGCGATAATATTGAGGGTGCCGAGGCGATTGTTGTTTCTACCGCTATTGCCGACGATAACCCTGAGGTCGTTGCCGCCCGCGAGAAAAAGCTGCGGATTTTTCACCGGGCAGATATGGTTGCGGCATTGATGCAAGAGCGGCAGGGGATTGCCGTGGCTGGCGCCCATGGAAAAACTACGACCACTTCGATGATTGCCCTGATGCTCGAGAGGGCCGGACTGGATCCGACCATTATCATTGGCGGGGAGCTTGATTACCTCAACGGCAACGCTAAGCTGGGGCAGGGCAAATATTTGGTGGCGGAAGCTGACGAGAGCGATGGTTCATTTGTGAAACTGGCGCCGGAAATTGCTGTTGTGACCAATATTGAAAACGACCATATGGATTATTACGGCACCATGGATAATATCCTGCGGGCCTTTACCGAGTTTCTCCACAAACTTCCACCAGCCACCGGGCTTGGAGTTGTATGTTTCGACAACCCCCTCGTGCGGGATGTTGTGGCTGCTATCGATCGGAAATTCGTGTCCTACGCGGTTGACAGCGATGCCGATTTCACGGCTCGCGACATCACTATTCGCGGCACTACAACTCTCTATAAGGTTTACCACCAAGGGATTTTTCTCGGTAATATCGAGCTGAATGTTCCGGGTAGGCACAATGTGGCCAATTCGCTTGCCGCCGTGGCGGTGGGGCTGAATGCCGGTCTTGCGTTTGAACAGGTCGCCGAAGGATTGTCCCTGTTCCGGGGAGTAAAACGGCGTTTTCAGACCAAGGGGCGGGTCAGCGGGGTTTGGGTGGTTGATGACTATGCTCATCATCCCACAGAGATTTCCACTACCCTTCAGGCCGCCCGCGATACGAATCCCAAAAGGCTGATCTGCGTCTTTCAGCCCCACCGTTATAGCCGTACGAAATTTTTGCGTGAGGAATTCGGCAGGGCATTCGGTCGCGCCGACTTATTGATTCTCACCGATATTTACGCTGCAGGTGAAGCCCCTATTCCGGGTATCGATGGGGAAGTAATCAAAGAAGAAATCGGGCGTCAAACAAAGCAAACGGTAACATATATTCCTGATAAAGCCAACATTGCCCGTTATTTGGCGCAGATTGTTGAATCTGGCGATCTAGTGATCACCATGGGCGCCGGTAATATTTATCTGGCTGGTGAAGAACTGGTAGAGAGACTGCTAAATAAATAAATACTGTGATGTTGTGTTATTTGGGGTGATTGTACTTTTCTGGGAGGGAAGACGATGGAGAGATTTGTCGTCACAGGAGAAGTACAATTAAACGGCCGGGTCAGAGTCAGCGGGGCTAAAAATGCTACCTTGCCGATTATGGCGGCGACGCTTCTGTGTTCTGGGGTCAGTGTTATTCATGGGGTTCCCGATTTACGCGATATCCGGATGATGCAAGACATTATGACTTTGCTGGGTGCGAAGATTCACCGGGAAGAAAGCGCTCTGGTGATCGATACTTCAAACGTTAGCAAACAGGAAATTCCGGAACACCTAATGCGGGAGATGCGGGCTTCGGTATTTTTAATGGGACCGCTACTGGGGCGATTTCGTAAAGTTCGCCTTTATTATCCTGGCGGATGCGCAATTGGGCCGCGACCGATCAACCTACATATCAAGGCGCTCGAGAAAATCGGCGCTGCGGTACGCGACAATTGCGGCTTTATCGAGGCTGAGACCACCGAACTGGCCGGTGGTGAAATCCATTTTGATTTTCCCAGTGTCGGAGCTACCGAGAATGCGATGATGGCGGCAGCGGTAGCCGGCGGAACGACAATTATCCGCAATGCGGCCCGGGAGCCAGAGGTAGTTGATCTCCAGAAATTTCTTAATGAGATGGGTGCTGATATCAGCGGTGCTGGCTCAGATACCATCCGAATCCACGGTGTCAGCCGGCTGATGCCGACCGAACACCAGGTGATTCCCGACCGCATCGAGGCCGGGACCTTCCTGATGGCCGGGGCCATCACCCGTGGCGACGTTTTTGTGGAGAACATTATTCCTGAGCATCTGTCAGCCATGACTGATAAACTGCAAGAGATCGGTGTAAAAATAACTGCCGGAATGAACTACATTCGGGTTAGGGCTGGGGATCTCCGGGGTGTGGACATCAAAACATTGCCATACCCGGGTTTTCCTACCGACCTGCAGGCTCCCATGCTGGCTATGTTGACGGTGGGTAAGGGCACCAGCATTATTACGGAAACGATTTTTGAAAACCGGTTCAAGCATGTCGATGAACTAACCCGCATGGGTGCAAAAATAAAGGTCGAGGGTCGCACCGCGATTATCAGAGGGGTCCCAAAACTAACTGGCGCTATTGTAGCTGCTTTTGACCTTAGAGCCGGTGCGTCACTGGTGCTTGCCGCCCTGGCGGCAGAAGGGGTCTCTGAAGTCGAGAATGTGTTCCATATCGACAGGGGTTACGAGGGATTGGAGCGGAAGCTGCAAAGCCTTGGGGCTGCCATAGTTCGCTGCAATTCTGATTAGGGGGTTATCAACGTGAAAAACAAGCGTGTCGTAGTACTAATGGGAGGACCTTCCGCCGAACGGGAGGTATCGCTGAACACCGGCCGGGCCATCCTTGGCGCTTTGCAGGAAAAGGGCTATTCCGCCGTGGGTGTTGATCTTGATCCTGTGCACATCGTCGACCAATTGAAAGAAACGAAAGCTGAAATTGTTTTTAACGCCATTCACGGCAAGTATGGTGAAGATGGTCTGCTCCAGGGTGCGCTGGAAATGCTCGGCATACCTTATACCGGTTCTGGAGTCCTTGCCAGCGCTATGGCTATGGATAAAGGCGTGTCCAAACGCCTGTTTCTGTCAGCGGCAATCAGTACGCCGCGGTCGCGCCTGTATTCACGAACCGATGCCCAAGCCGACCTGGCCGGAGAAATCTTAGCCGATTTCGGCATCCCGGTGGTTGTCAAACCTGCCACCCAAGGGTCAAGTATCGGCGTGGTGATCGTTGAGGATGCCGGTTCTTTGGCAGGAGCTGTCACCGAAGCCTTTCGTTACAGTGACGAAATCCTGATTGAGGAATTTATCAAAGGCAAGGAATTAACGGTTGCCATACTCGGTAAACTAGCCCCTCAGGCTTTGCCGATTATCGAAATTGTTCCCCATTCCGGCCGTTATGATTATCAATCGAAATATACTAAGGGCGCCACAGAATATATCGTGCCTGCCAGGTTGGACGAAGCGACCACCAGAGCGGTGCAAGAGCAGGCTCTGGCTGCCTTTGCAGTGCTTGGCTGCAGTGGGATCAGCCGGGTTGATGTTATGCTGGATGGGGCGAATACACCCTATGTTTTGGAGGTCAATACCATCCCCGGTATGACAGCCACCAGTCTGGTGCCTAAAGCCGCTGCCGCTGCCGGCATTTCCTTTGCCGACCTATGTGAGCAGATACTCTTGATGGCGATTTCATAGACCTGAAGGGCAGCCTGCGGGCTGTCTCATTTTTTTTATTTATTTAGCCGCTATGTTGGTGTATAATTACTTGGTAAAGGCTGACCCCCAGGAGTGGATGCGATGGGAACCGTGGAACGACTGAAGGAAGACCGGCAACCGGCAAGAAAAATACCGGCACCTGCCTTTGTTATGTTGCTGCTCATATTGGCTGCCTTGATTGCTGGTTTTTTATTTTTGCGATCGACTTATTTCACGGTTGGCTCGGTAGTCATTGAAGGCAATAAATTCTTGACTGTTGACGATGTGAATCGGGCAGCCGACATTCCGGAAAAAATCAATATTTTTCGTCTCGATACATCTGAGATCAAAAGCAGACTGCTTCGCGACTTGCGAGTCGCGGAGGTCAATGTAACCCGGCGATTTCCGGCAACCATTGTTATCAGCCTGACCGAGCGCCAGCCGCTGGCGTATGTGGCTAATTCCTTTGGGTTTGTCCAACTGGATAAACAGGGTGTAGTCCTGGTAGCGTTGAAAAACATCAAACAGGTCAACGTGCCGATTATTACCGGAGTTAGACTGGGCAGCATCTATGTCGGGGACAAAGTGGAAACCATCGCAGTAAAAAATGCCCTCGTTTACCTTGCAGCACTGGATGAGGATACAATAAATCAATTATCGGAAATCAACATCAAATCGAATGGCGATTTGCTTATTTACACTGTTCAGGCCTTCACCATCCGCCTGGGTAATGGCGAGAAACTCGCGGATAAAGCCAAGATGACCAACGACATATTGAGGGAGCTTGGCGACAAAAAGACGGCGGTTGACTATATTGACCTGAATTATGCTTCACCGTACATCAAATTTCGGCAGCGTTAAAAGGGGGGGATTGATTTGGCGCCCATCAAACAAGGACAAGTAGCTATCGCACTGGTATGTGTCGTTTTGGGGATCATGCTGGCAGTGCAGTTTCGCACAACGCAGGATATCAGGGCTACAATTCCTTTCCAACGGGTTGAAGATTTGTCGCAGCGTCTCAATCAAACCGAGAAAGAACGCGATGCGCTGCTGAACGAAATCTATGAACTGCGCAAAACAGGTGGGGATGCTACTTCGCGGGAGTCACAGCTGGTCAAAATGGGAGCTGGCGTGATTGCGCTGCAGGGACAGGGAATTGTTGTGGTTATCGATGACAGCAAGCGACCGACCAAACCAGGCGAAAACCCGAACTTATACTTGATTCATGACGACGATATTTTAAAGGTGATCAACGAACTTTGGGCGGCTGGTGCCGAGGCCATTTCAATCAATGAACAGCGACTGATTGCCAGCTCGGAAATCCGTTGTGCCGGCCCCACTCTTTCGGTGAATAACACCCGTTATTCACCACCTTATGAAATCCGGGCCATCGGTGAGCCTCAGACGCTGGAGAATTCACTGCGCATGCGTGGTGGAGTAATGGAGACCCTGCAATTTTGGGGTATACAGGTAACCGTCAAAAGGCAGGATATCGTTCAAGTCCCGGCTTATAAAGGGACTTTCCGGTTTGAATATGCTAAACCGGTGGCAGGGGAGGGTAAATAATGGCGTTGCCTATTGCCGGTTTGATTATCGGCCTGATCATCGGGATCGCCTTCCCGTTCAGTGTGCCATCAGAATATGCGAAGTTTATGTCGGTGGCGCTTTTGGCCTCTCTTGATTCGGTGTTTGGCGGCCTCCGGGCAGGCATCGAAGAGAAATTTGACAATACTGTGTTTATCACTGGCTTTTTTACCAATGCTTTACTGGCGGCCGGTCTTGTATATATCGGGGATCGGCTGGGGATTGATCTTTATTATGTTGCTCTTTTGGCTTTCGGGTTGAGGGTATTTCAGAATTTAGCTATTATTCGACGTTATTTTCTAAAAAAATAATTTGTGTCAGAGTTATTTCGACAAAATAGAGTCGGAATCCGTCCTTAAAAGAGGAACTCTTGGTGCTGGCAACCCATAAAGGCTTGGCTTTCGCCGAGCTTTTACCTTTTTAAGGTGTTTTTATAGGGCAAAAGTCTTATCTTTTTCGATTACCACAATTTCTCCAAGTATAAAAAAGGGAAAATGCCAAATATGTAGAAAGATAATTGAAAAGAACCACAATATGTTGTAAGAGGGACAGGCATGGCGAAAAAATATATACTAGGGGTTGATGTGGGTACAGGTTCGGTTAAAGCCCTGGCCGGTATGGTGAACGAATCTGGCGACATTGCCATTTTGGGCAGTGGAACAGTTGCAACCGCGGGGATCAATAAGGGGAAAGTGGTCAATGTCGGTGAATTGGCTGCCGCAGTCAAAGAGGCTGCAGAGTGCGCGGCAGCAGCCGCGAAAATTCCTGCTGATGCGATCTATCTCGGGATTGGAGGTCCAGACGTTTCCTCTGAGAATAGCCTGGGCAGTATAGATTCCTATTCGACAACAGCAATCACTGCCGGTGATCTGGAGAGTGCCTGTGGTGCGGCTTTGATTAAAACGGTGGCGGAGGACCAACGGATATTGCATGTATTGCCTATTCGCTATTGGCTGGATGGCGAGAATCTGGGGCGCGAGCCGCTGGGGAAATGCGGGACACGCCTGGAAGTCGAAGCCCATGTCGTAACCATTCCTGAAACCGTCATCGGTAGCTTGGTCAATATTTTAGCCACAAAAGGGCATTATATCGCTGGGGTGACCGCAAATTTAATCACCGGGACCCAAGTTCTGCTGGAAACGGCAAATGATTGTCTGGTGATGGATTTTGGGGCCGGGGTAACCGATGTGGTGATATATAGTGGCGGCAAAATTGTATTTTCGGCTTCTTTGCCGCTGGGTGGTGAGTACATCACCGGTGATATTGTTCAAGGCATTGGTGTCAGCCGGCTTCATGCCGAGGGCATTAAACGCTATTACGCACGGCTTAGCAAAGCCTTGCGCGGACAAAAGGTGATGCTGGACTGCAATGATTACGGTACTACTGATAAGCACGTTTCTTTTGACTTTCTGTATACGATAGTTGAGAGCAGGGTAGAGGAAATGGTGGCCATTATCATGGAGTCTATCGAGTCCTCATTGTCCCGATATCCTGTAAATAAAATCCTGCTGACGGGGGGAGGCTCCCTGTTGCCGAGTGTCGCCGAGTGTCTTGAACGATCGTTCGGGATGCCGGTTCAACTTACAACACCGAAAAATTTGCCTGCCGAGTATGCTCATCCGGGGAATAGCGCCTGTTTCGGCGTATTGAGCTATGCCGCGAGACACTCTTTGGTCAAGGAAGCCCCGGCGCGGCCTTGGCATTCACTGGTTAGGAAAATAAAAGATTTGATATAAGCCTATGTATAAGGAGGAGTTAGTGTCCATGCTTGAGTTTGATATGGATTTGGACCAATTTGCGGCTATAAAAGTGATCGGTGTTGGCGGAGGTGGCAACAATGCTGTAAATCGAATGATCGCCGCCGGATTGCAGGGGGTGGAGTTTATTGCGCTGAATACCGACGCTCAAGCGTTGCTTCTCAGTCAGGCTCCTTACCGGATTCAGATAGGTGAAAAATTGACAAAAGGTCTCGGCGCCGGTGCCAATCCGGAAGTTGGCGAAAAAGCGGCACAGGAAAGCCGGGATGAGATTATAAAGGCACTCAAGGGTGCTGACATGGTGTTTATTACCGCCGGTATGGGCGGTGGTACCGGTACAGGTGCGGCTCCGGTTGTGGCCGAGTGTGCCAAGGAAGTGGGGGCCCTGACAGTAGGTGTGGTTACCAAACCCTTTGGCTTTGAAGGCCGCCGTCGCCAAAGCCAAGCGGAACGGGGGACAGCCAAGCTGAAAGAGAAGGTCGACACTTTGATCACCATTCCAAACGACCGGCTTATGCAGGTCGTGGATAAGCGCACGCCGATTATGGAGGCCTTCCGCATTGCTGATGACGTATTGCGCCAAGGGGTGCAGGGCATCTCTGATCTTATTGCCGTTCCTGGTCTTATCAATCTAGATTTTGCTGACGTCAAGACCATTATGATGGAAACCGGTGCAGCGCTGATGGGGATCGGCATCGCCAGCGGCGAAAACCGCGCGGCTTTGGCAGCGGAGGCGGCAATCAAGAGTCCTCTGCTTGAGACCTCGATCGAAGGGGCCAAAGGTGTGCTGCTTAATATCACCGGCGGTGTCAGTCTCGGCTTATTTGAAGTCAACGAGGCCGCGGAAATTATCGCCCGGGCCGCAGATCCGGAAGCAAATATTATTTTTGGCGCCGTGATAGATGAGCGCTGTGACGACGAGGTAAGGGTAACAGTTATCGCCACTGGGTTTGACCCTAAAATGAATACGGCCTGTTCCAGCCGCGGGGGGGAAACTCCGGTCATTGAACCCTTTAAACGTGGTGATCTCGATATACCGGCCTGGATGCGCCGGCCTTAATAGCAGCAGAAAGTCACCGCTTGCGGTGGCTTTTTTTTCTGTAGGCAAGCCCATAATTTTACAATATTTTAAAAGTGAGCTTGCTATAATGGGAATATCCGTTGTACCACTGCCATAGTTTGTTATGAAATATGTGGCTTGGTGCTTTCGAGAAACCGCGCAAGGCGGGTAGTATGTATATTTACGCCGACGTGTTTCTAGTATTGAATATCGTCTTAAACAGCATAATTTTAGTTCTGGCGGCTTGGAGCGCCGGGATTCCATACCGGGTCTGGCGGATATTGACAGCCGCGGTTTTTGGCAGTGTATACGCTCTGGGCGGCCTTGCCGGTGAATATGTACTCCTTTATTCACCGCCGGTTAAATTGTTGGTTTCGGTAATCATTGTCATACTCGCCTTTCCAGCTAAATCTTTCCGCTTACTGTTGACGGCGATTGCCGCTTTTTACCTTGTCTCGTTGCTGTTGGGTGGAGCGATTATCGGCTGGCTTCTATTTGCGCAGAGCGGGGATTCCGGTTTGGCTCAAGGCATTGCCTGGGCAAGACCGGCCTGGACGCATCTGGCGGCAGGCACGGCAATTGTTTTTGGCCTCGCGTTCTTGACCTTTCGCCATATGGCCGCCAACCGGGCAAGGCGCCCAATGCTTTTCCCTTTGATCCTATCTTATGGCGGGCGCCAAATCGAGCTGACCGCCCTGCTGGACACTGGGAACCAGCTGTTTTCTCTGCCGGAACGAACCCCAGTCGTATTGATCACAGAGCGAGCCTTAGCGCCGCTTCTGAGCGAGGCGGTGAAAGATTATTTGAAGACCACCGAACCTGTCGATTGGTTGGCCCACTTGGACCGGTGCCAGGATTTTCACTGGCTGTCGCGTATCCAGATCATCCCTTACCGGGCGGTAGGAGCAAGCAGCATGCTGCTCGGATTTCGGCCGGATTGTCTAGTGGTTTTGACAAAAGCCGGGCGGATTGAAACCAATGCCGTGGTAGTCGGAATTTATAGTGGCAATTTAGCTGCCGACGACACCTATCATGCGTTGCTGCACCCGGTGGTAATGCAATTTGCGAATACCAAAGAGGGGGCGGGTATATGCGCATAACCTGGCCGATCATTAAACTGATTTTTAAGTTGCGGCTGATTGCGCTGCTGCAGGCGCTTAAAATATGGGACTTTGATGAAATCTATTATGTTGGCAGCACTGAGATACTGCCACCGCCCCTGAGCAACGACGAAGAGGTTTTTTTGCTCAACCGCCTGCAGAAGGGTGATAAAACCGTCAAAAGCGTGTTTATCGAACGCAATTTGCGGCTGGTGGTTTATATTGCCCGCAAATTTGAAAATACCGGGGTGGGGATCGAAGATTTGGTCAGTATCGGTACCATTGGGCTGATCAAGGCGGTCAATACTTTCGATCCAGTCAAACGAATCAAGCTGGCGACATATGCCTCCCGCTGTATTGAAAACGAGATATTGATGTATCTCCGGCGCAACAGCAAAACCCGGGCGGAAGTTTCCTTTGACGAACCGCTCAATATTGATTGGGATGGCAATGAACTCCTGCTCTCCGACGTATTGGGAACAGATAATGACATCATCTACAAATCGGTGGAAGAGGAAGTCGATAAAACGCTGCTGTACACCGCGATCAATAAACTATCGGGCCGTGAGCAGCGCATTATGCAGCTCAGATTCGGTTTGAACGGGGAAGGGATGGAACGTACCCAGAAGGAGGTAGCAGATATGCTTGGTATATCCCAATCCTATATTTCCCGACTGGAAAAGCGGATCATTAAAAGATTGCGCAAAGAGATAAGCCGGATGGAATGAATACAAAAAGATAGAAAGAACCAGTAAGCACCTGCCAGAATTTTGGCAGGTGCTTGTTTTGTGCGTCAGCGATGAATCCTTTCAGAAGGCGTCGTGCCCGGGTTTCTAGGCTTTTGGTGGTGTATAAAAGCACCTCAGTGTGGTAATAATGCTGGTAGGAAGCAATCGTGACGTGAACTTGTGGGGGGGAAGAGTTGTGCTAGTGAACAAAGTAGAAATCTGTGGTGTCAATACCGCCAAGCTCCCGGTTCTGTCCGCCAGCAAAATGCGTGACTTGTTTGAGCAGTTGCAAACAGGCAATTTTGATATTCGCGAGCAACTGATATATGGGAATTTACGGCTGGTGCTCAGTGTGATTCAGCGGTTTAACAATCGTGGTGAATATGTCGATGATCTGTTCCAGGTTGGTTGCATCGGACTGATGAAAGCCATCGACAATTTTGATCTTTCGCAAAATGTCAAATTTTCTACCTACGCCGTTCCAATGATTATTGGGGAAATACGGCGCTATCTCAGGGACAATAACCCGATTCGAGTCAGCCGCTCTATGCGCGATGTCGCCTATAAAGCGCTGCAGATCAGAGACTCGTTGGTGAGTCGTTATTCTCGGGAACCGTCGATCAATGAAATAGCGGAGGAACTTAAAATTCCCCGAGAAGAAATCGTCTTTGCCCTCGATGCCATTCAAGAGCCCATTTCCCTGTTTGAGCCAATTTATCATGATGGTGGCGACCCAATATTCGTGATGGATCAGATTAGCGATGATCGCAGTCAGGACATGAATTGGCTAGAAGGGGTCGCTATCAAGGAAGCCCTCCGTAAATTGAGCGAACGGGAAAAGCACATTTTGACTTTGCGGTTTTTTGAAGGCAAGACGCAAATGGAAGTGGCTGACGAGATCGGTATATCCCAGGCGCAGGTCTCCCGGCTGGAAAAGGCGGCGCTAGGGCATATGCGTAAATATGTATAAAATAATGGGAGCGAATTCGATGGGCAACCCTTTTTCACGGAAGATACTGTCAGTCTTTCTTCTGATCGTATTCGTTGTAACCGGGTGGGGATTATTACTCTGGAATGATTTTCGGCAAGAGTCGAATCAATTAAATGCAGCAGGATTGATCAGGCTGCACATTCTGGCCAATAGTGACAGCCCAGGGGATCAACAGATTAAACTTCAGGTGCGTGATGCTGTGAACGCCTATCTGGCGCCGTATCTTGAAGAGGTGGACAGTGTCTCGGCAGCCAGGCAGATAGTGAGCGAGCAGCGGGATAATATTCTTCGTGTCGCCCAGGCGGTTGTTCAGGAAAATGGTCTAAATTATTCAGTGGCTATGGAGACCGGTTGGTTCGAGTTTCCTGTTCGTTCATACGGATCACTGGTATTGCCGGCCGGCAAATATGAAGCGGTACGCATCTTGCTGGGAGCCGCACAAGGAAAGAATTGGTGGTGCGTGCTTTTCCCTCCACTATGTTTTATCGACGGCACAGGAACAGTAGCGGCTCCAGCTGGCATTGTAGGTGGGGAGGCGAAAATCAATTCGTCCCTGCCCCCGCAAGTGGAGTTTCGCTGGAAAGTCGCTGAATGGTGGACCAGTCGGCAGATAGCAGAATAGGCTTACAAGTGCCTTTCGTACGACATAAGAAAACACCCCTTTTTAAGGTTATAGCCTTAAAAGGGGTGTTTTTGTTGTGCGAGTAACCAGATTTGCTTATTGCTTATACGTGCGGACAATCAAGACCTCAACCCGGCGATTTTTTGACCGATTCGTTTCTGAGTCGTTTGCGGCAATTGGGCGATATTCACCATGACCAATTGCGCTGAACCGTTCGGGTTTTAAAGTCCTGTCTTGTGCAAGGACAAATTTCATGAAATTCAGTGCCCGTTTCGCGCTTAGGTCCCAGTTGGTGGGGAATTCATAGGTGTTGATTGGGACTGAATCGGTATGACCGGATATTAGCACGTTCTGCGACAGAGCCCCCAGTATTTTGGCAATCTCCGCAGCCAGCACTCTTGAGTCGGGATAAAGTTCGGCGCTGCCAGAAGGAAACAAAGCACTGTCGCGAATACGGATCATCAAGCCGTCCTCCACAACAAGGGCCTCCAGACTGCCGGATAGATTTTTCTCCTTTATGTAGGCGTCCAATTGCCGTTTTATTTCGGCAAATTGGATAGATTCTTGCTGAATGGCGGACGCTTTGTCAGGGTTGGTGAGGGCGGATTGTGATTTCTCCAATTCATTCTGCTGGGCTGGGGTGATTTTGGGAGGGGTGCGAGTGCTTTCAAAGATCGATGTGCTGCCCCTAAAGGCATTGCTAAAAGATTCCGCCAGTGCCTCGAATTTCTTCTGATCGACCTGAGCGGAAGCAAATAGCACAATAAATAACGCCAGTAAAAGAGTCAGTAGATCTGCGTAAGGAATTAGCCATGTTTCGTCGGCATGTTCCTCATGAGGCTCGGACGGAAGCTTGCTCTTGGCCACGTTGCTGCACCTCTTGTAAGGTTCGTTCTCGTTCTCCGCTAGGAATAAATACTTTCAACTTTGCTTCGACAGTGGCGGGGTTTTCGCCGGACTGAATCGAAAGGATGCCTTCCAGCATCATCCGTTTGATTTCCACTTCTTCTTTGGACAACTGTTTGAGTTTATTGGCGAATGGATGCCAGAGCACATAGCCGGTGAATATCCCCAGAAGGGTTGCTACAAAAGCGGCGGCGATGGAGTGGCCTAGTTTTTCGATATCATTCAAATTGCCGAGGGCGGCGATCAGTCCAATAACCGCACCCAATACACCAAGGGTAGGCGCATACATGCCGGCCTGACTGAAAAGGAGGGCGCCGCCACGATGTCTGTCTTCCATAAGATGAATGTCAAGGGCCAGCACATCGGACACCAATTCAGGGTCAAGGCCGTCGATGATCATCGACAGACCGCTTTTTAAGAAGGGATCTTTGATTTCTTCCAGCATCGGCTCCAATGCCAGCAACCCTTCACGGCGAGCCCGCTGGGACATGTCCACAAGCAGGAGTAGCAGATCTACTTTAGACATTAAGAGCTGTTGTTTGAACAGCATTTTCAGCAAGACAGGAAATTTCTTTACTTGCTCCATTGGAAATGCGTTAAGGAGGCTGGCGGCAGTACCGGCAAAAATAATCAAAAAAGCTGCCGGATTGACCAACGCTGCTATACTTGCACCTTTAAGCACCATGCCTACCACAATGGACACGATGCCCAAAACCAAACCTAGTACTGTTGACTTTTCCAACAATATCCCCCCGAGCGCCAGACAGGCGACGAATTATTCGTAAATCATGCTAAATTTGGTCAAAAGGACTTGGCACCATTGGACGAACAGACTGGAAGTCATAGTGCGCAACCCTTAGACCGATCATTGCGGTTATATCAAGCAAGGAACTTGTCCTGACTTTGCATACTACGTCAAATGTCGACAAAAATCCTGCTGGTGTATGGGAATTTATCCTAAACTTTTATTAAATTTATTTTAATGATGAAGGCAAGTCATACTCTTGTCGCAGTTTTTCCGCAATCGGGATATCGGACGGCACAAAGTCAAACTGGTTCAACTCTTGGGCGGTCACCCAGCGGTAATCTGCGTGCTCAGTGGGAGTAAGATGGCCGCCTGACTGAACACAAAAATAAGCCATGACCAGAATTTGCCCTTCTTCATAGGAGAATAGACTTTCCGCGAAAAATTTACCTACTTGGATTTGGACCTGGAATTCTTCTTGCATTTCTCGCTCTAAACATTGCTCAGGAGTCTCCCCTGGGTCGATTTTTCCGCCGGGGAATTCCCACTTATTGGCTCGCTTGTCGTTTGGACCTTTTTGGGCAATCAATATTTTACCATTGTCTGTTAGAATTGCTGCCGTAACTTTAAGCATGGTGCCTCCTGTGATTTGATTAGATTATTTTATTACCAATGTAATAAATGGTTCCACTAACTGGGGGTCGAACTGCGTGCCGGCACAGCGGCGCAGTTCCGAAATCGCGGCAGTTTTGCTCATAGCCTGGCGGTAGGGTCTATCACTGGTCATGGCGTCAAATGCGTCTGCAATCCCAAGCATCCGGCATTCAAGAGGAATGTCTTCTCCAGTAAGACCTATCGGATAGCCGTTTCCGTTCCACCATTCTTGGTGCTTTAGAATCCAATCGGCGATTGGAGCTAAATCCGGAGCCGATTTCGCGATTCGATAACCAATTTCACAGTGCTGGCGCATAATGACAAATTCATCTTCCGTTAAATTGCCTGGTTTGAAGAGAATGCTATCAGGGATACCCACTTTGCCGATATCATGAAAGCGCGCCAGCAGGCGAAGGTCGGCGTTGCCGCTCTCCGGCAGGCCCAGCGCTGTGGCGAAGGATTCGATGAGTTGCTGTAGGCGTTCACCATGGCCTTCGGTGATGAAATCGCGAGCTTCAAGTGCCTTCATAAGTGCGTGGACTATGGCGCTGCGGGCACTCTTTTGCCGGTGAAGTTTTTCGCGGTACATGTTATTGTCTGCTTCTTTGAATAGAGCATTCATGTCGACCGGCGATTCTCTGCTAAGGGCAAATCCGATCGATAGGCTGATGGGAACAGTCGGATTTTCTGTATTATAGTGATCGATCTTGTCGCGTATGCGCCGGCAGTCTGCTTCCAACGCCTGTGTTGAGTTGTTGGGCAGGAGAACGGCAAACTCATCGCCGCCGATCCTGGACACAAGATCGCCTGGACGAAAAGAGTCCTTCAAGGTTGTAGCCACTGCTTTCAGGATGGTATCTCCCATGTTGTGACCCAGTGTATCATTCACGATCTTGAGACCGTCAACATCGCAGACAATCAGTCCGGCTGACGAGTTGCGGGCACTTTCAATCCGCTTCATTTCCTCTTCGAAGAACGCCCGATTATACAGTCCGGTCAACGCATCATGCAGACTGAGTTGCTCCAGTTGTTCCTCCATGGCTTTGCGTTCGGTGATGTTGCGGACGATAGTCAGAACCTCATCCGACCCGCTGACGACGATTCTGGCTTCATAGTGTTGGATTTTGCCATGGAAAAATAGTTGATATTCGAAAATTTGTATATCGCCTGTCCGCATGGTGATTTCGATGGCTTGCATAGTTTTAACAGCAATTTCTGGCGGGAAAATTTCGGAAACTGTTTTTCCTAAAAATGTGCTGGGCTGAAGATAAAGCTGCTCTGAGGTCGCTTTGTAATCGGAAAAGGTGCCGTCACGTTTGATGATAAACATCGGATCGGGAATGGCGTTAATTAGTGCCTGATTACTAGTTTGCGACTTGCGTAATTCCAGTTCGGTCTGACGGCGTTCCAGCAGTTCGTCCCGGTAGGAGGTGACTAGTAGTGCGTTATCTAAAGCGATAGAGGCAAGCTCGGCGAACTGTTTTAATAGAGCAATTTCTTGGGTAGTGAATTTTTGGTCGGTCGTTAAATAGGCCAAACCAAAAGTTCCGGCCACTTTGCCGCCTGCTTTCAGGGGGACTTGGACAATACTGTGGAGTTGATCGAAAAATGCACCGTTGAGCCGCTTTTCCCAAGTGGAGTAGTCATCGATGACTACAATTTCTCCGGTTTTATATATTTGGCCGATAATTCCTTCGTTTATCTTGATTTGTCTGCCAACATCTTCTTTGTAGCAACCCAACCCGATTTTTCGGATAAAGACGCCGTTTTTTTCATCCAGCAGGCTAATATAGCCATTAGGGGTATTTAAGAGCTCAGTCGCGCCGGAAACAATCATTCTAAGTACTTCCTCAGAATCCAGCCGGTGCATTAAGCCAAGCGCCGTTTCGTGCAACGAGGTCAGCAGGATATTTTGGTGACGAATTTTCTCTTCATTTGTGATCACTTCATTAAATTGTTGACGGAGTTCCTCTTCTGAGGCCACAAGCTCTTCGTGAGCCGCCCGGAGCTCTTCGTTGCTTTTTTGCAGACTTTTCTGGGATTCAACAAGCGAGGCGTGCAATTGGGCGTTGGCCAAGGCGAGAGAGGCAATCTCAGCGAATTGCTCGATTAGTGCCACATCATTTTCGTCAAAGCGGCGACTCTCATCTGTAGAGATTAGCCCGATGGTGCCGACTACATCGTCGCCTGATTTCAGCGGAACCTGGAGATTGGCGTGAATATCATCGAAGAAAGAACCGGACTGTCGATGCTCCCAGCTGCTGTAGTCATTCAATACCACGGCGCGTTTTAGCCGGGACACCTCTCCAACCAACCCTTCATAGAGACTGACCCTGCGCCCGGCGTCTTTTTCAAACATCCCGATGCCGATCTTTCTTTCAGCATAGTTTGCTTCCTGATTAAAAAGAAAAATAAAGGCATGTTCGGTCCCCGTCAGTTCGGCTGCCCGCAAAACGATGGCGCGGAGTACATTGCCGATTTCCAGCTGATGCATCAGCCCCAGCGCTGTTTCGTGCAGCGAAGTCAGGAGGATATTCTGGCGGCGTATTGCTTCTTCATTGGTAAGAACTTCGTCAAACTGATGCCGCAGCTCTTCGTCCGACGAAGTCAGATCTTCGTTCATCGCTGAGAGCTCTTGGTTTTTCGCTTCGATCAGGACCTGGGTCTGGGCCATATTCGCCACAAACCGATTGATCAATTCGTATAGCATCCAGCCGGTAAGCGCAATGAAAAGCCAGCCTTTGAAAATCGACAGATGGGTCATAAAGACTGGATCGACTGTCAGCAGTGCGACCAGTTGATCGGAAAACAAAATCCACAGACTGCCAACAATGATATAGATCAGCGTAATTCTCAGGGCGCCGTGGCTTGGCTTAAACACCAATGTTCACCTCCAAATGGTCGATCAAAAATGCCATAAAGCAATATATTACTTCTTATATATTGGCCAAATAATACCCATTCTCCTGCTGATTCTGTCGAAATATGGTAATATATGCTTTTGAAAAATAGCAGACAGTGACTGGCTGCGTAGCTGTGCGAAGTCGCTATTACAGGGAGCGGGAGCGATGAAAAAATATTGCACCACGATTTTGCACATTTATGCTTTGTCCCTCATATATTGTTAGGGGAATGAACAGCGAAGGGGCGTAAACAAATGCTGAAGACTAGCGACTTAAAGATGAAAGAAGTTGTCAACGTCTTGGATGGCAAGCGATTGGGCGCAATTACCGATATAGAACTGGATATTGAAACCGGGCGACTGACGGCCATCGTTGTTCCCGGACCCGGCCGGTTTCTCGGCCTATTCGGCCGTAACGAGGACTTGGTTATTCCTTGGGATAAAATCAGCAAGATCGGCATTGACTGTATTCTGGTAGAAAGTCAGACTTTTGCTGACCTGAAACATGTGGAAAAATAATTTCCGTTGATAGACCCGCGCGGCGGGTTTTTTATTGTGCAGGAAAGAGTTTGAATATGGATATCTGATATTTTGCTATTTGCGCAGGCTGTAGTGATTTTTTCCCGGATTAGAGGATGAAAACCGATTGCCGCCGAATTTTCTTAGGTAGAAGATTCTGACACAGATGCTCATACCCATTTGCCAGAGGGAAGGAGGCCTGATGATGAAGCTGAAGATAGGTTTGGGAATATTCCTCGGGCTAGTATTGGGTGGGTTTATTTTTAATAACTGGTTGTACGCCGCTTCGGCACAAAAAACGATGACTATTTCTACTGTAACCTATGAACATAAGACTGCTGGAACAGTGTATACTCTCTACGATAGTGAACATGATCAGAAAATTACTACGCCTTATTACGAATTAGCAAAAGAGCCAGGCGCTGACAAGTCGTATTTATCCACGGCTATTACTTGTTCTATATCAAAGACAACGAAAGAAGATAATAGTTATATTGCTACCACTGATGGGAAAAACAGACCGCAGAAAATATATCAAGGAATGAAGGCAACCTATAAGACGGACGGTGCCGTTTTTGAGATATCTTTGGAAAACGGGGATAAATACGAGGCCTGTGATGTGAGTCGGTGGAATTACAATCGTTTGGGACAACCCCGCCTTGAAAACTGACAGGCTAGTTCTTGGGTGCATTGATCAGCGCGAGCGCCTGCTGATCGCCCGGGACTGATCGCCGCCAGGGGAGGATAACCAATGAAGGTTTCTGAGATTATGGTGCGAGTGCAACCGATCGAGCAGGCCGCTTTGCGGCATTGCCAGGTTGACGCGCGCTTACCGGCATTTTTACCGGTAGTGGATGATCAACAGCAGTTTTTGGGTGTCATCAAAAAGGAGCAGATGCTCTTAGCCAGAAAAAATTTATCGGAATTCGGCATAGGAATGGAGCCTTATCTGGATACTGATATGCCCGTCGTGTCACCAGACACTACTCTTGATACACTGCCGGAATCTGTTTTGGACGCCGTGGTTTTGGACGCTGACCAAAAAGTGGTCGGAGTGGTCACTGCAGCCGGATTGATAAAAAATTTGCGCCGTAGCCTCACTGAATTTAAGGAACAATTTTCAGCAGTCATTAACTCTGCTCAGAACGGCATTTTGGCAGTAGACAGCCAGGGCGTGATCATCATTGCCAACCGGGTGGTTGAGGAACTTTTATGTTTAGGACGAGACCAACTTATCGGAAAACAGGTGGCGGAGATCATTCCAAACACACTAATGCCGGTCATTATTGAGTCGCAAAAGCCGCTGCTCGGCCAGAAAATCTCACTCGGGGGCACGGTAGTCATGGCCAACTATTCACCGATCATTGCCGATGGTGACGTTGTCGGCGCGGTTAGCGTTTTTCAAGATATATCTATCCTTGAAAATACATCGTCTGAGCTCAACTATGTCAAAAGTCTGAGTCATGAATTGGAAGCTATTATCAACTCTTCTTACGATGGAATTTTCATTACTGACGGTGCTGGGGTTGTGGTGCGTGTCAACCATGCCTATGAGCGAGTCACAGGCATAAAGGGCAGCGAAATTATCGGCAAGACCATGAAGCAGCTGGTCGAAGAAAAATACTATGATCAGTCGGTCACCTTGCTGGTCATGCAGAAGGGACAACGAATCACCATCAACCAGACGGTGAAAGGGGATCGAAAAGTTCTTGTCACCGGCAATCCAATTTTCGATGAAGAGGGCAACTTATTCCGGGTGGTAACCAATGTGCGGGATATTACCGAATTAGTAAATCTGCAAGATCAATTGACAAAAACCAAGGAACAGACACTAAAATATGAGACCGAGCTTTCTCATCTCCGGGCACTGCAAATGGAAGAAAATGAAATGGTTTTTCGCAGCCGGACGATGGCCCAAGCCATCGCTACCGCGATGAAGGTGGCGGAAGTGGATTCTACGGTTTTAATCACCGGCGATTCGGGAACCGGCAAAGAGCTCATCGCTAAACTGATCCATAAACGCGGCAAAGGGGTGGCCAAGCCATTTATTAAAATCAACTGCGCGGCGCTGCCGGAACAGCTGCTGGAGTCCGAGTTGTTTGGCTATGTAGCCGGTGCTTTTACTGGCGCTAAGAAAGAGGGCAAACCAGGGCTTTTCGAATTGGCCCACAATGGGACGCTGTTTCTCGATGAGATCGGCGAAATGCCGCTGGTGCTGCAGGTGAAACTATTACGGGCAATCGAAGAAAAAGAAATCATGCGGGTTGGGGATACCAAGCCCATCAGCGTCAATGTTAAAATTATTGCCGCGACCAATCGGGATATCGCTAAAATGACGGAAGAGGGCGGGTTTCGCAAAGATTTATACTACCGGCTCATGGTGGTTCCCCTCCATCTGCCCCCTCTCCGGGAGCGCAGGGAAGATGTCCCGCTATTGATCGTTCATTTTCTCGACAAGTTCAACAAGCATTTCGGCTATTCTAAAACTATTGCGCCGCAGGCGGTGGATAAGTTGGTAGGTTATTCTTGGCCGGGAAATGTTCGCGAGTTGGAAAATGTGATCGAGCGAATGATGGTAACGTCAAACGACGAAGAACTTACGACAGAGCACCTGCCTGAGCTTGTCCGCAGTAAGGCTTTATTGCCCAGGCGGGGAACAAAGTTGAGGGCGGCAGTGGAGCAGACCGAAACCTATTTGCTGGCAGAAACCTTTCAAGAATATCGGTCATGGCCAAAAGTTGCCGAGATCCTTGATGTTGACCGGGCTACTGTTTACCGAAAGGCAAAGGAATACGGATTGCTGAAAAACTAAATAGTTGCGATTTTGCGATTGTTGCAAATTTGCGACTATGCTTATGTATAACGCTTTGTGGTAAGTTTTTTAAATGATAGTCTCTTAATTGCGACATTTCAGAATATTCTTTTCTTGCTTACAGGCCGCTTTTGCGGCGTTTTTCTTTTGGCACGGTATTTGCAATATAAAGGGTAAGGATCAATAGTAGAATCGAAGGAGGCAAAGTAATGAAAAAATCCCTTGACGCACTTTTTTTTGCGCTGTCCATGGAAAATCAGGGAGAAGCTTTCTTTCGTTCATCAGCCGCCCGAGTGAAGAATTCGATCACGAAAACAATGTTTCAGAACCTGGCCGATTGGGAGGTAGAGCATCAGCAGTATATCCAGGCGCAGCTTGACAGTCTGCAGGGTGCCGGAAAATGGGACGCCGCCGCCGCCATCCCGTCGGAAGCAGCTCAAATCGGTCCGCAAACCTTCCGGGCGCGGGGTGTTGACTTACCTAAAGAGCAGTCCTTGCCTGTAGAGGAGAAGACAACTGAGCTTTCCGCCTTGCGAATGGCGCTGTTTATTGAAGAAGATTTATATAAGTTCTATAAGCAGGCTGCAGCTCATACCGACGATCCAGAGGGTAAAAAGGTATTTGCCACCTTGTCGGCATGGGAGAGTGATCATCGGGATATTCTCGACAGTCGTTACCAGGTGCTCAAAGAGGCCTTTTTTGCTGAACTAGGTTTTAACCCGGGATATTAGCCAACCGGAAGAAGCACGCTCTACATGACTTCAAAGAGCTCGGCGTTCTACCTCACTGGCGAAAGGAGTGTGATGGTCAAGCATTGGTAGTACCGAGGATAAGATAGATTCGAAATAATAGAGTAGAAAGGGTGTCGTTATGAGTCTTTTAGGTCCTGTTTATAAACGTGAATTTGGGAAGCAACAACCTTCCATCCATCTAGGCCCCTTCCAGCTTCGTCTGCCCTTTATCCATTATCGTTTTGAGGTGCCTGATTATATCCAAGGTCTGTTGATGTGCGCAGTTTGTCTCGGGATTATTCCGATCCTGCAGGAATATTTGGGGATGCCCTTTGAAATTGCGATTACAATCGTCATTTTGAACGGATTCTTTTATCTGTGGCATGCTCATTTGGGAGACCCGGTGGTTCCCGGCTGGATCACTCCGGCCATTCCGCTGCTGCTTCTTTGGCTGAAGACCTACCCTGAAGGTGTGGCGAGAATGCACGCTCTGATTGCTTTTGAGATGGAACTTGGCGTATTTTCCCTCATTCTCGGAAGTACTGGTCTGGCCAAAAAGTTCGTCGATCTGGTGCCTGACGCTCTCAAAGCCGGCATATTGCTGGGGGCCGGCATTGCTGCCGTACGATTGGTTTTTGCGCCAGGTGGACGCTTTGACCTCTATCCCTGGACCATTACGATTGCTATCGGTTTTGCCTTCTATATCCTCTTTTCCAATCACTTTAAAACGTTGCGTAACAAAAATAAATTCCTGAAACATCTTTCCGATCTTGGCCTGATGCCGGCTTTGGTCCTGGCTATTTTTGTGGCTCCGCTGGTCAAGGAATTGCCCTGGCCGAACATTCAATGGGGCTTTACCATTCCCCAGTTTTACACCCTGTTTACCGAATGGACGCCTTTTTCCGCCCGTATCGGCTGGCCGCCGCTGAGCATGTATTTGAGTGCCGCGCCGCTGGTTGTTGCCGTTTACATCGTTTTGTTCGGTGAGCTCATCCAGGCCGAGGCGCTGATTGATGAAGCGCGGGAATTCCGGCATGGGGATGAGGACATCCATTTTGACGCCAATCGCAACAACGTGATCTGCGGTATCCGTAACATCGGTATGTCGATGCTGGGACCGGATGCCTCGATGTGCGGACCCCTGTGGGCCGCCATGCAGGTAGTGGAATGCGAGCGCTATAAGCACGGGGCCGAAGCCATGGACAGCCTGTTTGGCGGCGTGGCATCTTTCCGCCTGGGGACATTTACCGGCTATTTCTTCTCGCCGATTGTTACCCTGGTGAAGCCGATCCTGCCCATCGCCTTGTCTTTGACCATGTTGGTTCAAGGCTATGTTGCAGTGCGCGTAGGCGTACTGAAAGCCCGGACCTTCAATGATCTGGGGGTTGCAGGGATTGTCGCCGCGGTGCTCATCACCCGCGAAGCTGCAGCTGCTTTTGGGGTCGGTATCATTCTCTGTGTGCTGATTTACGGCAAGGACACCTTCCGCGACTGGGCCAAATACGACAAGACAAAAGATCCGGTATTCAACAGCAGAATCGGTGAGGAATAAGATCTGAAGCAAGCTCAGTTGCAGAAGATGTTCGCCGCTTAGATATTCAAATATTTATTAAAGGGGGAAACATGTATGTCATTGAAAACTGCCCAACAGTATGAGGATAGCTTGCGCGAGCTGCACCTCAAAGTTTACCTGCAAGGGGAACAGGTGACCAATCCGGTCGACCATCCGATCATCAAGCCGTCGATGAATTCGGTGAAAATGACCTACGAATTGGCTCTAGACCCGCAATATGAAGACCTGATGACTGCCACCTCTCACCTCACAGGCAAAAAGGTCAACCGTTTTTGCCATCTTCATCGCAGCACCGAAGATTTGGTGAAGAAGGTCAAAATGCAGCGTTTGCTGGGCCAGAAAACCGCGGCCTGTTTCCAACGGTGCGTGGGGATGGACGCCATCAATGCCGTAGATAGCGTGACCTTTGAGATGGACAAAAAGCTCGGAACCAACTATCATGACCGCTTTAATAAATTCCTGCTCAATATGCAAGAACAAGACTGGACCGTTGACGGCGCCATGACTGACCCCAAAGGGGACCGCAATCTGCCGCCCAGCAAACAGGCTGATCCTGACCTGTTCGTCCGTGTATCCGAGAAGCGGGCTGACGGTATCGTAATCCGTGGCGCCAAGGCTCATCAGACCGGAGCCATCAACTCCCACTGGATACTGGTTATGCCGACGATTGCCATGGGTCCGGATGATGCCGACTATGCCGTATCCTTTGTCGCACCGGCCGATGCAGAGGGCATATTCTATATCTATGGCCGTCAGTCCTGCGACACCCGCAAACTGGAAGGCGGCAATATCGATGTCGGCAACAAGCAGTTTGGCGGTCACGAAGCGCTGATGGTATTTGACAATGTATTTATTCCATGGGAAAACGTCTTTATGTGCGGCGAGACCGAATTCAGCGGCCTGTTGGTAGAGCGGTTCGCCGGTTACCATCGGCAGAGCTATGGCGGCTGCAAGGTCGGCGTAGGCGATGTTCTGATCGGTGCGGCGGCTCTGGCTGCCGACTACAACGGCGCTAACAAAGCTTCGCATGTAAAAGATAAGCTGATCGAAATGACCCATCTGAATGAGACCCTCTATTCTTGCGGTATTGCTTGTTCCGCCGAGGGGAGCAAAACCGCGTCCGGAAACTATCTGATCGATCTCTTGCTGGCCAATGTCTGCAAGCAAAACGTGACTCGCTTCCCCTATGAAATTGCCCGCTTGGCCGAAGATATTGCCGGTGGATTGATGGTCACCATGCCGTCGGAAAAAGATTTGGCCCATCCGGAAATCGGCAAAGTTGTGGAAAAATACTTCAAAGGCGTTTCTAACGTTCCAATGGAGCATCGGATGCGCATCCTCCGGCTGATCGAGAATCTCACTTTAGGAACAGCGGCTGTCGGCTATCGGACAGAGTCGATGCATGGCGCAGGCTCGCCTCAGGCTCAGCGGATCATGATCGCTCGCCAAGGCAATATTGAGCAGAAAAAGGAACTGGCCAAATCGATCGCTGGCATTCCCGGCAAGTAAGCGAAAGTCGTGAGTATGTCGATGGAAAAGCTAAATGAAGTGATTGAGCAAAAAGTCCGACCGGTACTGAATGCTCATAGCGGTGACATCGAATTGCTGGAAGTGGTTGACGGATACGTCAAAGTGAAATTGACCGGGGCATGTGCTTCATGCCCCGGCGCCCAGCAAACCCTGTCAGACGTTGTGGAGACCGCGTTTAAAGAAGCGTGTCCTGAGATCAAGGGCGTGATACCCGTATTTCAGGTAAGTGATGAGTTGATCAACATGGCGCTCGGTATTTTGCGCAAGGACAAGAGCCAGCGTGAGTAGCAGGCGTGTTAGTATTATTTTTTGCGGTGGCTGCAATCCGCGAATCGATCGCGGCCAGATCGCTCAAGAAGTGAGGACGGCCCTCTTGGCACAAGGGGTTGAAGTGATATTCAATAGCTTGGACGCTGGATTCGTCATCTATATGAGCGGTTGTACGGCCAACTGTGCACAGCGCTACCATCCCGGGGGGAAAGAATGCGCTGTTGTTGCTGCCGAAACGCTGGATATGACCATTTTATCTGAGGAACAACTCGCCGGTCGGCTATTGGAAAAAGTGAGGGATTATTTTGAAAGACTGGAGAACCCTTTATAGTGAAAAATTAGTTTCTGCCGAGCAGGCCCTGCTTAGTGTTAAATCGGGCAATCGTGTTGTGATCGGCCATGCCTGCGGTGAGCCGCCGACTCTGGTCGAGGCACTTGTGGCCCGGGCGCCGGAACTGACCGATGTAGAAATTGTGCATATGGTAGCGATGGGGCCGGCAAAATACGCTCAACCTGGAATGGAAAAAAGTTTTCGCCATAATGCTTTATTTGTCGGTGGAAGTACCCGCAAAGCGGTGGAAGAAAAACGGGCGGATTATACACCTTGCTTTTTTTCGGAAATTCCCCGACTCTTTAAGGAAAAAATATTACCGGTCGACGTCGCTCTGGTGCAGATAACTCCTCCGGATGAAGAAGGCTTTTGCAGCTATGGTGTGTCAGCTGACTATACCAAGCCCGCCGCCGAATGCGCTAAAGTCGTAATTGCCCAGATGAACCGCTCTCTGCCGCGGACCGGCGGCGCTAGAATCGCGCTAGATGCCCTAACCTATATTGTCGAAAAGGACGAACCGCTGATCGAGCTCAATCCACCAAAAATCGGCGATACTGAGCGCAAAATCGGTGAAAACGTCGCCGGCTTGATTCCTGACGGCGCTACCTTGCAGCTCGGGATCGGAGCGATACCTGACGCTGTGCTGCTCTTTCTGAAAGATAAAAAGGATCTTGGGATCCACTCGGAAATGTTTTCCGACGGGGTTGTATTTTTGGCTGAGGCCGGAGTTGTCACCAACCGAAAAAAAACCATCAATACCGGCAAGTTTAACGCCGCATTTTTGATGGGGACCCGTAAGTTATATGATTTTGTCGATAACAATCCAGATGTCGAGATGGAATCGGTGGACTATATCAACGATCCTTATGTTATTGGTCAACACGACGACATGATGTCTATCAATTCGGCTCTTCAGGTCGATCTCATGGGTGAGGTCAACGCTGAAATGATTGGTTCAAGGCAGTTCAGCGGCATCGGCGGCCAAGTCGATTTTGTCAGGGGGACCAGCCGTTCTCATGGTGGTAAATCGATTATTGCTCTGCCCTCGACAGCGTCCGGCGGCAAGATATCGCGGATTTGCTGTGAACTCGATCGCGGGGCGGCAGTATCGACTTCCCGCAACGATGTACACTATATTGTTACTGAATTCGGTGTCGCCAATCTGCGCGGACTAAGCCTCCGCGAGCGCGCTCGGGCCCTGATCGGGATAGCCCATCCTGATTTTCGCACCGCCCTGACGGAAGAAGCCCAAGCAAAAGGGATTTTGTAATCTTCTGTACAGGATATTAGCGGAACCGGAGCGAATAGTAACAACGCAATACAGGCACGGCGTGACTGCTGATGGCCAATGCTGGAGGAGGGAAGTCCTATTCCAATTATCACCTTCCTGCACGATCTTGTTTCCGGCGTGAAGGGACCGTATTACCGGCTGGTTGGCAGATTCACGCAGCGCTATATTGACCGGGCCGCCAAGCGATCAGCGAATGAATACCAAAAGAAGGTTTTGTTTATTGCAGTCGCTGGGGCGGACTCTTTCTTTACAAAAGTTTTGTGTGATCAGCAGCAAGCAACGAATTATTTTAGCAGACACCCATTGGTGAAGCGACTAAAAAAACAGCAGCTTACCGCAGTGATAAAGATCTATCTGTCTACAGTGTTACTGCTCATCGGCACTGACAAGGAACTGTTGCTTCAGAAGATGGGCGGCAGTGAAACAGAATGGATGCAGACATGGTGCTGGGTTTTTGAATATACACCCGAGGACATGAATGCATTCAATGCTATTCTCCAACCCGCCTATCAGTCTTCTGGGGTGGATGGTCTGGTGACGACCGCCTGGGACTCGATTTTGCAGACATTGGCTTGGCCTGACGACGCGAAGGTTAAACTGGACGCGGGATTGGCGCGAGGTGAACTGGCGAAAGATGTAGCGGCGATACGCGGAGTGATCGACGGACAGAATGGAGGTTGAGGTCGGTATGTTTACCATTGAGCCAGATGCAGCCGGGTATATCCTGAAACGCTCCCCTGCCATTGTGGTTAGCCTAAAACTGGAACCGGCGATGGGAGGCTGAGCCTGCTCCGACAAACACGTAACAGGTAGTTACGTACCGGCCGTTTCCATCGGTTCGCCGGCGAGCGAGCAAGGCTACTGCGTGGTCGAAATTTCTGGGGTCAAAGTGTATTATCCTCAAAAGCTGAGTATGAAGGAAGGATCTTCTTTCATAAAGATCAAATTGAAAAAATTTCTTTTCTGGGGCTGGCTGGAAATGGAAGGCGCCAGAGCAATTGCTATTTATAATTGATCAATCAACCCGCTATGGCGCGTGACTCGCTGAATGGCGGGTTTTTTCTTGCCAAACCGGGTTTTTAAAGAGTACCAAGCGGTATTTTCAAACAACCTTGCCATTCATTTCTTATTTTATGTTGACTTCGTATCACTGAAGAAACAGGTTATTTGTCGAAGGAAACCGGGGGGCAAAAAGGGAATAGAGCAGGCGAGCCATAAAATCAAAGGTTTTTGTCGAAAAAATATCTATGTAAATTACTCTATTTTTTTGTAGAATTTTATTTTCCCGGCAGGATTTACACAATATGTGGCGTAAATATTATCTAGGTACTACAATATATGGTAGTCCTATTTTAGACTATGGCCCTAATTTTTCGGAATTCTGGCCTGCCTGAGATCAGCGGATTTTTAGCAATCAAAGGGGGGACAAGCCATGCGTTGCCCATTTTGCAGTTTTGCCGAGAGCAAGGTAATTGATTCACGGGCTGCCGAAGAAGGGAGTTCGATTAGGCGTCGGCGTGAGTGTCTGCAGTGTCTGCGTCGCTTTACTACATACGAGGTGGTGGAAGAGACGCCGTTGATGGTGATCAAAAAGGACGGCAGGCGGGAAATGTTCGACAGGCCCAAATTACTGAGCGGTTTGCTGAAGTCTTGCGAAAAGCGGCCGATTCCGGTCAGTTCAATAGAAACGCTGGTTGACAAGGTCGAAAAGGAAATTCGCAACTCGATGGAACGGGAAGTATCCTCACGCCATATCGGTGAAACTGTGATGCGCTATCTGAAAGACATTGATCAAGTTGCCTATGTACGTTTTGCTTCCGTGTATCGACAGTTTGCCGACCTTAACAATTTTATGCAAGAACTCGAAGTATTGATGAAGACCCAGTCGACAAAAGGCCAAACTTAAAAGGTGGGGGATTCTTATGTTTGTGAAAATCAGAAAGCGTGACGGCCGGGAAGTACACTTTGACGAAGCCAAAATAACTGAGGCGATTTTTAAAGCCGCCAAAGCGGTCGGCGGTGCGGACAAGCAAATGGCCATGGAACTTAGCCTGGCTGTATTGCGCTACCTGAAGCAGAAGTATAATGGCGGGCTCTTTGGTGTGGAGGATGTTCAGGATGCCGTGGAAAAAGTCCTGATTGACAAAGGACACGCAAAAACCGCCAAAGCCTATATTATATATCGCAATCAGCGTACCCGTATCCGGGAGGCAAAATCGGACCTGATGGATGCGGTAGGGGAAATATTGGTGGAAACCAACCGCGAGAACGCCAATGTGTCCAATTCGCCCTCTGCCAAGATGCTGCAGATTGCCAGCGCAGCCAGTAAAGCCTATTATTTGAATCGGCTGATTCCCGAACATATCTCCAACGCGCATAAACGCGGCGATTTACATATTCATGATCTTGATTTTTATGGCAAGACCCTGACTTGTGTTCAGATTCCCCTGGGCAAGCTGCTAGGCAAAGGGTTCAACAACGGCCACGGGTTTATCCGGCCCCCCAAGCGTCCTGGATCGGCAACCGCTTTGGCGGCTATTATCCTGCAAAGTTCGCAAAATGACATGCATGGCGGCCAATCCTTTGCCTTTTTCGACCGGGATATGGCGGCTTTCATGATCAATGCCACCGAGGAAGAGGTCTTTCAGGCGATGGAAGCCCTGATTTATAACCTTAACAGCATGCACAGCCGGGCAGGAGCCCAGGTGCCGTTTTCCAGCCTCAACGTCGGTACCGATACAACACCCGCAGGCCGCATGGTAACACGAAACATTTTACTTGCTTATGAAAAAGGCTTGGGTCGTGGTGAGAATCCGATTTTCCCCAATATCATTTTCAAAGTAATGGAAGGCGTCAACCTTAACCCCGGTGATCCTAATTATGATCTTTTCAAACTGGCGATCCGTGTTGCGGCCCAGCGGCTGAATCCGACCTTCAGCTTTATGGACTCTTCTTTCAATAAACCGTATGGCGACCAAGTTGGTTATATGGGCTGCCGCACGCGCGTCATGTCCAACAGACGGGGCGAGGCGGTAACCGACGGTCGTGGGAATCTGAGTTTTACTACCATCAACCTGCCGCGGCTGGCGATTAAAGCAGAACGCAATCTGATGAAATTTTATCAGGGGCTGGCAGAAATGCTTGATCTGGCTGCCGAGCAACTATATCACCGCTATCAGGTTCAGGCCCAGCTTAAGGTGAAGGATATGCCTTTCCTGATGGGGCAGGGGCTATACCTGGACTCGGATCAACTTGCGCCTTGCGATTCTATCAGCGATGTGATCAAACATGGCACTCTGTCCATCGGGTTTATCGGCCTGGCTGAAACCCTGGTGGCATTGACCGGCTCGCATCATGGCGAGAGTGAAGAATCACAGGTTTTGGGCGAGGAAATTGTGGCTTTCATGCGTAATCAGGTGGATAAGTCCTCTGAACGCTATGATCTGAACTATACCCTCTTGGCTACACCGGCTGAAGGTCTTTCCGGGCGGTTTGTCGGCATGGACCGCCGTGAATACGGTCTGGTTCCGGGAGTAACCGACAAGGAGTACTACACCAATTCTTTTCACGTGCCGGTAAGTTATCCCATTACCGTCCATGACAAAATGCGGCTGGAAGGGGTATATCACAAGTACACCAACGCCGGACACATCAGCTATGTTGAATTCAGTTCGCCGCCGATCAATAATCTTGGCGCGGTGGAAGACATCATCCGCTATATGAAAGAATGTGACCTTGGTTACGCCGGTATTAATTTTCCCATTGATTTTTGTGACAGCTGCGGCTATTTGGGAGTCATCGACACTGACAGCTGTCCGTCTTGCGGGACTTCCTCCGTCCGGAGAGTTCGCCGCATCACCGGATATTTGAGTACAGTGGACCGGTTTAATGACGCTAAATATAATGAACTGCTCGAACGGAAGCCCCAAAACTAGATAAACAAGAGGGATCTTGATGGAAGTTAGAATTGCCGGAATCGAAAAAGAAAGCGTAGTGGACGGACCGGGACTCAGATTCGTTATCTTCTCCCAGGGGTGCCCCCATCTTTGTCCCGGTTGCCACAACCCACATACCCATGACCCGAACGGCGGGAGGCTAGTGGATATCGACGAAATTCTCACCTCGATCAAACAAGCCAAACTAATTCGCGGGGTGACATTTTCCGGCGGTGAGCCGTTTATCCAGGCGTCTTTGTTTGCCCTTCTCGCCGAGCAGATTAAGCCTTTGGGATTGGATATTGTCACCTACAGCGGGTTTTTATTCGAGCAGCTGGTGACTAAAGCCTCTCGCGATCTGGGGATTCGGCAGCTATTGGCTCAAATCGACATTTTGGTGGACGGGCCTTACCGGGTCGCCGAACGGGATTTGGGTCTAGCTTTCCGGGGTTCTCGTAACCAGCGCCTGGTTGACGTTCCTCGCTCCCTTGCTTTGGAACGAATCGTTCTGTGGGAGGACAAGGCAGCCCAGCAGCTCCAGTGGGCGTAAAAAATAATTGCATCTTTTCCGACTTGACGCATATAGATATAGAGTATTGCGAAAAAGCCGGGAGGAATGAGAATGACAGGGATTGAATTGATTCTGTTTTTGGCGGTAGTTGGCTTGGCTGCGCAGGTGCTGATTTTGCAGGGGCATTACAGCGAAAAACTGTCCGACCAGGCGGCTGTGCTCGAATTTTTATTGGAAACAGTCACGGAAAACCGTGAAGATGAAGAAAAAATCGATCAGCTCCGCACTAAAATTTTCAACAGCTCGCTATAAGAGGGCTGTTTTTTTATCGCTCAGTGAAAGGGGCGGGAAGTGGAGGCGATCTTGGCGGCGTAGCAGAAAACTTCGTCTGGTTTCCATAATCAAGATGAAACGGCAGGGAAAGACTAATAGCGTGTATAACTATGTAAAAAAGGTTCGATAGGAGGTCATGCCGTGTCCTGGCAGCTAAAAGAAAAACTGCAAAAAATCCTGGCTGCCGAGCAGGGAGCGATGGTGTTTGCTCCCGGGTCCCGGCAGGCGTTTGCCCTGATTTATCCCAATACATATCATGTGGGAATGTCCAATCTTGGTTTTCAGATTATCTACCAGCAGATCAACAGTCGGGGCGATACCGCCTGTGAAAGGTCGTTTTTGCCGGATAAAAAAACCGAGCAGGAATATCACCGCACCAAGACGCCGCTAATGACGGTTGAGACCCAGCGTCCTTTGTATGAGTTTCCCCTGATCGGTTTTGCCGTGTCCTTTGAGATGGACTATTATAACGTATTAAATATCCTGGATATGGGGAAAATCCCGCTATTGGCTGCAGCGCGCGAGGAGGCCGATCCGATTGTCATTATCGGCGGGCCTTGTGCAACCTTCAACCCCGAACCGCTGGCCGACTTTGTCGATGTTTGCGTGATCGGCGAAGGGGAAGAAGTCATTCATGAGCTTCTCGATGTCTATTATCAAGGCCGGGATCGCGGTCTGTCCAGGCGAGACATCCTGCTAAATATTGCCCAGATTCCCGGTCTTTATGTTCCTTGCTTTTACCGGCCGGATTACCATGCTGACGGCACCATCCGCGCCGTTGAAGGACTGGAAAATGTGCCGGCAAAAATTGTCCGACGGTGGATCCGGAATTTGGACGACTATCCGGGACAAACGGTGATTGTAACCGATGACACCGAATTCAAGGATATGTTCTTGATCGAAATTACCCGCGGCTGCGGCCGTCATTGCCGCTTCTGTATGGCAGGGTATTGTTTCCGCCGCCCACGGGCTCGTTCGCTCGCCAGACTGCAAGAAGCCATTGCCGACGGGCAATCCTATCGCCACAAGGTCGGGCTGGTGGGGGCAGCGGTTTCAGACTATCCGGCTATCGATCAATTATGTGAGTTCATCTTGAGCCAGGACATGAAAATGTCGGTGGCATCGCTACGGGCCGATTCGCTGACTCCGGCGCTGGTGGAGGCGCTCGCGGTCAGTGGCCATAAAACAGTGACTTTGGCTCCGGAAGCCGCCAGTGTGAAATTGCGTCAGGTCATTAATAAAAGTATAACCAATGAACATTTGCTTGACGCTATCGCCATGACGGTCAAGGCCGGGATTGCAAATGTTAAATTGTATATCATGGTTGGGCTGCCGACTGAGAGTGACGAGGATATAACAGCTATTGTCACCTTAGCCCGGTTGGTCAAAAAACATATGGAATCCTTGGGCAGCTCCGGCAAGCTGACTTTGAGCATCAATCCATTCATCCCCAAGCCGTTTACACCCTTTCAGTGGGTGCCAATGGCTGAGTTTGGCGTGGTGGAAAAGCGACTGCGACATATCCAGTTGACCCTCAAGTCCGACAAGGGGATCGAAGTGCAGACCGAATCGCCGCGGGAGGCTTTCCTCCAGGGCGTATTGGCCCGGGGAGACCGGCGGCTTGGCGCGATTTTATTGGCGGCTCACCAGCGAGGCGGCCCAAAAGGCTGGCGGAATGCGGTAAAAGAGGCGGGCCTGGACGAGGCGTTTTATCTCTACCGTCAACGGGCGCTCGATGAAACATTGCCCTGGCAGCATCTGGAGATGGGCTTTGACAACAATTATTTGGCTAAAGAATATACTCAGGCGGGACAGGCAAGGACGACGGCGCCCTGCGCCGCCGGCTGCACGCGCTGCGGTATCTGTGTGGAGGAACGAAAGGAAGGAACGCCATGAAGAGATTTAGTCTAAAACGGGCTAATAATGGTGTGTGGTTTGGCACCTTCGCCCATTTTGACCATTTAAACTTAAAGCATGGAGTGTCTAGCCGCCTGGGGGGATTGAGCAAACCGCCTTTCGCTACGTTGAATATGGGAATGAAAGGCAGCGACGACCCGGCAACAGTAAAACTCAATCGCAAACTTTTTTGCCAGGCGGTGGGAGTGCCGGTGGCTGCCACTGTGACGGCGCAGCAGGTGCATAGTGACAAGATTTGTGTGGTGGAAAAGCAGGATGCCGGCCGGGGCGCAGACAGCTATGAAACGGCCATTCCCGGGACTGACGCCCTGATCACCGCCGTACCGGACATACCGCTGATGCTTTTTTTCGCCGACTGTGTGCCTGTCTTGATTTTTGACCCGGTCAAGCGGGTTGTGGCGATCAGCCACGCCGGCTGGAAGGGAACGGTAGCCAAAATCGCCCAGAAGACCGTTCTAATGATGCAGGAGAAATTCGCCACCAGACCGGCTGATTGTATCGCGGCGATCGGGCCGTCCATCGGACCGGACAGCTATGAGGTGGATCAACCGGTCATTGATGCGTTGCAGGCATCTTTTCCCGAATGGGAAGAACTTGTGGTTCCCCGCGGCGATCGCTGGCTGCTTGATTTGTGGCTGACCAACCGGCGCCAGCTGGAGGAAATCGGGGTTGACGGCCGGAATATCGAGGTCAGCGGCGTCTGCACCCAGTGTAATCCAGAGTTATTTTACTCTCATCGTGCTGAAAAAGGCAACACTGGCAGAATGGGTGCGATCATTATGCTGTAAGACAAAATATTGGTAATCAGAAAAGAGCCGTCTTCGTAATGAAGACGGCTTTCACAATGATCGATATGATAAAAATCAATGCAGGAAAAACATCAGAGGGGCAATTGGTCAACATCTGGCCGGTGTACGAATTTAAGAAGAAAAGTGGTTCCTGCCGGGCTTGTCTCAATCTCGATCTTCGCGCCGTGTCGCTCCGCAATTCGATAGCAGACAGGGAGGCCGAGACCAGTTCCCTGAGGTTTGGTGGTCACAAAGGGAGTACCGAGTTTGGCAAAAATTTCAGGTGAAATACCTGGACCATCATCCTCTATCGAAAGAATAACTTCGTCGTTAGCGGTAAAGGTTTTTAGAACAACGCTGCCTTCACCCTCGATGGCTTCAAAGCCGTTCCGCACAAAATTGAAGATACACTGGCGAATTTCATTTTCATCCAACGGCAGGTCGGGAATATCATTTAATTCAGTTATGAACTGTTTTCCCATTAGCAGGGCGTCGGCCTGAATCAATATTTGGATATTGCCGATGATCCGGTTGAGATTGTCAGGTTTTAGGTTAATGGATTTATTCTTCGCCAAGGACAAAAATTCGGTGATAATCTGATTTGCCCGGTCCAGTTCGTCGATCATCAGCTCAAAGCGCTTTTCATAGGCAGTAAAGTCGGGTTGGCGTTGAAAGAGCTGCAGGAACCCCCGCACCGTCGTCAACGGGTTTCTAACCTCATGTCCGATGCTTGCAGCCATTTCGCCGATCAAATTCAGACGATCAAGACGGGAAAGCTCGATTGCCATCCGCTGTTTTTCCAGCTGTGACAAGTAGTTCTGTGAGCGTTGATACTCGCTGATGTAGTGATTGAGAATGACGACAAAGAAAGTGATTACAGCGATCATAGCGGTCAACATGGCAAAGAAAATATCGGCAAAGCGCTGTGTTTCCTGCTCATAGGGGCTGCGTATCAGTGCGGGATTGGTATATTGCAGCAGCATCAGGACCGAGAGCATGGCGACGAAGCAAAGTAAAACAACACCCCGCTGGCGGCCGCGCAGCAAGGTGGTAATCATTGCTGCGTAAATTAAGGCGTAGAACGGCGTGCCGCCAATGATGCCGCCCATAGTAAACCAGGTTAGCGGGACAACGCCGAAACCAAAAATCAGGATTAGTAATAAGGCGGTGCCTGAGTAGTTTTTTCTTTGCATGGACCGATAATAGAGAACGGCTAATACGATGACACTGATTCCACTGACGGCGCGAGGCAGCCAACCCAGGTTGAAGATAGCGAAAAAGACGGCTCCGAAAGAAGCCAGGAAGATGCCTAAAAGTAATATGATATTAAGGATTCGGTGCTCGACCGGAAAGGATGATTCGGGGCCAATTAATCGATCCCATTTGCTGACCATGTGTTGCGCTTTTCTCCTCGCTCCTATTCTTGGTTATTTTCTTCATTTGCAGGCTATTATCCTGTCGAATATCGACCAATTTTGTCCAACGAGAGAAGACCGATAAAAACAGTTGCTGTCCATAAATAAAGCAATCGGCTGGAGAAGCTCCAGCCGATTGCTTTTGGTCAGGCCTTGCCCCGTTCTCGAAAAAGCAAGGTAATCGCCCATAATCCCGCCAGTCCTACCAGAATATACACAGCACGACTAATAAACGCGGATTGCCCGCCAAAGATGGTGGCGACCAGATCAAGTTGAAACAGTCCTACAAGAAACCAATTCAACGCTCCGACGATAACAAGAATTAATGCTACTCTGTCCAAACAATAACCTCCTTTCGCAGCTATTGTGTGCCTGGTTGCCTAAAATTATGCCAATTAGTACAAGTTTGCTAACTGAATGAAGGATGGTATAATGTTTTATGTTAACTTGCGACGGGAGGGCGAAATGATGTGGGATCGAAAAAGCTGGCTAACCTATCTCACTGTTTTAGTGATCACTGTGGTTGTTTTAATTGCGGGACAGTTATTGTGGCATCAATACGCAGTTGCCAAACCGCTGGATAAAGGCTTGCAGCAGGTGCAGGGCGTTGAGGCTGCCAACTGGGAGGAAGGCGGGAGAAACAGTGATGCCGCCGTATTGGATGTCACCTTGGGCGGTGTAGAAAATCTGCAAAAAACCTATATGGCGATAAATGATACAGCGAGACAGGCGCTGGGCCGCAAGGCGTTCCGTGTGGTGCTGCGCGACCACCGCTCACCAGAACTCGAAAATCTCGACTATCAAATCCAGTACAGTGTACAAGAAGCCATGGTCTCCGGCAATTTTACCGCCATGGCTGCCGCAGTTCAAAAAGCGGCCGAGGGGGCAAAAACCGCGGCTAAGATCTATGTCGATAATCAATATGTTTACATTCAGCTGACCAAGGACCGGGATGCACTTTATACTGTGGTTCCGCGGCATGGCAGCGAGGAGGTGAAATGATGCACCTTAAAGCAATCACGGCAGGCATAGCTACCGGTCTGATTCTGTTTTTCCTCTGGCAGGGAACCGATATTTTTCCTGTGCTCTTTTTGGCGGGAATGATTGCTGCTTTGGCCTATTTAAGCAACGGACGTTTGGGTGCCAAAAAATCGTTTGCCGTCTTCGGCGATGGAAAGACTCGCCAAAACCTAACCGTATTCGAAGATATCGGTGGGCAGGAAGTGGCCAAAAATGAGCTTCGCGAGGCGCTGGAATTTATCCGTGACTCCGAAACCGTCCTCCGTCTTGGGATAAGACCGCTTAAGGGCATTTTGCTAAACGGACCCCCGGGAACAGGGAAAACTCTTCTGGCCCGGGCGGCAGCTCAGTTTACCGATTCGGCATTTGTCTCGGCCAGTGGGTCGGAATTCGTTGAAATGTACGTCGGAGTGGGGGCGCAGCGCGTTAGACAGCTGTTTAAACAGGCGCGCAGTCTGGCTAAAAAACAGGGCAAAAGCAGTGCTGTGGTCTTTATCGATGAGATTGAAGTGCTTGGCGGTAAACGCGGTCAGAATGCAGGACATTTGGAATACGACCAAACATTGAATGAGCTGTTGGTCCAGATGGATGGCTTGTCAGTAGACGATGAGGTTCGTGTGCTGTTGATCGGTGCGACAAACCGCTCTGATATGCTTGATCCGGCGCTACTCAGACCGGGACGCTTTGACCGTCAGGTACGGGTCGATTTGCCGGACAAGGCAGGGCGGCTGCAGATACTAAAGTTGCATAGCCGTAACAAGCCGCTAGTCTCGACTGCATCGCTCGAAGAGATCGCCGCAGCGACGTTCGGGTTTTCCGGAGCCCATTTGGAGAGTCTGGTCAACGAAGCCGCCATTGCGGCTCTGCGCACTGGTGAGAGCCAGGTGACAACAGACCACCTGCGAGGAGCCATCGACAAGGTGATCATGGGCGAGAAGCTTGACCGGCTGCCTGCTGCTGCGGAAAAACGCCGTATTGCTGTGCATGAAGCAGGTCATGCGCTGGTCAGTGAGCTGGCCCTGCCGGGATCGGTAGCCAGTATCAATGTGGCTGCCCGCGGCAAGGCATTGGGATATGTGCGGCAGACTCAGCAAGATGATCTGTATCTTTATACTGCTGACTATTTGCGGGGCAAAATCACTGTAGCGTTAGCCGGGGCGGTGGCAGAGGAGGTGCTCCTTGGCAGCCGCAGCACCGGAGCGAGCAGCGATTTTAAGCAGGCTGCCGATATGGCAAAACAGATCATTTTTGGCGGCATGTCTGATCTGGGCATTGTCTCACCAGATGATTTGCCGCCAGATATTTTGCATACTTCCATCACCGGTGTGCTGCGCGATGCCGAAACAGAGGTTTATGCTTTGTTGGCGGCCAACCGGGAGGCACTGGAACAAACAATCGCGGTCTTGCTGGAGCAAGAGGCGATCAGTGGAGACGAATTCCGTCAGATGCTACGTGGCGGAGCCGCTGGAATCTGCGCTTAGATCAAAAAGGGGTTGCATAGCCAATAATCGATAGGCTATAATAAAAGTGTCAGTTTTTGGACGGTGACGACGGTGTCATTCTATTTGGAGTGACACCGTTTTCATTTGTGGGGGAGGGTGAGGGATGAATCGGGAACTGAAGGTCGCCGATATAGTCACCAGGCAGGTATTGTCTGTAGCGCCGGAGATGCCGTTAGCGGAAGCAAAGGGGTTATTGGCTGCCGGTCAATGGGATGCCCTGACGGTCTATAGTCAGGGGCGCTGGGGCTATCTTACCGACGAAGGCTGCGGCAAGGATGGCGCATCTGTTGAGGATGTCGCTGATTTCGCACTGGTGGTTCGGGATGAAGATTTTCTGGGACGTACAGTAGCCAGCGAACATACCCTCTTGATAGGATGGGCGGTGGTGGTATTTGCGGAAGGAAAACCGGTCGCCCTCCATACGCCGAAAGCGTTTGTTCAAACATTTATCCGCTTGTTGCGCGAGCAGCAAGTGATTACGGCGACGGTGCTCGACACTGTCAGTGAAGCGGTTACCGTCATCGACGCCAGGCAGCGGGTGACGGCCTGGAATAGTCGGGCCGAGCAGCTTTACGGCTTTAGTGCCCAGGAAATACTGGGCAAACCGATTGGCGAGTTTTTCTCCAATTTGGTGGTTACCGGAATGATGCAATCTCCTCAGCCTGTCCGCGACAAGTATCACCGGCCTCGTGAGGGGGCGCATGTCTTGATTAATGCGGCGCCGCTGGAACTCGATGGAACCATCATCGGTGGAATTTCGGCCGAACGGGATATCACCGAACTTGTCAACTTAAACCGCGAGCTTTCCCGGGCGAGCCAAGAAGTGTTATCGCTGAAAGAAGAGATCGGCAAGATCAACTCACAAGCCGATCCGTTCGCCGTCATTCGCGGGCATAACGCCGAATTGCAGGAAGCAATAAGCATGGGGCGGCGCATCGCTACTACCGGAGTTCCGGTATTGATCCGGGGGGAAAGCGGCACAGGCAAAGAGATTTTTGCGCGGGCCATTCACGCTGCCAGTCGCCGTCCAGGGCCGATTGTCGAAATCAACTGCGGGGCTATTCCTGCCAATCTTTTTGAAAGTGAATTGTTTGGTTATCAGCCGGGGGCTTTTACCGGCGCCGACCGGAAGGGCAAACACGGCTTATTTGAATCAGCCGAAGGCGGCACCTTGTTTTTGGATGAGATCGGTGAATTGCCAAAGGAAATGCAGGTCAAACTGCTGCGGGTGCTGCAGGATAAGAGTTTTTACCGGATCGGCGGTGACCGGGCGGTGAAGGTGGATGTGAGAATTATTGCCGCGACTCATCGCAATCTTGAGGAAATGATTGCCTTACGTGATTTTCGCGATGACCTCTATTATCGTCTCAATGTAGTTACTTTGCAGCTGCCGCCCCTCCGGGAACGTCGCGAGGATATTCCCGAGCTTGTGCACCGGGGGCTGCAGCATTTCGGCTCGCTCCACGGCAAGCAGATTAATCGCGTGGAACCGGCGGTAATGGCTGTCTTTCTCGACTATGATTGGCCAGGCAATGTGAGGGAACTGTACAATATTTTGGAGCGACTGGTGGTCCTGGCTGACGGCGACACGCTGGCAATTACCAATCTGCCTGCTTCTTTCCGTAGCAGCGACAAAATGATCAATTCTCCAGTTTTCGATGGTTCCGACCTGGAACAGGCTACTGATGCGGTGGCGCGAGAGTTGATCGAAGCAGCCCTCGCCGAGACGGTACATAATAAAGCTGCCGCCGCCAAAAAGCTCGGCATTCCCCGCAGCACACTGTACTATAAAATGCAGCACCTGGGAATAACGTCGAAAAACTGACGCGTGTGTCAGCAAACAGACGGATATAGTCTGGATAATGCCGTTGCCTAACCAATTGATTAAAAAGTATAATTTCTCCTAAAGGCTGATTTTATGAGGGATTGGCGACTAAAAAAGAGCAGTTCAATGCTCTTTTTTTCTTTTGGCATAAAAATTGCATCTGGTAGGGGTGACATGGGGGTGTTAGTATGCGGATAACCGATCATCCGATTCTCAGTTTTCCTAAACAGGAAAAGATTACTTTTAGTTTTGATGGTCAGATCTTGGAAGGGGTTGCCGGTGAACCGATTGTCGCCGCGCTCCATGACGCGGGGGTAAGGCTACTTAGACACAGCTTGCGCCATAAGCGGCCGCGCGGCTTGTTTTGCGCTATCGGCAACTGTTCTTCCTGTTTGATGACTGTAGATGGCGTGCCAAATGTTCGGGTTTGCACCGAACCGCTGCGGGCGGGAATGAAGGTCGAAACACAGACCGGGAAGGGCGAAGTGGTGTAAATGAAAACTGAAATTGCAATTATTGGCGCCGGGCCAGCCGGTTTGGTTGCAGCGCTCCATGCCGCCCGGGCCGGAGCGCAGGTACTATTGCTGGAGCGATTTCCCTATCTGGGTGGACAGCTTATCAAACAAACTCATAAATTTTTCGGCTCCAAAGCGGAGTATGCCGGCGAGCGCGGCGTTGATATTGCCCGCAAATTAATTGAAGAAGTTAACGCTACACCCGGCGTGACTGTTTGGCAGGACGCCACCGCACTGGGCTATTATCCTGACGGTGTGCTCACTGTCAAATACCAAGGTGAATTTCACACCGTGCGACCGAAAAAGCTGATCGTGGCCACCGGTGCTGCCGAAAAAACATTGGTTTTCCCCAATAACGATCTGCCGGGGATTTATGGCGCCGGTGCAGTGCAGACGCTGATGAATGTGTATGGCGTCCTGCCAGGCAAGCGGCTGTTAATGATCGGAGCCGGCAACATCGGGGTGATTGTTGCTTATCAGTTGCTGCAGGCCGGAGTGGAAGTCGCGGCCATTGTCGAGGCCGGGCCGGCGGCAGGTTGCTATCAAGTCCATGCCGACAAGGTCAAGCGCTGTGGGGTACCGGTTTATACCTCCCATACCGTGAAACACGCCAGGGGCGCAAATAGCCTGGACGGTGCAGTCATTTGGCAGTTGGACGGAAACTGGCAGCCGATACCAGGCAGTGAAAAAGAGTTTGCTGTGGACGGAATGTGCCTGGCTGTTGGCCTGTCGCCACTGACAGAATTGCTCTGGCAGGCCGGTTGCGGCATGGTTTATGTTCCCGAGCTGGGTGGCAATATTCCCTTTCGGGATGAGACGCTGCTGACCACCCGGCCCAACATCTATATCGCCGGCGATGTAGCCGGAATCGAAGAAGCTTCCACCGCCATGGTGGAAGGGAAAATTGCCGGATTGGCTGCCGCTCTGGCGTTAGGGACGAACACATCCGGGTTAAGGCTGGAACTGGCGGCCGCCCAGGCACAACTGGCTGCCTTGCGGGCCGGGCCACTGAGTACGAAAATCCGAAGCGGTCTGGCCAAGGTGACCAGGGCGAATCTGGCGGAGGTGATCTGATGGGGCCTTCATTGGCAAGACTGGCGGCCGGTCCGGTGGCGATTATCGAATGCCGGCAAAATATTCCCTGCAATCCCTGTGTCGATGCCTGTATGCGCGGGGCTATCAAGCCTTTCAGTGATATTAATGACTGCCCCGAACTGGACGTGAGCCGCTGCAATGGCTGCGGCGCCTGCCTGGCCCACTGTCCGGGGCTGGCGATATTTGTCGCAGATTATTCCTATTCACCGACTCAAGCGTTGATCAAGATTCCCTACGAATTCTCCCCTGTGCCCCAGCCAGGTGATGTAGTCGAGGCTCTCGACCGGGCTGGCCGGACGGTAGGGGAAGCCGAGGTAATTAAAATTCAGGAATACAAAAACAAGACCAGAGTGCTCGCGCTGGCGGTGCCGAGGGAACTGGGCATGGAAGTACGCCATATCCGCCGGAGGGAGGAATACACCAATGAGTGATGACGCAATTGTTTGCCGCTGTGAAGACGTTACCTTGGGAGAAATTCGCCGCCTGATTGGCGAGGGGGCGACTGATATCGAGGAAATCAAACGAGCCTGCCGCTGCGGTATGGGTCCCTGTCAGGGGCGTAACTGTCTGCCGCTGGTAGCGCAGGAGGTTGCCCGCCTGACAGGGAAACCGGCGAGCGATGTAGGCTTACCGACCTTTCGCCCGCCGGCGGCGCCGATAAAACTCGGTGTGCTGGCCAGGAGGATTGAGCATGGTTAAATGGGCAGATGTGGTAGTCATCGGCGGTGGCGTGGTAGGCTGCTCCATCGCCTATAACCTGGCGAAACAGGGGGTAGGCAAGGTTGTGCTGCTGGAAAAAGGCTATCTGGCCAGCGGTGCCACTGGGCGCTGTGGTGCAGGATTCCGTCTGCAGTGGGGTACAGAGGCCAATTGTCTTTTATCCCGGGAAAGTATGCGGATCTATGAGCACCTTCCCGAACTTCTGGATACGCCAGGTGATATCGAATTTAACCAAAGCGGCTATCTGCTGCTGGCTTACACCGAGAAAATGGTGGAACAGTTCCATAAAAATCTGGTTTTGCAAAATTCGCTGGACATACCAGCCTACTGGGTCAGTCCGGATGAAGCCCGGGCCATCGTACCTATCCTCAATACCGACGGTCTGTATGGCGCAACATTTTGCCCGAAAGACGGACACTGCAATCCTTTTGCGGTGACCAAGCTCTATGCCGAGGCCGCCAGAAAGCTTGGGGTGGAAATCCACACCTACAGCGAAGTGACGGCAATCATCACCGAGAACGGCAGCGTCAAGGGTGTACGCACCACTGGCGGCGATATCGCCACGGCGGTGGTGGTCAATGCTGCCGGCGGCTATGCCAAGACTGTCGGACGGATGGCGGGAATCGAGTTGCCGATCGCCCCGGAACGGCACGAAATATTGGTGACTGAGCCTGTCGAACCCCTGCAAGGTCCGATGGTCATGAGTTTTTATCACAACCTGTATTGCCAGCAGTCGCCCCACGGCAGTTTCATCATGGGGGTTGGCCATCCCGACGAGCCGGAGGGAATTAACCAGCAGGCCAGCTGGCAGTTTTTGCAGGAAATGGCCGCAAAAGTGACGGCAATTCTGCCTCGTCTCGCCGAGCTGACTGTTATTCGTCAGTGGGCCGGCGTTTATGATATGTCGCCTGACCGGCAGCCGATACTGGGCGAGGATCCAACTTTGCGAGGTTTCTTTACCGCCGCCGGGTTTAGCGGCCATGGTTTCATGATTGCTCCGGTGGTTGGGCAGTTGATGGCTGAGCTCATTGACGGCAAACCCACAGCCTTACCGATCAATATGTTCGATGCCGGAAGGTTTGAGCGGGGCGATCTGTTCATAGAACCATCAGTAGTATAAAGAATTTTGGAGGCGAATTACCATGTTAAAAGATTATACAAATGAAGCGCTAGTCAATTTTGCGGCCCCGGAGAACAAAGCTGCCATGGAGGCTGCGCTGGCTGCTGTTGCCAAACAGAAAAGCTGTCACTACCCGCTGGTGATCGGCGGGGAAAAGATCGATACTGCCGAACGCATTACGTCGCTGAATCCTTCTTTGGCGAAAGAAAGCGTCGGAACGGTGGCTAAAGCCGATATCGCCTTGGCGGACAAGGCCCTGGCAGCAGCCCAAGCCGCCTTTGCCAGTTGGCGGGATGTATGTCCCAAACAACGGGCGACCTTCCTGTTTAAGGCCGCGGCTAGCCTGCGGCGGCGTAAATTCGAATTTTCCGCCTGGTTGGTGGAAGAGTCCGGCAAAAGCTGGGTAGAGGCTGATGCCGACACCGCCGAAGCCATCGATTTTATGGAATACTATGGCCGGCAGATGCTCAATTATGCTCAGGGTATGCCGGTCATTCCCCAGCAGGGCGAGCAAAATGAGTGCTTTTACATTCCGTTGGGTGTGGGGGTCGTCATCGCTCCCTGGAATTTCCCGCTGGCCATTCTGGCCGGTATGACCACTGCGGCTGTTGTCGCCGGTAACACCGTCATCATGAAGCCGGCCAGCACAACTGCGGTTATTGCCGCGAAATTCATGGAACTTTTAGAAGAGGTCGGACTGCCGCCCGGAGTAGTCAATTATCTGCCAGGCAGCGGCGCAGTTCTTGGGGATTACCTGGTAAGCCATCCCCAGGTGAGGTTTATCAACTTTACCGGCTCCCGTGAAGTCGGGGTGCGGATCAATAAACTGGCGGCCGACGTCGCGCCCGGGCAGAAGTGGCTCAAACGGGTGGTTGCGGAAATGGGCGGCAAAGATGCCATTGTTGTTGACAGTGAAACCGATGTTGAAGACGCCGCCAACGGCATTGTCACCTCGGCTTTTGGTTTCGCCGGCCAGAAATGTTCAGCCTGTTCCCGGGCCATCGTAGTAAAAGATGTCTATGACGAACTGGTTGCCAAAGTTGCAGCGAGAGCCAAAGCCCTGAAGGTGGGGCCGACCACCGACCCATCCATTCACTTGGGTCCGGTGATTGATGCCAATGCTCAGCGCAAGATTCTGGACTATATCGAAATTGGCAAAGGCGAGGCAAGACTGGTAGCCGGCGGGAAAAAAGGCGACAGTGCAGGCTATTATATAGAGCCCACCGTATTTGCCGATGTTCCGCCCCAGGCGCGCATCGCCCAAGAAGAAATCTTTGGGCCGGTACTGGCCATCATCAAGGCTGAAAACTTCGATGAGGCCATTGCGATAGCCAATGATACCGATTATGGTTTAACCGGAGCAGTCTATTCCCGGAACCGAGACAAGTTGGCAAAGGCCCGCCGTACCTTCCATGTCGGTAACCTTTACCTCAATCGCAAATGCACTGGCGCCATGGTGGGAGCTCATCCTTTTGGCGGCTTCAATATGTCAGGCACCGATTCCAAAGCCGGCGGGACCGATTATCTCCTCCTGTTTTTGCAGGCCAAAGCAGTATCGGAAAAACTGTAAACCGGATGCCTGTCTCTCCGGCAGGAGTTGGCCGATGGGGGCGATTAGCTTGCCCTTCTGTGGCCTGTTCGCCTGGGGTGGCAACGGGACCTCAAGAGGAGAACCCTATCAATCTCTGAACAATGAATTATTTTTGGCAAATTACTTGTATTTTGCCAAGAAGCGTAATACAATGTATTATCATAGAGGACAAACGTAAGAAGCAATGAAGCTTCTCAAAAAGGTAAACCTGGTTTACTTTTTGAGAAGCTTTTTTTCCAACATTTGCGAAAAATTTTTATCTATCCGGGAGGTGATCTGGGTCACGGGTTCCTTTTTCGGGTGAAACAAAAAAACGGGGAGGCTAATTGATGAGTAAAAAGTATTTTCGGTTAACTGGCATTTTAGTTGCATTTTTGATGCTGGCAGGTTTGGTAGCCGGCTGCGGCAGCAGCAGCAATGACATCAAGATTGGCATGGTTTACGAATTGACCGGCAACACCGCGTCCTTCGGTACCATGGCTGCTAACGGCGCCAAACTGGCGTTTAAGGAAATCAACGCCAAAGGTGGCGTGCTTGGCAAGAAGATCGAAATTGTTACCGCTGATAATAAAGGTGAACCGTCTGAATCCACGAATGCTATGACCAAAGTTATTACCCAGGATAAAGTTATTGCCGTAACCGGTTTTACTACCAGCTCCAATGGCATCGCCGGAGCCACTGTAGCCGAAGCCAACAAGATTCCGCTAGTGGCGGCTGCGACTACCAATCCTAAGGTTACTGTTGATGAAAAAACCGGCAAAGTCAGAGACAACACCTTCCGCGTCTGTTTCATCGACCCCTTCCAGGGAACTGTGGGCGCCAACTTCGCTCTCAATACCCTGAAAGCGAAAAAAGTCGCGATCATGATTGACAACAGCAGCGACTACAGCAAAGGTTTGCAGCAGTTCTTCAAGGAAGCTTTCGTTAAAGGTGGCGGCACCATCGTCGCCGAAGAAGCGTATCTGCAAAAAGATCAGGATTTCAAAACCATCCTGACCAAGATAAAAGCTACCAATCCGGATATGATCTATCTGCCTGGCTACTATGAAGAAGTCGGCAAAATTATCAAGCAGGCTCGTGAGCTTGGCATCACCGTACCCTTCGTGGGCGGCGACGGCTGGGACTCCCCCAAACTGCCTGAAATCGCTGGCAATGAAGCACTGAATGGCGCCTACTTCACCAATCACTACTCAGTGGAAGATACCAGCCCGAACTCCAAAGCATTTGTTGATGCTTTCAAGAAAGAGTACAATCAGACACCTGACGCTATGGCCGTTCTGGGCTATGACGCCGCATATGTCCTGATTGACGCTATCAAACGGGCCAACAGCACCGATTCGGCGAAAATCCGCGAAGCTCTTGCCGCAACCAAAGACTATCAAGGCGCTTCCGGCAAGCTGACCCTTAACGCGACTCATGACGCAGTCAAAGGTGCCGTTATCCTGGCGTTTAAAGACGGCAAGCAAGTTTATCAGTCAACTGTTAATCCCTAATAGTTGAGAAAAACCCGGAAGGGCCGCCATAGGCGGCCCTTTTCTTATGCGATCACAGAGGCGACAGAAACAAATGATTCGAGTATGTATCTGACCAAATGTGGATAAATAAGAACTGTTGTGTCCCTATCTGTTGCCAACAATTATTACGACAATATAGTGAACAGTGCCTTCGAGGTAGGAACGACTTATTGACTCGACTTATCTTAGCTTTGCCTGTAGGGAGGCTATGATGTCAGAAATGTCGACTGCTTTTGTGATCGGTGCCACCTGAGTGCCTTCCGGCGAAGGCGCGGTCCGGGAACTGGGAGGGGCAGTCGTAGTTATGGGGCTGCTGGTTGAAGCTCTAAGGGTTGCCGGACTGAAAACTGTCGTGGCGGGGGTGGTTGTGGTGCCCTGAAGAAGGGGCGTCGCCGGGATGGTAGGCGTGGTGGGGGTTGTAGGGGTTATTGAGGGGGGCAAAGCCGGGAGAGTGGCGAAGAAGATTCTCGCGATTTCTCCGATATCTGTTTGTAGGCCGAGCTCGGTAAAATTATTCAATGCCGACGCCTGTAAAGCCACTAAAACGGCAGGGGTGATGGCCTTGCCGGGGATATTCGGCGAAGCAGTTGTTACCTGCCGGGCCGCAGTGGAAGCGGTGGTCGTGCTGGTGGTGGTCGTCGTTGCGGCTTGGCTAGTGACGGTGTTCGTGGTACTGGCCGTAGTGCCGGTGGAGGTAGCGGTTTTCGTTATGGCCGGGGTAATGGCGGCGTTAGTGGTGACTGCTGCTGTTGTAGTAAAACTAGCCACCGCGTTCTGCGGGTTCATGAGAACAGGGAGATTGGTATAGATGAAAATTTCCAAAATATCATGAAAGTCAGGACTAAGGGGCAAAATGATTCCTCTCCTTGCGCATTGTTTGGGATAGTATATGACCAATGGCAGCGCGTTGCACCTAAGGAATCACAAGCGAAGAGTCTTTCGCGGGCGCCCGGAAATCATTATGGCATGTAAAATTTGCGGCAAGAATAGCGAAATAACTATGATTTTGCAACTGACTGTGAAATTACCATGGACGGTGGTGGCGACAGGCTTTTAACCAGGCCGTTAAACATAAAAAAGATATGTAAATAAGACCAGGTGATAAGAGGAAAATTTTGTTTCTGCGCGAATAATACTTCTAGATGGAGGAATCACCATGTCTCTTGCCGGAAATCTCGTCCAAATAGCGAATGATATCAGCTTTGCCGTGTCCAAGCGCCGGAAAGATGTTGTTGCGACAGGGACCGCTGTGAAAGTCGTGGCAGTTACCAAGAATCAGGAGGTCAGCGCTGTGCGCGAGGTGATTGACGCAGGAGCGGCGGCCATCGGTGAAAACCGGGTTCAGGAAGCTGTGGCAAAACTTGAGCACCTTGATCGCCAAGTTGAGCGCCATTTGATCGGCCACTTGCAAACCAACAAGGTGCGGCAGGCAGTTCCGCTGTTTGATCTGATTCATTCGGTGGACAGCGAATCCCTTGCGCGGGAAATTGACCGGATTGCCGGTAAGCTCGGTAAGCGCCAGGATGTGCTGATTCAGGTCAATGCCGCCAATGAGGATTCCAAGTACGGGATCGAGGCTAGCGCTTTACCGGGATTGGCCCAAAAGATCACCCAACTTGAACATGTACGGTTGTGTGGCCTGATGACCATTGCCCCGTTTTTTGTGAACCCGGAAGATGCCCGACCGGTGTTCCGGGCGATGTATGAGCTATTTACACAGTTAAAAGCAATGGCGCTGCCTGGCAGTCTGATTGAGCAGTTGTCGATGGGAATGACCAATGACTATAGCGTGGCAGTAGAAGAGGGCGCCAATTTGGTGCGGATCGGCACCGCCATATTCGGTCCGCGTCATTAACAAAAGGAGGTTGCAAACAGTGAAATTTATGGAAAAGGTTTGGGGTAGTCTGGGGCTTTTTGAAACCGTGGAGACGACGGAAGAGGAGCGCCCCAAACAAGATGAATTCGAATCCAAGGCCAAAAAGGGCAGCAACCTTGTGTCCTTGCCGGCGGCGCCGAAGCAGGTCAAGGTTGTGGTTGTCGAACCTTTTGCCTTTGATGATGCCCAGCATGTGGCCGATCACCTCCGGAATCGTAAGCCGGTAGTCATCAATCTGGAAAACACGGACAAAGAAGTTGCCAAACGCATGATTGACTTCATTAGCGGGACAACCTATGCTTTGAATGGTAGTATCCAAAAAATCGGTAATAATATATTTTTGTGCGCACCCAACAATGTTGATGTCGCTTATAGTTCCCGTGAAGAGGGTATAGAACGCTCTTTCTTGCCCTGGACTGGTAAGCAATAGGTTATCCGAGGCGGCAAATATAGGAGGAAAAGATGCTGGAATCCAAACGGATTGGTTTTATCGGCGGCGGAGCTATGGGCGAAGCCTTAATTCGCGGTATGCTGCAGGCCAAGCTGGTCAATGCCAGTCAGATTACGATAAATGACGTGGTCCAGGAGCGCCTTGATTACTTGGCGGCTTCGCTGGGAGTTTCCACATCCCTTGACAGCCAGGAAGTGGCAGGTAATGTGGATGTGCTTTTTCTGACCATTAAACCTCAGACCATCAATGATGTTCTGGACAATATTGCCCCGGTGGTTGACAAAAAGACCACCGTGATCTCCATCGTCGCCGGTATTACCATCGCCACCTTGCAGGGCCGTCTGCCAGGAGTTCCCATTGTCCGGGTCATGCCGAATACCGCTGTGGCGGTGGGGGCTGGAATGTCAGCTATCGCTTTGGGCAAGTATGCAAGCGCCCAAGCTGGTGAGCTGGCTTCAGCCGTATTCGCTTCGGTAGGCAGAGTGGTGACCGTCAACGAGGATGCGATGGACGCCGTCACCGGCCTTTCGGGAAGCGGTCCGGCATTTGTTTATTTGTTGATTGACGCGCTGGCTGACGCCGGCGTCCGGGTGGGCTTTTCCCGTCCGATGGCGCTGACGCTGGCCGCTCAGACATTATATGGAGCAGCCAAGATGGTGCTCGAGACCGGGGAACACCCCGCCAAGCTGCGTGATATGGTCACATCACCTGGTGGGACATCGATTGCCGGTATTCATGTGCTGGAGCAAAAGGGTGTTCGCGCCGCACTGATTGATGCTGTGGTGGCGGCTACCAACCGTTCGCGCGAGATGGGGCAGAAGATGAAATGAGTGAACGGGATAAAATTCTACGTTATTACCGGGCAAGCGGCGACGCCGATCTGGCGGCAAAACTGGTGGATCTCGCCGAAAACGCCCTGCGGTCGCGCAAGTATAAAGTCAGTGAATTTCTCGATCCCTATGGATTCAGTATTGCCGAGACGGTGGCTGCCCACTTCGAACGGCTGAACCTGGAGTCCGACGGCGGGTTCCCCGGTGCGGAGCGAGTCAAGATCGCATTTGTCGACGAGGATTTCCCAGGGAAGATGGATTTTGGCCTTGCTGCGCTGTCTGTCACTGTTGATGTGCGCTATTATCAGATTTCCCACAGGGATGTGCTGGGCGCCGTGCTCGGGCTGGGCCTCAAGCGGGAGATGATCGGCGACATCATCATGGGTGGACGCGGTTGCCAAATAGTCTGTGATCCAAGTTTGGCCGAGTTTATCAGTCAAAATCTGCTGAAAATCGGTGCCGCAACTGTTGAAATAGAGCCTTTGGAGCTTTCAGCCATCGCCCCTCGTGAGGAGCGGGTCAAGGAAATCAGGACAACCATTGCCTCCCTTCGACTGGACGCAGTGGCTGCCGCAGGGTTTGGAACCTCCCGGACTAAAATGGCAGGCGAGATCGCTGCCGATAAGGTGAAAGTCAACTGGCAGGACGCCAAGAATGCCGCCCAAAATGTGAAGGCCGGCGACATCATCTCAATGCGCGGCCGGGGCCGGGTGGAAGTATGCGAAGTACTGGGCCAGACGAAAAAGGGACGAACCAGCATTTTGTTAAAACGCTTTATATAAAGGAGTGTTGGCATGTTAACAGCCTTGGACATCCATAATAAAGAGTTCAAGAGAAGTTTTCGCGGCTACAGCGAAGACGAGGTTGATGAGTTTCTCGATCAGGTGGTCAAGGACTACGAAAAGCTGTATCGTGACAACATCGAACTAAAAGAAACATTGGATCGGGTAAACAGCAAGCTGGAACATTTTCAGCATATGGAGAACACGCTGCACAACACGCTGGTTATCGCGCAGGAGACGGCTGAGGAAGTCAAGCTCAACGCCAAGAAGGAAAGCGAACTTCAGTTGAAGGAAGCCGAAATCCGCGCCCAGAAACTGGTCGAAGAAGCCGGATCAAAAGTCCGCCGCATGAATACCGAGTATGAAGAATTGAAAAAACAAACCCAGGTTTACCGCACCAGACTGCGGACACTCTTGGTCGCTCAGCTGGAAATGCTGAAAGACGCCGAAGAGGATGACAACTAATTTTGGGGCTTGAGACGCTGGATTGCCGGGAATCGGCTGGTGAGATAACAGTGAAGGTGCGGGTACAGCCCAGGGCCAGCCGCAATGCGATCAGCGGCATCAGCGGCGATAGCCTGCGATTGGCGCTGACCTCACCGCCGGTGGAAGGCGCGGCCAACGCGGCTTGTATTGAGTTTTTTGCTGAGCTTTGTTCTGTAGCCAAAAGTCAAATCGCTATTGCCGCCGGACAAAAAAGCCGCGAAAAGGTCATCAGAATCCGAGGCATCAATAAAGCTGTTTTTTTTGCTCTGCTGGCGAAACGGTATTCGTTTGACTAATCTTGCCCGATGTGTATATAATATTCTATATTAGTAATAAAATAGCGAAAAGCGATGACAGAAACAGTAGTCAGGCGGAGTTTTTCCAGCGAACCGGGGGTGGTGCAAGCCCGGTAAAACAAGTCAGGCGAAAATCCTTCTGGAGCTGCGAACCGAACGAAAGTAGGCTTCGCCGTCAGCGGACGTTATCCGTTTCAAGTGGCTGTGCATTGGCTATTAGGGTGGTACCACGGGAATTGAACCTCGTCCCTTAGGGATGGAGGTTTATTTTATTTGGAGGTGTGTTTCTTGGATTATAGTAAAACATTAAATTTGCCGCAGACCGAGTTTCCCATGCGGGCCAATCTGCCGGAACGGGAACCGGAGCTATTAAAGTATTGGCAAGAAAAACAAGTGTACGAAGAAAAAATCAGACGGTCTCAGGGCAAAAAAAAGTTTATCCTGCACGATGGGCCGCCGTATGCCAACGGCAATATTCATATTGGGACGGCGCTCAATAAAATCCTGAAGGATGTTATTCTCAAATATAAATCACTCCAGGGCTTTAATACTCCTTATGTGCCAGGCTGGGATACCCACGGTCTGCCGATCGAGCACGCCGCCATCAAAATTCTCGGTCTTAACCGGCATGAACTTGACCCGCTTGACCTTCGGCGCGAATGTAAGCAATATGCCCTGAAGTGTCTGGATATGCAGCGGGAAGATTTTAAGCGCCTCGGGGTGGGCGGCGACTGGGATCATCCCTATGTAACCCTCCTTTCTCCCTATGAGGCCAAGCAGATCGAAGTCTTCGGCGAAATGGCCAAGCAAGGCTATATTTATAAAGGTCTGAAATCGGTATATTGGTGCACTTCCTGTGAAACTGCCCTGGCTGAAGCCGAAATCGAGTATGCGGAAAAGAAGTCCCACTCCATCTATGTGAAATTTCCCCTAATGAATGACAAGGGCAACCTGCCGGTGGGGGTCGATCCGCAAAATGTGTATGCGGTTATCTGGACCACCACGCCCTGGACATTGCCGGCTAATGTGGCGATAGCCATCCATCCCGAACTGGAATATGTCTGGGCCGAGGTAAATGGCGAAATCTATCTGCTGGCAGCTGAACTGGCCGAGTCGGTGATTAAAGCCAACGGTCTGGAAAGCTATACTGTGCTTGCCCGGATGAAGGGGGCCGCGCTGGAGGGGATGGTGTTTTCCCATCCCTTCCTCGACCGGGAATCCCCTGTGGTATTGGGTGACCATGTTACCTTGGAGCAGGGTACCGGTTGCGTCCATACCGCGCCTGGTCACGGCCAGGAGGACTTTGATATCGGCGTAAAATACGGCCTGCCAATCATTAATCCGGTTGACCACGCCGGCCGTTTCACCGCCGAAGGTGGTCAGTTCCAAGGCCTTACCGTGGAAGACGCCAATGTACCGGTTATCAAAGAAGTAATCGGCCGGGGACTGATGCTGGGAAAAGGCTCAGTCAGGCATCAGTACGCCCACTGCTGGCGGTGCAAGAATCCGATCATCTACCGGGCCACAGAACAGTGGTTTGCCTCGGTGGAAGGTTTCCGCGACGTTGCTTTGGCTGCCATCAAAGAGGTTCAGTGGATCCCTGCCTGGGGTGAGGAACGCATTCACAATATGGTGGCTGACCGCCAGGACTGGTGCATCTCCCGCCAGCGGGTCTGGGGGCTGCCGATTCCGATATTCTACTGCGAAGAGTGCAACAATCATATTATCAACGATACAACCATCGGTGTGGTGAAAGAGTTGTTTCGCCGCGAGGGGTCTGACGCCTGGTGGGCTCATACAGCGGCGGAAATTCTGCCTGCCGACTTCAGTTGCCCGGATTGCGGCCACAAAGGCTTCCGTAAAGAAACCGACATCATGGATGTCTGGTTTGACAGCGGCTCAAGCCACGCTGCCGTCCTGGAGGAACGTCCGGAACTAAAATGGCCGGCGGACATGTATCTTGAAGGTAGCGATCAGCATCGCGGCTGGTTCCAGTCCTCTCTGCTGACATCGGTTGCCACAAGGGGCCGGGCACCCTTCAAAGCGGTATTGACCCACGGCTTCGTCGTCGACGGCGAAGGCCGTAAGATGTCTAAATCCATCGGCAATACCATCTATCCCCAGGAAGTCATTAACCAGTACGGCGCTGATATTCTTCGCCTGTGGGTGGCTTCTGCCGACTACAAAACCGACATTCGCATCTCCAAAGATATTCTCAAGCAAATGTCAGAGGTGTACCGCAAGATCCGGAATACCTTCCGCTATATTCTTGGCAGTCTCGCCGACTTTGACCCCAACCGCGATCAGGTGAGCTACGACCAGATGCTGGAGATCGACCGCTGGGCGCTGCTCAGGCTGGAGCAGGTTCGCCAGCGGGTTACCCGGGCCTACGAAGAATATGAGTTTCATGCTCTGTATCATACCGTCCACAACTTCTGTGCCGTCGATCTCAGTTCCATTTATCTCGACATCCTGAAAGACCGGGTCTACACGTCGCTGCCGGGTTCGGTGGACAGGCGGGCGGCCCAGACGGCGATGTATGAGATTCTGAACAGTTTGGTGGTCATGTTGTCGCCGGTGCTGGCCTTCACCGCAGAAGAAGTCTGGCAGTATATGCCCAAGCTCGCAGGAATGCCGGAAAGTGTCCAGATGGCAGATTGGCCGAACGAACACCTTGAATATCTCGACGAAGCTCTGGGGGCAAAATGGGAAAGCATTCTTGCCATGCGCGGCGAAATCACCAAAGCGCTGGAAGAAAAGCGTCGCTCCAAAGTCATCGGCCATTCTCTCGACGCCGCGGTGGAGCTTTACGCCAAAGGCGAGGCATATGATATACTCAGTGGTGTCGGCGAAGAGGAACTGAAGACCATCCTGATTGTTTCCGAAGTGCATTTGATTTCAGGCACAGACAAGGCTCCTGATGCTTCGCAAGGCACCTATTTCACCGACCGAGATGATCTGGCGGTGGGTGTCAAGGCGGCGACTGGCGGCAAATGCGAACGCTGCTGGATTTACGACGAGAGCGTTACAAAAGATGAGGCTCATCCGACCCTCTGCGCCCGCTGCGCCGGTGTGGTGGAGAAAATATAGTTCTAAAAAAACGACCACAAAGCTTAGCTTTGTGGTCGTTTTTATTAGTCTTTAATTTGCGGCAGCGGAAGTTCGATGGTGAACTTGGTTCCTGCGCCAGGCACGCTGGCAACCTGAATGCGGCCGCCGTGGCTTTCAACGATCCACTTGGCGATAGCCAGACCAAGACCGGCACCACCTTTGAATCGCGACTGATCCACCTGGTAGAAGCGGTCAAAAATCTTGTCGAGATGTTCGGGAGCTATCCCTTCACCGTTGTCGGCGACAATGATGGTGGCGGTTTTGGCGGTCTGAAGGATTTCCAGGGAGACTGTTCCCCCGGACGAGGTGTGCCGGAGGGCGTTGTCGACTAGCAGGCCGAGGACCTGTTTGATCCTGGCCTCGTCGCCAACTACCGTAATTCTGTCGTTCAGCACCACGTTGAAGCTGACTTGTTTGGCTTCGGCGATAAGCTTGAAGGCTTCAGCTGCCTGAGAAGCCATTTGATCCAGCGCGAAAGGGTCCTTGTCCATGAACTGCTGCTGGGAATCAGCCCGGGCCAGAAACAGCAGGGAGTTTAACAGCTCTGCCATATGCTCAGACTCTTCTTTTATATTGTTTAGCCATTTATTCTGGTTGGCAACAGGTTCATCCTGATTTTGCAAGACAATTTCAAGGTTGGTTCTGATGACTGTCAGGGGGGTACGCAGTTCGTGAGAAGCATCTGCGATAAAATCTTTTTGCTGCTGCCAGGCCTTTTGGATTGGCACCAAGGCTCTGCTGGCGAGGAACAGACTTCCCAGCAAAGAGAGCAGCAAACAGACCAGGCCGGTCACAGCCAGGGCAATCACCAAAATCCGCAGCATATTTTCTCTGGACTCCAAATCCTCGAAGACAAGTAGCGTTCCTGCCTGATCCTGTAGCGGCGTTTTATAATAGAGATATTTGTTTTGGTCAAAGACGATCGTACCTAAATTGCTCTTCTTGTCCAGGGTTTGCTCGACCAACAAGGACAATTGATTGGCAGCAAGGGGTTGGGAGGCGGATTGAAAGTTGACGACTCCAGCACCTGTTGTTTTGACAAAGAACAGGTGTGGGGGAAAATGGCCGGGGGATTCGAGCGGTCCGCCCGGAGGCGGTCCAGGAAAGTTGGATGAACCGGGAGGCTCCGGGCCGCTGCGAAGTGGAGGCTCCCGGAAATTACCGGAATTAATATCTGCTGCAACTCGTTGAATCATCTGTTCCGAACGCCCGACAAGGTCTCTTTCGGCAAAAAAGTAGCTCCCTGTCGTTAAAAGCAGAAAAAGAACAGTGATGATGACTAAATTGATCATGGTAAGCTGAAACCGAAGTTTACGAAACATGGTTGTCCTCCTGGAAGCAATAACCTACGCCGCGAACTGTTCTTATACAGCTCGTGTTCAATTTTTTACGCAGATAATGAATATATAGATCGACATTGGCCATTTCAATATCAGAGTAATATCCCCACACTTTTTCCAAAATACGTTCCTTTGTTAGAATTTGCCCCGCATTGCGCATGAGAAGTTCAAGCAATAAAGACTCTTTGACACTGAGAGAGACAACTTGTTGATTCTTGATTACGGCACCGCGAAGGGGATCAAGTGTAAATCCCGCCGCTGAAACGGTGGTTTCTACCAGACTTTTGTTCTGCCTGCGACCAAGGGCGCGGAGTCTCGCGAGCAGTTCATCAGGATCGAACGGTTTAATCAAATAATCATCCGCACCCGCGTCCAACCCTTCCACTTTGTCCTGCTGAGAATCTTTTGCGGTCAACAATAAAACCGGTGTTTCAAAGCCATTCTCCCGAAAAATTTTTAACAAGCTGATGCCGTCTTGGACGGGGAGCATACGATCGAGAATAATAATGTCGTAAAAACCGGTAATCGCCATTTCAAGGCCGGTTTCCCCGTCCAAAGCGGTATCGACGGCATAACCGCCTTTTTTCAATAAATGCGAAAGTGCTTCGACCAATCTCTTTTCGTCTTCCACCAAAAGTAGTTTCATAATAACCCCTTACTTGTCGTTCTCCCTGGCTTATGTTGAAATAATTAGCCTATTTTAATTTTAATCGAGGATTCTTTGAATTTCATTTAATATTCAAAGAGAATTCAAAGAATAATTTTCGATACAGTAAATAAGCGGAGGTTTAATTATACCTCTAACAAAAGACGGGGAGGAAAAAACTTGAATATCAATTCTTTAAATCGCTATGCTAGCCAGATTATGAGCCAATTGTACTCTTCCAACGTGACCAGCACCAGTAGCAGTCAAGCCACGCAAGCCACAACGAATGTGGGAACTGTGACAGGAATATTCGCCAATTCCGACGGGGATTCCTTTCAATCGAGCTTCTCGCAAATGACATCGACTAGTGACAGTGGCAGTTCTGATCTAACGAGTTTTCTGGATAAGGTGAAAGACGGTACTGTTACCGACACCGATCTTCAGAATATGCAGGCTCAACTGCAGCAATATATGCAGCAATCGTCTGTGCAAAACAGTGGTTACACCAGCAACAGCGGCAATAGCTCTGACTCCGATATGAAAGTATTTCTGGACAAGGTGGCAAGCGGCACTGTCACTTCTACCGATCTGACAACCATGCAGCAAGAACTGCAACAGGCAAGTCAGTCTGGAAGCACACAAAATTCGAGTACCGTCGCTGATCTGAAAACCTTCCTGAATAAGGTTGCCAGCGGCACCGTTTCATCCTCCGATCTGACGGCCATGCAGCAGGAACTGCAGCAGGTGTCGCAGTCTGGCGGTGCGCACAAGCATCATCACCATCACGGGGGTGCCGGGAATAGCAGCACTTCGTCCAGTAGCAGCAATGTAGCCGATTTGACCAGCTTTTTGGACAAAGTGGCCAATGGCTCAGTCAGCGAAACTGACCTTCAGAATATGCAAAGTGAACTCCAGCAGTGGCAAGGTCAGTCCGCCTCATCTACCGGAACCACCACCGCCTCAGCCTAAAGCGACTAGTTTTACCTAAAACGAGGCGTTGTAATAAATACATGAAGTTTATACGGAAGGAGGGGGGAACATGGAGGTATCAGCTGTCAAGCAAACCGCCAGCACAGGGGCGCAGTCGAGCCAGAGCATTCAGAGTCAGATTAAAGCTCTTCAGAAACAACAACAGCAGATCCAGGACAATATCAACAAGCTAAACCAGCAAAAAGGCGGAAATGCAACCCAGACGCAACAGCAACTGCAGATGTATGAATCGCAACTACAGACGATAGATGCCCAAATTCAGCAGCTGCAGCAAAAACAGACTGACGCAAGCACCAGCGGAAGTCAGCAGGCCACCGTTGCCGCCGTCCAAAGCAGTCAAAGTCAAAGTGCTACAGCCAGTCAGCTTGTACGCAAGGCTGTCGATGTTGAAGCGTAAAGTCGCGGTGACGTTTCAGAAAAGCCAATACAAAAGCGGGCATGTCTTTCGTGCTCGCTTTTGTATTGGCTTTTTCCATTTTGCCGGTAAGATTAGATACTTATAAACCTGGGTGGGGGCGAATATACCATTATTTTTTTTGAGATGAATATGATACATAGGAAAGCTTCAACCCGGAGGAGGAATTGGGATGGAAGTAAAAACCATCAAGAAACTTAAACTTTACGGGTTCAATAACTTGACGAAGACGCTCAGCTTTAATATGTATGATATTTGTTATGCAACAACCGCGCAGCATCGTGACGAGTACATCGCCTATATTGATGAGGAATATAACGCCGAAAGGCTCACCGATATTTTATCAGGGGTTACCGATATAATCGGAGCAAATATTCTCGCCATCTCCAGGCAAGACTACGATCCCCAAGGAGCCAGTGTCACCATGTTGATTTCCGAGGGCAAGTTCAACCACCACACCGGGGGTGAACTGCCGGTCGATTTGATCGAACCGGACGCGGTGGTCGCGCATCTCGACAAAAGTCATATCTCTGTCCATACCTATCCTGAAAGCCATCCAGACAAAGGCATAAGTACTTTCCGGGCTGATATCGATGTCGCCACCTGTGGTAAGATATCGCCGCTGAAGGCGCTGGATTTGCTCATTGACAGTTTTAGTTCCGACATTATCGTTCTTGATTACCGGGTACGGGGATTTACCAGAGACATTAACGGAAAAAAATTTTTTATGGATCATAAGATTAATTCGATTCAGAATTATATCGCTAAAGAAACCCGGGAGCGATATCAAACAATTGACGTAAACGTGTATCAAGAGAATATTTTTCATACCAAGATGCTGTTAAAGGAATTTGATCTTGATAATTATCTGTTTGGCACCGCGCAAAAGGAGCTGTTGCCTGGCGACAAAAAAAAGATCAAGCAACGCTTGAAGAAGGAGATGGCTGAAATTTTTTACGGGAAGAATATCCCCAACGTGTAATTATGCCTCTTGGCTAAAGGCAGGAGAGGCTCTTTTTTCTGCCTGTGGTCATCTAGGACTTATGGCGGAGTTTTTATGGGACTTTTGACGGATTAATAAGCTATTTGTTAACCGGTATAATAAATAGGAAAAGCTTGGAGTTTATCACCCGCCTGTTTGCGGTAAGGCATCCTGGTTGGGGACCGAGATGGGAGGATGATTAGTATGGCAGCAAAAATGGTAGCAGTAAAAAGTCTAACGCCAGGTTGTATTCTGGCGGATACGGTACTTTCTCTTGCTGGCAAAACACTGCTTGGCGAAGGTTTAGAATTAACACCACGCCAAATTTCTTTACTCATGACTTGGGATATTCAAAATGTATTCATCCAGGCACAAGAAGAGGAAGAGCAGCCTCCGGATGAGCCGGTGGGTGATCCTGTGTCCGAAACAAATCGGAAAGCGAATTCAGAAGCTTATATGCGGTTTGTTCAAGAATATGATTCAATAGTCACGACCATCGCCCAAACTTTTGATTTTATTCAGAAGAGGAACATCGTTTCGATCGCGCATTTTAAAGAGACCGCCGGTACCATTCATTCCTCTATTGCTAGCAATGGGTTGGCAGCATTAAACTATTTATTGATCAGTGATTACAAGTTAGCCGATTTTGTTTCCCGGCACTCGGTAATGGTAGCTTTTTTCTCCGGAATTATAGCTCGGCAAATGAAATGGAGTGAAGACGACATAAGAGGAGTGGCGATGGCCGGCCTCTTGCATGACTTGGGGAATCTGACTGCCGGTAAACGCGACGGTCTTGAGGTTCGGGCTTATATCGCCGAATCGGCAGCGTTGCTTAAGGAGATAAAAGGAATTCCGAATGAAGTAATCTTAGGTATTTTGCAACATCGCGAGTGTATCGACGGCAGCGGATTCCCTACAGGAGTGAACGGTAGCAAAGTGCATCCATATGCAAAGATTATCGCTGTTGCCGATACTTTCCATGCTCAGGCCTATACGAATGAATACGCTAATCCGTTTGCTGTGCTTGATACGCTTTCGCATGAAATGTTCGGTAAACTGGATACAGCGGTGTGTCACACTTTCATTAGCCAGGTTCGCGACAGTATGTTAAATAATAAAATTGTTCTATCTGATGGACGCCAGGCAGAGGTTATTTTTTTTCATCCGAATGGTTCCTGTTTTCCTGTTGTCAGAATGGAAGACGGCCAGATTGCCGATTTATCGCAACCCGGTGAACTAACTGTAAGCAGACTTGTTACGCCTGACTAAACCTGCAATGCTAACGAAACTGCCGTTCGGGCACCGTTTGCCGCTTAATTTTAAGTAGCCGAAGAAATAAGCAAGACGAAACTTTCTTTGCTTTACCAGCAAAGAAAGTTTCGTCTTTTAATACGGCGTTTGCTATAGAATATTCAAAAGAATCTTGAGTGCGGCACTTATTGCTGGCAATAAAATCTTTCTGTCTGAGCAATTATTTAGAGGGGGTTACGAGTTGCGAGATAGAACTTGATGAGGTCGCTTTCTTGTCGGCTTTCTTCTTTTTCTTTTCTTTATTCTTAGGGCTTTTATCTCCCATGTGAAATGCCTCCTTTTCTCCATGGTTCGATAAATCGCTTATCGTGTACATCAAGTATATCACAAACAACGGTGTTTTAAATTTTAATGCAACCTTATTCAGCCAGACTCGCAGAATAGAGTACGGACACCATTTTTGCAGAAGCCCCAAAGGGCCTTCTGCGTTTTGTACGACGGAAGCGGGAGGGTCTTTAGGCCTGAAAAAGACAAAAAGATGCATTTTTGCCGTTTTCCGGTTAAGATGAATAGAGGGAGTTTTAAATAGGAGATATTCTGCCAGGCAAGGAGCGGGTGATGTATCATGAATGATAGCGTGCTAACTGAGCGGGTTTTTGCCGAGACCATCGCAGCGAATGGCGGCCGCGTTTATAGAGTGGGTGGATGTGTTCGTGACAGCTTTATGGGAGTGACGCCAAAAGACATTGATTTTTGTGTTGTCGGTATGGTTAAGAAAAATTTTAAAACACTCTTCCCTGATGTGGAGGAGTATGGTAAATCGTTTCCGGTTTTTCGCCTGTTGATCGATGGCGTAAAGTGCGAAGTTGCTTTTGCGAGGACAGAGCGAAAAGTCGGCAGCGGTCATAAAGGGTTCAAAGTATCCTCCAAGCCGAAGGTAACGATAGAGGAAGATCTTCTGCGGCGTGACACAACGATAAATTCTATTGCGATAGATAGTTTGACAGGAGAAATTATCGACCCTTTCAACGGGATCCGGGATATCAAAGACGCCATCCTTAGAGCCACCAGTCAGCATTTTTCGGAGGACCCGATGCGAGCCTTGAGACTTGCCGGTCAGGCCGCCCGAATGGGTTTTGCGATAGAAAACGACACCTTAGTCCTGGCAGCTACGGTTGTCGATGAGCTTGCCAATGAGCCGGCGGAGCGGATGTTAGCCGAGATGGCAAAGGTTTTGGTGGAGTCCCCGGCGCCGGCGAAGTTTTTTAGGGTTTTGGCAGATGCCCATTTGTTGCAGACCACCTTTGCTGAAATAGCGAACTTGTCGGCAGAAGACTTTGAAAAGACCATGGTCATCCTTGATGCAGTTGCAAAAGTTACTTCAAAGCCTAAGGTTAGGTTTGCCGCTTTGGGCTTAGTACTGGAGAGCAAGGAATTGGCTCAATGGAATGACCGGATGACTTTGCCTGGTGACTGGCTTGATGCTGCAATAGCTGTCGGTAAAACGGCGGCATTGTTGGCGCTCGTCAGTCCTGCGACGGTGGTTGCTGCAGTTGATAATTTACGGCGTGGTTCACTGAGCATCGAGGAATTTGATGTTATTGCTGAGGCTGTGGGATTGAATCTGCCGGCACTTTGCCCGCTCAAAACCGTGATGACTTCCTTGTCAGATGCAGTCGTTCCGAAGGAATTGAAAGGAAAAGATATCAGCCTGTGGCTGCGACAAAAACATATCGAAGCTATTTCGAAAGTACTGTAAGCTGTGCGGGTAGAGGCTGCGTTATTGCAAATTGGCAAAGTGACGCAGGAAAACATTGCCGAATCAAGAATAGTAGCAAAGAAATAGTAGGCGGTGCTTGCATGACGTGGCATTCTGGGGGCAAGCTGGTGGAAAAGAAGATGACAGCAAAGGTGAGATGGATGTTGAAAAAAATGGCGACTAGCATTGGAATCATGGCAATTATAATTTTGACGTTTCCCTATCTGTGCGCGGCGAGTCCTTTGACCGATTTCTCCAAGGGTTCGACTGCGGTGGATGTCTCCTACAATATTCATACCTTTGAGGGCTTAAATAATAGTTATAGCTATGGCGTAACAACTGGCCTGGGAAATGACTGGGCCTTGAATTTCCGGCAGGCAGGTTATGATCCCCACCACAATTTATATAATTATAAAGCCATTAATAGGGAAATGAACGCTTTTCGCAAGATTGACGACAACTGGCAGATTTATGGCGGCTATTCTACAACCAGCGGAAGTGGTAATGGAACTTCATTGCATAAAAACGTAGTGCAGGGTGGCGTTATTGGGACGAAAAAATTAAATGAACGCACGACATTTTTTGCCAATATGGGCGGGGGAGAAAATGTTACGAATATTGAGTTTGGTTTTTCCTATCAGTTGCAGCCGGGCTGGGAAGTTTCCACGGTATATCGGCACCTTACGGTAGAAAAAATTCATCAGTATGATGACAAGCTGAACCTGCGCTGTATCAGTCTCGGATTGACTTGGAAGTTGTAATTGCGGGGAATTTAGGCAATTAAGAAAATAGATTCAAATATTTAAGCCCGGAAACAGATTTTGTTTCCGGGCTTTTTGAATTGAGCAGTATAGTTCCTCTTTTCATCAGCGCTAGGTTCTATTCAAGGGAATCATAGTTATCGACGTCATATTTTAACAGTAATTGGGTCAAATATTCGACATGACCTTTTTCTTCACGCGCTACTAAATACAATACATGACGGATATCGTCACAAGGAATATCAGCCAATTCTTGTTCATAGAGAATGATCGCTTCCAGTTCCCCTTTTATGTCCTGCCGGATATTATTTAGGATGATCTGCTTGTCGTAGTTGGCTTTGTATGGCTGCATAGGATCTTTAGGACCATATTTCACGCCCTTATCTTCCTGGAATTTTGCATATTGATCAGGATCATATTTGCGCAGTAGCGTAAGAAGCATGCCATAGTGTTTTTTTTCATCGCCCATAATCCCTTTCCAGGCGGTATTGATTTCGACCATATTCGAATTGGCAATATGCTCGGCATAACCATTGATGGCGATAATTTCGCCGATCATTGCCTCCCGTATTTTGTTCGTAAAATGATATGGGATCCCTTGCGGCTGACCATATATGGTTGTATAACTCATGAAGAGCCTCCTCTATTCGAACAAAATATGTAGCACCAAGACAGTTCCTGCCAGTATTTTATGTTTTGGCACTCCATTGTGTGTATGAATTGTATGGAGGACGGGTCACATACGCCGACTCTCACCAGGAAATACTAAGAGAAAAATTAGGAGTTGGTATAAATGGAAGTCATGTCCGCTACCAATCCGGCAGAAGGAAAACCGGGCCTGATTTTAGCTAAGTTGCAGCCGGAGAACATGGAGACTCCGTTAAATGTTTTGAATACTTGGGTTGTGCCTAACGAATTATTCTATATCCGTAACCATTTTCTATATCCCAATATAGATTTAGCAACTTGGTCTTTGACTATCGGTGGTCAAGTGAACCGCCAGCTCTCTCTAAACTATGAACAATTAAGCAAGATGCCTCAGGTTTCCAAACATATTACCTTTGAGTGTGCCGGTAATAAGCGTTCCTTTTTGGAGCCGCCGGTCTCAGGGGAGCAATATGGTATCGGTGCCGTTGGCAACGCAAAATGGACTGGAGTTTCGTTAAGTTATTTATTAGATCAGGCTGGTATTGGCGACGGAGTTAAAGAACTGATCTTTACCGGAGCCGACTTCGGCCAGCGGCCGGATATGACGGGGGTTTTTAATTACCAGCGGAGTCTGCCCTTTCAAAAGGAGTTGCTATCTGAGTGCCTTCTGGCGCTCAAGATGAATGATCAGCCACTTCCTTTTAAACACGGGGCACCTGTCCGGCTTGTCGTTCCCGGATGGTATGCCATGGCGAATGTAAAATGGCTGACCGGAATTTCAGCATCTGTCGACTCTTTCCAAGGGCCTTTCCAGGCTGTTGATTATGTTTATCTTGAACGGGAAGATGACTACAAAAATGCTGTTCCAGTTACAACGATAAAAATAAACTCGGTCATTACATGGCCATCGAAGGGCGAAGTTTTAAAACCGGGAGTGCACGTTATCAAGGGATTGGCCTGGACTGGAAAAGGGAAAATAGCAAAAGTAAGTGTGAGTACTGACGACGGAACAAACTGGACAACGGCGACGCTGACAAGCCCAGAACATCAACAGTACACATGGACCTTTTGGGAATATACCTGGACAGTATATTCTGTCGGTCACTATTCGATCATGGCGAAAGCGGAAGATTCTGAAGGGCAACAGCAACCTAGAGTTTCGCGCTGGAATGCCAAAGGTTATGGAAATAATATGATGCATCAAGTCCCTGTGTCCATACCTGGTACCCCGGTACTTCACTAGTGGAAAAGGGGAAGTTTGGTGAGCATGGCTGATATCTATAAGAAAGAGCAAACAAGTACCCTCGCTACGATAAGCGAGGGTACTTGTTTGCTGTTCTTCGATTGCTTTTATCAACTGTGGCTAATACGAAGTTTGATACAGGTGAGTCAGCGATATTCGATCATTTCGATATCAAAAAGAATAACTGTACTAAATCACCGGGAACCAAACAATCGAAGCCAAAATTGATGGTTTGCCCTTTGATGAAATATGTATTACGGTCTTGCAGACGTCCTTTGACAAATACCTGGAATAGACACTCAGTACTGTGTTCTGCCTGAATATCGCTGGTACGTTCTTGAATCCGGATGGTTTGTTCCACTATTTTCATTTTAGGCCCCCCAAAAGTGCGTCTGTCTTTAGGTTTATTATCATATAAAATACGAATATTTTCAAGGCAATGGATTAAGTTTGACTATTTTGGAAAATCAAGGCGTTTCTGACTCCGGTTCAAGTTTAAACCCTTTGGCGGCGTCCATATGTGTTCAAAGAGGTATAACAATTAGGTAGAAGCAGACACTAATAGAGGTGGCTTTGTGTTGGTATAGAAGGTTTATAACTACCATGATACGAATGTTTTTTGTTTAATGAACGAGAGAATAGGATGCAAATAGAGGACAAGGAGATATGATGATAAACGAAGCGGCAAAAATAGAAGCAGGATGGAATTTAGACAACAGTTATGCCAGTTTACCACATTTATTTTTTAGCAGCATAAAACCCATCCCTGTGAGATCGCCAAAGTTAATTATTCTTAATCATTGCCTGGCTATCTCCCTAGGATTGAATGTTCAGGAGCTTGAAAGCGAAAATGGCGTAGCGGTGCTTGGCGGAAACAGGATGCCTGAAGGCGCGTTGCCGATTGCTCAAGCTTATGCAGGTCATCAATTCGGGCATTTTACGATGCTGGGGGACGGTCGGGCTGTGCTCATGGGCGAGCAGATTACCCCTTCAGGTGAACGGTTTGATATTCAGCTCAAGGGTTCAGGCAGAACGCCATACTCCCGTGGCGGTGATGGCCGGGCGGCCATTGGGCCAATGCTACGCGAATACATCATCAGCGAAGCAATGCATGCCCTTGGAATTGCCACCACCCGCAGTCTGGCGGTGGTAGCAACCGGTGAATCAATCCTCCGCGAAACCGTTCAGCCCGGCGCCATTTTAGCCCGAGTGGCTGCCAGTCATCTGCGTGTCGGCACCTTTCAATATGTTTCAAACTGGAGTACGCTTGAAGATCTTCGAGTTTTAGCTGATTATACGTTAAAACGCCATTTCCCGAATGTTGAAATGGATGAGAATCGTCATCTTTCGCTCCTGCAGGAAGTGATCAAGCGCCAGGCCGGACTGATCGCAAAATGGCAATTGGTCGGCTTTATCCATGGGGTGATGAACACCGACAACATGGCCCTCAGCGGAGAAACCATCGATTATGGTCCATGCGCCTTTATGGATGTCTATGATCCGGCAACAGTCTTTAGTTCCATTGACAGGCAAGGCCGCTATGCTTATGGTAATCAACCGTCGATTGCCGGGTGGAATCTGGCTCGATTTGCTGAAACATTGTTGCCGCTGCTGCATGTCGATCAGGCCCAGGCTGTCAAACTGGCCCAAGATGCACTTTCGGGTTTTGCCGGGTTGTATCACGGCAATTGGTTTGCGGGAATGAGAGCAAAACTGGGACTGCTTAACGAAGAAACACAGGATGTAACCCTCATTGAAGGCCTCCTCAGTATGATGCAGCAGTATCGTGCCGACTATACCAATACATTTCGGGCATTAACATTTGATACCCGGGAGGAGAGTGGCTTATTTGACAGCGCTGAATTTGCGCAGTGGTATGAGCTGTGGCAGGCAAGACTGGGCAGGCAGCCAGAAACGAAAGCTTCCGCCCATCAGTTGATGCGCAGCTCCAATCCCGCGATCATCCCTCGCAATCACCGGGTTGAGGCCGCACTGGAAGCCGCAGTGAAACAAGGAGACTATAGCGTGATGGAACGGCTTCTTGCTGTTCTTTCAAATCCCTATGAACACTCTCCCGAACAGGCCGATTATTCCACGCTGCCCAAGGCATCGGCCCAGCCTTACCGAACATTTTGCGGGACCTGATCTAGCAGTATTGATTGCCTGCTCTGCCGAATAACCACCCCTAACGGTGGGGATAATAATGATAAATTTCGAGATTATTCCTCGATGCATGGAAATACCTATAGATAGTTTTGCAGAAAAAAAGACCCTCGCGAGTGCCTAAAGGCTAATGCGCCACGAAATTCCGCTTGAAACGTGGAGAGCATAATGGTAAAGTGTTACTGGCATACATTGCCAAACATGATTTGATACTGAGTTGCCTTTTTCGAGGCAAGACCAAATATAAAGGGAGATGAAATATGAAAAAAACAGTTGTATTGCTAGTCGGCATTGTCTTATTACTGATGTTAAGCGGCGTCGCGTTGGCGTGGCCCCAATATTTGGACGGACGGCCCTCAGAATATCGCCCAGGTGAAACCCGGGGCTATTTCATTTGGTTTGACCGGGATGGGTGGAATCTGCGCACAGCCAGTAAAAGCCGGGAACACGTCTATACCGGTGTTATCCGGACCAACGGCGAATTTGTTGACGTTCGCGGGGTACGGGAAGAACACGGAGACCGTATACGCCTGAACCATGAAAGAGACAGGATCAGCTTTCAATTCGAAACCGACCCTCGTGATACCGATGGAATCGATTTTCGGGTGCGAGACGGTGACCGCGTTAATTTTGATCTGTATGTCGACGGAGAGCTTATTGACACTCATGAAATCCATCTTGGGCGGCATAATATACATCCCCATAGTAACGATTTTTGGATTAACCGCTGATTGATAAGGAATGGGGCAGTTACAAACAAAAAACAACCTAGCCAAATGGTTAGGTTGTTTTTTATTATGGATGAAGAAGATAATGTTGCAAAAACAGCGTTTTGAGCCGGCAAGTTTATGGTGAGGATGCTACTCAAAACGTTGAACGAAAAATAAACAACCTGCAGAAAAACAGTAAGACATTAACGAAAAAATACATCCTTTGAATCTTAAATACTAGATTAGAAGAATTTACGAAAAAATGAGTGGAAGCTGACCTAATGTTAAAAATAATAAGGTTTATAAAAGTATCATGGAAAAAATCGTATATAACGGGTGAATAACGAAGTGTCATTATTGGTATCCTATCAATAAGATCTTGGCCTGTTTTTTATACCATTGTTTTGGTTATTTTATACCTTCCTAGGAGGAATGTTATATGGAACAAGACACAAAACAGGCTGAGTTCCTTAACGCTCAACTGGACAAGCTGGTCCGTCATCTTGAGTCGCTTCGCATCGCCGACTATATGGAGCTGTTGCAGCGACCGGGCCGACTGATATTCGTCAACTTCGTCGCCGGTGCCGCCCGCGGATTGGGAATCGCGGTGGGGGCCACGCTGGTTTTTGCGATCATGCTGGAGGTGCTGCGCCGGTTGATTCTATTGCATATCCCGGGCATCGGTGAATTTATCGCTGAGATCGTTCATATCGTCGAATCGCGAAGCGGAAAGTTTTGAGGCAGGAGGGATACAATGACCAAAGATGTGTTTGACGCTATGCGGGAAAGTCACAGTGTCCGAAGTTTCAAACCTCAGCCGGTACCTGAGCCGACCCTGAGCCGCATTTTGGAGGCTGCCTGCTGGGCGCCCAGCGCCGGAAACCTGCAGCCGTGGTATTTTTATGTGGTAGTCAATCCTGGGCTAAAAGAAAAAATTGCCTTCGCCTGCTATGAACAGGGGCAGGTGGCTGATGCACCGGTGGTTGTCGTGGTATTGGCCGATCCGGCCCGCTCTAATGATCGCTACGGCGAGCGCGGGGCTCAGCTTTATTGTCTCCAGGATACGGCAGCCGCCGCGCAAAATATGTTGCTGGCTGCAGTCGGCTTAGGGCTGAGTACCTGTTGGGTGGGCGGTTTTGACGAAGTGATGGTGCAGCGGCTGGTGGAGGCCCCGCCTCGCCTCAGGGCGGTGGCGATCATTTGTCTGGGCTATGGCGACGCTGAGGAGCAGGCACACCATAAGGAGCGGTATCGGGTAGCGGAAGTGGCTAAGATACTACATTAAGGAGGGATGGCTGTTGGACCCTCGGCGATTAAACCATTTTCAGGCCGAACTTGAGGAAATCAAGGCTCGGTTGATGAAGGAAATATCGCGCCTGGAGCAGACCGGTCTTGGTGATACTATGTCGTATTCGCTCGGAGAATTGTCGGCTTACGACAATCATCCGGCCGATCTGGGTGACGAGTTGTTTGAACGCAGCAAAGACGTCGCCCTCAGGGATAATGCCCATGTGCTCCTCGAAGAAGTAGAGGAAGCACTGACCAAAATGATCGATGGTACGTATGGTGTGTGCAGCCAGTGTGGCCGTCCGATCGCCATGGAGCGTCTGGAGGCCTTGCCTTGGGCAACCCACTGTATCACTTGCCAGCATCGGGAGGATGTTCCTGATGACACACCGCGGCCGTTGGAAGAGGAGGTGCTGGCGCCGCCCTTTCACCGGACATTTCTCGATACGGCAAAGTTTGATAATGTCGGCTTTGACGGCGAGGATGCCCTGCAGGCCGTATTGCGCTGGGGCAGCTCGGATTCGCCGCAAGATATACCTGGCTCTTACGATTACAAGGCATTATGGCCAAATAGCAACGAACACGAGGGAATTGTCGACAGGGCGGATGCCATTCCTACCGCGCCAGATCAAACCCGCAGTCCCGACAACGAAAAAGCTGCTTGTCGCCGACATCGTGCGCAGAAAACCGAGCAGTCCTAGCTGTTCGGTTTTTATTTCTTTCATCCGGCCTCTCAGGAGGAAATTGAATACATAGACAATCCTTTGTATAAAAAAATTAAAGGATTTTCCTGATTTGCGCCTAAGATATCCTGTAAAGCGGCGCAAGGGAGAAAATCAAGTTGAATGTCATCGCAAAGAATGCCTTTTTGAGTGTTGTTGTTTTGATCGGGGCCGGACTGGCGCTGCTTAGCAGCAAGAGCGGAGTCGATTTTGCCGAGGTCCCCTGGCTGCCGCTTGGCGCCTTTGTGTTTGTGGGACTCCTGTTTGGAATTCTGTTTGGGATTCTGCAGCGGCGAAAACTTGCTCCCAAGCCGGGGCCATCAAAGAAAAATAAACGTCGTTAAGCGGCACGCTACGATGCTTCCGGTCAAAACCGGTGCAGCACCATTTACTGCTAATTGTCTTATTATATATATCATATTCGAGGAACGGGGGCTGTCGTATGACCGAACCGTCAGCCAAAACCGTATATGCGCTCAAATTCGGCGTGCTGGGTGTGGTGATAGCAGCCTATTGCCTGTTGCCGGATGTCCATTTTTTTGTTGCCACCGGGGTGGGATATTTAGAGGACCGGGACTTTGAGGGGTTGCGGCAGTTCATCCTCTCGTACGGTGTCTGGGCGCCTGTGACCTCCATCTTCCTTATGGCGGTGCAGTCGACGGTGCCGTTGGTACCGGGGCTAATCATTACTATTACCAACGCCTGGATTTTCGGCTGGCAGTATGGGGCGCTGTATTCTTGGCTGGGCGCATTGCTGGGGGCAATGCTGGACTTCGGTATTGCCAGGTGGTATGGCCGCCCGATGGTCGAACGGTTTGTAAAAGGCCACCATCTTGACACCACCGACCGATTTTTTCAACAGCATGGTGTTTTGGCGGTTTTTGTTACCCGGCTGACACCGGTGATTCCCTTTAAGGTCATAAGCTACGGCGCCGGACTGACGACCATTTCTCTTTGCCAATTCCTGTTGGCCACTGGCATCGGACAGACTCCGGCCATCGTGCTATATTCTATTTTAGGACAGCATCTGGCTAGGGGTATAAGATGGGCGATCGCCATCACTTCCTCACTGATTGTTTTAGGGGTTGCAGCGTATTACTACCGCAACGAGATCGAACGCCGCCTATTTTCCAGCAAAGATTAGCGGCATGGACCTAGTTTTTTTTCCCAGCATTTATGGTATAATAAGGCTTGTATAGCAGGGAGGTGATAAACCATGTATGTAATTAACAGCGAATGCATTAAGTGTGGTGCGTGTGCATCTACCTGTCCGGTTGGTGCGATTTCTGAAGGAGACGCCCAATATGTAATCGACGACAAATGCGTTGACTGCGGCTCTTGTGCGGATGTTTGTCCAGTAGGAGCCATTAGCCCTGGCCAGTAAAATATTCGCCGAAGCGTAGCCGCGCGCTACGCTTCATTACGTTATAACCTCAGGAAACTGAAAAAATATGAGAAAACAGGTGATATGGCTTGAAGACAATCGCTCTTATTGCCCATGATCGCAAAAAACAGGAAATGCTGGCTTTTGTAAAAGCCAATCGTCAGCTGCTTTCCCAGCATAACCTTGTGGCGACCGCTACTACCGGTGCCCTGGTAGAAGACAATACCGGCCTTGCGGTTACCAAATATCTCTCAGGACCGCTGGGCGGCGATTTGCAGATCGGCTCCAAGATCGCCTGCCAAAAGATCGATGTTGTTATTTTTTTGCGCGACCCGCTGACCGCACAGCCGCATGAGCCGGATATCACCGCTCTGCTGAGGGTTTGTGATGTCCATAATGTACCGGTGGCCACCAATGAGCGAAGTGCCGAATTGCTGCTGAAGGCCTTGGCTGATGCTTGACCTTGCCCGCGAGACAGGAGAGAATGATTTGTGCCAATCCTATTTTTAGCTCTGATTGTTGTCGCCTTGGATCAGTGGGCGAAGTTTTCCGTGCAGTCGCAGATGACGCCAGGAATGTCGATACCGGTCATCAATGATATTTTTCATATTACATATGTCCTGAATCCTGGTGCGGCCTTCGGCATTCTTGAGCATCAGACCGGTTTCTTTCTGCTGGTGGCGTTGACCTTGTTTATCGCGATTCTCTATTTTTATCCTCGTATTCCACCAGGATACCGGCTGCTACGTATCGGCCTCGGTCTGCAGGTTGGAGGGGCGATGGGCAATGTGGTGGACCGGGTCAAGACCGGTTTTGTTGTTGACTTTCTCGATTTCCGTGTCTGGCCTGTATTTAATATTGCCGATATGGCCATCGTTGTCGGGGTCAGCCTGATTATTTTCGATGTCGTGTATTTATCTGGCAAAAGGGATGAAAAAAAGTGACTGCTGTTGTCCATACCTTTCAGGTTACCGAAGAGGAAAAAAATGAGCGGTTGGATGTATTCCTAACTGGTAAGCTTGCCGCGTTGACCAGATCCCATATTCAAAAGCTAATCGCCGCGGGACAGGTGACGGTTAAAGGAAAACCGGCAAAAGCAAATCACAAGGTTCAGCCGGCCGAGTGCGTAGAGGTCACTGTGCCTGATCTTCAGCCGCTGGAAGTACTCCCAGAGGCCATTCCGCTGGACATTCTCTTTGAGGACTCAGAAGTTATTGTTGTCAATAAGGCCAGGGGGATGGTGGTCCATCCCGCTGCCGGCAACCAGCAGGGAACGCTGGTAAACGCTCTCTTGGACCATTGCGGCGATCTGTCGGGAATCAACGGCGTCATCCGTCCGGGGATCGTTCACCGGTTGGACAAGGATACCTCGGGTGTGATGGTGGTCGCAAAAACCGACCGGGCCCATCTTAGTCTGGCCAGCCAGATTAAAGCCCGTAGCGCCGGGCGCAAATATCTCGCCGTCGTCTATGGCAACATTGCCGCCGAAGATGGCTTTATCGACGCGCCGATCGGGCGGCATTCCGTTGACCGGAAAAAGATGGCGGTCACCTTTCATAACAGTCGCGAAGCCAAAACCCATTTTCATGTTCTCAAACGCTTTGGCGACTACACTTTGGTAGAGTGTCGGCTGTCGACCGGACGGACTCACCAGATTAGGGTTCATATGGCTCATATCGGTCACCCGGTGGTGGGAGATCCAAAATACGGACCCAAGACCCGCCCCTTTGCCATTGCCGGCCAGGCACTCCACTCGGCGGAATTGGTTTTTCGCCACCCGGCGACCAACGAAGAAATGGTTTTCCATGCTCCTTTGCCGGTGGATATGCAGGATGTTCTGGCGAGAATCGCGAAACAAACAGCGTCAAGACAGTAGAGGGGGAAGCGACAGTGAAGCTGGTGGATAAAACCGTCCTGATGGACGCCCAGGCGGTGCAGCGGGCTTTAATCCGTGTAGCGCACGAGATTATTGAAAAGAACAAAGGCAGCAAAGATTTGACGCTGGTAGGTATCCGCACGCGTGGCGTGCCGCTGGCCAGGCGCCTGGCTGAAGAGATCGCGAAGATCGAAGGAGTCCAGCTGCCGGTGGGCATTCTCGACATCACGCTGTACCGCGACGATCTGTCGACCCTTGGCTATCAGCCGGTGGTTCATGAAACCCAGATTCCTTTTGATATCAATGACAAAAAGATTGTCTTGGTGGATGATGTCCTGTTTACCGGCCGCACGGTGCGGGCTGCCTTGGGAGCAATCATGGACATCGGCCGTCCGAAGGCCATCCAACTGGCCGTACTGGTGGACCGCGGCCATCGTGAGCTTCCCATACGGGCCGACTATGTCGGCAAAAATGTGCCTACTTCGAGCAAGGAGATCGTCAGTGTTCAGCTAACATCCACCGACTCCGCCGAGCAGGTAGTATTGCAGGAAATCGCTGAATAAACCGAAAAGCGTGCGCCGGTCCTTTACGGCATATTATTTTTGAATACATACAAAAAAAGATAAGATTAAATCTTATCTTTTTTCTTTTCTACTGGGAGCATTAATTTTTTCACCAGTTCTTCGTCCGGGGTGACATAGATGGTTTTTTGGTGATCATAGATGACAAAGCCGGGTTTAGCGCCCGCCGGTTTCTTCACATGGCGCCGCCGGGTATAGTCCACCGGGACGCTGGCTGACTGACGGGCTTTGCTGTAATAGGCGGCCAGTCCGGCTGCGGCGGTGAGGGCTTCGATAGATGGGTCAAAACCACTGCTGCGCAGGATAACATGGGAACCGGGGATGTCTTTGGTATGAAACCAAAGGTCGTCAGGTTGTCCTTGTTTGAAGGTTACCAGATCGTTTTGACGATTATTTTTGCCCACCAGCACAATTAAGCCGTCGGGGGTGCGGGCGGTCTGAACTGCTGTGGGCGGCGGCGGGCGGCGCTTACTGCTGTCTTTGAGATAGCCGGCCTGCACCAATTCCTGACGGATTTCGATGATTTCGTCAGCGGTGGTGGCGTTTTCCAGGGCAACGGCGATGCTGTCAAGATAGCCAAATTCCTTCTGGCATTCTTTAATCTGCAGAGCCAGAGATTCTTGGGCCCGTTTCATTTTATTGTATTTGGCGTAGTAGTGCTGGGCGTTTACGAGAATGGAAAGCAGGGGGTCCAGGATAATGGTCACCGATTCGCGGTCAGGGTCCGGAGCATAGAGGTTGGGCAGAATGACTTCGCTGGCACCGGGCTCGACCGAATGAAGATGGGACATGAGAATGTCAGCGTGGCAGCGGAGTGTATCCGCCTGATCGGCGGTCGCAATTTCTTCGGTAAGTACCGTTTCCTTGCGGGCCAGTTTGGCCATTTCCCCGGCCACGAGTTTTTGCAGGATGGTTTTTTCGGGGTTTTCCGGCTTACCCTGAAAGGAGGCCGCGAATTCAACGGCCTTGCTCATTGTTGGAAAATCAAGGACATCGCCACTGCTTAGATGTTCCAGGCGGAAGGCGGCAATTCCCAGTAGGCGTCGGCCGTCAGAGCCAACCACCACGGTGGGTTGGACAGTGCCTTCCGCAAGGGGGGAGATGATTTCGGCGATGGACTGCGCCAGGGCGGCGCTATCGGCGTCATCCAGGGTGGAGACGGCAAGGTCGGCAGCCAGTCCGGACCGCCAGGCAATCTCCCGGGCGGTAAGCGGGCCGACGCCGACTGCGGAATCGATGATGGCTTTACTCAGGCCGGCTTGCTCTTTAGGGTGTTGCCTGATCCGGGCGGCGAAATCGGCTGTTGTCATGACCAGCGGGTTAGCGCGGGCTTGGTCGGGGGGGAGGGCATAATCCCTTCCCGGCAGCACTTGGCGAAAGCGGCTCATATGCTGGCTGACCCGTCTCACGGAGTCAATGATGACATCATCCTGGACCAGGATGATGTTGCTGTGTTTCCCCATGATCTCAATAATCAATTGTTTGGTTATGATGAGTCCCCGGTCGCCGCGGACGTCAAAATGCAGGCGTACGACGCGGTCCAGGCTATGTTGCTCGATTCTGGCCAGACGCCCGTCCTCCAGGTGCTTGCGCAGCAACATGGAAAAGACCGGGGCGGTGAGGGGATTGCCAGGCAGGTTCTCGGCCAGATGAATCCGCGGATATTCCGGGTTGGCCGAGAGCAGCAGGGCAAAGGTTTCCCCTGGCTGGCGCAACCAGATAATGATTGTATACCTGTCAGGTTGAAAGATTTTATCAACCCGGGCCCCGGCCAATTTAGCCTGGAGTTCGGCGACAAGCGGTGACAGTGACAGTCCGTCCAGATTCATCTTCAGGCCTCCATGGTCAATTTTTCCATCAGTATACCACCATCGGCCGCACCGGGTCAAATCAGGTCTAATCAAAGCAGGGCTGGAATAACATGGATACAGAACATCATGTTAGCGAGGTGGCCGGATATGGAAAAATGGTATGCGCGTAAAGCGGAGGAAGCGCTGCTGTTTTGGCGGACAGATGAACAGGACGGACTGGCAACTGGTGAAGCCAGGGACAGGTTGGAGCAGTTCGGCTATAATGAAATGGCGGAACAGCCCAAGGTCGCCTGGTGGAAGCGTTTTCTGGCCCAATTTCAGGATTTTATGGTGCTGGTCCTTCTCGCCGCGACTTTGATTTCCGCTTTGCTAGGGGAATACGCCGATGCTGTGACCATCCTGGCGATTGTACTGATCAATGCAATTTTGGGATTTATCCAAGAATACCGGGCCGAACAATCGATGGATGCTCTGAAGCGGTTGACCACACCAACGGCCCAGGTGGTGCGCAACGGGATGGTGCAGCATATACCGGCCAGAGAACTGGTGCCGGGAGATATTTTGATGCTCGAAAGCGGGGATATTATTGCCGCCGATGCCCGTTTGGTGGCCACCAGTAATCTGGAGGCGGAAGAAGCCGCCCTGACCGGGGAGTCGCTGCCGGTGGGGAAAACGGCGGATAAGGTTTATCTGGAAGATGCGGCCCTAGGTGATCGCAAGAATATGGTTTACGCCGGGACGCTGGTCACCCGGGGACGGGGAAAAGCTATCGTTTGCGGCACCGGCATGCAGACTGAGGTGGGCCAGATTGCCGGACTGATCCTGGCGGCCGAGGACGAAGAAACTCCGCTGCAGAAACGACTGGATCATCTGGGTAAATGGCTGGTTTGGGGTTGCTTGCTGGTTTGTCTAGTTGTTGTTGTTACCGGCGTGGCAAAAGGCGAACCCCTGTTTCTGATGTGCATGGCCGGTATCAGTTTGGCGGTGGCGGCCATTCCCGAGGGATTGCCGGCCATCGTGACAGTGGCGTTGGCTCTCGGGGTGCAGAGGATGATTAGGCAAAACGCTATTGTGCGGAAATTGCCGGCGGTGGAAACCTTGGGTTGTACGACAGTTATTTGCTCCGACAAAACCGGAACATTGACCGAGAATGCCATGACGGTCCGGATGCTGTATACTGGCGATAAAACATACGAAATCAGCGGGGCGGGCTATGACATAAAAGGAGGATTTTCCCTAAATAAGCAGGAGTTTGATGTCAAGAGGGATAAATGTTTACAACAAAGCCTGTTAATTGGTGCTCTGTGCAATAATAGTGTTTTGAAACAGAATAATATCGGCATCACCGGCATTTGGCGGCGCAAAGGGGTCCAGGGCTGGTCGGTGGAGGGCGATCCTACTGAAGGTGCGTTGGTGGTGGCCGCGGCAAAGGCAGGCATCTGGCGTGATACTGTCGCGAAGACTCATCTTCGCCTCACGGAAATTCCTTTTGAGGCAGAGCGCCGCCGGATGTCGGTGGCTTACCGCGCGGCCGATGGGACGGTCACCCTTTACACCAAAGGAGCCCCGGACACGGTTTTGGATTTATGCCGATACTACTTTGACGGCAATCGGGAGATGCCGCTGACCCCGGAACTTTCTTCCCGGATTATGAATGCCACCGATGTCATGACCTCAGGCGCCCTCCGGGTACTGGCGGTTGCTTATCGCCGGTTGGCGGGGACGCAGGCGGTTCATCTGACAGAGGACAGCGAACGCGAGCTGGTATTTGTCGGACTGATGGGGATGATCGACCCACCGCGCGAAGAAGCCAAGAAAGCCATCGCCATCTGTCGCCAAGCCGGCATCAAGACGGTGATGATTACCGGTGATCATCGTAACACCGCAGTGGCTATCGCCCAGGAACTCCGGATGTTCAAGGACGGCGTCAGCCTGGCGGTCACCGGCCGGGAACTGGATGCTCTCAGTGACCGGGAACTGGCGGGCATGGTCAACAATGTCACCGTCTATGCCCGGGTTTCACCGACTCACAAGCTGCGCATCGTCAAGGCCCTTAAGCAAATCGGGCATGTTGTGGCGATGACTGGCGACGGGGTCAACGATGCTCCGGCGATCAAAGAGGCTGACATTGGCATCGCCATGGGATTGACCGGTACCGATGTTTCGCGGGAGGCTTCCGCCATGACCCTCGCCGATGACAACTTTGCCACCATTGTGGCGGCGGTAGAGGAAGGGCGGGGGATCTACGACAACATTCGTAAATTTATCCGTTATTTGTTGTCCTGTAATATTGGTGAGGTGCTCACCATGTTTGTTGCAGCCTTAGCCGGGCTGCCGCTGCCGCTGCTACCGGTGCAGATTCTCTGGGTCAATCTGGTCACCGACGGGCTGCCGGCTATGGCGCTGGGGGTTGATCCCAAGGAACCGGATATCATGAACCGGCCACCCCGCAACCCAGCCGAAAGCGTCTTTTCCCGTGGCCTCAGCCGCAAAATCATCAGCCGCGGACTGCAGATCGGCTGCAGCACCATCCTGGTATTCACGCTGGTGTTTCTGTTGCGGCATGATCTGGCGCTAGCAAGGACGATGGCTTTTTCTACCCTGGTATTTTGCCAGCTGTTTCATGTTTATGATTGCCGTTCCGAACTTCTTTCTATTTTTGAAGTGGGCCTGTTCACCAATAAATATCTGCTCTTGGCTACCAGTTGCTCGGTTTCGATGCAACTAGCGGTCATTTATATACCCTTTTTGCGGGACATTTTCGCTACTGTACCGCTGGGGCTGACTGAATGGCTGATCATCTTGACGGTTTCCGGTTGGACCTTTATTCTGGGAATACTAAAACATCTTTTCCGGCGTCGGCGACTTCCGGCAAGATCGCTCTTGAGTCGAGTGTGATATTTTAATATAATAGTAGGCAACAATAGTAGCATAGCGGTGCAGGGAATTAGGTTGCGCCAGCGTAACAAACGGAGGGAACCGGATGCGTTTCAGTAAATGGCATGGTTTAGGAAATGATTTTGTAATTGTCAACGGATTAGAAGAAAAAGTAACCGATTATAAGGAAGCGGCTATACAGGTATGTGACCGCCGCTTTGGCGTGGGAGCTGACGGACTGGTGTTTGTCCTGCCGTCGAAAACGGCGGACTTTCAGATGCGCATTTTCAATTCTGACGGCAGCGAAGCCGAAATGTGCGGCAACGTGACCCGGTGTGTCATGCGTTTTGTCAAAGAAAACGGCTTAACGGATAAAACTGCTATTACCCTGGAGACTTTGGCCGGGCCGATTAAGCCGGAACTGATTCTGGTTGACGGCGTAGCCACAGGCGCAAAAGTGGATATGGGGCTTCCCCGGTTGAAACGGGAGGAAATCCCGATGACCGGGAACGCCGGCGAGCAGGCGGTCAATGTGCCGCTGGAAGTGGACGGCCAGACCTATTTTGGTACTGCGGTATCGATGGGCAATCCGCATTTCGTCATCTTTGTCGACGACATTGACGCCTTGAAGTTGGCTGAGATCGGCCCAAAAATTGAAATGCATCCCGCGTTTCCCCGCAAAACCAATGTCGAGTTTGTTCAGGTACTGAACCAGACGGAACTGCGTATGCGGGTCTGGGAACGCGGCGCTGGCATTACTATGGCCTGCGGCACCGGTGCGTGCGCCACACTGGTGGCAGCCGCCGTAAACAATAAGAGTGGCCGCCAGGCGACCATTCATCTTGACGGCGGCAACCTTGAGGTCGAATGGGGAATGGACGGGCATATCTATATGACTGGCCCGGCAGTGGAGGTTTTCCGAGGAGAGTTCTTGCCCAAACTATAAATTTGCTTACTTGATTTGCACTGATTGAAAGGGGATACAATATGGCCTTACTTAACGACAACTATTTAAAACTGCCGGGGAGCTATTTGTTTGCCGAGATTGCTCGGCGCATCGACACCTTTAAGGGTAAAAACCCGGACGCCAGTATCATCAGACTCGGAATTGGTGACGTGACTCGGCCGCTGCCGCCGGCAGTGATCGAGGCGATGCACAAAGCGGTGGATGAGATGGCCCAGCCGGCCACTTTCCGCGGCTATGGCCCGGAGCAAGGCTACGGTTTTTTAATTAAGACGGTGATTGAAAATGACTATACTGCCCGCGGTATCGCCATTGCTGAGGACGAGGTTTTCATCAGTGACGGGGCGAAAAGCGACGTCGGCAATATTCAGGAGATTTTCGGGATTGCCAACACGGTGGCTATTACCGACCCGGTTTATCCGGTTTACCTTGATACCAACGTCATGGCCGGTCGAGCCGGTGAACTGAAGGACGACGGCAAATTCAGCGGTATCGTTTACCTGCCCTGCAATGCCGAGAACAATTTCACACCGGCACTACCCACCCAAAAGGTGGACATCATCTACCTTTGTGTTCCCAACAATCCGACCGGCACGGCTTTGCCGAAGGCGGAACTGAAAAAATGGGTGGATTATGCCAAGAAAACTGGTGCTATCATTCTTTATGACTCGGCCTATGAAGCATACATAACCGAGCCGGACATCCCCCACAGCATTTATGAGGTGGAGGGGGCCAAAGAAGTCGCGATCGAGTTCCGGTCGTTTTCCAAGACTGCCGGTTTTACCGGAACAAGGTGTGCATATACTGTAGTGCCGAAAACGGTGATGGCCCTGACCGGCGACGGGAAGCTTCATCCCCTCAATCCTCTTTGGAATCGGCGACAGACAACCAAATTCAACGGTACCGCCTATGTTATTCAGCGGGCGGCTGAAGCAGTGTACTCGGTAGAGGGCAAAAAACAGGTAAAAGCTGTTGTCGACTACTATATGACCAACGCCAAAATCATCCGTGAGGGGCTGAAAAGCGCTGGCCTTGAGGTTTACGGCGGCGTCAACGCTCCGTATATCTGGCTGAAAACCCCTAATAACATGGATTCCTGGGCATTTTTTGACAAGCTCCTGGGAGAAGCCAATATTGTGGGAACTCCAGGGACAGGCTTCGGCCCGTCCGGGGCAGGCTATTTCCGCCTGACGGCCTTCGCCAATCGTGAGAACACGGAAGAAGCCATCGCCCGGATTAAAACCAGACTGAGTCTATAGCATGCCATCTCCGGCCCGCTAGTGCGGGCCGGTTGTTTTTGGATAAAATCACCACTTTGGGGGCATAACTACTTCTAGTAAAACTAGGAGGTGCCCGAGGTGCGAGTTGGCTTGCTTGTTATCTTGTTCTTGCTGTGGGGCAGCGTCCAGGCTGTTGCCATGACGCCGATTAACGCCGACGTTATTGCGCAGGCGCAGGAATATGGAAAAACGCGGACAGATCGATCGTTGACCGAATTCTTCCAACCCTGGACAGTGTATGAAGAAAAAGCGGACAAACTGGATGAAACCGGGGAACGTGCCTTTGTTTATACGCCCTTTCTGCTTATTGCCGCAGATGCCAGGGATAAGACGCTGAACAGTCAAACGGTTCGTCTATCAGACGCCGAACAGGTGCTGACCGAATATAATGGCTATCTCATCTTCGGAGTTATCGTTTTTGGCAACGAGGCGGATTTCGCCGCAAAAATGGTAGCTAGTCTGATGCAGGGCGGAAAATCGGTACGCCCCCAGTCGATGTATCAACCGCCGGAAGTCGAAAAGGCGGCGTGGTCTTCCAGTCAGACCCCTGTTTCTTCTGCACGATGGCTACTTTATTTCAAAATGAAAGATCTTGCTGTCGATAAACCACTTGTTTTACAAATTAACCAGAACGGCAAGCCGGACAGGCGCTTTTTCTTTGATCTTGCTGGCATTCGATAGCAATGACCTAGTCAAAAGGGGACATTCCCCTTTTTTTATTTCTGGTGGAAAAAGGAATTAGAGGGCGAAAGAGAGAAGTAAATTTCGAAATTCCAGGTTAAAGATTGTTTTATCGCGAATAATAAAAAATACAAAGGAAGGTGCAATGTTTGTGCTAAAAAGCATGACGGGGTTTGGGCGCGGAGAATTCTTGGACGCCGAACACCGCTTTATTGTTGAAATCAAAGCCGTCAACCATCGCTACAATGAAATCGTTATCCGCATGCCGAAAAATCTGGGGTCCCTCGAAGATAAAATTCGGCGTTCGGTCGCGAATACATTGGTCAGGGGACGGATTGACATCTTTATCACAGTCGATGAATACGGACAGCGCGGCCGAGCGGTCAGGGTTGACAAAGAGCTGGCAATCGCTTACCATAAAGCATTGAAAGAACTCGGCGATTTGTTTTCATTGAATGCCGGCGACAATATCTATCATATTGCCAGATACCCCGATGTGTTAAAGGTGGAAGAGGTTGCTGACGATGTATCGCTATTGTGGTCGAAACTGTCTCAAGCAGTTGACGCCGCGGTAAATAATCTCATGACTATGCGCCTGGCCGAGGGAGAAAATATCCAAAAGGATATGCTGGAACGGATTGATAATTTGGCCGATCATGTCCGCTTTATCGAAGAGCGGGCGCCGCGCATCGCCGAAGAATACCGGGAAAAACTGCTTGGCCGGATGAGGGAACTACTGGCAACGATCGGGGCAGAACCAGACCAGGCGAGGCTATTGCAGGAGGCGGCACTTTATGCCGACCGGACCAGTATCACCGAAGAACTGGTGAGGCTTGGCAGTCACCTGAAACAACTGCGGGATACATTGCTTTCCAGTGATGCGGTGGGGCGGAAGCTCGATTTCATTATTCAGGAAGTGAACCGCGAAACCAATACGATTGCTTCCAAGGCAAATGATTCGGCTGTGGCCAATGTCGTCTTAGAAATTAAAAGTGAGATGGAGAAGGTCAGAGAGCAAATCCAAAACATAGAGTAATATAGGCGAATGTTTGTAAAATTACGGGTGAATATCATCGATAAATGACTGGGAGGAATATGAGTATATGGAAATTAAACTTATCAACATCGGTTTCGGTAACATTGTCTCCGCCAATCGCATTGTCGCTATTGTCAGCCCTGAGTCGGCACCGATCAAAAGGATCATCCAAGAAGCCCGCGACAGAGGAATGTTGATTGATGCTACTTATGGACGACGGACGCGGGCCGTCATTATCGCCGACAGCGATCATGTGGTTTTATCGGCCGTACAGCCGGAGACGGTAGCCCACCGCCTTGTCAGCAAAGAATCCAATGAGGAAACCGCTGAGTAGTGGCTGCCGAAAGGAGTACTGACCTATGATGCGGCAGGGAATCCTGATCGTTCTTTCCGGGCCTTCGGGTACCGGCAAGGGAACAATATGTAAAGAGTTAATGCAGAATAATTCCAATTTGCACTATTCTATTTCGGCCACAACCCGTCCGCCTCGTGCTGGGGAAACCAACGGGGTTAACTACTGGTTCACAGCCAAAGATGATTTTGAATCAATGGTTAAAATGGGTGAACTACTCGAGTGGGCCGAAGTTTACGGCAATTATTACGGTACTCCCCGCCGTTACGTGAATGAAATGCTACATAGCGGAAAAGATGTCGTTTTGGAACTGGATACCCAAGGGGCGCTACAATTAAAAACCCAGTTTCCGCAAGGGGTATTTATTTACATTGTGCCTCCTTCTATCCAGGAGTTGGCTGCTCGCATCACGAAACGGGGCACCGAAAGTCCGGAAGCCATCGAAAAGCGACTTGGTGCAGCCCATGAGGAATTATCCTGTGCTTTTCACTATAACTATATAGTAGTGAATGACGAAGTTTCCAAGGCGACAGCCAAAATCGCGGCGATCATCAGTGCTGAAAAGTGCAGGACTGACCGGAACGCCGACCTGATCGAGATTATTTGTGGCTGCGGGAGCGTCGACTGAAATAGGAGGAGAATGGGAATGATTCATCCATCGCTGGATGTTTTAATGCGAAAAGTCGATAGCAAATACACACTTGTCGTGCTGACAGCCAAACGGGCCCGTGAAATTATGAACGGAGAGATTGGCTTGGTTGACTCAAGATCAAATAAACAGGTCACCATCGCCTTGGAGGAAGTCGCCCAGGGCCGGATTGTCTATGAACGAACCAAGATTGGCATCAAGTAGAGGAGCAACTGTCATGTTGACCGGAAAAAACATCGTCTTGGGTGTAACCGGCGGCATTGCCGCATACAAAGCGGTGGAAGTCGTCAGTCGTCTCAAGCGGGCCGGGGCTGCCGTCCATGTCATCATGACCCGGGCGGCAACGCATTTTGTCACTCCGCTTACCTTCAGGGAAATGAGTGGCAATCCGGTTATTGTTGAAATGTGGGACGAGCCCAAACAATGGAATGTGGAGCATATTGCGTTGGCCACCTTGGCCGATTTATTTTTGATTGCCCCGGCGACTGCCAATATTATCGGCAAAATCGCGGGTGGTATCGCCGATGACGCCCTTTCGACCACTGTTATGGCCACCAAGGCTCCGGTTGTCCTTGCTCCGGCGATGAATTCAAACATGTATCTAAATCCGGTTGTCCAGCAAAATATCGCCAAGCTTGCCGGCCTGGGCTATCATATCATTCCGCCGGCAGAAGGAATGCTGGCCTGCGGAATCGAAGGCCCCGGGCGACTGCCCGAGCCTTCGGCTATTGTGGACATTGTGAGTGCCTTGCTGGCGGTGGCACTCGATATGACGGGACGAAAAATACTGGTGACAGCCGGTGGAACGCGTGAACCGCTCGATCCGGTGAGGTTTCTTGGGAATCGCTCCAGCGGTAAAATGGGTTATGCCCTGGCCAGGGCGGCTGCCGCCCGCGGCGCCCAAGTGGTATTGGTTTCCGGGCCGACAGGCCTGCCGCAGCCAGCGGGAGTGTCATTGCGGAAGGTGGAAACAGCGGCAGAGATGAGGCAAGCTGTACTGGCCGAGTTTGGCGACTGCGATATTGTCATCAAAGCAGCTGCAGTGGCTGATTATAGACCAATGGAGATTTGTGAACATAAAATCAAGAAGCAGAACGAAACCCTGACATTGGTACTGGAGAGAACTCCGGACATCCTGGCCGAGCTTGGCCGGCTGAAAAGTCGCCAATTGCTGGTTGGTTTTGCCGCCGAGACGAGAGAACTATTAGCTGCTGCCAAAGAAAAGCTGACCCGAAAAAACCTGGATCTGATTGTTGCCAATGATGTCACCCAACCCGGAGCCGGCTTCAATGCCGATACCAATATCGTCAAGCTGCTGTACCGCGACGGCCGGGTCGAAGAATTGCCGCAAATGACGAAAGAAGTTCTCGCGGGGATCATTTTGGACAAAATAATGGGTGCAATGATAAAAAATGATTGATTTTTTTGCCTTTTTCCAGTACAATGATCAGCGTGAAAAGCATATAGAGTTAGCTCATCAAGAGTTGGTGGAGGGACTGGCCCGATGAAACCGCGGCAACCATTGGCTTAGCCAAAACGGTGCCAATTCCGGCGGATTTGTTCCGCAGAGATGGGAGAGTGCACACTGCCCTCCCTTTGGGAGTTTTTTTTATCTCGGCAGAAGCTGTTGCTTCATCCCACTATTTACAGGAGGTATGTTATGGAAAAGATGCGTAAACTCTTCACCTCAGAATCTGTCACAGAGGGGCATCCGGACAAAATTGCCGACCAGATCTCGGACAGTGTCCTTGACGCCATCATCGCCCGTGACCCAATGGCCCGGGTAGCTTGTGAAACTCTGGTTACCACTGGACTTGTCCATGTTGTCGGTGAGATTACGACTCAATGCTATGTCGACATTCCAAAAATTGTGCGGGAAACCATCAAAGAAATCGGCTATACCCGGGCGAAATTCGGCTTTGACGGTGACACCTGCGGGGTGATGACCTCCATCGACGAACAGTCACCTGATATCGCTCTTGGTGTCGATAATTCATTGGAAGGCAAACGCGGCGAGATGGATGCCATCGAAGCCATCGGCGCTGGCGATCAGGGCATGATGTTTGGCTATGCCACCAATGAAACCCCTGAATTTATGCCAATGCCGATTTCCCTGGCTCACACTCTGGCCCGTCGCCTGTCCGACGTACGCAAGAATCGCGTACTGCCTTACTTGCGTCCTGATGGAAAAACCCAGGTAACTGTTGAGTATGTGGATGGTAAACCCGTGCGGGTCGACGCCATCGTCATCGCGGCTCAGCACAGTCCTGACATCGACTTGCCGGATATCGAGGAAGACATCATCAACAAGGTCATCAAACCGGTAGTGCCTGCCGGACTGCTGGATTCGAAAACCAAATATTATATCAATCCCACCGGCCGGTTTGTCGTAGGCGGGCCGCAGGGCGATGCCGGATTAACCGGCAGGAAGATTATTGTTGATACTTATGGCGGTATGGCCCGCCACGGCGGTGGGGCGTTCTCGGGCAAAGATCCCACAAAAGTCGATCGCTCTGGTGCCTATGCTGCCCGCTATGTAGCCAAAAACGTGGTAGCTGCCGGACTTGCCGACAAATGCGAAATTCAGTTGGCTTATGCCATCGGCGTATCTCATCCAGTCTCTGTTCTTGTTGAGACTTTCGGAACAGCCAAAGTGGACGAGGCGTTGATCTCCCAGTTAATCCAGAAACATTTTGATCTTCGTCCGGCCGGCATTATCAAAATGCTGGATCTCAGGCGTCCAATCTACCGTCAGACAGCGGCATATGGGCATTTTGGCCGCCCTGATCTGGAACTGCCCTGGGAGCGGCTTGATAAGGCCGAAATTCTGCGGAAAGACGCAAAAATTTAGTCGTTTCTTGCAGTGGGTTAAATGAAAGATGGCGAGTCTGGCAATACTAACCGCAGATCGATTGCGAGGAGGTTGGTTTCCAGATGAGCGGAAAAAGCGGCGTTACAACTACCCTGTATCATGTTGGCGGGTTGAAAGGTGAGCATTGCCGCGACCGGATCGAACATACCCTGTCGCATCTCGACGGCGTCCAGCAGGTCACAGTTGATCTCAGCGCCAAAGTGGTTGAAGTGGCCTACGATGACAGCGCCATCCCCGGCGGGTATATTGAGGAGACTCTGCAGACGCTGGGTTATTCGGTTCAGGGTTGATGACAATGAGAATTCGATTTTCGCCGTTGCCTAAACACCGGTTGATCCGGTTTGATCCAGACCGACCCAAGGATGACGAGTGGGAGCTGGCCGGATTCTATTGTGACGAGGAATCAGCAGGGATTGACGAGTAACGACACGAATATAATAAAAGCTTTGCAGGAGGGACTTAGCCAAGTCCCTCCTACGGTTATGTAAAAATGTCTGTCTGTTTAGCGGTGGAATACTCTTGCAGTTCCTATCTCTGCTGGTGATCCCCCGACTGGACCGTGATATAAGTTAGTCTGATAAATGGTGGTAAAGATAGCATGGAGCGGATCGCAGAAGTATTGATCAATATCCCGGTTAAAAACATCGCCAGGGCGTTTTCCTACTCGGTGCCGGAACAGTTCGATTTTGTTGATGCCGGCTGGCGGGTGATGGTTCCTTTCGGTAACCGTAAAGCCGAAGGGTTTGTGATCAGTATTGGACCTGGTGACGACGACGGGATGCTCAAGCCCGTTCTCGACGTCATCGATACCGCGCCGTGGTTTACCGACCATATGCTGGCGGTAGCCGGATGGCTCAGTGATTATTATCTCTGTACTCCGGCCGAAGCTATGCGCCTATTCATTCCTGGCAAAGCCGGCATCAAGACCGGAACAATGTTTCGGGCCCTCCAGCCGGATGATGCTGACTTATTGACTGCTTGCTCCCCTGGCCAGCGCCAATTACACGCCGGATTGCTGACATCCGGTCCAAGGACACTGCATCAGCTGACTGGGGAATATGGCCGGAGCGCGTCGTCAATACTGCGTCGCCTACTGGCATGTGACCTGGTTGCTGCCGAGTCTGTGGTCCGGAAAACGGCGCAAAATCAGTACAAGACATTCTGGCAATTGGCGGTGAGCCGCGAATCGGCGGCTACCAGCCGCGAAGGATTGCAGCGCCGGCCGGCTCAGGATCGTGTGCTGGAGGCGTTATTAGCGCAAGATAAATTGACGGCTGAGGACCTTCGCCGTCTCAAGATAAGCGCGTCTGCAGTAAAAAGTCTGCTGGCGGCCGGTCTGATCACTGCCGGACAAACCCACCAGCTCAGAGACAGCTATGCAGGCGTCGGCGGCGCGGACCCACAGCGCCAATTGACTGAGGAACAAGCGCAGGCAGTAGCAGAAATTTTCCCGGCCATTAGCGGCCGCCAATACCGTTCTTATCTTCTTTATGGCATTACCGGCAGCGGAAAAACCCAAGTGTATATCGAAGCCGCCGCGCAGGCCCGACAGATGGGACGCCAAGCCGTTGTTCTGGTGCCGGAAATCGCCCTCACCGGTCAGATCGTAACCCGGTTCAAAGAAAAGTTTGGCGATGACGTGGTTGTGCTGCATAGCAAACTGTCGGTGGGCGAGCGCTACGATACCTGGCAGCGTCTACGCGCCGGAGAAGCCGGGATCGTAATCGGGGCGCGTTCGGCGGTTTTTGCCCCGGTGCCTGACCCAGGGGTATTTATTATTGATGAAGAACATGAATTTACATACAAGCAAGAAGAATCGCCCCATTATCATACCCGGCAGGTCGCTCTGAAGCGGGCGGAACTGACTGGGGCCACGGTCATCATGGGGAGTGCCACGCCGGCGGTGGAGACGTATTATCAGGCGATGAACGGGATCCACCGGCTGATAAATCTATCTTCACGGATTGACGGGGCTCTGCTGCCGGAAGTGACTGTTGTCGATATGCGCGAAGAGCTGGCGGCAGGGCGGCGCAGCGTCATTTCCCAGCCCTTGACCGAACTGCTGGAAGCCACGCTTAGTAAAGGTGAGCAGGCCATCATTTTGCTCAATCGCCGCGGCTATGCCACCTTTGTCAATTGCCGTGAGTGCGGCCATGTGATGCGTTGTGACCATTGTGCCGTTTCGCTGGTTTATCACGCGTCTACCGGCATACTTCGCTGCCACTATTGCCAGGGCAGTCAATCCACGCCGGACGTATGTCCCGCCTGCGGCAGTCGCTATATCCGCTTTTTCGGCACCGGGACGCAAAAGGTAGAACAGGAACTGATCAGCCTCCTCCCGCAAGCCAGGATAATCAGGATGGATCAGGATACCACCGGCGGCAAGAAGGACCATGATCGTATTCTGGGAGCCTTTTCCGCAGGTAAGTTCGATATTTTACTGGGGACGCAGATGGTGGCCAAAGGTCATGATATCAAAAATGTAACCGCAGTGGGGATTATTTCCGTCGACACGGCGCTCAATCTACCCGACTTTCGTGCCGCTGAAAAAGGGTTTGCCTTGCTCACCCAGGCGGCAGGAAGGGCAGGCAGGGGCGACAAACCCGGCCGGGTGGTGGTTCAGACTTATAATCCCGAGCATTATGCGGTCGTCGCTGGCGCCAAGCATGATTATTGCTCCTTTTTTGAACAGGAAGTCGCCTTCCGGCGCGAACTCTTTTACCCTCCTTTCTGCCAAATGATCAAGCTGACGGTGGTGGGCGGCGACGAGATTAAAACCCGGCGTCAGGCTGAAGATATGGCGGCTGGGCTCAAAAACCGGTTTGTCGCTGACGATAGAACTTCTGTCGTCGGACCCTTTCCCGCTCCGGTGGCCAAGATCAGCGATATATATAGAATGAATATCCTTATCAAAACATCCGATATTTTGACTGCGAGTGCCGGAATCAGGGATGCTGGCCTGCTGTCGCGGACCGATCTTGTGATTGATGTTGATCCGCTCAATGTCCTATAGTGTGGCAACAATGAATAGATATGGATGAGTTAGTGATTTTTCCGCTGTTTTGTGCTAGAATTGGGGGCAAAAGGAGGGGAACGTATGACCGTGTTGGAGATTCGAAAAGCCGGTGATAAAGTGTTGAAAGACACGGCGGAACCGGTAGGGAAAATTGACCGGAAGATAAAGCGGTTGCTTGACGATATGGTCCAAACCATGTACGATGCCGAGGGAGTTGGTCTGGCAGCGCCGCAGGTTGGTGTTTCGCTCAGGATCATCGTCATCGACGCCGGTGATGGGCTCATCGAGCTGATTAATCCGGTGCTGACTGAGAGCGAAGGCTGCGAATGCGGTACTGAGGGCTGCCTGAGCGTTCCTGGCATCTATGGCGAAGTGGAGCGGGGGGCCAATGTGACGGTGGAGGGCTTCAATCGCGAGGGGAAGAAGGTCTGTATCAACGCCACCGGCCTTTTAGCCAGGGCCTTGCAACATGAAATCGATCACCTGGATGGCGTCCTGTTCATCGAACGGGCGACAACCATCCAAAAGGTGTCAAGTAATGGCTAATTTACGGATTATTTATATGGGGACACCGGAGTTTGCTGTCCCTTGTTTGGACAGGCTAATCCAGGAAGGCCATTCTGTTGCTGCAGTTGTGACCCAGCCCGACCGTCCCAAGGGACGCGGCCGGAAACTTGCTCCGTCGGCGGTGAAGGAGTTTGCCCTGGAGCAGGGCTTGACGGTGCTGCAGCCGGAAAAAATCCGTGAGGCTGACTTTGTTGCCCAACTGGAGGCACTCAGACCGGATATGATTGTCGTAGTGGCCTTCGGGCAGTTTTTGCCCAGGGTGCTGCTCGATCTGCCGCCGCTCGGCTGTATCAACGTCCATGCGTCGCTCCTTCCGAAATACCGGGGCGCGGCTCCGATTCACTGGGCGGTAATGAGCGGCGAAAAGACAACTGGCGTGACTACGATGTTTATGGATAGTGGTATGGATACCGGCGATATGATTTTGAAGGTAGAAACATCGATTGGGCCGGATGAGACCAGCGGGCAGCTTCACGACAGACTAAAGCTGCTTGGAGCCGATGTTCTGGCCCAAACCTTGGAACTGGCTGCGTCAGGCAGCCTTTCGCGCACCCCGCAGGACAATACCGCAGCGACTTATGCACCGCTGCTTAATCGCGAAACCGAACGGATCGACTGGAACAATCCCGCGCCAATAGTACATAATTTGGTCAGAGGCCTTAATCCCTGGCCGGGAGCCTATTGCCTGCACGGGGACAAGAACCTAAAAATCTGGCGGACGGAATTCCGATCGACCAGTCTCCCGGCACAAACACCAGGCCGGGTGAGCGCTATTGGCGGCGACAATGTTATCGTTGCAACTGCTAATGGCACTGTCGAACTATGTGAAGTCCAGCCGGAAAATCGGCGCCGGATGGCCGCCGGCGAATATGCACGGGGGTATGGCTTGAATGTCGGCGAAATACTGGGCTAAAGGCGAAGGGGTGATGGGAGTGGTCTCACGCCCGCGCAAACGTTTGTTTCTGGCGCTTATTTTGGTTAGCTTGCTGCTAGCCGCTCTTTCTGGTTATGGGCTATGGAAGGTCAGCTTTTTGGGGCTTGCCAATATCAGCGCCATTCTGCCCTTTCTGCTCGGTGGTCTGTTGGTGGCGATCGTCCTGGCGATCACAGCTGGGATCGCTGGAATCGTCTTAGCTATTTTGGGATTTCAGACCCCATCATTATTTCTGGGTGTAGCCTGGTCGGCGATCAACCTTTTGTTCCCGCTGGCCATCAGCTTGGGGAAGCTTTTTGATATTGAGAAAGAACGGATTGAACGCTCGTTCATCGAAGTCAGCAATCATCTTGTCCGGCAAAAGCACATCCAAGTGAAGCCTGAGCGCCTGCTGATTTTAACGCCGCATTGCATTCAAAACGAGTCCTGTCCTCACAAGATCACCCGCGATGCGTCAAATTGCAGGGAGTGCGGCAAATGCCGGGTAGGCGACCTGGTCGCTCTGTCTCGGGAGTACGGGGTGCATTTGGCGGTGGTGACCGGCGGCACGCTGGCCCGTAAAGTTGTCAAGACGCTCAGGCCGCAGGCCATACTGGCTATTGCCTGTGAACGGGATTTGACCACCGGCATCCAGGACGTGTTTCCCCTGCCGGCTGTCGGTATTCTGAATGAGAGGCCGGAAGGCCCGTGCTGCAATACCAGCGTCGATATAGCCAGGGTGGAAAAGGCGATAAAAGATTTTTTGAATGAACCGAAGTAAGGGGTAACGCCATGGCGACCAAAATGAACGACCGGGAAATTGCTCTAAAAATCATCGGCGAGGTGGAAACCGGCGGCGCCTATGCCAACATTGCCTTGGCACGCGAGCTGGGACGGCAGCAGCTTTCCAATCTGGACCGCCGCTTTGTCACCGAATTGGTTTACGGCACGGTTAAGGCCGGTGAAACTTTGGATTGGCTGCTGGGTCACTATATAAGCAGGCCAATGAAACAAATGCCTGTTGTTATCCGCAATATCCTGCGGATGGGTGTGTACCAGTTATTTTTTTTGTCCCGGGTGCCTGCTTCCGCCGCCTGCAACCAAGCGGTGGAATTGACGAAAAAATACGGTCATGCCGGGACGGTAAAGTTTGTCAACGCCGTGCTGCGCAGTGCGGTTCGGAGTCCTGAAAAAGCTGTGTATCCAGACCAAGAACAACACCCTGTGGAATATCTTTCGTTAAAATATTTCCACCCGGCCTGGCTGGTGACCCGTTGGCTGGCAAGGCTGGGTTTTGCCGAATGCGAGGCGCTGTGCCGGGAGAATAACCTGACGCCGCCGCTGACCGTCAGGACCAATACCCTGAAGCTGGAAAGGACTGACCTTTTGACCCGTCTGGTGGAAGAAGGGGTGGAGGCCGTACCGTCCGAGTGGACGCCGGAAGGAATTCTCTGCCGGGAGTTCCCGGCGCTGGGTACGCTGGCTTCTTTGCGCGAAGGACTTTTTCAGGTCCAGGACGAAAGCTCGATGCTTGTCGCCCATGTTCTTGCTCCCGAGCCGGGGGAGTTTATCATCGACGCCTGCGGCGCTCCCGGCGGCAAGAGCACCCATATCGCCGCCCTGATGGGCAACCGGGGCCGAGTACTATCGGTGGACCTATATGATCATAAACTGAAGCTTACCCAGGAAAATGCAGCCCGGCTGGGTATTGCTATGATTGAAACCAAGCAAATGGATGCCACTAAGCTGGCTGATTCATACGCCGGGCAGGTCGATCGGGTGTTGGTGGATGCGCCTTGTTCCGGGCTCGGGGTGCTCCGGCGCAAGCCTGATTCCCGCTGGCGAAAAAGCGAGAGCATGCTGCAGGACTTGCCGAAGCTGCAGTCGGCCATTCTCGCCAGCGCCGCATCTTGTGTCAAAAAGGGCGGCATCCTTGTCTACAGCACCTGTACTACTGAACCAGAGGAAAACCAGCAGGTTGTCGAGGCCTTTCTGGCAAGTCATCCCGACTTTAAGCTCCAGAATGCCGGGCAATATCTGCCTGTGCCCAGACCGGAGGCTATGGTTCAACTGTGGCCGCAACGCGACGCTGTGGACGGTTTTTTCATCACCCGGATGATTCGGGAATAGCGCTTGAGGAGAATGGATTTGACGAAATTGGATTTGTTCGGTCTGTTTGCCGAAGAAATCGTCACCGCTGTCGCTGATTGCGGTTTGGAAAAATATCGCGGCCGCCAGATCGCCGAGTGGCTATATCAGCGGCGGGTCCGTGATTTTGCTGCCATGACCAATCTGTCCAAAGCCCAGCGGACGATATTGGCAGACAGGTTTGTCATCAGTCCGATCCGGCTTGCAGCGCAGCAACAGTCGGAAGACAAGCAGACAACAAAGTTGCTGCTTACCTTGCAGGATGGTCTGTCTGTCGAAACGGTGCTGATGCGGCACCGCTATGGCAACAGTGTTTGTGTTTCTACTCAGGTGGGCTGCGGGATGGGCTGTATTTTTTGCGCCTCCACCCTGAACGGGGTTGCCCGCAATCTGACGGCAGGGGAAATATTGGCCCAGGTTTTCGCTGCCGGTGAACTTCTCGAAGCGGAAAATGAAGGGGTCAATTCGATTGTCATTATGGGCTCAGGAGAACCGCTGGCGAACTATGACAATGTGCTTCGCTTCATCCGGTTGTGTCACCAGGACTATTGCCTAAATTTGAGTTACCGCAGTTTTACCCTCTCCACTGCCGGACTGGTTGCAGGCATCGATCGCCTGGCTGCTGAAGAATTGCCGCTGACATTGGCAGTGTCGCTGCATGCCCCCAATGACGCCCTGCGTTCTAAAATTATGCCCATCAACCGGCAGTACCCGCTGGGTGAAGTGCTGGCGGCAGCTGATCGCTATGCCGCCCGGACCGGCCGGCGGGTAACTTATGAGTATACTTTGTTCGCCGGTCTCAACGACCAGGATGAACATGCCCGTGAACTGGCTGCTTTGCTCAAGGGACGTCTGGCCAATGTCAATCTCATTCCAGTCAATCCTGTGCCGGAAAGCGGCTTGTCGCGCCCGGACCAGGTCAGGATCGCGCGATTCCATGAAGTTTTGCGGGCCGGGCGGATCAACGCGACCATCCGCCGGGAAATGGGCAGCGATATCCGGGCGGCCTGTGGACAGCTCAGACAAGCCGTTCTTGACGGTGATATCAATCTCTCCGCCGATAAGCAAGACCGGTAAAGCGGCTTGCTTTTTTATATTATCTTTACGAAAAACCTTTGACTGAACACTCCACAATGGGAATTTGTGCTAAAATAATAATGAATGTTCACCGACAGGAGGAAGCTAGATGTCAAACAATGAAATTCATGTGATTTACGGCAGCGATCCGCGAAAAATGGTTTACGAAATCCTTGATAAAGCGCAGCTCGCTCAAGAGCTTAATTCCGAGATGCATATCGGCCTCAAGCCCAATCTTGTTGTTGCCAAGCCAGCGCGGGACGGGGCGACCACCTCACCGGCCGTCGTCGAAGGGGTCATCCAGTACCTGCAGGCCAACGGCATTCGCCGGATTTCGATTATGGAGGGTTCCTGGGTCGGTGACAGCACCAAGAGAGCCTATAAAGTTTGCGGCTATGAAGACCTGGCTCGCAAATACAATATCCCTCTCTATGATTTGAAGGATGACGATTTTGTCGTTAAACAGGTGGGTGACCTGGCACTGAAAGTCTGTAAAAAGCCGCTGGAAGTCGATTTTTTGATCAATATGCCTGTGCTCAAGGCCCATTGTCAGACCTTGATGACCTGCGCCCTCAAAAATCTCAAGGGTTGTATCCCAGACAGCGAGAAACGGCGGTTCCATTCTCTGGGCCTCGATAAACCCATCGGTTATCTTGGGAAAGCGCTTACACCAGGGTTGATTGTTGTTGACGCCATCGCCGGCGATCTCACTTTTGAAGAAGGCGGCAATCCAGTACAAATGGATCGGATCATCGTCGGGAGAGACCCGGTGCTTCTTGACACCTACGCCGCATCGCTTTTGGGCTACGCTAAAGAAGATATCGGACATATTGTTGTTGCTGAGCGGATGGGGGTCGGCTCAGGCGACTTGGCCAAAGCCCGGATACTGGAATATGATATCGACCTGAAAAACGGCAGCGAATTCCGACCTTCAAACCGGGCCAAACAACTGGCGGCGAAAGTAACGGCGAAGGAAGCCTGCTCTGCCTGTTACGGCGGTTTAATCCACGCCCTGCAGCGGCTGTCAGACGACGATCGGCTACGGTCGATCAAAAAACCGATTTATATCGGCCAGGGTTTCCGGGGCAAAGCGATGGAGGGGCTGGGTGTCGGCGAGTGTGCCGGAAAATGCACCCGTTATGTGGGCGGCTGTCCACCAACCGCCAAAGACATGGTGGAGTTTCTGAAAAGCAACTGATTTACTGTTTTTAGGAATCAGTTTCCGTTTAATGGAAATAATATGTAAAAGAAAACCCAAGTTACAAATTGGAGTAATTGGCTGGTTTTGACTACGGGACCCGAGATAGCGTATAATAAAAAATATGATGCAGTGGAGTGGCCGCCGTGCGCTTTGGTCGTAAACTGGAAGATTTCTTTGAACATTATATTGAGGGCTTCTTCAGCCGGTTTGCCGGCGGTCTTCAGCCTGTTGAAATCGCCAAACGCCTGTCCCGGGAAATGGAAAATGACCGGACGGTTGGCGTTTCGCAGGTGTATGTTCCTAATCAGTTTAGTGTGCATCTCGGCAGCACTGATTATGAACGGCTGACTCCTTATGGCCAAGCCATCCGCGACGAATTGGCGGCTTATGTCACTGACGAAGCCAAACGCCGCGGCTATACCATTGTCGGTAAGCCGATGGTTGATATTTTTGTCGACGAGACGGTGAAGCCCGGCAAATTTCAGGTTTCCAGCCGTTACAGTGAGCCGCTGCCTGATGAATCCGAGCTGCAGCCCGAGCCCCAGCCCAAGGTTCCGTTGTCCGACACGCAGGTGTTTTCCAAGATGGCAGCTCCCATCCGCCAGAGTGTCAGCATCGCCGGGATGTTGACTGTGGTGAGCGGGCTGGATATTGGCCTGCGGCTTGATCTGGGGGCCGAACGGGTGAATATGGGGCGCCGGGAGGGCAATGAGTTGCCTTTGACGGATATGAATACCTCACGCCTGCACGCCTATATCGTCTACGAAGATACCGGCCATTGTCTTTTTGACGCCAAAAGTCTCAACGGGACTTATGTCAATAATCACCGGATTACCCGCAAGCGCCTCAAATCCGGTGACCGAATCAAAATGGGCAATACCGTCATTTTGTATGAGGTGAAATAATATTGCCAAGCAAAATGCTCATATTCAATATACTCGGTATTATTCTTCAATATAGTCTGGTCGCACTGCTCTACTATTTTTTATTTAAAGTGGTGCGGCTGGTTTATTATGAGCTGTATGGCAAGGCCGTATTGCCGGGGCGAGCATTGCCTGTGGCGCCAGACGCTCAGGCTCCGCCGCCGCCACAGGCAAAATTGGTTGTGCTGGATGCCGGACCGGTGAACCTTGGCCGGAAGGAATTTATATTAGGCGAAACCGTCTCGATCGGCCGCCATGAAAGCAATGACGTGGTGATCAACGCGACCTTCGTATCCCACGAGCACGCCTGTATTACCCGTTATAAGCAAGGTTTTTGGCTGACCGATCTCCAAAGCACCAACGGTACTCTCCTGAACAATCGGCCAGTAGGCGAGGAAGTTCAGTTAAAGATGGGCGATTTAGTGAAGATTGGCCCGGTTACTTTCAGATTTGAGAGGTGACAGGATTGCTGGCATTTGCAAAAACAGACATCGGCAAAGTCCGGGAAACAAATGAAGACAGTTTTATTTGCGTACCGCCGCTGGTTGCAGTGGCTGACGGCATGGGCGGACATGTAGCCGGGGAAATCGCCAGCCGGATGGCGGTCGACACTCTCGGGAAATATATTGCCGACCACAATGGGGCATCAGACGTGGAGCTTCTCTTGGCGCAGGCCATTCGGGAAGCCAGCTCACTTATCTTTCGCCTGGCTCAGGAAAAAGTCGAGTGTGCCGGTATGGGAACCACCATTACTGCTGCTTATATTACCGCAAAAACAATTGTTTGGGGCCATGTGGGCGACAGCCGGCTATATCTTGTGCGCGATAAGGAGTTAAGGCAGCTTTCCGAAGATCATTCGCTGATCGGCGAGCTTGTTCGCAGCGGCAATATTACAAAAGAGGAATCCCTCACCCATCCGCAAAAAAATATTCTCACCCGTGCGGTAGGAACCGACGAACAAGTAAGAGTGGATACCGGTGTAACAGAGTGGATTGCCGGGGACAAACTACTATTGTGTTCCGACGGTTTGACCACCATGGTTCGGGACGAGGAAATTCTGAGTGTTATCACCAGCGGTGCAGGCGGCGAGGCTGTGCTTGACAAACTGATGGCAATGGCCAACAGGGCCGGTGGGCTTGATAATATCACGGCAATTCTGGTCCAACTTGGAGACGCTTGATATGGCGATCATTCAACAGGAACGGAAGTTACTTCTGCTGGCGGGAATGGTCCTTTGGTGCGGTCTTTTGGCGGTGGATCTGGCTCACGGAAAAATCAACACCACCGGGCTGCTGGTCGCCACCGGCCTAATACTCGTAGGGCTGATTTGCCAATTTATTATTCGCAAAACCGGCCATACCGGCGACCCTTTGTTTTTGCCGCTGGCTGTTGTGCTTACCGCTATCGGCCTCATCATGGTTTATCGGCTGAAACCTGAACTGTTTTTACTCCAGGCAGGGTGGGTCGCCGTCGGTCTTACTACGTTTGTCGTGACGGCCTGTTTTTTCCGGCGTATGCCGTTTTGGGCCGACTATAAATATATCTGGGGAGTAATTGGAGTGGTCCTTTTGGTGACCACTGCGCTTTTCGGCACAGAAATCGGCGGTCATAAAAGCTGGCTCATACTTGGGCCGGTCCGTTTTCAGCCAGCCGAATTTGCCAAACTGTTCATTGTTTTATTTTTGGCTGGTTATCTTGACGAGCGACGCGGCTTGCTTACGTTTGCCACCAAACGATATGGCCCGCTTGTTTTGCCCCATCCCCGTTTTTTGGCGCCGCTACTAGCGGTCTGGGGCTTGGCGATGCTGATGCTGGTGTTGCAGCGAGATATCGGCTCAGCGATGTTCTATTTTGGCACCGCGCTGATTTTAACTTATCTGGCCAGTGGCCGGAAAACCTTCGTCGTTTGGGGTGGAGCCCTGTTTGTCCTTGGGTTGATTGCAGCGTATTATCTGTTTCCTCATGTTCGCGTCCGTTTTGATATTTGGCTGTCGCCCTGGACCGATCCGAACGGCAGGGCTTATCAAATCGTCCAGTCATTATTTGCCCTTGGATCGGGCGGGGTACTGGGCAGTGGCCTGACCTACGGTTTTCCCGAGCTGATCCCTGAAGTCCATACTGATTTTATTTTTTCAGCCATCGGCGAGGAAATGGGTCTCATGGGGTCGGGGGCGGTCATGTTGCTCTACATGGTTTTGGTGTACCGCGCTTTTCGTGTGCCGCTGCAGGCCAGGACTTCGTTTGATATATTGTTGTCTATGGGGTTTGCTGTGCTGCTGGCACTGCAGATTTTTGTCATTATCGGCGGCGTAACCAAATTCTTGCCGCTTACCGGGGTTCCGCTCCCCTTTGTCAGCTATGGCGGCAGTTCCATGGTAACCACATTTTGCCTGCTTGGCGTATTATTTGCCATGTCGGAAGCGAGGTCGGCCGATGCTTGACGACCTTCGCCGCAAAGTCCGGATGATCAGTCTACTGCTCATGGGACTGCTGGTACTGCTATTTGTTTATGTGTCCTATGTTCAAGTTATCCAAAGTAATTTTCTTGCCGGTCACCCGCTAAATCACCGTTCGGTCGAGGCGGCTGCCAAGATTGAGCGTGGCCAGATTATCGACAGACAGGGTAAGAAGCTGGCTTACAGCGAAGTCGATGCCGACGGCAAATACCAGCGCTACTATCCTTTCGGCGCGGTTACCGCGCATGCGGTCGGCTATAGCAGCGCCAAATATGGGACAACTGGCGTGGAAAGCGTATATAACGGTGATTTATCCGGCGCTGCCAGTCCTCAGCATCGTTTTGGACCAATCAGCAATCTGTGGACCGCCAAAGCCGGCAATAATCTAACCCTTACCATCGATGCCGCCATTCAGGAGGCTGCCTACTGGGCGCTGGGTAACCGGCGGGGCGCAGTGGTGGTGCTCAATCCCCGCACGGGTGCTATTTTGGCAATGGTTAGCAAGCCTGGTTTTAATCCGGCGACGATTGATGATGATTGGGATTCTGTTGCCACCGCGGCCAACGGTCCACTGCTCAACAGGGCAGTGCAGGGGTTGTATCCGCCTGGTTCAACTCTCAAGGTCATGATCGCCGACGCTGCTCTGACCGAAAAAATTGCCGATACAAAACGAACCTTTACTTGCGAAGGATCACTGAAAATCGGCCCGGATTATGAATTGACTGAGTCCAATCACCAGGCCCATGGAAAAATCGATCTGGAAGAAGCCCTGGCCGTTTCCTGCAATGTTACTTTTGGTCAGCTTTCCCTTGAACTCGGCCGCAACCGCATGGCCAAAACGTTTGAACGATACGGTTTTTCCCGGCCGCTCAGCGGCGATCTCCAGGAAGTGGCCAGCCGTTTGCCTGATTTCAGTAATCTGAGCGACGGCGACTTGGCTCAGTCGGGAATCGGCCAGAGCAGTCTGCTGGTGACTCCGCTCAGGATGGCGATGCTGGCTGCAGGGATTGCCAACAAGGGAGTCATGATGAAACCATATCTGGTGAATAAAATCACTGCTGGCGACGGGTCGACAGTCACGGCCTTCGCACCGGAACCATTTTTGACTGTAACCACACCTGTGCTGGCCGATACTGTCGGCCGGATGATGGTGAGTGTTGTCAATGAAGGTACAGGCTATGCAGCCCGGGTACCAGGGGTCCGGGTTGCCGGAAAAACCGGCACGGCAGAGAATCCCCATGGTGCACCGCACGCTTGTTTCATGGGTTTCGCACCTGCTTAAGACCCTGTGATTGCCATCGCTGTCGTTGTCGAAAACGCCGGGGGGGGCGGGGGCATCGCGGCGCCGATCGCTCGCCAGGTTTTCGTCCAAGCATTACGTTAAGGGGGTGAAAGTCACATGATCAATCGCACACTCGATCAACGGTATACCGTTTTGGAACGAATCGGCGGCGGGGGCATGGCCGATGTTTATCGTGCCCATGATAAACTGTTGGACCGATCGGTAGCGGTGAAAGTTCTGCGGTCCCAATTTACCGATGATGAAGAATTTATCAGTCGATTTCGGCGCGAAGCCCAGGCGGCCGCCAGACTTTCCCACCCCAACATTGTGAACATTTATGACGTTGGCCGCGACGAGGACTCTTACTACATTGTCATGGAATACATATCCGGGGAAACACTCAAAGAGCGAATTCAGCGGGAAGGCCCGCTGCCAGTGGAGGCCGCAGTCCGCGTCGCCCTGGAAATTGCCGAAGCCCTTGAACACGCCCATCAAAACAATATAGTCCATTGCGACATAAAATCCCACAACATATTGACCACCCGTTCAGGAAGGGTCAAGGTCACTGACTTTGGTATTGCCCGGGCTGTGACTTCGGCCACCATGACCCAAACCGGAACCATTATCGGTTCGGTGCACTACTTCTCACCAGAGCAAGCCAAGGGTGGCGCGGTTAGCGCCAAATCGGACATCTATTCCCTTGGGGTTGTTCTTTATGAAATGCTGACAGGGGCCTTGCCCTTTGCCGGGGAGACGCCGATCAGTATTGCTCTGAAGCATTTGCAGGAAGAGCCACAGCCTCCACGCGAACTGAATTCGGAAATTCCGCCTCTGGTTGAAGCCATTGTGCTCAAAGCCATGGCCAAAAATCCCGAACAGCGGTTTTTCGATATTGGGGAAATGATCGCCGATCTGAAGCTGGCACAAAATTACCTGCGTGACGATCATACCCGGCGCTTGTCCAAGGAGGACTTTCCCACCCAGGTATTGCCGCGATTCACGTCGCCGGATGAGGACGAGCCAGTCGTCAGCAGCGGTGCGGCAAAGAGTCCTGTACCAGCAGTGCGGAAAAACCGTGTTTGGCTCTGGGCGCTACTGGGCTTATTGCTTCTCGGCTTTGCCACTGGGGCCTTCCTGGCCTTCGGAAAGTTCTGGAGCCTGAATGAAGTAACAGTGCCTAACGTGGTTGGCAAACAGGTTGATACTGCCCGCAACGTTCTTTTGACAAGCAACTTGCGGGTCTCAGTGACTGACGCCTTTAGTGATAAAGTCCCGGTGGGATACATCATATCGCAAAATCCTGAGGCTGGAACCACCGTCAAGGAGCAGCGAACCGTCAATCTGATTATCAGCAAAGGGACAGAGATTACCGTCGTTCCTGATGTCAGAGGTCTAAAAAGGCGGGATGCCGAGCTGCAAATCAAAAATAGTGGCCTGGCAATCGGTCGGGTCGACGAACAATTTGCCGCCGATGTTCCGGCTGACACGGTAATCAGTCAGAATCCACGACCGCCGGCCCAGATCAACAAGGGAACGGCCATCGACCTTGTTATTAGTAAGGGGACCGGTCCGCGGAAGATTATATTGCCTGATCTGCGTGGTTCCCCGTTGTCAACAGTTACGACGCAGCTCGAGAGCCTCAAACTAAAAGTGGGAACAGTCAGCGAAGCACCTAGCGACAAATATCCACCAGGGGCCATCATCGGCCAGAACCCGGCACCCGGTGCGGAGGTTCTTGAAGGTTCTTCCGTTGATTTGAATGTGGTTCGGGGTGCGTCAGGGGCAACAAAGCGGGCGACGGTTTCCATCACCGTTCCTGATGGCCCCATCCGCCAATCGGTCCAGATTGTCGTGACCGACGCTAACGGCCGCCGGGTGGCATATGAAACCGCGGCCCGGCCCGGGGAGCGCATCGACAAGACAGTGGAAGGCGTTGGCTCGGTAAGGGTGCAAGTTTATATCAACGGTGTCTTGTTACAAGAACAGACATTGTAACAGGAGGCAGTGCTGTGTTGTCTGGAGTCGTGATCAAGGCCTATAGCAGTTATTACTATGTGCAGACCGGCGACAGGGTAAATACCTGTACACTGCGCGGCCGCTTTAAGAAAGAACGGTTTTCACTGTTAGTAGGTGACCAGGTCGAATATAGTGTCACCGGCGACAACAAAGGGGTAATCGAGAACATCCTGCCGCGGCGCAGTATGCTCAGCCGGCCGATGGTGTCTAATGTTGATCAGGTGGTGATTACCTTTGCGGCGGCCAATCCTGATATTAATCCCGCACTGGTGGACCGGTTCCTGGTGCTGGCCGAATCGTCGGGCCTTGATGTCATCCTTGTCATCAACAAACTTGATCTGGCCGACACCGCCGAATTGGATCCGATTATCGCCATATATCGCAATGTTGGATATTCTCTCATCCTGACCTCGGTCAAAACCGGTGCCGGGGTGGAGGAACTTCGCAGCCGGTTATTTGATCGGATCACCGTTTTTTCCGGTCCTTCAGGTGCCGGGAAATCCAGCCTCTTAAACGCTATCCAGCCGGGGCTGGCGCTGGTGACCGGCGAGGTAAGCCATAAAATCGGCCGCGGCAAACATACTACCCGCTATGCCGAGCTGTTGCCATTGGCCGGAGGCGGGTTTGTGGTAGATACTCCTGGGTTTAGCCTGACCGAGTTTAGTGATCTTGCCGAGGCCGACCTGGCCCATTTTTTTCCTGATATCGCGGCAGCTGCGCCAGACTGTAAATTTTCTTCTTGCCTGCATAGCAAAGAACCGCAGTGTGTGGTGAAAAACATGGTGAATGAAGGGCGCATTGCCCGTCAGCGCTATGATTCCTATTTGGAAATATTAAACGAGATCAAGGATAACAAGAAAGGATTTTAGCTGATGATTAAAATTGCACCTTCCATTTTATCAGCCGATTTTGCCAAGCTGGGTGAGGAAATTCTGCGGGTGGAAAAGGCCGGCGCTGACCTCATTCACATCGATGTGATGGACGGCCACTTTGTGCCAAATCTGACCTTCGGCCCGCCGGTGATCGCCGCTGTCCGCAAAGTCACTAAGTTGCCCTTCGACGTCCATTTGATGATCGATAATCCCCAAGAGATGCTGGGGGCGTTCATCGACGCCGGGGCCGACCTCATTACCGTTCACGCCGAAACTGCGCCCCATCTGCATCGCTTGCTTCAGGCCATCAGACAGCGGGGCGTGAAGGCCGGGGTATCTCTCAACCCGTCCACACCGCTGGCGGCGGTGGAGGAAGTGCTGGCAGACGTGGACATGGTACTGATCATGTCAGTCAACCCCGGGTTTGGCGGTCAGAAGTTCATTCCGGGGTCAGTGGATAAAATCAGGCGCCTGCGCCAGATGATTGAAGCCAGGAACCTGTCGGTGGATATCGAAGTAGACGGCGGCATCATTCCTGCCACTGCCCGTCAGGTAGCAGCCGCCGGGGCCAACATTTTGGTGGCCGGCTCGGCTATTTATGGCGCCAGTGACCTGTCTGTAGCCATTCGCGAGCTAAGAGGGACTTGACCTGACGCCCTGAAAAGTGTTACGATATATTGTAATAGAATACTACAGCCTTTGGGGCAAGGTAAGAAAGAGTGATCTTTCGATTCCTGACCGGCGGTAAAGCCCGCGAGCCGTATGGCAGATCCGGTGTTATTCCGGAGCCGACAGTATAGTCTGGATGGGAAAAGGCGGTGATATGTAGGTCCTTAGGGACCGGGCATTTCTTTTTTCCTTTGTCTGATAGGCTGTTAAAAAAGCGTTAGCTTTTTTAGCGGCCTTTATCTTTTTTTTCTGGTGGGGTGTTTATATGATAAAATCGGAAGACCGCGACTATATGAGGCAGGCGTTGGCTATGGCCGCCCGAGCTGCCGGCCGCACCAGTCCCAACCCGATGGTGGGGGCGTTATTGGTGAAAGACGGGCAACTTGTTGGCGAAGGGTGCCACCTTTGCGCCGGCACACCGCACGCCGAAGTGCATGCTCTCGCCTGTGCCGGGGAGAGTGCTCGCGGCGCCACTCTGTACGTTACTCTCGAGCCCTGCTGTCATCACGGCCGGACCGGACCGTGCGCCGACGCTGTTATTGCCGCCGGTGTCAAGAGGGTGGTGGCGGCCATGACCGACCCCAATCCCAAGGTGGCAGGCGGCGGGCTGGCCCTGCTCCGCCAAGCTGGCCTTGAGGTGGAAGAAGGGATTCTGGCAGCCGAGGCCGCCAGGCTGAATGAAAGCTTTATCAAATGGGTCAGTACAAAAATGCCTTTTGTTATCATGAAGACGGCTATGACGCTGGACGGCAAAATCGCCACCCATACCGGCCACTCCAAATGGATTACCGGTGCGGCGGCAAGGCTGCAGGTACATATGATCAGGGACACCGTTGACGCGATTATGGTGGGCATCGGCACGGTATTGGCTGACGACCCTGCGTTGACAACCCGTCTGCCCCAAGGGGGCCGCAATCCGCTCCGGATTATCGTTGATAGCAAGGCCCGGACCCCGCTGACAGCGAAAGTCGTTACCGACGGTTTGGCACCTACCATTATCGCCGTCACCGACGATGCGCCTTCAGCTAATATCGCCGCCCTTCGGGCCAATGGCGTTGAATTGCTGATGCTGCCCAGGGGGGAGACCGGGGTCGACCTGAGGATATTGCTGCGGACTCTGGCAGAACGAAAAATTACCAGCGTTCTCCTGGAAGGGGGAGCCACTCTAAACGCCGCTGCCTTGGCAGCCAATGTGGTAGACAAAGTCCAGGCGTTTATCGCTCCGAAAATGATCGGCGGCTCAGCCGCTCCCGGACCGGTGGGTGGTGTGGGAGTGACAACGTTGGATGACGCCGTGCAGCTTGAGGACGTCGCCGTGGAGACGGTGGGTGAAGATATATTGGTCAGCGCCTATGTGCTGACAAGGGAGGGTCGCGATGTTTACCGGACTTGTGGAAGAATTGGGGAAAGTTAAAGCCATTGCCCGAGGCGCCTTGTCGGTGCGGCTGACGGTCAACGCCACAGCCATTCTCGGCGATGTTAAGCTTGGCGACAGCATCGCCGTAAACGGCACCTGCCTGACGGTGGTGGAATATAGCGACAGATGGTTCACCGCCGATGTGATGCCGGAGACGGTGGACCGAACGGCGCTGGCTGGACTGAAAGCAGGCGACACCGTAAATCTTGAACGGACCCTCCGGGTGGGCGACCGCCTGGGCGGGCATATTGTCAGCGGTCATATTGACGGAGTTGGCATTATTCAGAGCAAAGAAAAGAACGATAACGCCGTCGTTGTCCGGATCACAGCTGGTCCCGAAGTGATGCGCTATGTCGTGAAAAAAGGCTCAGTGGCCATCGACGGCATCAGCCTGACGGTGGCGGACCTGGGAAGCGATTGGTTTATCGTGTCGCTTATCCCCCACACTGCCGCCGTCACTACGCTGGGCATCAAGGGGCCGGGTGACCCGGTCAATCTGGAAACCGACATGATCGGAAAATATGTGGAAAAACTAATGGGACTAGGACCGGCGCCAGCGGAGAAAAAATCCGCCCTGACAGCGAATTTTCTCCAGGAAAATGGATTCATGCTATAAGGAGGGACTGTGACATGAAATTTAATACGATTGAAGAAGCCGTCCAGGATATTCGCGAAGGCAAGATGGTAGTGGTGGTGGACGACGAAGACAGAGAAAATGAGGGCGATTTGCTGATGGCCGCCGAAATGGCAACGCCGGAAGCGATCAACTTTATGGCGACCTATGGGCGGGGACTGGTCTGCATGCCGGTGATCGGCAGCAGGCTGGATGAGCTGGATATCGGTCTGATGGTCAGCGACAACACTGACAGCATGGGTACCGCCTTTACGGTTTCGATTGATGCCGAGAGCGTGACCACCGGCATTTCGGCTCAGGAAAGGGCCCTTACAGTCAAGACTGTGCTGGATCCCAAGACCACGCCGGCCGAAATCCGTCGTCCAGGGCACGTCTTTCCCCTGCGCTACCGTGAGGGCGGGGTGCTGCGTCGGGCCGGCCACACTGAGGCGGCAGTCGATCTGGCCAAACTTGCCGGCCTTTATCCGGCAGGGGTAATCTGCGAGATTATGAATGAGGATGGTACCATGTCCAGGGTACCGGCACTGATGGAATTTGTCGCCAAGCATGGCCTGAAAATCATCACTGTCGCCGAACTGATCAAATACCGTAAACATACCGAACGATTCGTCGTCCGGGTGGCTGAAACCAATTTGCCGACCAAATACGGCGATTTTCGCCTTGTGGCCTATGAAAGCGAATTGGACAACCTATGTCACGTTGCTTTGGTAAAAGGCGACATCACCGGCGAAAAAAGCGTACTGGTGAGGGTCCATTCCGAGTGCCTCACCGGAGATGTTCTGGGCTCACTGCGCTGCGACTGTGGCGAACAGTTGGCTGCTGCCCTGAAACGGATCGACGACGAGGGAGCAGGCGTCCTTCTCTATATGCGCCAGGAAGGGCGCGGTATTGGGCTGGCTAATAAAATAAGGGCCTATGCCCTGCAAGACCGGGGTAAGGACACCGTGGAAGCCAACGAAATCCTCGGCTTTGCGCCTGACCTCCGGGATTATGGCATCGGCGCTCAGATTTTGGTTGATCTGGGACTGACCAATATTCGACTGTTGACAAATAATCCTCGCAAAAGGGTGGGGTTGGAGGGTTATGGGCTGACAATTGTCGAGCGCGTCCCTCTTGAAATCAGGGCCAACCGCTTTAATCAGCGGTATCTGTCGATCAAGAAATCAAAATTGGGTCATATTCTGAAACAAACTGGGGAGGCGTAAACGATGAAAACATATGAAGGACAATTATTGGCCGAAGGCTTGAAGTTCGCGGTTATCTCAGCACGGTTCAACGAATTTATTACCAGTAAACTGGTGGGCGGAGCCATGGACGCCCTGAAGCGTCATGGGGTGGCAGAAGAAAATATTGAACTGGCCTGGGTTCCCGGAGCATTTGAAATTCCCCTGGTCGCCCAGAAGCTGGCGGCAAGCAAAAAATACGACGCGATTATTTGTCTGGGCACAGTCATCCGCGGCAGCACTCCTCACTTTGATTATGTGTGTGCTGAAGTATCCAAAGGAGTGGCCCATGTATCGATGGACAGCGGTATTCCCGTCATCTTCGGCGTGTTGACCACCGAAACCATCGAACAGGCGGTGGAGCGGGCTGGAACAAAAGCCGGGAACAAGGGCTTTGACTCGGCAGTGGCTGCCATTGAGATGGCCAATTTGCTGAAATCTATATAACATTATTTTAAGGAAATAATAGCAGCAAGAGATTTGCTTGTTTTAGGAGGTACTATGGCCGATCATTTAGTAAAGGCCACGGCAAGCGGAGTTCGCGCATTTGCCGCTGTAACCACCGATTTGTGCGAGGAGGCCAGGCGGCGTCACGACTGCTATCCTGTTGCCGCCGCAGCTTTGGGGCGAACTATGACGGCGGCCCTTCTTTTGGCCGCCAATCTGAAAACAGAAGAAGCAATTACCGTTCGAATCGCGGGGGAAGGTGCGCTGGGGGCGGTTGTCGCCGACGCTTCCCCGCAGGGCTTTGTCAGAGGGTATGTCAGTAACCCGCACGTCGACTTGCCGCTCAATAATGGTAAGCTTGATGTAGGCGGCGCGGTGGGGCCGGGCCAGATTCATGTGACTCGCTTCACGGGGCTCAAACATCCTTTCACCGGCAGTGTACCGCTGGTGAGCGGCGAAATAGCCGTAGATGTCGCCAGTTATCTCCTGGTATCGGAACAGACTCCGTCTACCGTGGCGCTGGGTGTGCTGGTCAATCCCGATTTGACGGTGGCCGCTGCCGGCGGGTTTATGGTTCAGGCTATGCCTGGGGCCGAGGACGAGGTGCTGGCGCAGGTGGAACGGAATTTGGAGGGATTAGCTCCAGTATCAGAGTTGATCAGCCAGGGTGAGGATGCCAGCGCCATACTCAAGCGGATTTTTGCCGGTTTGCCGGCAACCGTGTTTGAGCCGACAACGGCTACCTTCTATTGTCACTGTTCTGATGACCGGATCGAAACCATGCTGGTCAGCCTTGGCCGCAAGGAACTGGCAGAACTGGTTTTAGAGGGGCAGGCCGAAATCCGGTGCCATTTCTGCGGCGAAGCCTATCAAGTCGGTCGGGAACGGCTGAAAGAACTGCATGATTTAGCATAGAAACATAAAAAATCCCCGTAGAATAAACTACGGGGATTTTTACGGCAAAAAAACAAGGCACTAAGCTTACGCCGTACCTTATCGCGAATTAAACCGCACGTTGGATTTTACCGCTGCGAAGGCAACGGGTGCAAACATTAACTTTGTGTATTTCACCTTTAACCAAGGCTTTGACGCGTTGAATATTCGGCTTCCAGCTCCGTTTGGTTTTCAGATTCGAGTGGCTGACGTTCATTCCGGCCCGTTCGCCTTTGCCACAGACTTCACACAAATTGGCCATAATTCCACCTCCTTTGATGAAGAACAAGACATATACTTGTTACGATAACAGCAATATTCTAACACAATTCCACCATTGTTTGCAAGGCCTGGAACAATAAAATGCGGAATAGTGGCGGCGGGAGGAAATCTGGCATAGATATGGAAGTAGGAAATGATAGCCAGCGACAGGAGGCGGGTAGTGTGATTACCAAGACGACGACGATTGACGAGACCCTCAGGCTCTATCCGGCAGCCCGGGAGATTTTTGCCCGCAACGGAATGGGCTGTATCGGCTGCATGGGCTCGGTCAACGAGACACTTGAAAACGCTGCCAGTATGCATGAGATCGATATCGACGCATTGCTTCAGGAGTTGAGCCAACTGGAAAAGTTGGGTTGAGAGTCGTAGCGATCTCAAAATGCCTTTGATTGTGTGTATGACGCCGCCAAGAGGCTTTTTGAGCGCCCGCCGTACCTAGCCTACTTGAACGGGGCGTTTGATCAGTATTGCTGGGCGGCGCTCGCTTTTTAGTTTGAAGTATTGCCTGTGATGGGTGTGGGGGGGGATAATGATGCAAAACTGGTCCGCCAGCATTAAATATATGAAAGGCGTCGGACCGGCCAAGGCCACCATGCTGACAAAGTTAAATATCTTTACCGTAGGCGATCTGTTGCAGCATTATCCCCGGCGCTATGAGGACCGCAGCCAGCTGAAACCCATCAGGTTATTGACCGATAATGAGGTCCAGACCTTTCGGGCCAGCGTGGCTCAGGTCCAAGATTCTAAACCCCGGCGGGGTCTGACCATTACGAAAATTACCGTCAGAGATGACAGTGGATCGGCTCAGCTGGTCTGGTTCAACCAGCCTTATATTAAGAAATGGTTTAAAGCCGGCATGGAGCTGATTCTCACCGGCAAGGTGGAAAATCGTTTCGGCCAGATTCAAATTTCCCACCCGGAAATAGAGGTTGTCGATGGTGCCGATCTTTTGCATACCGGCAGAATTGTTCCTGTTTATCCGGCCAGTGAGAGTATCGGCCAGCGCTGGCTGCGGACGCTGCTTCGGCAGGCGCTGGATGTACACGGGGCGGTTCCGGAATTTTTACCGCCGGCCATCATCAGCCAGTTTGCCCTGCAGGATCGCCGCAAAGCGTTGGAGAACATTCATTTTCCGGAAGATTCGGCGGCACTGGCGGCAGCGAGGCGGCGGCTGGTTTTCGAAGAGCTGTATCTTTTGCAGTGCGGTCTGTTGTATTTGAAAAGTAAAAACAAACAGAGCGGCGGCACAAAACATTCACCTGACGGACAACTGGTTAAAAGCGTTGAGGACAAGCTTCCCTTTTCTCTCACCGGCGACCAGCGGCAGGCACTCAAGGATGTCAAAGCCGATATGGAAGATGTGACCTCGATGCAGCGCCTGATCCAGGGCGACGTCGGTTCCGGCAAGACGGTGGTGGCCGCGATTGCCCTGACCAAAACAGTGGAAAACGGTTACCAGGGGGCGATGATGGTGCCCACCGAAATCCTGGCGGAGCAGCATTGCCATACGTTGTCTCAGCTCTTGGCTCCCCAGGGGATCCGCATTGCCGCGTTGACCGGGAAATTGACTCGCCGGACCAAAGAGGAAGTTTTGTCACGGTTGCGGGACGGTTTGGTGGATGTGGTGATAGGGACCCATGCCTTGATCCAGGATGAAGTGGAGTTCAAGCATCTGGGGCTGGTGGTGACCGACGAACAGCACCGTTTCGGGGTGCGCCAGCGTGCCAGCCTGCAGGCCAAGGGGACTGCGCCTGACGTGCTGGTGATGACTGCCACGCCGATTCCCCGGACCATGGCGCTGACGGTGTACGGCGATCTCGATGTATCGGTGATCCGCGAACTGCCGCCTGGGCGTATGCCGATCAAAACCTATGCTGTCGGCAGCAATATGCGGGAGCGGGTATACAATTTCATCGTCAAGGAAGTATCTGCCGGCCGCCAGGCCTATGTGGTGTGTCCTCTAGTCGAAGAGTCAGAGAAACTTGAGGCCCAGGCGGCAGTACAGATGTATGAACAGTTGCGCGGCACCTATTTTAAAAATATTGTCTGCGGACTTGTCCACGGAAAAATGAAGTCCCAGGAAAAAGACAAGATTATGACGGAGTTTTACGCTGGTGAAATCCAAGTACTTGTGGCAACAACGGTTATCGAGGTCGGCGTCAATGTACCTAACGCTTCGGTCATGCTGGTGGAGGGTGCGGACCGGTTCGGCCTGGCTCAGCTTCACCAGCTGCGGGGCCGGGTCGGTCGGGGACAGCACCAGTCTTACTGCATTTTATTATCTGACAGCCAGAACCCTGAGACGAAGGAGCGGCTGGCCATCATGGCCAAAGTTCAAGATGGCTTTGATTTGGCGGAAAAGGACCTCACCTTGCGGGGACCTGGCCAGTTTTTCGGTACCAGGCAACACGGAATTCCCGACCTAAAAATCGCCGATATCGTCAATGACATGAATGTTTTGGTTGAGGCGAGGCGAGCCGCCCAGCAGACCATTGCCTCCCCCGAATATTTGGCTACAATCAGGCCGGCCCTCACCGAGCGTTTCGGCGGTCATTTCGGGATGATTTTTAACAGCTGAGGCGTCGCTGGAGTGCGTGTGATCACCCCCAAAAAAAAGCGGCGGCTGGTAGCCGCCAATTATGGGAGAGGAGAAAATTTACATTCTCATTTTGCGCAATATAGGGAAATAATATACATGCCAATAAAAAAATATTTTTTACCTGGAATATGCACACTATAGGCAAATGAAGAAATGGTGGTGCATTGCCATGAAAAAGGATTATTCTGAAGATCAGGTCCGGGATATTGCCTCTGAATGCCGGGAGTTCGAGCATGTTATCAACGCCATGGGCTATGGTTATTCGTTTGTTAATGTGAAACCGGAAACGTATGCCCGGCGCTGTCCCGACTGTGTGCGGTGGCTTGGCGGGTCATGCCGCATTTATAAGGCGGAAAGCGGGCAGATGTTGCATTAGGAAGCTGTGATTGCACCCAATCGGGTGCTTTTCTTTTTGGGGTAACGGTTGCCTTTTGTCGATTATTCTAGTATATTTATTCCGTAAGTGGGTATGGATTTACGGGTACAAGGGTGAAGCGGATGAATAAATTTCTGGGCTGGCTGGCGGTTGTCCTGTTGGTCGGTCTTATTTATTGGTGGCAGCCGGATTTTTTCCGGCATGCGTATAGTATCATCCAACGCGGAGATATTGCGGCACTGGCCGAATATCTCCGGTCTTTCGGAACCGCCGGGATAGTTGTAACCATTGGCCTATTTATTATCATGACCTTTACCATTGTCTTCCCCTTTATGATTTTGTCCGGAGCGACCGGAATTGTCTACGGTCTGTTCTGGGGGACGGTTATTTCCTGGATGGGTGAAGTCATCGGTGCGGTGTGCATGTTTGTTTTTGCCCGCTACTTTTTTCGCCGGGCGGTGGCCGGTTGGATTTGTAAAAGTGCGTATTTGCAGCAGGTGGATGACTACAGTGCCGCTAACGGTTTCAAGGCTCTGTTGATTGCCCGGCTGTTGCCGCTCGCGCCCTCGGGGATCATCACTGCGGTGGCTGCCGTCAGCCGCATTTCCTTCTGGGACTTTTTTACAGCTACTTTTTTGGGAAAGCTGCCGCCAGTCATCATCAAGGTGCTGCTCGGGCATGATCTGGTCTATGCCGGGGAGAATATGATGCGGCTGATATTTATTATTCTGTTGGTGATCGTTCTCTATGCCTGGCTGTGGTGGCGAAAAAGAAACCGAAAAAAATAAATTGTGATCACGCGGCATTGAGCCGCTTTTTATTTTGTCTGGCCGGCTATTTCTTGGCGTCACAGTTGTCTGACCATTGTCACAGATTTTCTGGTCAGTCATAAGTTATAATAAGTGACGCAAAGGAGGCTAGATGAAATGGATTCTGGTTTACATCACTTTTGCAACCGCGAATTCTGCAGAGCCCTACGAGATCTGCGGGGACATAATTTTTTGCTCTTGCTATTGGACGGGTCGGCGGTCTTTGGACAGATAGGCCGGGTGGACGATTGGGTGGTCAGCATGTTGCCGGTCATCGGCGTGCCGGGAGCCAACAGTGCCTTTTTTCACCCGGCAAATGATACTCCTGCGCCGCTTGACATCCCGCTGAGCGAAGTGCTTGTTGATGTTTGTGATATTGCAGCTGCTGTGGAGGGGCGATTTGTCGTTCCGCCGCTGAGTGAAGGATTCGCGCCTGTCCCTATGCCTATTGATCCGAACCTGGCTCCCAAATTTACTCCCTACCCCATCGCCCGTCAGCAGGGCAGGCTGCTGGATGAACTGGCGGAATTTAAAGACCAGAATGGTGGCGTGCTGCTGCTGGGAGGCTGGGTCATCGCCGGGCAACTGGGCGAGGTCTGTGATTGCATGACTTTAATCGGGACCGCAACGATTACCGCCCCCATCCTTGTTACGACAGGGGCGCTGAATATTTTCGGACCGGCGGTGCCGGGCGGCATGCTGTCGCTGTGCGGCAAATATCGCGCTTGGGTCAATCTGAAAACCTTAACATCTATTTTGCTGCCGTGAGGGATAAAGTAAAAGGTGGTTGACATCAGTCAACCACCTTTTACTTTGTTATGGGTTTTCTGTATAAACATAACCATTCCCGACTTGGCTGGCAAAAAAATTATGGGACAATTTCCCTTAGAAGGGAAGGGATAATTTACCGTATGCCGAATAAACTAGGAAATACGATAAAGGAGGCGATATTATGCCAAATGTTCAGATTGATATGGCCGAAGGGCGCACTTTGGAGCAGAAGCGGGAAGCGGCGCAGAAAATAACCCAAGTGATTTCGGATGTCTTCAAATGTCCCCCTGACGCAGTTGTGATTACCATGCGGGAATTGCCGCGGACCAATTTTGCCAAAGCCGGCGTACTCTTAAGCGACAAGTAAGACGAACAGCCCATTTCGGCAGCGGAATGGGCTGTTTTTTGGCCAAAAGGGAGGGTTGAAGATGAATGTAATGCATTGTGCTGCGATATTGGAAGCCAGCATCCGTCAAGAAATTGAAGCCACTACCGGGCAGGCGCCAGGGGAACTGCAGCCTTTTTTGGCCGCTGTCGGCAAGTTCCAGGGTGAATTTGAACTGCTGCTTGATCGGGCCCAGTACACCAATATCGATACTGGACGCTATCCTGAGGTGGAAGCGATGACACTACTGGGTAATGATGGTGATTGGCAGGAAGTATTGCAGCAAATTGGCCCACTCGGCGAAAAAGCGCTGGCAGCTTTGACCACTATTTGGATGATCCAGGCTCTGGTGGAAAAATCAGGCCAGTTTTACCAGCAGGCTGCGCTCAACAGCGCCCATCCGTCCACCAGGCTGTTTTTCCGTTCGCTGACCGAGATCAAAGGCATGCTGCGCCGACGGGTCGATGGCCTGCTCCGGGTGCTATACAATCAAGTTTGGTCAGACATCGGCTTTGCGCCGGTTCTGCTGGGAAAAGATTAACCCTGACGGAAGATCACCCCATACCCGCCGCGGGGATAGGTGAAAACGATGTTGGGGCATACCAGGCGGCAGGCGCCGCATTCAATACACTGCTTGTAGAAAACCAGTATCGGGTCGTCGGCAATATAATTCCAACGAAAAACCTGGCTGGGGCAGAGGTCGAGGCAAGGCTTTTGCTGGCATTTTCCGCATTCATCAAGACTACTGATTGTCACATGCTGACAAGAGTCATCTGCCTGAAAGGCGATTAATTCGATTTTGGCGTCCAGAGATTTCATCCTCGGATCACGTCCAACACTCGCAAGGCGTCAGCGGCAATTTTAGCGAGGGGCTGCATGCTGGTCACCTTTTGCCAGATAAATTTGCGCTTGGCTTTAATCGGCATGGTTGGTACGGTGGCCATATGGTAAGCTGCCTCGTTGGCCATGCGGGTGTATAGGTCAAAGAGATTCGGGATGTCGCGCTGCAGTGCGGCTGCTTTGGTGTTGACTTTCATATTTTGGAGGACGAAGCTTTCTTCCAGCAGTGTGCGGTAGAGTGAGAGTTTTTTTGCTGAAAAGTCCCGACTGGTTTTGGCGGCGAAGGCCGCCTTAGCGGCGAAATAGCCGGACCACATTGCCAGATTAACGCCATGGGTGCCATTGACCAGCGAACCGGCATCTCCTAAAATCAACAGGCCGGGATGGACCAGGGGAGGGATGGCATGATATCCTCCTTCCGGAATCATTGCTCCGCCGTATTCGGTCGTAACACCACCTGTCAGCAGCGGCTGAATATGGGGGTGCTTTTTTATGCGCTCCAAAAGGTCGTTCGGATTGAGACCGCCTTGGCCAAAATCGCTCACCGCCATGCCAACATTAATATTGATGCTGTCTTTGAAGGTGTGAATGGACCCCGTTCCGTTAAAGCCCGCGGTGGGGTAACCAATCAGGCCGATCAGCGCACCCTGTCCAGGTGGTAGCTGGAAGCGGTCTTCGATGGTTTCCGGCGGCAGGGCGATGGTTTCCTTGACATATAAAGACAGGTCAGTCGGTTTAACGCGGGTAGTCAGACCGGCCTGTTCGGCCAACAACGAATTGGCTCCGTCGGCCAAAAGGACCATATCAGCAAGGAAGCAACAGCTTTGGGGCGGGGAGACGGTGACGCCGCAGGCCAAGCCGTCAGCAAAACGGATTTCAGATACATGGTGATCCAGCAGCAGGGTAGCTCCTGCCGCTGTAGCCTTTGTCGCCAACCAGCCGTAAAGGTTCCGCCTTTTTACCGTCAGGCGGTTAAAGGGCGCAGCTGCAAGCCGAGTACTGAAAAATCCGGTGGCAAGGGCTGAATCCTCTGTCATAAACCAGTACGCTTGATTTGTTACAATCCGTTCATAATCGAGTTCGTCCCAAAAATTCGGAAACAGCTTATGGGTATGTTCGGCGATGAGGCTGAGGCCGCCGCAGTTTTTTGCTCCCGGGTATTGGCCGCGCTCTAATAAGAGAACATCCAGTCCCTCGCTGGCCATGAAGTAGGCGGCTGTGCTTCCCGCAGGTCCGGCACCTACCACAATGGCGTCGTATTTTTGTGGTGACATACCGGTTTCTGCCACAGGCTTGCTCAAATTTTGTGGCTTTTTGGCTTTAAGTTGCTGAATCATAAACGCCTCCCCGGTGTCGATGCTTTCGCCAGCCGGTAGTAAGTCTATCGCTTGTAGGATTTTTGTAGTCAGCGACGAAATGTCCAGTAGTAGGCAGTCGGTGAGGTGGAGAATGGACAACGGTGCGAAAAAAAAACTGCGGGATGTGACCGGAAGGCTGCGGCAGGTGCTGGAGAAGCATTTTCGGGACAAAGGATTGAGTCCGGACGATGTCGCTGCTAAAGCGTGGCGCTGGGCCTTTCGACTTGGGGTGGAACAGGCGCTGGCGATTCGCGGTATTGCCGATGGAAGGCCATCATTTCTTGCCGATATCACTTCGCCAAGTGAACTGGAACCACCGTCACTTGTCCTGCAGTCTTGTCGCGAGCTGCTTGGTGGCAGCAAGACGGAAATCCAGCCGCTTGCCGCTGCCGATGCTTTGGGCTGGCTTCATCAATACTGGTTTGATCTGGAACGTCAGGCCATTGCCGCCAATGCCGGCGGCGACTCATATGCCAAGATCACCGTCACCGAGATCATTCCGGCCACTCAGGTGTATACCGAGCGCTATATTGTCGATTTTCTGCTGCAAAATTCTCTGGGTGCTTTCTGGCTGGGGATGTATCCTCAGACTCGCCTTGCATCCGGATGGTCATATTATGTCCCGAAAGCCCCTGTTGCCGGGCTGCCGGTAAAACCTCCCGCCGCCATTTCCCTGCTGGACCCGGCCTGCGGTACAGGCAACTTTTTACTGGCGGCTTTTGACCTCTTGTACGACATGTATCAGGAAGAGGGGGAGACGAAAGATCCTGCCGCCATTTGCGCATCCATCCTAAAAAACAATTTATTCGGCGTCGATATAGACGAACGCGCCATCCAGATTACCCGGGCAGCTTTGTGGTTAAAAGCCAAAGAGCGGGCCCCGTCTCTCCAGGAAAGTGAATTGACAGGATGGGAGCGACACATCATCGCTGCCGGGCGGGACACGATGTTCCCTGATGCCTGGGAACTGGGTTCACTTTTTCTGGCGGGAGAGGAAAGTGATTATCCGGCGGCCAACCTGCTAAAATGCCGCTATGACGTGGTGGTCACCAATCCCCCCTATGTGGATAAACGTGATTATAGCAGTGTGGCTGGTGCATATTTGCGGCAACGCTATCCGGCCGGCGCAGGCAATATTTATACCGCTTTTATATTGCGCTCTTTGAGTCTGGCTGAAAGATATGTCGGGATGATAACCCCGCAGACCTTTCTCTTTTTGACTAGCTATGCCGCATTACGTCAGAGTGTGTTCCAATCGGCCTCGATCAGGACACTGGCCCATTTAGGGCTGGGGACTTTCGCTGACGCGGTTGTTGATACAGCCATGTTTGTTTTGGCGAAAAAATTCCCCGGTGCTGCGCTGGAGCAAACCGGAGTTTATTTTAAACTGCTGGAGGCTCCGCAGAAAGATACGGCCCTTCGCAGCCTGATTGCGTCAAGCCGCGAGCAGGAGTGGCCAGATGACGTCTTTTGTCGGTCAACCGAACAGTTTGCCCTGCTGGAAGGTTCGCCGGTCGCCTATTGGCTGGGGGATGCATTGCGGGCGATGATTCAGCAATCCAAACCGTTGCGGCATTATGCCGACATCGTCCTGGGGATGAAAACGTCGGATAATAAACGCTTTGTACGTTATTGGTGGGAAGTCGATGATCAGGAGAGGAAAACCGACTGGACTCCTTATGAGAAAGAGGCCAGTGGTTATCGGTTTCAACGCAATTCGGCCCATTGTGTCCGCTGGACTGAGACGGCGCAAAATTATTTTAAAACTCATTACTCGGCTCAATTGCCCAATCCGAAATATTGGTTTCGCCCGGGGCTTGTCTATGGACTGGTCAGCAGTAAGGCTTTTACTGCTAAACTGCTTCCAGGGGGACATATGACCGATATGGCGGCAAGCTGCGTATTTCCCCACGACGAGTCGGACCGGCTATTTTTGTTGGGTATTCTAAATTCCAAGCTCTATCAATGGCTGTTGAAGCTGTTTAATCCGACAGTCAACTATCAGCCTGGCGATCTCCAGCGCCTGCCGGTGCCGGAGCTGGCCCCGGAGGTCAAACAGGCTATCGGGGGCTTCGCAGCCAGCGCGGCGCTGGCGATAGGAAGACTGCGCGAAAGGGAGATTACTGACCGAAACTATTGCTTTGCCCCGGAGGAACTATTGCCGTTGGCGGAAAAACTGCCGCAGGTCGTGGCTTCGATCTGGCTCAATTCGCTGCAATATACCCTGGCCCGGGATGCCATTGACCTTCGGCTGGCTGCGGCGCTGGATCTACCGCCGCAGGAATATCGCGCCGTGCTATGTGACATGGGAGGTCTGCCAGTGGAATACCCGCTGATCGCCGGCTATGATATATTGCCGCCGGAGGTGAGTCGCGACCTCTTTATGCTGCCGCCAGAGAAGAGACTGCGTGTCACTCCTGAAAGCCTCGCGGAATATAAAAACCGTCTGAAACTTCTCTATTCTGATGGTCCAGCTAGAGAAGGATCTTTCTTTGCCGCCGATTATTTTGAGGAGATGGTGATGCGGCTAAAACTGCATCCGGTTACGGTTTATCAACTAATAACCGAAGGCATAAGCAGCGAAGGATGGCACTGCCGCCGTTTGGAACGTCGACTGGTAGAGGATTTTTTTAGCGCTGTGGTTTTAAAGCAGCTCGGTCATCGCTGGCAAACCGATACATTGGCGATGGAGGCTTCCGGGGAAGGCCTTATTGTTCCGGTTTACCGGGACGTTAAGGGGAAAACGATGCCGGCGCTTGTACGGGAGCTGGTTGGCGGCTATGCCGATATGGCGGAGACAGAGGCGCAATTTGCCGATATTGTCGGCGTAAGTTTTGACGGTTGGCTGGCAGACAGTTTTTTCAAACGCCATGTCAGCCAGTTTAAAAAGCGGCCGGTGATCTGGCAATTGGCAAGCCGTCCACAATGCGGCTCGCCGGCCTTCGCTTTTTTGCTGCACCGCCGTCAGGCCAAAATGATCTGTCACGTAAAAACTCAATTTATGCTACCACAGTTGCAGCAACTGCAAACAGGAGGGTGGATGGGGGAATCATCTTGTCAGGTAAGGGAAATACAGGATTTTATTGCCCGTCTGGAGAGCCTGAGAGATTACAATCCTGACCCTGATTTTGGCGTACGGGTGAATATCGCCCCCCTGCAACAGGCGGGCATCTTGAAAACGGACGTCCTTTCGGCGGACGACCTGGAAAGGGCTGCAGCCGCCCACCGGGAATGGCAGGATAATTTCTATTAGTCAGTGCCGTAGACCGGGTGGCCGTCGATGAATACCTTTTCCACTTTGGTGGCGATGGCGAAAGGGTCGCCGCTGAAAATAACCAGGTCAGCGTCTTTGCCTGGCTGGATGCTGCCGACCCGATCGGCGATACCGATAATTTCCGCGGCGCTGAGAGTAATGGCCTGCAAGGCAACGTCTGCCGGCAGGCCTTCTTTGATCGCCAGGGCAGCTTCCAGCCGCAGGCTGTTGATGGGCAGGAAAGGGTGATCGGTGATGAGCGCGACTTTAACCCCGGCGGCGTGTAAGATCGCAGGGGTCCGGTAGGTCCGATCCTTCAGTTCGACTTTTACTCTGGCCGTGATCGAGGGGCCGATGGCCACGGGAAAGCCGCTGGCAGCGATGGCGTCAGCCACTTTGTGGCCGGCGGTGGCGTGTTCCAGGGTCAATTGCAGGTCAAATTCCTGGGCGATGCGGATGGCGGTCATGATATCATCGGCAGCATGAGCATGCATCCTGAGGGGTATTTCGCCGGATAACACTTTTGCCAGTGCTTCCAGGCGCAGATTACGCCCGGCGCTTTCTCCCTTGCGACAATAATCGCGGGCAGCCACCAGGTTTTCGCGGATCATGCCGGCGATGGTCATGCGAGTGGAAGGAGGACGGTCTTTGGGGGAATGCATTTGGATCGGATTTTCGCCCAAGGCCATTTTTAGACCGGCCGGATTGCGGAGAACCATATTGTCGACAACGCGGCCAAAGGTTTTAATGGCCACGCTTTGTCCGCCAATCACATTTTCGCTGCCAGGGGTGACGATGACGGCTGTGACTCCTCCGGCCACGGCGTCTTCCAGGCCTTCGTCCTCAGGATTTATGGCGTCGATGGCCCTGAGGTGCGGGCAGATGGGATCGGCCACTTCATTTTTGTCCAGGTGAGCCTGGCCTACCCCTTCCTCAGCAATACCCAAGTGGGTGTGGCAGTCGATGAGGCCGGGGGTAATGATTTTGCCACTGGCGTTAAAGACACCTGCGTCATGCGGGACAGGAATATGTTCGCCGACAGCCAGGATTTTTCCGTTGTCGATCAATATCGTTCCCACGGTGATGGCCGGCCCGCTCCCGGTGTGGATGGTTGCTCCGCTGATAGCCAGCATGGTGTCCTCCTGTGTCGAAATGTTAAGCATAGTTTAAACACTGCTGCGCGTTCTATCCTCAACAGGAGCGCAAAAGAGCCAGTAACGGCAAAATTTTGGCTGGGGGAATAAAAGGCTAGCTTTCGCCGGTTCAGGTGTGATATTATTATTGAAATAATATTTGACAACTGGTGAAGAAGGGAGTCAGGTTATGTTTGATGATAAGTTCGGCCCAGAAGGTTTAACGTTCGATGATGTGCTGCTTATCCCCGACCGGTCGGATATTCTGCCGCGGGAAGTGGAAATCAGCACCTATTTGACCAAGAATATAAAGCTCAATATTCCGGTCATCAGTTCGGGGATGGATACAGTCACCGAGGCTCGCATGGCAATCGCCATGGCGCGGGAGGGCGGCCTTGGCGTCATTCACAAAAATCTTTCCATTGAGAGACAGGCCAAAGAAATCGACAAAGTCAAACGCTCTGAGCATGGCATCATTGTCGATCCTATTTTTTTGGCACCGGAGAACATTCTCCAGGACGCTCACGACCTTATGGAACGATACCGAATTTCCGGGGTACCGATTACTAAAAAGGGTAAACTTGTCGGCATCCTTACAAACCGGGATTTGCGGTTTGAAACCGATCTGTCCCGCAAAATCAGCGAATGTATGACCCACGAACACTTGATTACTGCTCCGGTAGGCACCTCGCTCGATCAGGCCAAAGAAATCTTGGGACGGCATCGGATCGAAAAGTTGCCGCTGGTCGATGACGAAGGATATCTAAAGGGCCTTATCACCATTAAAGATATCGAAAAAGCGGTCAAGTATCCCAGCTCAGCCAAAGACGGCAAAGGCCGGCTTCTGGTGGCAGCGGCCATCGGTGTTGGGGCAGATATGATGGATCGGGTGGCAGCCATTGTCACCGCTAAAGTGGACATCCTCGTTGTGGACACAGCCCACGGTCATTCAAAAGGCGTCATTGATGCCATCAAAACCATTAAAGCCGCCTATCCTCATATCGAGGTCATGGCCGGCAATGTCGCTACCGCCTCTGCCACTCGCGACTTGATCGAGGCCGGGGCAGACGCCATCAAGGTCGGTATGGGGCCGGGTTCGATCTGTACGACCAGAATTATTGCTGGCATCGGCGTGCCGCAGATCAGTGCGGTTTATGATTGCGCTGTAGCCGCCAGACCTTTTGGCGTGCCTGTCATAGCCGACGGCGGGATCAAGTATTCCGGCGATATCACCAAGGCTATCGCCGCCGGAGCGAATGTTGTGATGATCGGTAGCCTGTTGGCAGGCACCGAAGAAAGTCCGGGCGAAACCATCATTTATCAGGGCCGGAGCTTTAAGATCTATCGCGGAATGGGTTCGCTGGGAGCCATGATCGACGGCAGCAAAGACCGTTATTTTCAGGAGAATATGGACAAGCTTGTGCCTGAAGGCATTGAAGGCCGAATCCCGTACAAAGGGACGGTGGCCGATACCCTTTATCAATTGGTGGGGGGACTCAGGGCCGGAATGGGTTACTGCGGCGTTCGCAATATTAACGAACTGATCAACAAGACAAAATTTGTCCGCATCTCCAGCGCCGGACTAAAGGAAAGTCATCCCCACGATGTCAGCATTACGAAGGAAGCTCCTAACTACAGCCTGTAATTGTCAAGCCGCCCAACGAAGGGCGGCTTTTGCTTTAGTGTCCGACGATCGGGAGACGGAGCGCCATGCGTAAAAACACCTCAACCTTTGGACATACTAAGGTTGAGGTGTTTTTACGCATGGGTGAACAGCGTCGCCAACGGCGGCATAAGCCAATTTATCGGCAGGAAAAATGGATCGTTGTCGTCTTGACTGCACTAATCCTGGTTTTTATAACCAGCTGTGTCTATGCGTTTTTTTCCCTGCCGCCCACCGATGATCTGGAAAGTTTGCAGATGAAGGCCGCAACCCAGGTGTTTGACGGCAAGGGCCAGTTGTTTGCTAAACTATTTGAAGAAAATCGGACAGTTGTATCGTTCAACAATATTTCGCCTTATATTGCGGCGGCAGTTGTCGCCAATGAAGATGTCCGGTTTTACAGTCATTACGGCATTGATCCCATTGGAATAATCCGGGCGGTATGGGTGGATTTCCGCAGCGGCAGTTTAGCCGAAGGCGGCAGTACCATTACCCAGCAGCTGGCAAAAAATATGTTTTTGAACCAACAACGGACTGTCGCCCGCAAATTGAAAGAAGCGCTGCTGGCGTTGGTTATTGAAAGCAAATTTTCAAAACAGGAGATACTGCAGGCTTATCTGAACCAGGTCTATTTTGGCGAAGGTACCTATGGGGTGGAAGCTGCCGCGCAGGTTTATTTTGGCAAGCACGCCAGCCAGCTCAATCTGACAGAAAGTGCAATGTTGGCTGGTCTGCCGCGTGGTCCCAATCTTTATTCCCCTTATGTCGACCCTCAGGCGGCCCTGGAGCGGCGGAATGTTGTTCTGCAGGGTATGGCGAAGGCAGGCTATATTACCCAGCAGCAAGCCGACCAGGCTGGGCAAGAGCCCATTATGCTCGCAGGCAAAAAGAAGCGGGCCATTCAAGCTTCCTATTTTCTGGATTATGTCGCCGCTGAGTTGGTTGAGCGTTATGGAGCAAACCGGGTTTATAAAGGTGGCCTCAAAGTTTATACCACTCTGGATGTCGATTTGCAGCAGGCGGCTGAGGGAGTTCTGGAAAAATATCAGGGTGCGGTACTGGTGATCGACCCGCGTACCGGCTATATCAAGGCCATGGTAGGCGGGCGTAATTATGAGGAAAGTCAGTTAAACCGGGTGGTCAGCGAAATCCGTCAGCCCGGGTCGGCGTTCAAGCCCTTCGTTTATGCGACAGCGCTGAATCAAGGTCTGACTGCCAGCTCGGTCATTGTCGATGAACCGATTAATATCGGCGGATATGCACCGCAGAATTATGACAAAAAATATCGTGGACCGATTACCCTTAAAAAAGCTCTCCGGCAGTCGGTCAATGTCGCGGCTGTCAAACTCGGTCAGGAAGTAGGCATGGGCAATGTCCTGAATCTCGCCAGCAGCATGGGGATCAGCACATTAGTGCCGGAAGACGCCAATTTGGCGGCGGCGCTCGGCGGGTTAACCCAGGGTGTCAGCTTGCTTGAATTGTGCACCGCCTATACCGCCTTTGCCAACAACGGCATTTTATCAAAACCGTTGGCAGTCCTGAAGGTGCTTGACGAAAACGACCAGGTGCTGGAAGAGGCCAGGCTGAATCAATATTCAGTATTGCGTCCCGAAATCGCTTATATTATGACTGACCTGATGCAAAGCGTGTTTCAAAACGGCGGCACAGGAACCCCCGGCAACATCGGCAGACCGGCGGCAGGCAAGACCGGCACCACCGACAACTATGAAACAGCATGGTTTATCGGCTATACTCCGGAGCTGCTGGCTGGCATTTTCGTCGGCAATGATGACCGAACCTCGGTAGAAATCTCCGGGACGCAGGTGTCTGGACTATGGGGCAAGCTGATGAGTAAATCGGTCGCTGCTGCCGGGTCAAACAACTTTGCCATTCCCTCTGACATGATTGTGGCGGTGCCGATTTGTGCTAATTCCGGTAAACTGGCAGCCCCTGGGTGCCCGGAAATTGAGTATGATGCCTTTATCAAAGGCACTGAGCCGCAATCTCGTCAATTTGTGGATGGCAGCCAAGATTATGATTTCAGGAGAGGCGAGCCGCTCGCTCCTGTTTCTCCCAAAACAATTTATGATCTTCTCCGAAATTTGGCGCGTTAAGCCGGATTGAGCGGCTTTGGCGTCTTCTGCCATTCATTGACTGCAATTGCCCGGACTATGAACCTATGGTACAATAAATTGGTGAATCATAGCGATTAAGCCAAAAGGAGACGGGGATTTGCGAATCGCAGTGTTGGGAGTGCCGATTGACGCCGTGACGATGTCGGCGGCGGTGGATATGGTCGAACTGTTTATCAGTCAGCGCAAGCCTCGTCTGGTGGCGACGGCCAATGCGGAAATGGTCATGCTGGCTCAGCAGGACGATGTTTTGGCAGATGTTTTGCTTCAGGCCGATCTTGTAGTGCCAGACGGAGCCGGGGTGGTGTGGGCGGCCCGGCATTTGGGCTTTCCGGTTCCCGAGCGGGTGGCCGGCTATGACCTTGCTCAGGCTTTGATGGCCAAATCCGCCCTGAAAGGCTACCGGGTCTACTTTTTTGGTGGAGCGCCTGGTGTGGCCGAAAAGGCCAAAGAAATAGCAAAGGAACGCTTTCCCGGATTGTGTGTAGCAGGAGTGCGCAATGGTTTTTTTAGTGCCGGGGATGAGCAAGATATCATCGCCGATATCCGCGCCTGCCGGACAGATATCTTATTTGTCGCTCTTGGTGTTCCCAAACAGGAAAAATGGTTGGCCGGCTGTCTGTCAGATTTGGCGGTGCCTGTCTCGATGGGGGTCGGCGGGACATTCGACGTTATGGCGGGCGTGATGCGCCGCGCTCCGGTCTGGATGCAGAAGTCCGGGCTGGAATGGCTGTTTCGGTTGGGTTGTCAGCCGCAGCGCTTTATACGGATGTTGGCGTTGCCGCGCTTTGTTTTGCGGGTGCTGGCAGCCAAAAAACATTAGACAAAAACAAAGACGGTATATTATAATGATTTAGGAAAATAAGGCGGGGTAGTATAGTACTCGCTTTTTATTTTTAGGGATACAGGCACCCGGGGGGGTGGATAGATGGTAAAAGCTCCAATCGTTAAAGAAGGATATATATATATTGGAATACTGGCGTTTATAACAGTCATTGTTGGATTGGCTGTTGACCCGTATTGGAGTATCATTCCTGGAGTGCTGCTTTTTTTTGTCACTTTCTTTTTCCGCAACCCTAAACGCAGGGTTCCGGCGGATGAGATGCTGATTTTGTCACCTGCCGACGGCACGGTGATGGGGGTCAGCGAGGTGTTTGAAGAGCAGTTCTTGAACGATACGGCGATCAAGGTCACCATTTTTTTGTCGGTGTTCAATGTGCATGTTAATCGCAGCCCGATCGCCGGCG
>JARLHX010000374.1 GCA_031292035.1 Negativicutes bacterium | reverse complement strand
TTCTGGTGCATATGAGCGCTGACAGAGATGTTTTTGAACGCGGTTTCCACGCTGTCAAATACCGTGTGAATATCCCGCGCTAGCGTATTTTTTCTGATTTCAACGCGCATTTTTGCGGCATTGGCTTCAGCCTCGGCTTTGTCGGCTTCGGCGGATAATCTGCCACCGGTAAAAATGGGAATACTCAGATTGATGCCGCCCGCCGCATAAGTGGGGTCGATGGGCTGGCCGGATTCACGGATGGGGTTATCGCCCGCGAAGCCAACGGCGCTTAGCGTCGGGTAAAACTCGCGGTCGGCTGCGGTGGCCTCTCTTTTTGCCGCTTCATAATCGGATTGCAGCGCCGCGAGTTCCGGGTTGTGGCTCAGGGCCATTGCCAGAAAAGAATCCAGCGAGCCGTCAGGCGGCGTTGCTTGGTTGTTATCTGCGAGCGAGAAGATGTGTGTTTCGCTGTAACCCAACGCTTCCGATAATTCCGCCATCGCGTCATTGCGGTTATTCTCGGCTTTCAGCATCAACAGATTGGCGTCGTCCATGCCTTGCCTCGCGATACTGAGATCGAGGTCGGAGCGCAGTTTGACATCGCGCAACTGGGTCATCTGGTCGAGCAAAGTTTTGCGGGTTTTGAGCGTGTCCTGCGCCACCTTGATAAGCGCCTGAGCGCGCAAGGCATCGTAATAAGCGCGGGTGACATTCAGCAACACGGTGGAGCGAGAATAATCGGCGCGTTGTTTTTGGGCTTCAAAGGCGGCCTTGGTGGCATCGACCATTGCATTTGTGCGCCCGAAATCGGTGATGAGCTGGCTTACACCGACGCCGACGGAACCGCGATCAATGACAGTTGGATTATTGAGGCCGCCGGTCGCGGCAAGGCGGGTGCCATTATCGGCAAAAGCACGAATGGCATTGCCGGATAATGATTGACGACGGTCGGGGCCAGCATCGGCTTGATGTCGGTTATCCTTCACATTCTCTACCGTTTCAAACTCCGTATGGACTAAAAAGTGTAGAAACGGCTGTTGATGGAATTGAGTACCTAGGTGATATTGGCCGAAACTCAACGATGTCCCTTCTCGGCTCAATGGCGTCTCGCCGAATTGCCTACTTATCCGCCTTTTTGCGGGTTCTTGATGGAAATATACCGAAAGCAACCGGTGGAATTGCAGCATGGTCGGCAGCAGGAGTCGTAATGAAACCATTTATTCGAATTGCTGCTGAAGCCTGCGGTAAAGGACCGGACGGATGTATTGCTGGACTCGCGGTGTTTGTGATTGCATATTTAGCGCTGCAACCAGCTCAGAATCAATTCGAGCAGTTTTCAACGCAGGTCGCGGCAAGATTTCAGGCATCGGAAGATTACGCCTTTACCCACCCCGGAGAAGAAGGGTCATGGGCCGAATATTATCAACGACCGTGAGGTGCTTTTGGTGGTTTGTAGGACATATGTATTTCTCGTTGCGCTCGCATTGATGTGCGTTGGCTCCTTTGCGGCGAGCTCGACATATATAGACGACTTTATCTTATCCAGGCAGGAGCAGGCGGCTGCCGAGAAGTACCGCATATTCTTGATTGATCACATGTCAAATGGCGACGCATTGGGAATTGCTCAAAACATATATGGTCAAAACGCGAATGCCGAGGAGGTCAGTGCCTCCAACAGGCGGTTGTACGCGAAGACTTTCGTAAAAGGAGCTATACCGTTTGGATTACCCAATGAAACGGCGGCCCTCTATAATCCATTTTGTGACATATTTTTGGTCTTCGTACTAGGTAGAAGTGCCGAGGTTAAAACCTTTACAATTAAGGGGGTAATTGGTGGTGGCGGAGAGGAGCTCGCCCAGATCGAGGGGATAACAGAGCCTTGGATCGGCCATCGCGAAAGTGGCATCGCTAACATTGCCCCTGACGAGAGGGTTACCACTCGAAAGCGCATGTTGGTGGAAATACTGAGCAAAATGCCGGTTGGCGAGTTTGCAAAGGAGGTGAGCGCGAGGGCAAATCGATCAAGTTTGGCGACACGTTATGCCATTTTGTCTAGCCGCATGACCCCGATGTCTGCCCTACAAAAGGATGCGTTGCAATTAATCGCGCGTGCATTGGAAAGTGGAACCAGCGCCGATTTGAAAACGGCATCCGAAATTCGGTTAAGACCCAACCTTGCGGGCGAGTGGCCGCCGGGAAGCAGGGGAGAAAGTCTGGATCTTGTCTTGGGGACAGGTACGGTGCAGCAGAGCGAGTGGATCTTTGAGGCGAGAGACGATCCCCGCGCGGCTTGGTGGGTTCAAACAAGCGAAGCTGCGGGAACTATTGCCATTAATGGGGTTTCATACCTAGCCATGCCGTAATGACCGCGCCGCTTCCGACGCCCGCGCCGCGGCGGTGAATATCGCGCGGTTGTGGGGATGCGCTGCACAGGGGCAGCCTTCGGAACCTGCTCAACCGGAAAAGCCAGCCCCCGGCTGATTTCCAGGATATTCAGCGCTGGGGACAGAAGATCCTCAATCTGCTCAGCTTCCACATCATCAGCCGCGTCGGGGGCAACTTCCATCTCGTTGCTGCGCTTGAGGCTGCTCAGGTCGGCGGCAACGTGCTTGTATCGGTCGCCGAAGCCCCCGAGGCATAGTCCGGGGAACCGGCTGCTGGGAGAATTCCGGGGACATAATGCATACTCTACACCAATCGAACCGCCGCCTACC
>JARLHX010000373.1 GCA_031292035.1 Negativicutes bacterium | reverse complement strand
GTCCAGAGCTCGCCCGCCTGGGCCATGCGCTTTGTTGAGGCTTCGACGGCGGCAGCCTGGTTTGCCGCTTTGCTCCCCATGTTAATAAACCGCTCCATTACATTCGTGAAACGGTCAACGACGGTTAACTCTTCGCGTATTCCTGCCACCGTCAAAACCTCCTACTTTTTTTTCTCTGCCTCTATTCGAATTTCGATTGAGGCTGCTATAAACATGCGTTCCCGCAAAGAAAGCCGGGCGAATTGTCCCGGCAGGATGTGAAGTTTTTGCAGGGCAAAGTGACTGATTGACGCCTCCCCGCCCTGCATTATCAGTTTTTTGCTTCTTCTTTAAGTGCCTCCGGGGTCTCTTCATTGAAGCCGCATATTTCCAGAATAGCCGCGCCGAGGTTCACGAATTCGCCGGCCAGCAGCATCTTCCCCGGAACGTCCAGCGGATCGGCGGCGCCGTAGGCTTTCAGCATTTCTGGACTGCGAAAGTCCGGCGCGGCGGTGCAGGCGACAACAAGCCGGGCCTGGTATTGCCCTGCATCGAAGATTTCCACCCGCTGCCCCTTATCCGTCTTTGTCTTTGTCGACGCTTTTCGTAGGGCGTCATTCTCGGCCTGAGAGATTGAGTGGATTTCGAAAGGTACCGGCTTGCCGTGGTCATCGGTAAACCGCGTCGACACGACGATTTTATGCGTGATGACCGAAACCGACGGCTTGAGGAAGGCTTTCAGATCGGACATAGATTAATTCCCTCCCAAAACGGCCGGGGCGACCTGTTCATCAAGCGGCTCGAAGCTGGTGAAAGTGAAATCGACTTCCTGCTCCAAAAAGTCGGCGTCGGCGTCCAGCTGGGCAATCGGCAATTTGTCGACGTTGCAGTTATAAAGCACGGTCCTTTTGACGCCGACGGTCGAGGTCGGATCATCGTTGACGATTTGAATCGTGAAGTAGGTATCGACGCCAGTTTTTTCGTACTGGCTTATCATGTCGATGTAGTCCGGACTCACGTCGTAAATCGTCATGTTGCCGGTATACACAAGCTCTTTTGCCTTGTGCTGCACGACGCGGGTGCCAACAACCTTCATTTCCGCTTTTTTCTTGTCGGCGGTGGCTTTCAGCTTTTTCAAATAAAACATTTCCTTGATTTGCCCGTTGATGTTGGCGAACGCCGTACCTTCTTTGCCGGAAATGGCATCTTGTCCAAGTAGGAACATTTTGGCACCTCCTTTTTAGTTGACCGTTACAGTCATATAGATTTTGTCGGTGCTATCCACCGGTTTGATGCCAGCATTGATGACCACGGCGTCGGAGTCGTCGCCTTCTTCGACGTCCAGGTCGGTCTTCGGATCAAATACCGACAGGTCGACGGCGTGGATCCCGCCGAGAATCTTGATATAGTTTACCAGTTCGCCCTTGTACAGGCTGCGGCCGTTCGGATCGTTGTCGACCTTGCCGATGTAATATTTGCTGAAGATGGTCTGACAGTCATTGCCGAAAGTCTGAAGGACGCGAATAACCCGATTCTTCCGGAAAGACTTCCCTTTGGTCGGGCTGAAGTTGGTGAAAGTGTTGATGTCATATTCGACATGGACAGTGCCATCTTGGACCGGCGTAAAAACGAATTGGCCGGCCAGGATCGCGTTCGAAATGGTTGTATTATCGGTCGCGACAGTCCCGTCGGTGCTGACGGCATCGGGATACGTCGCGTAGGTGAGCCCCTGGTTTACCTGGGCACCCGCGCTCGCTCCGGTCAGCCAGGCGACAGCGATATTATTCGGGATGACGTCGCCAGTGTCCAGGATGACGCCATTCATGACCGACGTAATGCACTCATTGTTTGCCGCGGGGTAGTTGGCAACGCACAGCTGAGCATATCGGCCTTCCTCGTTTACCAGCCTTTCAGTGTAGGAGGCGAACACCGCTTTGGTCGGAGCGTCGGTGGCCATGCAACCCATGGAATTGTAATAAAGCTGCTCGGCTGCCGTAAGATAGGTAAGGTAGTCAGCTGCCTGGCTGGTGCCATCGGTGCCGCCGGCAAGAGACACGCCAACTTCAGCGACAAGGGCTGTCGCTGCGGCCCCTGACCATGATACCCAGGCATTCGCAGTTAGGTCGCCGATGGTCGAAAGAGCCTGCTGCAGGTCCTGGACATTATTGTCAACGATGGTTGCAACGTCAAATTTCGTATTGTCGTCGACGTTTGCGGATATAACAACAGAAATGTCATTCCCTCTGACCCCTTTATAGGCTGCGCTGGCCGTCAATCCGTTGGTCGTCGCCGTGGCCTTGGTGCCGCCATTGGCTTTAAGACGCCACAAAAGCAAGGTGACCGGCGCCTGCGTGTTGCCTGATCCTCGGAAAAATTCACGGATCGGGATCATTTTTGAGTCAGTGATGCTGTATCCGAGCTTTGCGAAGGTGTCTTCGCCATTCGCCAGGGTAATGATGGTTTCTTCAGCGCCCCAGGAAAGGAAAATTGGGAAGGTGCCGATACCGCGGGCGCCGAGTTGTCCGAGGGGTTTAGGAAGGCTCTTGAAGTTGATATACACGCCCGGACGGACTTTATTTTGAGTAAGCCAGGTTCCTCCTGTCAAAGAATTCACCCCCAAAATTTTGTTTTATTCCTGATCGGGTACCGGGGCCGGATCGGCCGGCGCCTCCGGATCGCTCTCCGGTTCTTTCGGTCGAGCCATAAAGGCGTCGAGGATTTGTTCGGCTTCATCGACAGTGTAGGCTGGCTCGGTCAGCAGGGCCGTCACCAGGTCGCGGTGGTATTTGCCGAAACGTTTTGACGCTTTGAGCCGGGCCGTAGGGATTTTGTCCGGATCCGTATTTTTATCAGTTTTCACATGGTTGTACCTCCTTGGCCTAATTATTGAATACCGCCGGTGAAAGTGTCCACGTCATCCCCCTTTACTTTCTGGTTGATGGTCAAAGTCTCCATAGGAGTCCCGGCAGGCCGTGGCAGCCGGACGAATTGCTTTAGGTCGATGAGATAGTGAAGGGCCTGAAGTTCGATGGTCCATTTCCGATTATAGGTCCGGACGACAAAAGCGCCAGCACCTTCGCCGGCTGAGAATGTTTCGAGATTTTCGTCCAAGATTTGCGCTGCAGCCCGGTAATCGGTCGATTGGGTCGTGCTGTACTGTTCGCCCAGGTAAAGGATCTCAAAAAATGGCTGCCATTTAAAACGCTGGATTCCACATTCGATTTTTGCGCCAGGTCGGTCCAGAATAAAAATGCAGGGCAGCCGGCTTTTGTCGGTACCTGAAAGGGCGCTATTCATCATCTGCTGCGTCGGGTTTGGGTATATCCTGATACCCGGGAACAGCCCGGCCAGGGTATTGACCAGCCCGGTGACGATTGTCGCCAGATCGACGTTTACCATATTAGCCGCCTCCCTTCATTGCCGCCAGAAGCACCCGCCGCATTCCCTGTTGCAGGTGGCTTTCGCCTTCCCTCATGGCCTGCTCAAGCATGTAAATCCCTCTGACATACTTTGTCTTCGTCCCGACTGTTATACCGCCCACGCTCGCCATTGAGGCATCATAGACCAGCTGCCCGTCGACAATGAAAAGTCCCGGGACAAAATGCTGATCCATCCGGTGGCCGTTTTCAACGTAAGAGGCATACTGCAGATTATTGGCAACGACAGTCGTGTGCGCATCACCGGTTGAAACCACAGTCGCGATGCTGTCAGAATCCCAGTGCGCTTTCAAATCGCCGACAGCGTTCGCGTTGTATCCTTCCGCATCGGTTGGCGGGGTCAGAGCTTTTGCCCGGGCGATGATGAAAAACGTCGTCAGGCGAAGTTGCTGCGGTACCGCTGCGGTAAGCTCCTTTTGATATCCCTTATACCGCGTCACCATATCCCGCAAGCCATCCCCGAAAGCCATTATGCCCGCCCCACAAATTCGAGTCTTACTTCCTGGTGCGTGGTATATCGGGCAATCTTGCCGGCAAAATAGCGGTCAGGGCCAGGGTTCACGGCACCGAGCGGGCCGGTGACAAGCAACTCGTCGCCTTCCAGAATATCGACAGCCGGACCACAGAAAAGCATTTCGCTGAATGTTATTGTGGCTTCCCCGGTTGTTGGATGTAGCGCCGACATGCCATGTTTTGAGCGTCGGCAGGGTACATTCTTCGCGAGGACCGGGCGCGTCTGGATGGTTCCATTGCCATCGTCCTGATCGACGAGGCGGGAAATAGTGACGAGGCTATCATAGGTTTGCGCCAGGACAGCCTTGACGCGCTTTGCAAGGCCGGCGTTAAATAACACGATAAACACCCCCCACTAAAGGTTTGAGGTACTGTTGAGCCTGCAGGGAGTAAATAATCGTATTCAGCTTATTAACCGGCGTCATTCGGTCGCTATAGGTAATATGGGTATCGCCTATTTTTATCCCCTGTTCGGGTGAAAGGCGGGCGACGAGGTTCGCGCTACCGAGGTCGGGGACTGCATACTCAAGCGC
>JARLHX010000372.1 GCA_031292035.1 Negativicutes bacterium | reverse complement strand
CGGTCACGCGTTGGTTGGTTGTGGCTCGTCGGTCGCATCGGGCGGTTCATGCGGGTCCGGAGCACTATCGGGTGGGGTTGGCGCCGCGCTTTCTCCGATCACTCAAAGCATGTTCCCGAACGCACGGACTGATTTTGGTCAGCGCATCGGCGGCACGATCATCGAGGCCACGGCTGGAGGTCTTGCTTCCGTCGCCGGAGGTGGCAAATTTGCCAACGGCGCGGTCACAGGGGCATTCGGTTATCTATTTAATGCGACCCTGCATGTTGGAGGCTCGGTCGAGATTCCCGGCTTTGCAGCGAACGCGATCACGTCCGCCTATCAGTGGCTGACCGGTGATGGCAGCTTTGTAATGGGGAATGGCATATCCGTGGGAGCCGTGGTTCAATATACTGGTGCAGCAGATAAGGCTGCAGGCCAAACCGTTCCTTATGATGCCGGCCTTTACGCGCAGGTCTCAGCTCCGGCGGGAGGTGCTGAAATTCCCAGCCTAAATCTTTCCGCATCCGGAGAGCTAGGTGTGGGGACTGGAACTATTCATGGTACTTTCGATGGACTATCGTATAACTACAATGTGATGGTCGGATCAGTTGGAGGGACGGCTACGTACGTGCAAGGTCCGAACGGAAACCTTACTCTTAGTGGTGTAGCAGTAAGAAGCGGGGAAGGATTGGGTGTTTCCGCTAATGCGTCGATCACCGGAGCCGTCACAGCACGTGACATAATTGGCTATGGGCATTAGTCGTAGCCTCTTCGCTTGGTGAACGAAATGCTAGGGCTGGTTCTTGGAAGTCTTGGAATTCTATGTTTGGTCGGTGGCTTCGTGTCCACGGCAATGATGTTGTACTATTTTTTCTCCATGTTGGGCTGCGTCAGGCCTGAGAGAAAGCGGTATCTGCCCTTCTTGGGGCCTGCTATGTTCTTCATCCCGCAATTGTGGGATGAAGAGGGGAACAGGGCTCGCGTAAGGGTGTTTCTTTTTGCGCTGTTGTTTGGTGCGTGTTTTGGTGGGGTGTTTCTAATTCGTAATTTTTCTACTCCGTCCGGGTGACAGTTTGAGCTAGCTCCGCAAATTTGAACAGGACGATAAGTGGAATTTCTGCCTGACAGCG